>CAMTWK010000029.1:0-109978 GCA_947085425.1 uncultured Burkholderiales bacterium | reverse complement strand
TAGCAGGCCGCTGAACATGCGCTTTTCCGTTCTCTTCCCGTGCTCATTTGCCAAACACGGCTCGCTATGCCGTGGTCAGTCGAACGAAAAATCACACGCCAATCGACCCACTCTCGAACGCAACCCCATGAAATATGCAGGTTAAAGCGGTCAGCCAATTATTTCCGGCTGCTCGCGAATTTAATCACCGTCAATTGTATTTCGCGCATCACAAATTTAATCACCCTTTGATTCTTTGAAAGCTGAAAAAACCTCGATTGGCCAGCTTTGTAATTCATTCCCAAAGGCATGCCCTCGCTTTGCTGCTGGTCTTGCTTGATTTTTTTGCAATGCAAAAGGAACCGTGCGGGAGATTGGCGCGTCTCCCACATGGTCCCACACTTCGAACGGATAAAAAATTAGTTGATGGTGATGCGTTTGGCGCTGACTGGTGCCTTTTTAGGCAGCGTTAAGTGCAACACACCGTCCACATATTTGGCGTCGATATTGGCTTCGTCGATGTCTTCGGCAACGGCAAACGCGCGTGATGTTTTGCCATAAAAGCGTTCACGATGTATTGATTTTTCATCGTCCACGACGCCGCTGTCGCGTTTGAATTCGACTTCAATCGTCACTTCGTTATTGTTGACGGCGAGCTGAATGTCTTCTTTTTTCACTCCGGCCAATGTGGCGCTGACACGATAAGCATGTTTGTCTTCATTGACGTCCAGGCGAATTTCCGGTGCACCGCTGGCGGCGGGACGGAAAAAGGTGGCGAACAAATCATCGACAGGCACCGATGCGTTGACGAGAGAGTTGGTCATTGAGTTGGCGAGGGGGTTTTGGCGATGGCGGTTATGCCAGCGAACAAGCGTATTCATATTTCATTCCTTTCAGATCAGTTATGTGAGATGCGAGGTTGATTTCAAACTACAACCGCAACATATCAACCGCATGTTTATCAGATAGGCGCAAGCCGAAAATTTTCAAGGATTTTTGCGCCAGAATATTTTTACAAAGGCAGACTTGAAATTTTTTAAGCCGGCCACAGCATCGCGGCCGGCAACCGCGGCCATTACATGAGCCGCAGCATGGATGCACCACGACGGGTCGCTCTGCAAAAAGGCGGGGGCGGCTGTCGGGTGATTGCGGTTTGCCTGGCGGGGTGCCGTTGCCGGTACGGGTACAGCGGAAGCCGCACGTCATGGCATGCCCGTGACAATACCCAACATCAACTCAAGTTCGCCGCTGGCGGTGGCGCGCCACACCGTTAAGGTGTGGGCCCAGTCTGCTGTTTGCGATGGGTCCGACCCGCACTTCAAATAATCGATAAGCGAAGCCTTTGGATGACACCACTGCGCCGGCGATCGTCAATGCCCGACTTTGTAATTACAAAACGTATCGCGCCAAATCTTCACTTTTTGCCAGTGCACCGAGCTTTTCATCGACATAAGCCGGGGTGATGGTGAAGGTCGGCGCTTGTGATGCCGCATCAAAACTGACGTCCTCCAGCAACTTTTCCATGACCGTATACAGACGCCGTGCACCGATGTTTTCGGTTTTTTCATTGACGGCAAAAGCGATCTCCGCCAAACGCCGAACGGTTTCTTTCGGAAAAACCAGCGCGAGTTTTTCGGTGTTGAGTAACGCCTGATATTGAACGGTCAGACAGGCATCGGTGTTGGTGAGGATGGCTTCAAAATCTTCGATCGACAAGGAGCTGAGTTCCACACGAATCGGCAGGCGGCCTTGTAACTCGGGGATCAGATCAGACGGCTTCGATAAATGAAACGCGCCAGAGGCGATAAATAAAATGTGATCGGTTTTGACCATGCCGTATTTGGTGGACACGGTGGTGCCTTCAACCAACGGTAACAAATCACGTTGCACACCCTGGCGTGAGACATCGGCGCCGTGGTGGTCGGAGCGGGCGGCAATTTTGTCGATTTCATCAAGAAAAACAATACCGTTTTGTTCAACGTTTTTGACCGCCTCGAGTTTGGTGTCTTCGTCGTGGACCAGTTTCATCGCTTCTTCGTCGGTCAACAATTTCAGGGCTTCTTTTACCGTCACTTTGCGCGGCTGTTTACGGCCCGGCCCAATGTTTTGAAACATGCCCTGAATCTGTTGGGTCAAATCTTCCATGCCGGGCGGACCAAATATTTCCATCGACGACGGCAACGTCGACAATTCGATTTCAATTTCGCGCTCGTCGAGCGCGCCTTCACGCAACATTTTGCGAAATTTTTGGCGGGTGGCAGTGTCGGCGTCTGCCGTTTCCGTCGCCGGGGTCTTACCGTAAAAATCGAACTGACGCGCCTGTGGCAACAACACATCGAGCACGCGTTCTTCGGCGCTGTCAGCGGCGAGATGGCGCATTTTTTGTGAGGCGGCTTCGCGCCCGTCCTTGACGGCCGATTCCACCAGGTCACGAATAATGGTGTCGACATCGCGGCCGACGTAGCCGACCTCGGTGAATTTGGTCGCCTCGATTTTGATAAACGGTGCGTTTGCCAGTTTGGCCAAACGCCGTGCAATTTCGGTTTTGCCGACACCGGTCGGGCCGATCATCAAAATATTTTTGGGGGTGATCTCGGTACGTAATGGTTCATCAACCTGACTGCGACGCCACCGGTTGCGCAGTGCGATGGCGACGGCGCGTTTGGCCGCCGCCTGGCCAACAATGTGTTTATCGAGTTCAGTGACAATTTCTTTTGGAGTCAGCATTTATTTTTGAGAAAGGTAAGTCGTGGGCGGGGGAGCGGGTGAATTTTGAAGCGGTGAACATGGGGTTGCACTCAGCCACCCATGGCAATTGCGGGATGATTGGTTAACAGGCTGTTGTTCACTTATTCACCTGTTCACTCCTTCACGCCAACACCAAAGGTCAACGTTTAACGATCAACCACCCACTACGCACAACTCAATCCAAGGCCAGAATGGTTTGATTGTGGTTGGTGTAAATACACAAATCAGCGGCAATCGTCAGTGATTTTTTGACAATATCCACCGCTGAAAATTCAGAATTTTGTAACAACGCAATTGCTGCCGCGTGGGCATAGGCACCACCCGAGCCAATTGATAATAATCCGTGTTCGGGCTCCAACACATCACCATTGCCGGTAATGATCAGTGAGGTGTCGCGGTCGGCAACGGTCAGCATGGCTTCCAGGCGGCGTAACACCCGGTCGGTGCGCCAATCTTTGCTGAGCTCGATGGCCGAGCGTAATAAATTGCCGTTGTATTTTTCGAGTTTCGCTTCAAAGCGTTCAAACAAAGTGAACGCGTCGGCGGTGGCACCGGCAAACCCGGCAAGAATCTGGTCGTGATGCAGTTTGCGCACTTTGCGCGCACCAGCTTTGACGACAATATTGCCGAGGGTGACCTGACCATCGCCGCCCATGGCGACTTCTTTGCCGCGACGCACGGAAATGATGGTGGTGCCGTGATATTGGGGAAGGGGGTCGCGTGACTCGTTGGACATGGGCTTGGACGTGACGAAAAGCTAAGCGGATTTTTTGCGGATAATGATGGCGAATTTGGCCATGCCGAACACTTCCAGCAAGGCCGCAACCAACTCATTCAAATTGGACAGTACCACGCGTTTTTGCGAAAGATGAATGGCGCGAATGGTTTCAAAAAACATATTGGTGGCGGCAAAATCTATGCGCAACAAACCGCTCATATCCACCGGCACTTCTGATTTTGACGAGGCAAAAATGGAGAGTTGCTGCAGCATTTCTTTGCTGCCGAGGCCGATGACCCCGTTGAGTGTGAAACCGTCGGCGCCGGACGAGCTGGCGGCGCTGGGGGATGGGTCGGCCGCGCCATCGGCGGTTCCGGTCGGGCGCAAAACCGCCTCCCATGCGGGGGGCGACATTTCAAACGCCACCGCATATTCGAGCCCCAGGTCTTCATATTCCTGAAGTTTGCCATCGAGAATATAGAGTTCAAATAATAACGACCAAAACCCCTGTGTTTCATCCAGGGGGCGGCCGGTTTTGTCATTGATGCCCTGCTTGAGCTGCGTTGCAAACGGATCAAGGCCATTAAACCAAATTGGAATTCTTGCTTTACGGATGCGCTGCAACACGATCGCCAGCAATTCCGCCTCTTCGGCGCGGACAGATTTGATTTTGCCAAAATCCATGCGCGCGCTGCCCATTTGTGTGGCCATGGTCTCAAAGCGGTCGATTTCTGCGAGTATGGCACCGTCAATGGCTGGCGCAAAAACAAACAAATCCTTGCGTTCACGTTTTTCTTTGCGGCGCGGGTCCGGATTGTCGCTCGACTCCAGCCAGTTGGGTGCCGAGCGTTCAAATTTCACCGCAAACAACATGGCGAGTGAATCAAACTCTTCACGTTTATGCGTGAGTTGGTAAATATCAAACATCATCAACCAGGCGCGAATGCTGTTCTTGCCATCGTTGGTTTGCAGGTAATCCTTTAATACAATT
Organism: uncultured Burkholderiales bacterium; assembly: GCA_947085425.1. Classification (GTDB taxonomy): domain Bacteria; phylum Pseudomonadota; class Gammaproteobacteria; order Burkholderiales; family Usitatibacteraceae; genus UKL13-2. Next base: position 105,542 of record CAMTWK010000029.1, on the reverse strand, counting down.
TCGGCGGGTTGAAAATGGTTGGCCGAATAAAGCAGTGCCGCTTCATAAATCGGCGGGAAGCTGGTTGAGTCCGGTGCCAGCGCTTCCCCGGAAAAGGCACCGGTTGACAACACGCCGGCGGTAGCCAGCTTATTGCCGGTGGTGGTGCCGACAGACACGGATGATTTTGCTGGGGGGGCGGTGGCCATTGCCTGGTCGCTTAAAACTTTACCGATCGGGCGTTGGTGAGCCGATAAAACAGTTGCGGATCACTGACCAGTTCAAATTTGCCGGTCACCACAATCGGCTCCCATTGATTAAATTCAACCGGAACTTTGGCAATCACTTCGACCAGCGAATCCGGACCTTGATAGACACAATACGGGCAATGGGTTGGCAGCGGCGACAACAAGAAATGCGTTTGTTTGGGTGCCGTCGACAATGGCATGACAAACCCGTAAAGCTTCACCTCCTTTTTGTCGAGCTCGAGAACCTTGGGACTAAATTCCGGGCGCATGCTTGGCGCGGTGCCGGCGGTTTTGTTGGCGGCCTTGGGAACATCTTTACCCACACCTTCGACCAATTTGACCTGCCGCAAAATCTGCCAGGGAATTGTGCCGGCAGGCAATGGATCTTTGCCAATAAAGCCGAATAACTGCTCATCGGCAATTTTGCCGGGTGGATTGGCCCCGGGTTGCGCGGACAATTGTGTGGACAACACACCGGCGGTGAATGCAGCGCCCACCAAACCAAGCTGTGTCAGGCGGGTCATAACATGGCTGAAAGTATTCAGGAAAACAAATTTACGCATAGCAGCAGACTCACAATGTTCAAAATAATTTAACGGCTGGCCAATAATTCCGGGGTGGCGTCACGGTAGGCGCGCCACGCGGGAACAATCGATGCAATCAATGCCAATCCGAGCGCAGCCAACACAATCCAAACTTCTTCAACCACCCATATCCGGCCACCTATGGCCACCCGTTGGGATTCGGCATAGGTTTGGCCAATCCATTCGGCGCCAGCATGGCCAAGCAGCAGGCCTAGTATAACGCCCATCAATCCAACCATGAGCCCTTGGGCAAGTGTGACCAAAACCACCACCATTGGCGACGCGCCCAACACCCGTAACAGCGCCAGATCGGCGCGTCGTTCATCCAAAGCGTTCATCAGGCCGATAAAAATTCCCAACGCGGCGCACAACATCATAATGGCGGCAAATCCCTTGAGCGCGGCAATACCCACCCCCAATAATTGAAACAACCGCGCTGACTCCATGGCCGGTGATGCCGCTTGCATCGACGAGGTGGCGTTGACAAATCGTGGAAACGAAATGGCGGCGAGTGGGGTGGCGTATTGCACCAGATAGGCTGTGACTTCATTGCCCTTGCTGTGATCGTGGCCTGCGTGATCGTCTTTTGCCGGGTTGGCCGCGCTGGCTCCTGCAGCCGCCGGTTCTTGCTCGTGATCATGCAAAACCCAGACACTGGCCACACTGGTGACAATCAGGCGGTCGAGCACACTTCCGGTGGGTGCCAACACACCGACCACGCTGTACGCCTGATCATGGCTGGCACCGCCACTGTCACTCAAGCCGTGTGAACCATTAAAGGTGCTGCCGATTTTTAGGCCGGTGGTTTTGGCGGCGTCCGCTCCCAACACGGCTTCGAGTGGCTTATCCCAAAGCCGCCCGCCGGCCAACTGGCCGCCATAAAGCCCGATATACGCCGGGTTGGTGCCGACGATGCGAAAGCCGCGATAACTCTCACCGAGGGCGAGTGGCACCGCCAATTTCACGGCCGGCTCGGCAATCACTTGGCTGGCTTCCTCGACCGATATATTGCCGGTCGGAATATCGACTTGAAACACCGACGACAACACCAGTTGCATCGGGCTGCCCTTGGCGCCAATCACCAAATCAATCCCGGCGCTGTCGCGCTGCATGCGGGATTCGGCTTGGGTGAGGATCAACACCAGTGCAATAATCGTCGCCACCCCCAGCGCCAACAACAATACGTTGAGCGCCGCGGAGAATTTTCTCTCGCGCAAATACGCCAGTGCAATGCAGAAACTGATGCCGATATTTTTCATGCGGACACCAGCTGGATGACGTTGGCAAAATGACTCTTGATGCGCGCGTCGTGGGTGGCAACAATCAAGGTCGCATGATATTGCTCGGCCTGCGCGAGCAGCAGGGTAATAGCCGCCTCACAATTATGGTCATCGAGCGCCGAGGTGGGCTCGTCGGCGAGAATCAAACGCGGTTGGTTGACCACGGCGCGGGCGATTGCGGCGCGTTGTGCCTCGCCTTGTGACAATTGCCGGGGCGGCCGATCGAGTTTGTCTTGAATGCCCAACGACGCGGCAATTTTTTCGAGCATGGTGTAATCCACCGCCCGTCCCGCCAAACTTTGTGTGAGGGCGAGATTGGCGCGCACTGTTAATGCAGAAATCAAATGTAACCGTTGCATGATCAGGCCCATTTTTTGTCCGCGAAATTGATCGCGGGCTGACGCCGTCAACGTGGAAAATGCGCCGCCATCAATTTCCACCGCCCCGGTTAGCAGGGTTTGCAACCCGGCGATGGCATTGATCAATGTGGTTTTGCCGGTGCCGGATGCGCCCAACAGCAGTGTGTGTTGGCCCGCTGCGATGGCAACGTCCGGCAGACGGATGGGATGGCCGTGTTGATATTGGCAGGATGCGCCAACCACACGAACCAGCATCGGCGTCGACATTATTTGATTTCGATCGCGCTGCGGTCGTCGTCACTGACGCAATACGCCAGACCTTCAATGAAAATTTTCTTGGGCAGGCTACGACCGATAAAAACCATTTTTGATTCCCGCACATCACCCGCCGCCCACGGTTTACCCGGTGTGCCGCCCATCAGCATATGCACACCCTGAAAAATCATACGTTGCTCCTGGCCTTTGATATTCAGCACACCCTTGTAGCGCAGCATATCGACGCCGTAGGTTTGAATCAGCAGTGACAAAAATGCCTCGATTTTTTCCATGTCGAGTGGCCGGGCGTCTTTCCACACAAACGATTGCACATCATCGTCGTGACTGTGGTGATCTTCTGTCAGGAAGTCCGGTTCAATTTCCAGAATCGAATTGAGATTAAAACCACGGATATCAATAATTTCTTTTAAGTCGGTGGTGCCGAAATTCACTTTTTGAAACTGCGCACGCGGATTCATGCGACGTAAGCGCGCCATCAAATTGTTGGTTTCTTCCTCGGCGGCCAGATCGGTTTTGGACAGCAAAATACGATCCGCGAAACCGACCTGCGCCCGTGCCTCACCACTGGATGTCAATGATGCGTCACCGTGTTTGACGTCAACAATGGTGATGACCGCGTCGAGCACATATTGCTCATGAATGTTTTCGTCCATAAAAAAAGTCTGCGCCACGGGGCCGGGTTCGGCCATGCCGGTGGTTTCGATGATGACGCGGTCAAATTTGAGTTTGCCCTTTTTCCGTTTGTCGGCAAGATCATTGAGGATGCGCACCAGGTCGCCACGCACGGTGCAGCAGATGCAGCCGTTGTTCATTTCGATGATTTGTTCATCGCGGTCCTGCACCAAAATATCGTTGTCGATGCCTTCGGCGCCAAATTCGTTCTCAATCACGGCAATTTTTTCGCCATGACGTTCGGTGAGAATGCGGTTGAGCAGCGTGGTTTTGCCGGCACCGAGAAAACCGGTGAGGATGGTGGCGGGAATGAGGTCTTTTGTGGCCATGATGATTTTCTTTACGACGGTAATAAAACAAAAGTGGACGTGAATTATGCGGGTAGTGCTGTGGTTTGGAATTTTCCGGTGGTAATTACTCTGGTGATTGCCGCAAAAAATCGGTTAGCGCATCAACAATAAAATCTGGGCCCAGGTCTTTGACAATAAATACCAGTCTGGAATGGTGATCTTCATCCGGCCAAGCCGGCAACTTTGCACTCGGGTAAATGGTATGTTGCACAACATGCAGGACGCGTGGCTGACTTTCATTGGCGACATTCACTATGCCTTTGATGCGCAACAAATGGTCGCCACGCATGGCTTGAATCATTTCCAGGGCATTCACCAACTCATCCCAGTCAATAGGCTGCACGTATCGGACACAAAAAGTCGTAAAACGTTCATCGTGGCGACTCTGTGTGGGGCGAATTGTTGGGTGATTCGTGCGGTGAGGCGCGGCGGTGCTGTGATTGGTTGACGGTAGTGGACGGTAGGCTTCGGCGTTTAACCATTTGCGTACATCGGGCATTTTGACATCGGCCTGATAAAGACCGGTATCAAACAAAAACTCCGGGTTGATATCGCCCGACACGGCTTGCAACAACACTGCGCCTGGATTGATGTTGCAAAGACGGGTGCGCAACGCCGTCAGGGTGTCGGCCGATTGCAGGTCGGATTTGGTGATGACAATACGATCGGCGACGGCAATTTGTTTGAGGGACTCGGGATGGGTGTTGAGTTGTTGTTCGCCGTGTACCGCATCAATGGTGGTGACGATGCCGGACAGGGTGTATCGGGCGGCAACCAATGGCATTTCGATCAGCGTGTGCATGATCGGTGCCGGATCGGCCAGTCCGGTGGTTTCGATCACCACCCGCCGGAAGTGTGGCACCTCACCTTTGCTGCGTTTGAAATACAAGTCGCGTAATGCGTTGACCATGTCGCCGGCCACCGAACAACAAATACAACCATTTGCCAATACGGTGATGTTGTCGCTGGCGGCACGCACCAGCAGGTGGTCAATCGGTACTTCGCCGAATTCATTAATGAGCACGGCAGTGTCCTGCAACGCGGGCGATTGCAACAATCGATTTAATAACGTGGTTTTGCCGCTGCCTAAAAACCCGGTGAGCAGGGTGACGGGGGTGAGTGGATTGATTGGGGAGGCTGGGTCAGACATCTGTGATTGTGTTTTAAGTTGCACAATGCAAACAGCGGCCGCGAAATTTCAAATCAACCTCACTCGGTTTGAAGCCGGCCGGCAATTTGAAATTGAGTTTGCTCGGCACGTCGCCCAGACAAAACGTTTGTTGGCAGCGTGTACAGGTGAAATGCGCGTGCTGGTGATGAGGGGCAATGGCGGCGGCCGGATCATTCACCATAAAACGCCACACCCGGTCATCGCCGGCAATTCGATGGGCGATGCCGACTTCCACCAACCATTCAAGAACCCGGTAAACCGTGACCCGATCCATCCGGTGATGATTGGCCAGTTCTTGGGCAATGTCGATTTGCGAGGCGGCGTGATCAAGCGAAAGCAAACACGCCAACACCGCCACCCGCGGTTGGGTCAGACGCGCGGAGGTTTGCCGAAGGGCGGCTTCGGCTTCATGAATACGCGAAAAATAATCGGGCAGGGCTTGGGCCATCGCTGCGGTTTAATATGGAATGCCTCAATTTTACGCCCGCCCGATGTAGAAAAACATATGTGGCAAATACAATTGAGTTTCACCAGCGCGTGCACTGCAAAAAGTAAAACACCTGTATTGGCGCGGCATTTGAAGAATAATGACGTGTAAATCCCCGTCGTTATTAGGGTTTTAATTCCAAGCTATGAATGGGCGCACCGGCCAGCAGTGGAGTAATTTTTCCGGATACCCAGCTCCCATGACCAGACGCGTAAAATGGCGATAGTGGGTGACCACTCTGTCCGCTGGGCATATTAAAAATTCCTGATTCTTCGCGTCCTGGTGCCACCACCATCCGCTCGGAGGCACCAAAGGTTGGGGAGGCGACCAGCGGCATATTGTTATCACCGGGTAAAGCGTCAGTCGGCATGTTTAACCAGCGGCCCAGCGCAGGAATGGCCCGGGCGAATGGATGTTGGATCTTGGCGCGGTTACGCTCGCCCCAGGTTGCTTTGGATAATTGCCCGTGTTGTTGCGTCAGTTCCGCTGTGACACGATCGAGTTGTGCGCTGAGAAAGGCCGGCCAACTGTCATACGGCATGGGTAATAAATGTATCGGTTGGCTGGTGATGGCCTGCCAGACGGGATATTCGGCACGTCCGTCCCAGCTTGGGAAACTACTTTGTTTTACGGTTGTGGATTCACCCAGCGGTTTGGCGCCCGCCGCATTGATCCACGCCTGCCAGAGGCTATCGACCACCGCCTGCCGGTAGGCGCGAGCCAAACGGTGGCCCACTTGATCAACATCGGCGCGACCATTCCAACCTGCCATCACCTCATATGTCGCCCGCTGGGCGGGATTTTTTGAGCCGGCGGCAACTTGACTGATCAAGGTGCCCCAGCGTTTTAAGAATAGTGATTCATTGTCGCGTTGGATGGCGAATAAATCGGCCTCGATAAATTGTTGTTTTTCATTTAAACGGGCGGCAATTTGGCCGCCGCGTGCACCCGGGTCAAAGCCACCATCACCGATTTTTGCCCCATCCGCGCCGCCAAGCAGGCGATTATTCGCCGTGACAATACGCCCGCTAGCGGGATTTTTGATGAGCGGGACCTGATCACCCGCCAACCAGCCAACCGGCAGTTTGTCTGGTGCCGTGAAGCGGCCGCGGTCGGCGTGATGTGACCAGTCTGGATAGTTTTGGAACCGCCCGGCAACGGTCCAGCCAAGATTACCACCGGCATCAACAACAATAATATTTTGGTGGGGGATGCCGGCTTCATGCGCCAGTTGCAGGGCGTCGTCGATATTGTCGATGTCGAGAATTTTGGCCATGGACAAGTTGACCGCACCGGGCTGATATAAAACCCAGCTGTACGCAAACGATTGTTTTTTGCCGCCAACAGTGGCCTCGCGCAAAACCGGACCGTAAGAACTTTCCCGCACCATGACTTTGACCGGATCGCCGCCTTTTACCGCCACCACCTCCTCGATTTCCGTAATTTTTTCATCGGCTGCCAACTGTACCCAGTCAAACCATTTGCCGGTGCTGTTGGTAAATCCCCAGGCGATATGACCGTTGCTGCCAACTGTCAGGCCCGGCACACCCGGCAAACTCACGCCCACTAGTCGGCGGATGTTTTTGTCATCTTTGCCGATCATCAGCTGGGTACGAAACCAGATGTTGGGCACACCTAGCCCCAGGTGCATATCGTTTGCCAGCATCGCGCCGCCATGCGCGGTCAACGCGCCACCCACCGCCCAGCTATTGCTGCCGGCGTGGAGTTCCGGATCAATGGCCGATTCGATGCCTGTCGTTGGGTTTGGCGTCGCCTTGGCGTGTTGAACGGCCGGCTCGGTCTTGCGCAGGTTGAGTTCAGCCGCGCCGGGCAACCGCGCAATCTGGATGGTCGAACCATCAAGCGGCGCATCCCATTGACCCCCGCGCGGGCTCAGCCAATCAAACAACGCGTCACCAATCTGGCTGCGTAACATGGCGTCGGCAAAACGCGCCTCACCGCTGCGGCCTTGCAACATGGCATACATCTCGCCGACCACCAACAACGAATCGACCGGCGTCCATGGTGATGGCCCGGTACGCATGAGCAGGTATTGCCAGGGGCGCACGGTGAGTGCGTTCAGGCCGCTGTTGACGCCGTCGGTATAGTGCTGCAACAAATTTTGCTGGTCGCCTGGCAGGGATTGCCATGCTTTTGTCAGCCGTGCGCGTAATCGATGGCGGCGTTTTTCTTTGTCGATATTGACGCTAACATCGCCGAGTAATTCAGATAATTCACCCGCCGCCGCACGCCGCGCCAGATCCATTTCAAAAAAACGTTCCTGCGCGTGCACAAAACCGAGTGCGCGGGCGGCGTCGGCAAAATCATCGGCGCGAATGGTGACCATCCCGGCGTGATCGCGGCTGATGAGAACCGGCGCGGCAAGGGTGCGCAGATTTTGCACACCCTCCAACATCGGCAAACTGCCCCGCATCAATGAAAAAACGACGACGGCAAACACGGCCAATAACAACACAATAACAACGGCGGTGCGGCCGAGCACGCGTGATAAAGGCGGCAGACGATTGCGGAACGGGGCCAAGGGTTTCATATTTTCTTTGCGCGTGGATGGGTCGAATCGTAAACCGTGGCCAGATGTTGGAAGTCGAGGTGGGTATAAACCTGGGTCGAGGCAATACTGGCATGACCCATCATTTCTTGCACGGCTCGCAAATTTTGTGATGACTGCAACAGGTGCGAAGCAAATGAATGCCGCAACATATGTGGGTGCACATTAATATCGACGCCCTGCTTCAGCGCCCATTGTTTGATGCGCTTTTGAAAAACCGTTGCGGTAATGCGGGTGCCCTTTGCGCCCAAAAACAACGCTTGCTCGTCGGCGGCGACCGGGTGTTTAAGGTCGGCCACGCCCGATGGGCTGAGACCCTTCCGCACCACCAGCCATCGTTTGACGGCGTCGATCGCCGGTGCACCGACCGGGATGATGCGGGTCTTGTTGCCCTTGCCGGTGACGCGAATTTCACGGGCGCCAAAGTCAATACTGTCGAGGTTTAATCCGACCAATTCGGCGATGCGTAATCCGCAGGAATAAAGCAATTCAAACGCGGCACGGTCGCGAATGCCCTCCCGGGACGGGTCGTTAAACGTGACCAGTCTGATGGCCTCTTCCGGTGACAGGGTTTGTGGCAGCCGTTTAGCCGCCTTGGGTGCGCGTACGCCTTCACAAGGATTGATTTGTCCGATGCCTTGCTGCAGACAATATTTGAAGTAGCCGCGCCATCCCGACAGCATGCGGGCAATGGCGCGCGGGGTCATGCCTTTGCTGTGAATGCCGGCCAGAAAGCGGCGAATATCATTGCTGGTCAGTTGCGCAATGGCAACGGCGCGGCGGGGATCGTTGGCTGCGGCGGCAAACTTGGCCAGATCAGTCAGATCGCGGCGGGTGTTGATTACCGTTAATTTTGAAAGGCGGCGTTCAAAAGTTAGATGCGCAAGATACTTCACGGCCAATGGTGGCATTGCGGTGTCTTCAACCGAACTGCCACTTTGTGCCGTCATGATGGTGGTTAGACCGAAATCCCGGTTTCACTCTGGGCGGTGAATTTCAAATCACGCGCCAGCACCGCAGCGAACAGGGCGCCAATACGCGATAAAAACATGGTGCCCATACCGGTGTAAAAACGTTCGGCGTTTTCGCTGGCCAATAACAACACACCAAACACACGATCGTTTTTGAGTGGAATCATGGCGTACGATTTTAAGTGTGGTGCATGTTCACCAAACCAAAGGTTGGTCTCATACACCGGATGCCCGCCAACGTAGGGGGTGGTCATGGCCTCGACAAATTGCGTCAACTCGGGTGCCGCAGCTTGGAACTCGGCCGCTTGTGAGCCTTCCGGCACCACCACGTGCCACAGTCGCACCACCACATGCGGGATTTGAAAGGTGTCGACCATATCCAGATAGAGGTTATCAATTGCTTGTGCACGACCCGGCGCGGCAATGAGTTTTAATGCCAGTGCTTGCACCTTGTCGGACAGGGCGTCGTTCTCCTCGCCAAAACGAATCAGTTCGGCGAGTTTTGACTCGAGCAGGCGGACCTTTTCGCGGGTCGCAATCAACTGGCGTTCGGGGATCGATACGGTGCGCCCGCCATGCGGGTGTGGCACTTCGATATTGAGCAGCACGTCGGGATGGGATTCAAAAAATCCCGGGTGGCTGCGCAAAAATTCGGCGACTTGCTCGATGCTTAATGCGTCAATGGACATAATAATTTTTAGGGGGTTAATTTATTCGCCGGGCCGAACCCGGCTTGTTCAGATTTGAATCTCGCCACAAAATACCTTGTTGGGGATGCCGGACATCAGCACGGGTGACTGTGCACCCCGCCATGTTACCGAAAGTTCGCCGCCGCGGGCGTGAACAATCACGCTGGCATCGAGTAATCCCCACAGGATGCCGCACACCACCGCCGCACAGGCACCGGTGCCACAGGCAAGTGTTTCACCCGCGCCGCGCTCCCATACCCGCAGGCGGATTTGATTGCGCGTAACAATTTGCATATAACCGACGTTGACCCGTTTGGGAAAGGCACGGTGATGTTCAATCAACGGACCTTCGGTGGTGACCGGCGCGGTATCCACATTTTCAACAATTTGCACCGCGTGTGGATTGCCCATCGACACCACACCGAGCGGGCGATGGTTGCCGTTGATATTGAGGACGTAACGCGTGGCCATGGCATCGACGATGAATGGAATATCAGCGGGAATAAATCGCGGTGCGCCCATATCGACCGTCACGCAGCCATCAGGCTCGATTTGTGGTTGGATGACACCGTTCATGGTGGCAACGCGTAAGGTTGTTTTGGTTGTCAGCCCCTCATCACGCACAAAAATCAGGAAGCAGCGTGCGCCGTTGCCACAATGCTCAACCTCTTCGCCGCTGGCATTAAAAATGCGATAGCGAAAATCGATGTCGGCGGCAGTGGATGGTTCCGCCAGCAATACTTGATCACAGCCTATACCAAGGTGGCGATCGGCAATGGCGCGGATTTGTGTGGCGGTAAGAGTGGATGCCTCTGGCTGGCTGACGGCATTGAGCATGACAAAGTCATTGCCCTGCCCGTGCATTTTGGTGAAGCGCAGTCGCATGGCGACGGACTAACTTTGCTCGGACGGGAAATAGGTGAAGTCGGAATCCGCCAGCGACGTATCGGCTTCTATTTCGTTGGCTTCTTCAATCGACAATTCGGGCGGCTTGTCGGCCGGATTTTTCACCGACGCCCGAAAGGCCGGATCAGCGGCAATTCTTGAAATGGCAATCGATGACGCTTCGTCGGCGGTGCCGGCATCAACATAGATGTTTTTGAAGAAACCCATCCACGACTGTGCGCCATCGCGATCAATGAGAAAATTTTCGCCGTGAACAAGAATGTGGAAAAAAGCCATGGGCTGATTCTAATGTAATTTCTGAAAAATGCCACACCCCTAAAAAGGAGGATTAAAAAGGCCATTAAAAACGCCGAAAAACTGCTGCAGGGGCGGATCAACCGCCATTAATAGAACGATTTTTCGCCTTGCGGGCGGGTTTTAAAGCGTTTATGCACCCAAAAATACTGTTCGGGCATTTCTAAAATGCGTTTTTCCAGAAATTCGTTCATACGCCGCGCGTCCGCCTCGGCGTTGTCCGATGGAAAATTGTCCCAAGCTGGGTAAAAGCGCGACTCGTAGCCTGTCGCGGTTTGCCGGGTGATGAGTGGGATGACTTTGGCACCGGAGATTTGGCATAGGCGCGACATGGCGGTGACGGTGGCGGTTTTGACACCAAAAAAATCAACAAACACGGCGTCTTTGGCGCCGAAGTCCATATCGGGCAGGTAATAAAATAGTTTTTTCGCCTTCAGCGCCTTGAGGACTGGTCGCAAGCCCTGTTGGCGGGTGACCAACTCGGCATTGTTCCAGCGTTGGCGGGCGCGGCGTAATGCCCGGTCAAAAACTTTGTTTTTCTGCTCTGAATACATGGAAAAAATTTCCGGGTACTCATGGGAAACCTTGGCACCACCAAAGTCCAAACCGACAAAATGCGGAGCGAGAAGTATCACAGGAACCTTGCCGCGCCACTCATCCAGAAAATGCCGGTCAATCAATGTGCCGCGTCGCATGGCCTCATCGACCGGTGCGTTCCATAAATGGCCCAGGTCGAGCGTGGCGCGGGCCAGGTTTTGAAACACCGCGCGGCCGATGGCCTCCCGTTCGGCGTCCGTTTTTTCCGGAAAGCAACGCGCCAGATTGATCAAGGTGACGCGCCGCCGTCCCCAATGAAACAACAAATTGCCGAGGCCATGACCTATGTTTGCCACCCACGATTGTGGCAACCAGCGCATGACCCAAAGAACAAAAAGTGCGATTCGCATTGATTATTTTTTTAAATTGTTGGGTGGATTGCTGGCGGCAGCGGGCGGCGGCAGGGCACCGGCCGGTTGTTTGTAACGATTGTATCCCCACAAATATTGGGCGGGCGCCATGTCGATCAATTTTTCAATCATGGTGTTGGTTTGTGTTGCCGCGATCAACTTGTCAACGACATAGGCTTGGTCAAGTGGCACGATATGAATCCGGTAGCCCGCCCCCTTGGGCAGCCGTTCGGCGAAAAAAAATAACACGACCGCATTGCTGGTTGCCGCCAAGCGGGGCAATAACGTCATCGTATAGGCTGGGCGCGAAAAGAAATTTGCCCAAACCCCTTCGCCACCAGTTTCGGCGGCGGGGGCCTGATCAGGCAGGATCATGATATTGCCGTTGGCTTTGAGAGTTTTTAAAAGTGCCCGCACACCGCCGGCGTTGGCCGGCACCGTGGTGGCACCACCGCGGGCGCGTCCGGCTTCCATAATTGGCTGCAACCATGCCTGTTTGGGTGGTCGGTATAGCGCAGTGATCGGCAATCGGCCGGCGATGTAACGACCAGCGATATCAAAACAGCCGAGGTGTGGGGTCACAAAAATGATCGGACGATTGGCCGTTTGGGCGGCGACCACATGGTGCCAATCCGGGCAAGGCGCAAACAGGCCGTTCAAGCGATCAATCGATGCCGTCCATGCCACCGCCAATTCGGTAAGCCCTTTGCCTTGTTCGCGAATGGCCATTTGCAGAAGTTTGGCTTGTGCATGGTCATCCAATTGGCGCGACAGCCGGTATTGATTGAGGTTGCCCTGGGTGATCATGCGGTGCCGGAGGGAGAACTGCCACACCAGTCGGCCAAGCAACGCGCCTAAAGCGTGGTTTAGTCGCAGCGGCAATCTGCCAATGACGGTAAACAGCCATTTCATGAGGAAAACACGCGGATTGCCATGGGATGAAGAATGATTTTTCCGAAGCACTCTGTTGGAAAGTTGGGTTGGACGCGCTATTTTGCTAAAATTGCCTGTTTGTATTATCAACGAGCGTCGTGTCGCGCCACAAGTGGCATCGCGGCTGTTGGCGCAAGTTGGCACAAATCAAATTCGTAACCAAGACTGAGGGGATACCCACGCATGAATGATTTTTTATTTACTTCCGAATCGGTTTCGGAAGGCCATCCCGATAAAGTTTCGGACCAAATTTCAGATGCGATTCTGGATGCCATTCTTGCCCAGGATCCACAATCACGGGTTGCCGCCGAGACACTTTGTAACACCGGGCTGGTGGTGTTGGCAGGTGAAATCACCACCCACGCCAACGTTGACTACATCAAGGTGGCCCGCGACACAATCAAACGCATTGGTTACGACAATACCGATTACGGTATCGATTACAAAGGCTGTGCGGTGATGGTTTGTTACGACAAACAAAGTCCCGACATTGCACAAGGTGTGGACAATGCACAGGACGACAATCTGGATCAGGGCGCGGGTGACCAGGGCCTGATGTTTGGTTATGCCTGTGACGAGACCCCGGTATTGATGCCGGCGCCGATTTATTACGCGCACCGATTGGTGCAGCGCCAATCTGAATTGCGCCGCGACGGTCGTTTGCCATGGTTGCGTCCGGATGCCAAGTCCCAGGTCACGATGCGCTACCTAGATGGCAAACCGCACTCAATTGACACCATTGTGCTTTCGACCCAGCACCACCCCGAAATGTCGGATGGACCGAAAATGCGCCAAGAGGCGATTGATTCGATTATTGAAAACATCATCCGACCGGTGTTGCCAAAAGAATGGATTCAAAACACCCGGTTTTTGGTGAATCCGACCGGTCGTTTTGTGGTCGGTGGTCCGCAGGGTGATTGTGGCCTGACCGGTCGCAAAATCATTGTTGATACTTATGGCGGTGCCTGCCCGCATGGTGGTGGTGCGTTTTCAGGTAAAGACCCGTCAAAAGTGGATCGTTCGGCTGCGTACGCCGCCCGTTACGTGGCGAAGAATGTAGTGGCGGCCGGATTGGCCAAGCAATGCCAGGTGCAAGTCGCCTATGCAATTGGCGTCGCCAAGCCGATGAACATTACCGTTTACACCGAAGGCACCGGCGTGATTCCGGACGCTGAAATCGCCAAATTGGTCGAGGCGCATTTTGATTTGCGTCCAAGAGGCATTGTCAAAATGCTCGATTTGCTCAAACCACGCTACGAAAAGACGGCTGCTTATGGTCATTTTGGCCGTGAAGAGCCGGAATTCACGTGGGAGCGTACCGATATGGCCGGAAAATTGCGCGAAGCGGCGGGTATTAAAGGGGAAGCGCGGGTGGCGGGCCTGGCGGGTGTGGCACTAGCGGCCGAATAGGATTTTTAATATAATGTTGGCTCCGAGGAGCGCTGCGATTCATTCTTGAAGTGAACCAGGCTCGGAAAAGATTTGAGGAACTGCGCTCGCAACTGAAAAGTTGCGGGCGCTTTTTTTTGCCCGTGTGTAATTAACGTGACCTATCCGTGACACGAATTGTGATCTGTCCTTGCTTCCGGCATCGACCACATTGTTGTCAAAATTGAAAACTGACTTAGGTAAATAAGGTAAATGAGCCAAATATGAATGCAATTTTAAAAACACCAAACACCAACGACTTCGTTGTTGCCGACTTAAAACTGGCCGACTGGGGCAACAAGGAAATCAAGATCGCCGAAATTGAAATGCCGGGTTTGATGGCGATTCGCGAGGAATTTTCGCTGACCCGCCCGCTCAAAGGCGCACGTATTACCGGCTCGCTGCACATGACCATTCAGACGGCGGTGTTGATCCAGACGCTGGAGGCGCTCGGCGCCCAGGTGCGCTGGGCGTCGTGCAATATCTTCTCGACCCAGGATCACGCCGCCGCGGCCATTGCCGCCAGCGGTACGCCGGTATTTGCAGTTAAAGGTGAAAGCCTGGAAGATTATTGGGATTACACCCACCGTATTTTTGAATGGACACCCAACGGCAATGAGGGCGTTTTTTCCAACATGATTCTTGACGACGGCGGTGACGCCACCTTGTTATTGCACATTGGCACCCGTGCCGAAACCGACCCATCCGTCATCGCCAATCCGGGCTCGGACGAAGAGCGCATCTTGTTTGCCTCAATCAAAGCCAAGCTGGCCAAAGACCCGACCTGGTATTCGGTACGTCTGAAAGAAATAAAAGGCGTCACGGAAGAAACCACCACCGGTGTGCACCGCCTCTACCAAATGCACAAGGACGGCAAACTTGCCTTCCCGGCAATTAACGTCAATGACAGCGTCACCAAATCCAAATTCGATAACCTGTACGGCTGCCGTGAATCTTTGGTCGATGCGATTAAGCGCGCAACCGACGTGATGATCGCCGGCAAAATTGCCGTGGTTGCCGGTTATGGTGACGTCGGCAAAGGTTCGGCGCAGGCATTACGCGCCCTGTCAGCGCAAGTGTGGGTCACCGAAGTCGATCCGATCTGCGCGTTACAGGCTGCGATGGAAGGTTATCGCGTCGTGACCATGGATTACGCCGCCGACAAGGCAGATATTTTTGTGACGGCAACGGGCAACTACCACATCATCACCCATGCCCATATGGCGAAGATGAAAAACCAGGCGATAGTCTGCAACATCGGCCACTTTGACAACGAAATTGATGTCGCGTCAATTGAAAAAGGTTGCCAGTGGGATGAGATCAAGCCACAGGTTGACCATGTGATTTTCCCGGACGGAAAACGCATCATCTTGTTGGCAAAGGGTCGCTTGGTGAATCTGGGTTGTGGCACCGGCCACCCGAGCTACGTCATGTCATCATCATTCGCCAACCAAACAATTGCGCAGATTGAGTTGTTTGCCAACACGGAAAAATATCCGGTCGGTGTTTACACGCTGCCCAAACATCTTGACGAAAAAGTTGCGCGTTTGCAGCTCAAAACATTGAATGCACAATTGACCGAGCTAACTGATGTGCAGGCCAATTACATTCATGTGTCCAAACAGGGACCGTACAAGCCGGATACCTATCGGTATTAAGCCCGCCGACCATGCTCCCCGCCGATTTTTTGCCTGCGCTCGAAGATCTCACCGATCATCGAACAGTCGAGCGTGGTCGCGGCTATTTCCGCGAGGGGCGGGTGTCGGTGGACAAGGTGTCTGCAGAACGTATCGATGCCAGCATTGCTGGCAGTGGCCGTTCCGTTTATCGCGCCCATCTCCGGCTCGATTTGAATCATAAAGATGGCGTTGACTTTGCGTGTGACTGCCCGGTTGGTGAAACAGGTGATTTTTGCAAGCATCTGGTGGCGCTGGCATTGACTTGGCCGACGGCAGAAAAGCCGGTGCAGACGAAGACTAAAGCGGCGGGGTCACACCAGACCTCCGCGTCGACATCGCCTGTGTCGCCTAAACCAGTTGAATCAACGGCGTCAATCAAGCGCAAAGGCAAGGTCGCCACAGAAATCAGTCGCATCGACGCATGGCTTGACGTGCAAGATGCGGCCAAACTGCGCGTGTTGTGGCGCGAAGTAGTGCTCAATTCCGCAGAAGCGCGCCAGTACCTCCTTGCCAAAGCCGCCGCCGGTTCGTGTGATCCCCAAGCGCTCAGTGAAGCGGTATCGGAATTGCTGAAACGGCGCGGCGGCAGTTTTCTTGACTATCACGGTTCTGGTCGTTATGCACAGCAAATCGATCCGGTGGTGGATTTGTTGCGCGGCGCGCTGGCGGGCAATCCGGATGGTGTGCTGAAGATCGCCGAAAAAACGATCAAGCGCCTCAACCGTGCCCTGCTGACTGCCGATGATTCGAACGGCAGCATCGGCGGCGTGCTGCATGCCTGCCAGGAAGTCTGGTGCGAGGCGCTCATTGCCCAAACGCACAGACCGGCCAAGGCGCGGGCGGGCGAATTCATCAAATTTGACGATGACCAGGAATTTTTTGGCTACGGATTTTATGTGCCACTCGAAAAACTGCCGATGGATCATCCCTTGACCCATGCGCTGTATGCTCGCAGCCGCGAACTGGTCGCGGCCGGTATCGGTGGCAAGAACGATTTTAATCAACGGCGCCGCGCAAAAATTCTGGCGGAGCGGGTCGGCGACATTGACGTCTGGATTGCGCTGGAGTTGGCTGATGGCCAACAACATGCGAATGTGGTGACGGCCATGGAAAAGCTCGACGGTGCGGGACGGCGGCGTGAGGCGCTGGCACTGGGTGAGCGCTACCTCAAGCGCAAAGATGTCAACGTCAATAAGGTTGAAATTCGCATTGCATTGGCCAAGCTGTTGCATGCCGACGGCTTTACTTCTGAGGCGATTGAACACGTGTGGACAAACTTCAACGAATCGCCATCCGCATTGTTGTACCGCGCCCTGATGCGTTTTTTGCAGTGGGTGCGTTCCCCGGCCGACGAGCAGGACAAATGGCGCGAGCAGGCGCTGCAACTGGCAATTAAGCGCGGCAAACGCAACACAAATGCTGGTGCCCAAGCCGATGACGTGACTGTGGCGGTGGAAATACTCATGGTGCAGCAACGTTATGAGGACGCCTGGAGTGTATGGCGCATTGGCACGGAAGTAACCAACTCTGTCGCACACTCGCTGGCGCGTGATGGTGCAAAACAAAACCCGGCGCGTGCATTAAAAATCGTTGCGGAGGAGGCCACATACAAACTTGATGCCTACAGCTCGACCAACAACGCCACCTATGACTACGTCGCAGTCATGCTGCGCGACGTGCGTGACGGGTGTTTTCTCGCGTCTGCGCAGGCGGCAAAAGATTGGACGGGGTTGGTGGAAAAACTGCGTGATGCCAACATTCGCAAACCTAACTTTGTACGGCGCATGAACGAATTGCTGCTGGAAAAGTCCGCGCTTGAAATAAATCAATAATGGCACCGTTATGTTCCTTTCTGGAGGCGTTATGAGTGTCAATCTCTCGGTTAAGAATGTGCCCGACAAGCTCGCGGAAAAATTGCGGCAGCGCGCCGAGGCCAATCATCGCTCGCTGCAGGGCGAATTGATGGCGCTGCTGGAGGCCTCCGTGCATCCCAGCCCTGCGGTTGCTGTTGAATCGGCCTTGGCAACCGGACCCACCGCATCCGCGTCACCAGCGGAAAAACTTTCCGTCGCGAAACTTGGTTTGTTATTGCGGCAAATCATTCCCGTTGCCGACTCCTTGCCATCAGGAACGTCGGCAGTGGAAATTGTCCGTCGCATGCGCGGCGGCTGTGACGGTAGTCAATGGCAAGATTCGAATGCCGCTTTATGACCGCGCGCGACAAATTAATTTTATTGATCAAAAACAACGTCCTGAAAATGGGCCTGACCGAGATCGATTTTGGCATCGGCGGCATGCTGACCCAACCCGACCAGACCGACATCGCAAAACGATTAAACAAACTCAAGGATTGCCTGTGACATCCATTCCCGCAATACACGCCTTATCAGCCAGACAAAATCTCTCCTTCGAGTTCTTCCCGCCAAAAACCGCCGAGGGCGCAGAAAAATTGCGCACAGTGGTGGCGCAGCTTGGGCAATTGAATCCGGCGTTTTTTTCGGTGACGTTTGGCGCGGGCGGGTCAACGCAGGAAGGCACACTGGCGACGGTGCTCGACATTCGTGCTGCCGGTCATTCGGCCGCACCGCATATTTCCTGCATCGGTTCCACCCGCGAAAATATTCGCGCAGTCATTCATCGCTACAAGGATGCCGGTATCAAACACACCGTTGCGCTGCGTGGTGACCTGCCTTCCGGCATGGCGGTGGCGGGCGAGTTCCGGCACGCAACGGATCTCGTCAGGTTTATTCGCGAAGAGACCGGCGACCATTTTCATATCGAAGTCGCTGCCTACCCGGAATATCACCCTCAGGCCCGGCGCGCGCAGGACGACCTCGAACATTTCCGCCAAAAAGTGGCGGCGGGTGCCAACTCCGCCATGACCCAGTATTTCTACAATGCCGACGCCTATTTTCATTTTGTGGATGAAGTGCAGGCGCTGGGGTTGTCGATCCCGATTGTGCCGGGCATCATGCCGATCGGCAATTTTTCGCAGTTGGCGCGGTTTTCGGATGCGTGTGGCGCGGAAATTCCGCGCTGGATCCGCCGCAAGATGGAAAGTTACGGCGACGACAGCGCATCCATTAAAGCCTTTGGACTGGATGTGGTCACCGACCTTTGCCAGACCTTGATTGACAACGACGCACCGGGCCTGCATTTTTATACCATGAATTCCGCCGGGTTGACCTCGACAATTTGCCAGCGTCTTGGCTATTGAACGATTGCCTGGTGTTTGGCCGCGCTGGCGTGATGGTTGGTTCCGCACAACCCAAAAAAACGTTGCTGCATATTGGCGGGCATTGCATTACACTGATGAAAATATAATATTTTCCGGCGCGCAACATTTGGAGCTAGTCATGGTTTTGCGAAAACGGCGCAATGTCAGTTGGACGTTCGGTGGCACCTTGATCACCGCGATTTTTGGCCTCTTTGTGCAAGTTCAACAACTGCAGGCTCAGGAACCACTCACCACCAATCGCACGACGGAATTACGCGCGCAGCCAGACGACAGCGCATCTGCATTACAAACTCTTCCCGCTCAGAGCAAAGTGCAGTTATTGGAACGCAAGGGCGCGTGGAGCCGTGTCAAAACGGAGTCCCAGACCGGCTGGGTGCGGATGATGCATTTGCGCGGCGGCGTGGTACTGGAAGAGCCGTCGCAGTCAGGCAGTAGTGGCGGCGGATTTTTATCCGGAGTCAATCGCTTGTTGGGTGGCAGTAAACAAGCCAACCCGCGGGCTCAAAGTGCCACCCTCGGCGTACGCGGACTGTCACCTGAAGAGTTGCAAACAGCGACGCCGAATCCGCAGCAACTGGCGGCCTTAAAATCATTCGCCGCCAATAAGTCTGAGGCAGAGCGCTTTGCCAAGGAAGTGCCGCTCACCAAAACAGATGCGCCTGATCCTGCTGAATCAGGCCGTGGAGGTCGTCGATGAAGACATTGCAGGTACTACTGGTAACTTTTTTTAGCGGGTTGTCGATTTCGGCCAACGCCCAGTTTGGCAACTTTAATCTGAATAAATTGATTGACAAGGGGGCGAAGGTCCTCGAAGCGAGTAAAGATATTACGGAGGCAGAAGAAATCAGCATGGGCGACGGGATTGCCGCCATGATTTTAGGGGCCTCTCCTCTGCACGACGATCAGAACTTGCAGCGTTATGTGAATCGTGTTGGCAGGTGGGTGGCATCACAATCGTCCCGCCCGGATTTGCCCTGGGCGTTTGGGGTGCTGGACACACCAACGGTAAATGCCTTTGCATTGCCCGGCGGCAAAGTTTTTGTGTCACTGGGATTGGTCAAACGCCTGACCAATGAGTCCGAGCTGGCTGGTGTATTGGCGCACGAAATCGCCCACGTCATGCAAAAACATCAAGTGCAGGCGATTCAATCCTCGCGCCGGGCGGCATTGGGACAGGCCATTGTGCAAGAACAAGCCGCTGATCGTATCGCCCGCACCAGCGCCGGTCAGAATGCACTCACCGGCGCATTGTCCAATGCTGCGGCAGGCGAAGCGATTGAGTTTGTCAAGAACGGCGCATTTTTGCGCCCACTCGACAAGGCCTTGGAATTCGAGGCCGACCGTATCGGTGCCACGTTGGCAGCACGAGCCGGATATGATCCCTATGGGTTGGTGTCGGCGATTCAGGTTCTGTCAGGACTGAAGTCGGAGGACTCGGGTGTGTCCCTGATGATGAGCACCCATCCCACGCCGAATGATCGTCTGATTGAGCTGGAAAAATTTTCATCCACACTGGATAAATTTTCTGCGCAGCCGCAGGTCGAAAACCGCTTCGTTAAAATTGTCGGCGCGATCAAATAGAAAAATCCATGGTGGGCGGGTGTTTCCGGGCAATATTGTCTGTTGATGCCCGCCTACCTTGGGCTTTTACTTAAAGTCGGTCATTGCGATAAAGGTGGCAACCAGCGCCTCCAATCCAGCCTGATCGTTGGCATCAAATCGATTGAGGGTCGGACTGTCGATGTCCAACACACCGATGAGTTTGTTGTTAACCATAATCGGCAGAACAATTTCCGCATTCGACGCCGAATCGCAGGCAATGTGTCCTGGAAATTCATGGACATTTGGCACCAAAAACGTTTTTTTATGAAATGCGCTGTTGCCGCAAACGCCTCGTGGTTGCGGGTAAACCGGAATACGCACACAGGCCGGTTTACCTTGGAACGGGCCGAGTATCAGTGTGTCGTTGCGCAGCAAATAAAACCCCGCCCAATTCAAATCCGGTAATAAATTAAAAACCAACGCGGAAAAGTTGGCGGAGTTGGCGATGAAATCGCGTTCGCCACCCAATAGTCCGGTCAGTTGTTTATTGAGGTCTGAATACAATTCGGCCTTGTTTTCGGCAACAACGGTTGAGGCGGTAAACATCGCATGATCCTGATATTGATTTGCGGATATTTTACGCGGTCGTCGCACTGCTGTCAGTGTGAGTGATATATAGTCGGCCAAATGGTAATCAAAAATACACCATCCGACGGGCATCCCAAGGCCGGGAACCCCACGGTTGTCGGGCGCAGGTGATCATGTTGCTGCAACTATGCGGCTGATGTGGCAATGCCGCCAAAAAAAGGTGATTATCGCCCCGGTGCGGATTTGGTTTGTTTATCGTGTTTTTGCACGGCGATACGTTTGCTTTGAACATTTTGCTGGTGGGTAATCTTCGCGCGTTCTTTTTTGGTCACCACACCGTCTTCTTTGGCCTTGGCTTCACTGGCGGCAGCATGCGCCTGCCCTTTGTCGAGTCGTGCCGCTTCTTTGTCGGTTAGCGCCCCCGATGCCTTGCCTTGATCTATTCGTTTGGCTTGGTTGGCTTCTCGATTGTCGATTCTTGGCGTGCTGGTGGTGTTGGTCGATTGTGCCAACGCAGAAGTTGCAAAAATCGTGGCGATACCGGCAATGAACAATTTGGTATTCATGATTTTCCTTTGTGTGAGGGAGGGGTGGAGAGAACATTAAGAGACTGCACTGCGGGCTCTGTGCAATCAACGGTATGACAGGCAGCCGGTTTACCAACCAACAATGTCAATTTGTATCCAACTGTAAGAGGCGATGAAATGACACTCAGTGGAAACTGAGACGCCGTGGCCTTCGAATTTTCTGTGCAGGCCGTTATTGATGGGGCGAGGCACGCCTGATAATCTGCGCCACATCCATCCCTGTTGGCAGTGTGCCAAAGCTGACAAAGCGGCTGTTCGCCAACCTGGATGTGCAAAATGCATTGGCTATATAATCCGGCGCCGTATTGAGCAGGGCCGCGGCTTGTAGCGCAACTGCAAAATCTTCGACAATTTGTCGGGAACGATATTCGAGGTTTTCCGAATTCGAAAAACCATTTTTTACCTGCTGGATAAAGGTGTCATAAAAATCATGGCGACCCGCCGCGCTATCTAACTCAACGAAAATAGCATCAATGCTTTTGGGGTCCTTTTGAATGGCCCGCAACACATCCAGACACTGCACATTGCCGGATCCTTCCCAAATCGAGTTGACGGGAATGTCTCGATACAAACGCGGCAATACAGACTCCTCCACATAGCCATTGCCGCCAATAATTTCAACCAATTCACCCATTGCCGTGACGGCGCGTTTGCAGTTCCAATATTTTCCAATGGCGGTGGCGGTTCGTGTGAAATACCTTGCCTGTTCATTGGACAATGATTCATCAAATCCGCGTGCCAGCCGAAATGCGAGTGCTGTGGCCGCTTCGGACTCAAGCGCCAGGTCGGCAAGTAAATTGGTCATCAACGGCTGGTCAATCAGTAACTTTCCAAACGCGTGGCGATGGGCGCAATGATGCACGCCTTCGGCGACCGCGCGACGCAGCGTGCCGGCGGAACCAACCGCACAATCAAGCCGGGTATGCCGGACCATTTCCATGATATTGGCCACCCCCCGGCCTTCTTCGCCGATTATTTTTGCGTAGGCCGCATGAAATTCCACCTCACCAGAAGCATTGGACTGATTGCCAAGCTTGTCCTTCAGACGCTGAAAATAGAGTGTGTTTTTTTTGCCGGACGGTAAAAATCTTGGCATCAGAAAACAAGACAAACCTTTTTCGGTTTGCGCCAACACCAAGAATGCATCAGACATCGGTGCCGAGCAAAACCATTTTCGGCCGGTGATTTGATACTCGCCCTGAGTGGTCAGGCGGGTTGCAACAGTTATATTGGCCCGCACGTCGCTGCCGCCCTGGGGTTCTGTCATGGCCATGCCGAAGGTCAGACCGCGTTTTTCATTGGCAGGCAAAAAGCGCGGGTCGTACTCCGTCGACAACGCTAGTGGCAACCACTCGCGCTCAATCTCGGCTGAAATCGTCAGGCTGGGTACTGCCGCAAAGGTCATGGTCAGGGGGCAGCTGGTACCCTCATCGACCTGTTGCTTCATAAAAGCAAGGGCTGAGCGCGCCACGTATTTTCCATGCTCGGTGCTGGTCCAGGCCAGGCTATGTGTGCCGTTTTGAATAGAAATGCGCATCAATTCGTGGTACGCCGGATGGAAATCCACCGAGTCGAGGCGGTTGCCAAATCCGTCATGGGTGCGCAGCGATGGCAGGTGTCTATTGGCTAAATTTCCCAGCTCCAGCGTATCCGCGCGTCCGAGTAATTCACCAAACCGACGCGCACTATCAGCATTCCAACCGCCGCCATTATGGTCAACGGCGGTTTTTAAGGCCACATCCGACTCATACAGGTTGAAGTTGTGAAGAGCCGGAACCTGATTCTGGGCAACGGAAAAGTCAAACGATGTCATAAATGCTCCATCTATAAGAGATTTGGCCAGTGCTCGGATTTTGGACGCCGACTTAGTTTAAGCGCATTCCCGGTGAATCCCAAGCGTGAGATTTATAATGCATGATCTTTATTGGCGCGAGGTAATTACGATGTTTCAAATTCACAATGTTTCCGTCCTGGTTGCAGCGGTCTGTTTGAGTGGAACAATTTACGTCGCGCATGCCCAGTCACAGACAACGGCTCCAATCGACGCACCATCAACCACGGCACCCACAATGGCACCTACTGCTAAAAAAATTCCCCAAACATTTGAAAAATTCAACGATAAGCGGGTTGATGATTATTTCTGGTTGCGTGAGAAAGACAACCCCGCCGTGGTCGATTACCTGAAGGCCGAAAATGCCCATATGGATGCTGTTATGGGCCACCTCAAGGGGTTCCAGGAAACGCTTTATAAAGACATGTTGTCACGCATCAAAGAAACAGACGACAACGTGCCGTATTTGAAACGTGGATATTGGTATAACTCGCGTACTGAAATGGGTAAACAGTATCCGATTTTCACGCGCCGTAAAGGTACGCTGGCGGCAAATGAAGAAATTGTGCTGGACGGCAACGAACTGGCGAAAGGCCACAAGTTCATGTCAATCGGTGCCATGAGTGTCAGCCCGGACGGAAAGATGCTGGCCTATTCCGTTGATTTCAGCGGCTTTCGTCAATACACCTTGAATTTCAAGAACCTTGAAACCGGCGAAGTACTTGCTGACAAGATTGAGCGCGTCACGTCGCTTTCCTGGGCAAACGATAATAAGACTATTTTTTACGTGACGGAAGACGCCACCACCAAACGTTCCGATAAGTTTTTTCGGCATCGGCTCGGTGTCAAAAACGACGTTTTGCTATTTGAAGAGAAAGATGAGCTATACAACGTTGGTGTGGAGGGCACACGCGACGACGCCTATGTAATTTTGACCAGCGAGTCATCCGAAACCACCGAACAACAGTTGCTGCCCGCGTCAAATCCGGATGGTAAATTTTCGGTGTTTAAAAAACGCCAAGACAACATCAAGTATTTTGTTGACCATCATGATAAAAATTTTCTGATTGTCACCAACGATACCGGCCGCAATTCCAGACTGGTTAAAGCGCCGGCTTCTCTCGCGGCGGATCCGAAAAATTGGCAGGAAATCATCCCCCATCGCAAGGATGTCAAGCTTGACGGCGTGGATGTTTTTAAGAATTTTTTTGTTGCAATCGAGAAAAAATCAGGGTTGCCGCAATTGCGCGTGTTTGACGTCTCGACAATGCAGCCGCATGAGATGGGATTTCCAGAAGCCGCGTACGACGCCTCACCCGGACAGAATGCGGAATTTGACACAAAATTGTATCGGTTCAATTACGGCTCGCTGGTCACGCCGAACTCCGTTTATGACTACGATGTGGCAAAACGTGAGTGGATATTAAAAAAGCAGCAGCCGGTGTTGGGTGAATACAAGCTTGATGAGTATCAGGTCGAGCGGATTCACGCCAGGGCCAACGACGGCACAATGGTGCCGGTTTCGCTGGTGTACAAAAAATCGCTGCGCAAACCCGGCGTGGCACAGCCAACACTGTTGTATGGCTATGGTTCATATGGCATCTCGATGCCGCTTGGTTTTCGTTCGTCGCGACTTGCGCTGTTGGATCGGGGTGTGATTTACGCCATCGCGCATATCCGTGGTGGTGGTGAAATGGGCAAACAGTGGCACGACGACGGCAAAATGATGAAAAAGATGAATACCTTTACCGACTTCATCGCCGCTGCCGAACACTTAATTGCAAATAAATACACACAGCCTTCTCAACTGGCCGCACAGGGCGGCAGCGCCGGTGGCTTGTTAATGGGTGCGGTGATCAATTTGCGTCCGGAATTGTTTAAGGCGGTGGTGTCGCAAGTGCCATTCGTGGATGTGATGAGCACCATGCTCGACGCCAGCCTGCCGTTGACGGTGGGTGAGTATTTGGAATGGGGAAACCCGAACGAAGAAAAAGCATATAAATATATGCGCGGTTATTCTCCGTACGAAAATCTCAAAAAGGGCGCGTATCCGTCGATGCTGGTTGAAACGTCTTTAAACGACAGCCAGGTGATGTATTGGGAGCCTGCCAAGTATGTGGCGAAATTACGCACGCTTAAAACAGATAACAATCCCCTGCTGCTCAAGACCAACTTGGATGCCGGTCACGGCGGCGCATCCGGTCGGTACGACTATTTGAAAGAAATTGCCATCACCTATTCATTTGTATTGTGGCAAATGGGAATAACCAAATAGGGTTTATTGGCGCGCTGCGGTTGCCGGATGCGCTGCGATCATGATCAATTTTGGCAAGTCTGTTGCGATCAATGTGGCAACTGATTGCTGCCAGCCCTTCCCTTCGAGCCGTTAATATTGCGGCTCAACTTTCGGCGCGTTTAAACGCGCCGGTTTTCGGTCAATAAATGCAATTTTCGAATTTTCAGTTGTTCACGGTTTGCGTCCTGATATGGGGCTCGACTTGGTTGGCCATCACTTTTCAACTCGGCACGGTGGCGCCTGAATTGTCCGTTGCCTATCGTTTTTTGCTGGCGGCGGGCGGCCTGTTCGCTTTTTGCCGATGGCGGGGATACCGACTGCGTTATGCGTGGCGGCAACACCTTGATCTGGTGATGTTTGGGTCCACCATGTTTTGTCTGAGCTATATATTTGTTTATCACGCGGAGATTTACATTGTTTCCGCGATGGTGGCGGTTGGCTATTCGGCCAGCCCGATGATCAACATGTTTGCGTCGCGACTACTCTTTGGCACGCCATTGACCGCGCGGGTTAGTATCGCGGCATTACTCGGCATTGTTGGCATCGTCTGCATTTTCTGGAATGAGTTTAGTAAATTGAGTCATGGGCGCGATGCACAACTGGGCATCGTACTGACAATTTTGTCGGTGATTGCCTCCAGTGCCGGCAGCATGTTGGCCATGCGTACCCAGCGGCGTGGTTTTGATACTTGGCCGTCAATGGCGTGGGGAATGTTTTACGGGGGCCTATTCGCATTGATTTATGCCGTTATTATCGGTCGTGAATTTTTGTTTGAAGTCACGTTCGGGTATGTTGGCAGCTTGCTCTATCTGGCTTTTTTTGGATCGATTATTGCGTTCGCCTGTTACCTGACGCTGCTGCGCCGACTTGGCGCCGCACCTTCGTCTTATGTTGGCGTGATGGTGCCGGTGGTGGCATTGACCATCTCTTTCTTTTTTGAAAATTTTCAGTGGGGATGGATGACCACACTGGGCGTGTTGTTATCCATGGCCGGCAACATCCTGATGCTGCGCACGCCCTCCCCGCCGCCTGTCGTTTCTGTGGATTCAATCCGCGCCAGCTAAACGTTGGGGCAATCCCGCCAGTCGTGACGCTGGAGCCGACGGATGGTTGAATTGTGTGCGCAAAATCACTGCGGTTTGCGGCGCTGCTTGCTACGATAACGGCACAATAACCACAGTTGTGCCTCTGGATGAAATCATATAAAAATATTCTGCGATTAACAGTCGATATTCGACGTGCTGCCCGCCTTCCCGGTGCGGCTGGTCGACGCTCGATGTCATGTTGACCTTATCAAATTCAGCGGATGGCTTAGACGAATTATTAGTGGCAGTAAACAACACGCACCTGACTCCGGCAAGCCGTGCCGACTTGTTTTGCGAAATCGCCCATCAATACGCCTACGCAGGACAACCGCGGGATGGTCTTGACGCCGTAAAAAGCGCGATTGAGATTGCACAGTCGCATCAGTTGCCTATTGCCAAAGCCGGCGCATTAAACGCCGGTGCCATTTGCTACTATGCACGGGGTGATCATTTGATGGCGATTGCCTGTGGGATTGATGCCTATGTTGGATTCGCAGAAGCACATCAACACTCCGGTAGTGGGCACGCGCTGATCACTATTGCCGCGGCCTGCAAGGATGTCAACGCGTTTGATCTCGCCGAGCAGGCGTTGCGCGGCTGTATGAACATCGCCGATCGGGCAACGGATTCGTTTCTTTGCGCACGTGCCCAAAACACCCTGGCCGAATTGTCCGGAGATATGGGTCGTTTCGACGAGGCGGAAAAATTGCTTGAAGATGCGCTGACAAATGTGGGTTTGCACAGCCATGAGCATGTTGCCAAGATAACCGGCAATAACTGTCGACTGTATAAAAAGCGTGCAGTTGATGCGCTTAATCGTGGTGCGCCTGATGCGGCGGTCGAATATTTGAAAAATGCGATCAAGCTGATGCAAAACGGGCTGAAATCCGCCGCCATCAATTGTGATCACCCGGATTTTGCCGCCAAGGCACAGTCACTGGGCGAATTTTATTATTTAATAGATGAGCGCACCGTCGCCAGACAATTCTTTACGGACGCGTTTGCTCTGGGCAAACAACTCAAACATTCGTTGGTGGTGACCGAATCATTACTGTTTTTGGGCCGAATTGCGCGCCTGGAAAATGATCTGACCGGTGCCTTGCGTTTGTTTGGTGATGGCTTGGAGCAGGCCAGGCGTCATAATATTCGCAACGCGCAACCCCAACTGCACGAGGCCATGGCGGACGGCCTGGGGGCGCTTGGCAGGCAAGCCGAGGCGAAATTTCACCTCACATCGGCGCATGAATGTGCGCGGCGTATCGCTGACGACCATCGGGAAGTTGAACGCGAGGCGCGGGCAATGTGGACATCACACTTGTCCAGACACCCGCATATCGACGACATTTAGCCGGTGTGTCGGCCCATGAACTGGGCCAACGAGGCGGCGGCCTGTTTGCGGACCATGGCCTTGAATGGCCACGCCCAGCCCAGCAATAAGCCGGGCAGACCCAGCGCTTGTTTTGACCACTGCCAAAAGCCGAAACGGTCGATGTGGCGAAAGATTAATCCATCCCGAAAGGCAAACAAGGCGTCAACCCGGTTGATGACCTTCCGCCCGGTTTTGGAAAACGTATAACGCGCTTCCCACGTGGCGCAGCCACCATCATTATTTGCGGTGGCGTCCAGCAGGGTGATTTGCAAATCGTTGCCGCGGGATACCAGCATTTTCCACATGGCACCGGCCTCTTTACCGATGAGTTTTGGAAAGGCGGGATCAGAAAAAATAATTTCGGGGTGATAAAAACGTCCCATGGCATCCGCATCACGCGCAGCGAACGCAGCATAAAAATTTCGAATCAGCTGTTCATTTGCGTGCATAGAAATCTCCGTGGATATCAAACATCGTGAGGTGGTAGTCAAGGTGTAAAAACATGACTTTACCCCACTCCTCCTTGGTCAATCGGCCAAAAATGGGGTGTGGTTCCAGAGATTGGTTGCCGGATTGGTACTCAAACGTCTTCAGCAGTGAAACAAAAGTTTCATGGTCATTCGCAAACGAGGCCAGATTAACCCGGCCAACAAATTCGGAAAGTTGTGATGCCGTTTTTGGTGGCGATTCCGGCCATGGGATCAGATAAAAAACCAGCCATTTGCCGATTGTTCGTTCAAAAATATTGCTTGGTCGTTTGGGCTTCTGCAAACCACAAATTTCCCGAAGACTGTTGTTTAGGTGTCCCAAAAGCTGATGTCCGGTCACCCTGCCATCACGTGAGCGCATGTCTGGCGTGATCCCTTCTATCCGGCGAAACAAGATGTCGCGCTCGCGGGGCTTAAAATAATCGGTCATTGTGAAAATTCCTGTGCGGGTCGCTTGGGGTTGGCGGCTTGATTGATCTGCATCAAACCCGCCATTCTACTTGACCACTATCAAGGTCAGCGATACGGTTGCGGTTTCATACTTTTACAATGTTGGTACCCTGCCTTTTAATCTGTGGAGATGGCCATGCTTAGCGATATTGAAATTGCCCAAAAAGCCGAAATGAAACGCATCTATCAGGTTGCTGAAAAGCTGGGCATTCCTGATGGCGCCATAGAGCCCTATGGCCATTACAAGGCAAAGATTTCCCTGAGTTACGTTGATTCGCTGAAAGACAAAAAGAACGGCAAGTTGATTCTGGTCACGGCTATTTCACCGACACCAGCCGGGGAAGGCAAAACCACCACCACCGTCGGACTGGGTGATGCCTTAAACCATATCGGCAAAAAAGCCATTATTTGTTTGCGCGAACCGTCGCTCGGTCCGGTATTTGGCATGAAGGGCGGCGCCGCAGGGGGCGGTTATGCCCAGGTTGTGCCGATGGAAGATATTAATTTGCACTTCACCGGCGATTTTAGCGCCATTGCATTGGCCAACAATTTGCTGGCAGCGTTGATCGACAATCATATCAACCATGGCAACGAACTTGGTTTTGATGTCCGTCGGGTCGCGTGGAAGCGGGTGGTCGACATGAACGACCGTGCACTGCGCGAGATCACCATTGCGTTGGGTGGCCCGGGTAACGGATATCCGCGGCAAGACGGTTTTGATATCGTTGTCGCGTCCGAAATCATGGCGATTTTTTGCCTCGCCACATCATTGAAGGACTTAAAAAACCGCATCAGCAAAATTGTCGTCGGTTATACCAAAGATTTAAAACCAATCCTGGCAAAGGATCTGAAGGCCCAAGGGGCGATGACGGCGCTGCTCAAGGACGCGCTTCATCCAAATTTGGTGCAAACGCTGGAAAATAACCCGGCGTTTATCCACGGCGGCCCGTTTGCCAACATTGCCCACGGTTGTAATTCGGTGATTGCCACCCAAACCGCGCTCAAGCTGGGCGACTACGTGGTGACCGAGGCAGGTTTTGGTGCCGATCTGGGCGCGGAAAAGTTTATTGATATTAAATGTCGCAAGTCGGGATTAAGACCCGACGCAGTGGTGATTGTTGCAACCCTGCGCGCGCTAAAATTTCACGGTGGCATGGACGTCAAAGAGGTCTCGAATGAAAATCTTGCCGCGTTGGAAAAGGGCATTGTAAACCTTGAGCGCCATGTCAACAACGTCATGAACCACTACGGTCTGCCGTGTGTGGTCAGTGTTAATCATCGCACCCACGACACGCAAGCCGAGGTGAAGTTGCTGATGGATCGTGTTGGCAAATTGGGCTGCAAAGTTGTCATCGCCAAACACTGGGCGGACGGCGGCAAGGGGGCGACCGAAGTCGCCAACATCGTGGTTGATTTGTGTGAGCAAAAGAGCAATTTCAAGTTTGTTTACGAAGATGACATGCCGCTTTGGGACAAGATGAAAACAATTGCGACCAAAATTTACGGCGCGTCGGATATCACCGCCGACAGCAAGATTCGCACGCAAATTAAAAGATTGCAGGACGGTGGATACGGGCACTATCCGGTGTGCGTCGCGAAAACGCAGTATTCGTTTTCGACCGACCCACAATTGCGTGGCGCACCATCCGGGCACGTTTTGACAATTCGCGAAGTGCGATTGGCGGCCGGGGCGGAATTTGTTGTCATGGTCTGTGGTGATGTCATGACCATGCCGGGCCTTCCCAAAGTCCCATCCGCAAATTCAATCGATGTCGATGACAATGGAAAAATCGTCGGTCTTTTTTAACGTCTGCTAAAAGGCGGGGCGGCGACGTCGGGGCCCAGCAAGTTAATTTTTCCAGTTTGTTTGTGATTCCACGATTTTGACCATGTCATGTAACGGCAATTTCACGACGGCAATTTCGCGGATCTGAAACTGTCGACCGAAATACTCAGGCGTTGATTGGTGACGCACTTCCACGCATTCAAAACGTCGAGTGTTGCCAATTAGAGCTGATAGCGAATCTGGGGAAATTGGCGAGCACTGGGTTCTGGTTGAGTTTTCACAGCATTTTGATGCGGCCGGGCGGGTGGCGGGAAGCTGCATTTTTGTACTGACATTCACGCACTCTAGCCTGCATATTTCACGGGTCGGCCCCGCTCTGCTTTGGGGCTTGCCCGTTAAGTGTTACCGCACTTTGCCATCCAGTTTGGTTTTAATTAAACATCGGGCTTTTGCGCTCGATAACATGCCGCTGAACATGCGCTTTTGCGTTCTCTTGCCGTGCTCATTTGCCAAACACAGCTCGCTATGCCGTGGTCAGTCGTACGAAAAATCACACGCCAATCGACCCACTCTCGAACGCAACCCCGTGAAATATGCAGGTTAAAGCGCCTTCCGATCGACGCCCGCAAAATCGATTCTTCCTTTATTCGCGATATTGTTTTTGATCGTGATGATGCCGCGATTGTTCAAGCGATAGTCAGCATGGGCCGAAGTCTTGATCTGCAGATCGTTGCTGAGGGCGCTGAAACGGCCGATCAAATGGCGGCGTTTCTTAAATGGGGTTGTGATCGGGTGCAGGGACATTTCATTTCAAGGGTCGTTCCCGTGAACGAATTTTCTGCCGGATTTCTCCCGCTCCTGCCGGCAATACGATTGTCGCCAAATTGCCGTGATCAGGGGATTGATCGATGGGCACAGTTGCACTGGGGTGGCGGCGTCGTGATAATAGGGCGGGTGTTGACCGGATCGTCAGGCGATGATCGGACATTGATAGTTGATGAGGCGGGGAAGTGAGAATGGAATCAATCGGCAAATACAAGGTCATCAAGAAACTGGGGGAAGGCGCAACGGGTGAGGTCTATCTCGCCAAAGACCCATTTACCCTGCGTGACGTTGCCATCAAGCTGATGTTTCCGCTGGCGCTGAAAGATTCGGCTGACGGCGAACATTACAAACAAATGTTTTTGAATGAAGCCGGACTTGCCGGCAAGATTGATCATCCGCATATTGTCGGCATTCAAGATGCCGTGGTGGCGGACGACATGAGCTACATTGTCATGGAGTACGTGGAGGGGGGTACGCTGGAAAAATACGTATTGCCGGAAAGTCTGTTTGATCCGCAGGTGGTGGCTGAAATTATTTTCAAGGCGGTGCGCGCATTGGACTTTGCGTTTTCTCAAGGGCTGATTCATCGCGACATCAAACCTGGCAATATTTTGTACAAATCTGGAACGGACATCAAAATTGGTGACTTTGGGGCGGCGGTCAAGTCGTCGGCAAGCTCTGCGGCCACCGTGGTCGGCTCACCGTTATATATGGCGCCAGAAGTTTTACAGGGTGGGGTGTCGAGTGTGCAGTCCGATATTTATGCGCTCGGCATGACCATGTATATGTTGTTGGCCGGACGTCCGCCATACGAGGCAACCAGCCACGAAAGTCTGGCGTATCAGATTATTAACCACGACCCGGAGCCTCCGTCCCGCTTCCGCGACGGCATTTCGGCACCGATGGAAGATATTGTCAAACAAGCAATATCCAAGGATGTCAGTCGTCGCTACCAATCATGGGAACAGTTCGCCAGTGATCTATCCGCACTTTGGCGCAGCGAATACACCCCCCAAAAGCAGCAGGGAGAGGTATCGGATACTGAACGGTTTGGATTTCTCAAACAGCTGTCATTTTTCCGAAATTTTCCGGAAAACGAGTTGTGGGAAGTGGTGCGCATCAGTAAATGGCGGCAATTTCCAGTGGACTCGCCGCTGATTAAGGAAGGGGATGCCGGTGATTCATTTTTTATCATCGCCGAGGGCAACGTCAAGGTCACCCGCAACAAAAAACTATTGAACATATTGTCCGCCGGCGACTGCGTCGGCGAGATGGCTTATTTGGCAACACGGGCCGGCCAGCGATCGGCCACCGTCACCACCGCCTCAACTTGTGTCATGATGAAAATACCTGCTGCTGATCTACATGCGGCGAGTGATTCCTGCCGTGCATTGTTTGACCGGAAATTCCTGGGCACATTGGTAGAGCGACTCGAGGCCGCCAATCAACGATTGACGGTCACCTGAAATAAATTCGATGGAATTTCGAAAATAGTCACTTTCATCACAAGCCTATGTTCTCGCTTGAATTAAAAATTCCACCACCGGTCGTTGCGCTCATGGCGGTGGCGCTGATGTGGCTTTTGGCGGGTGATATCCCGGCTATTGAGTCAGTCCCATTGCACAACATAGTAGTCGTGATCTTACTGGCATTTGCCGGGGCGGCCTGTGATGTTTTGGCGCTATTCTCTTTTTACCGCGCCAAGACCACCATTAATCCGATGCGTCCAACCGCCACGTCGGCAATGGTTGCGACTGGAATTTATAAAGTATCGCGAAACCCCATGTATGTCGGCCTGGTTTTTTTCCTGAGTGCATGGGCGGTTTACTTGTGGTCGTGGTGGTCATTGCTTGGACCGGTCGCTTTTGTGTTCTATATCAGCCGCTTTCAAATTGCGCCGGAAGAAAAAGTGCTTTCTGAAAAATTTGGCGCAGACTATTTGGCGTACAAAGCGAAAGTCCGCAGATGGATTTGACCCCCGATTGGCCACCCGGCGAGCGGAACAAAAACGCAGGGACCAAACACGGTGTCGCTCGCAATTTCTGCAATTTGCCGGCGGGTATTGTTCGTTAACGACGGGTAGTTAGAAAAAGTGGGCAATCACGACTATGCCGACCATGGTTAGTCCGATTGCAAGTTTGGCCAAGGCACCCACCACCATTCCCAGCCAAGTGGCAATGCCGACACGGCTGGCTTGGGCGATCTGTTGGCGGTTGATGAGTTCCCCGACCACGGCACCGACAAACGGAAATATCAACAGTCCCCAGAGGCCGGAGAAAATGCCGATCAGACTGCCAATCGCCGCACCGACCAAGGCTAATTTGGATGCACCGGCGCGTTTGGCGCCAAATAGTGTGGCGACAAAGTCGGCCAGTGTGGCGATAACTGTGAGGATGGTCAATATCGTCAGTGTCGGCCAGCCGATGCGTTCGAAATTACCAAGATAAGCCGCCAGAAATAAAGCGCCCAGAATCACCGGCACGCCGGGTATGGCGGGAAGAATGGTGCCGGCCAGGCCAATCAAAATCAGGATCACAACCAGCGTCCACAAAAAATATAAGCCGATGCCACTTTCCATTGTCTGCTTTTCCTGTCATTTGTGACGCGGGGAGGCGGGGATGTCGCCTGTAACTGTAGCCATTTTAGCTTTGTTGCAGGCTTTTCCGGCGGGGTGTCCGGGATTTGTTTCACGCGTTGCACTCTTCGCGCCGTCGGATATTGCATACTGACCGGTATAAATAGCTTATGACGATGTTGTCGGCGATGGTTGGTCGGATGACCTATCATTCAAATTACCCTTTCAAGGCAACAAGACATGATCGTCGCATCCACATCAAGTGATGAACAAATACATGAAGCCCGCCAGCAGTTGGCGGCGGCGTTGCAGACTTTTTTACCGGCGTCCTCGGTGCTGACGTGCCGTGAGGATTTGCGCCCATTTGAATGTGATGGCTTGTCGGTTTATCGCGCATTACCGATGCTGGCGGCTTTGCCGTCGACACTGGCGGAAGTCAAACAAATCATGAAGGCTTGCCACCAGCAAAATGTAAAGGTGGTGGCGCGTGGCTCTGGCACCGGGCTTTCCGGCGGGGCCACGCCCTTGCCTGACGGCCTTTTGCTGTCGATGGCGAAATTTAGTCGCATTGAAAAAATTGATGGGCTCGCGCGTACGGCGGTGGTCGGGCCGGGTGTGCGTAATCAGAAAATTTCCGAATCCGTGTCGCATCTGGGACTGTATTACGCACCCGATCCGTCGTCGCAAATTGCCTGTTCGATTGGCGGCAATGTTGCCGAGAATGCCGGCGGGGTGCATTGTTTGAAATATGGATTGACCGTGCACAACATCCTCAAGATCGGCGTGGTCACGGTGGATGGTGACGCCATCAGCATTGGCTCCGATGCGCTCGATAGCCCCGGCTACGATTTACTCGCGCTCATGACGGGTTCGGAAGGCATGTTGGGTATCACCACCGAAGTCACCGTCAAGCTCACTCCCAAGCCACAGTTGCAGCGGGTGGTGATGGCCAGTTTTGATGATGTAGAAAAAGCAGGTGAGGCGGTGGCAGCGGTGATTGGTGCGGGCATTATTCCGGCCGGATTGGAAATGATGGACAAACTTGCCATTCACGCTGTCGAAGATTTTGTGCATGCCGGTTACGACATGGAGGCAGCCGCTATTTTATTGTGTGAGTCTGATGGCACACCCGAGGAAGTGGCCGAAGAAATAGCCAAAATGGAGGCGGTCATGGTCGCGGCGGGTGCCACCGCTTGTCGGGTTTCAAATAACGAGGGGGAGCGATTGCGGTTTTGGTCGGGGCGTAAGGCGGCGTTCCCGGCGGTGGGGCGCATTTCACCGGACTACTATTGTATCGATGGCTCCATCCCACGTCAGGCCCTGGCGCATGTATTGCGCCGGACCGACGAGTTATCCATCAAGTATGGATTACGCTGCGCCAATGTCTTTCATGCCGGTGACGGCAACTTGCATCCGCTGATTTTGTTTGATGCCAACATTCCCGGCGAATTGGAAAAAACCGAGGCGTTTGCGGCAGATTTGTTGGAGCTGTGCATCGAAGTCGGTGGCACCATCACCGGCGAACACGGGGTTGGTATTGAAAAGATCAACCAGATGTGCAGCCAATTCACCGATGCCGAACGTGAAATGTTTTTTGCGGTGAAACGATCATTTGATCCGAAGTTATTACTGAATCCTGGCAAAGCAATCCCGACGCTGAGTCGTTGTGCGGAATACGGACGTATGCGGGTATCGGGTGGACAAATGCCGTTTGCGGATATTCCACGGTTTTGAGACTTGATTGTAACCACAGATGAACACAGATAAAAACAAAGGCGCGCCAAATAAACATGCAAACTCCTTTGTTGGTGAGCTCTTTCGGGCTGAATTGTCTGAAATGGCTCGCCCAATGGCGACTTTGATGATTGGTTTCATCCGCGTTTTTATCGGCGCATATCGGCGTCCATCGGCGGTTTCAACCGCTGCCCAATAACATGGAAACCTTTATTCAAAATCTCTGTGAGCGGGTCAAGGCGGCCGCCTCGGCAAACACCCCGTTGGCCATCCACGGTGGCAACACAAAATCTTTTTACGGCGGCGCGATAGTCGGCGATGCGCTCGACATGCGTGACTACCACGGCATTATTGATTATCAACCGCGCGAGTTGGTTTTGACCGTTCGCGCTGGTACTCCATTGGCTGCGATTAAAGCGGTGATGGATCAAGAGCGGCAAATGCTTGCCTTTGAGCCTCCCCTTTTTGGTGAAGGCAACATGACGATGGCCACCATCGGTGGCACGGTTGCGGCGGGTTTGTCCGGGCCGCGCCGCCCTTATGTTGGTGCGGTGCGCGATTTTGTGTTGGGCGCACGGGTGGTCAACGGCAACGGTGCTGATTTGCGCTTTGGCGGGCGCGTCATCAAAAATGTGGCGGGCTACGATGTGTCCAGGTTGATGGTCGGCGCGATGGGAACACTCGGCATTCTCACCGATCTGTCGTTAAAAGTTCTGCCAAAACCATCCGCCGAATTAACGATGCAATTTGATATTGACGAAGCCACCGCCATTCAAAAGTTCAATCAATGGGCGGGTCTGCCATTGCCACTTTCCGGTGCCACATGGCATGAAGGTGTGGCAACCTTGCGTCTGTCGGGCGCAACAGCAGCGGTGGCAGCGGCCAAATCCAAGCTGGGTGGAGAGGTGATAGATGTCGTGGCGGCACAAAAATTTTGGCAATCATTGCGAGATCAGCAGCACACATTTTTTGATTCCGCACGACCACTGTGGCGATTATCGGTGCCACAAACCGCGCCGCCGCTGGCGGCTACATTGGCACAATTGATCGAATGGGGTGGCGGGGTGCGGTGGATGGTTGGCGAAACTAATGCGGCCGCATTGCGCAAAATGGCGGCCAAGGTTGGTGGCCACGCAATATTGTTTCGCGGTAACGACAAAACCGGCGGCGTATTTCACCCCCTGCCGCCAAAGCTCGCTGAAATCCATCGCAATTTGAAAAACGCTTTTGACCCGCAAAACATTTTGAATCGCGGTCGGCTCGATAATTTTTAGTCAATCACTCCATGCAAACCACTCTCGCCGGCGAATTTGTCAACACACCGGAAGGCATCGAAGCCGAAAGCATTTTGCGCAAGTGTGTGCATTGCGGATTTTGTCTGGCGACCTGCCCGACTTATAACCTGCTGGGAGACGAACTCGATTCACCACGCGGCCGTATCTATCTGATGAAAGAAGTGTTGGAGGGTGCCACACCGACAGCAAAAACACAGCTGCATCTTGATCGCTGTCTCACCTGTCGTGCGTGTGAAACCACCTGTCCGTCCGGAGTACAGTATGGTCGGCTGCTCGACATTGGCCGTGCTGTGGTGGAGCAAAAGGTGGGGCGCACAATGGCTAGCGGTGCGCTGCGCGGCGTATTGAAAAAACTGCTGCCACAAACGGGGGTTTTCACGTTAGGCCTGACACTTGGTCGATGGATGAAACCGTTATTGCCGTCCGTACTCGCCAAAAAAATCACCAGCCAGCGTGCCTCCGGCAATTGGCCGCCGCCACGCCATACGCGCAAAATGTTGGTGCTTGCCGGCTGTGTGCAACCGGCGATGGCACCATCAATCAACGCCGCCGCGGCGCGGGTACTCGACAAACTTGGCATTTCGCTGATGACCGCCGCCAATGCCGGCTGTTGTGGGGCGATCCCACACCATTTGAACGACACGCACGCGGGTCATGCCATGATCAAACGCAATATCGACGCATGGTGGCCGCTGATTGAAACAGGCGCGGAAGCTATTGTGGTGACGGCATCCGGCTGCGGCACCATGGTGGCGGACTACGGCCATTTGCTGCGACATGACATCGTCTATTCTGACAAGGCAAAACGTGTGTCGGAATTGTTTCGGGATGTCAGCCAGGTGGTGGCCGGCGAGGCATCCGCGCTTGGCAAATTATTACGCGCCAAATCTTCGGGTAATAAATTGAAAATTGCCTTTCATTCCCCCTGCAGTTTGCAGCACGGCTTAAAAATCAATGGCGTGGTTGAAAGCCTGTTGATTGATGCGGGGTTTGATTTAACGGCGGTGCCGGATGGTCATTTGTGCTGTGGTTCGGCGGGCACCTATTCGATTTTGCAGGCTGTCTTGTCGCAACAGTTATTGGACAATAAAGTGGCGGCACTGGAGTCGGGTTCACCAGTAATGGTTGTGACCGCCAATATTGGTTGTATGGCACACATTGAGTCGGGGCTGCAGGGCAGCTCGAAGATTCCGATTCAACATTGGGTTGAGCTTTTGGACTCGTGTCTACAAATGGAGTAAGCGTAATTTATTAAAAAGTCTGCATGGGGTGACTTGTTATTGGTTACGGGTCAATCGCGCCGCATCATTCATCCGGGTCCAGGAGGAAGAGTTTGACCGGATGCGGAATGATTGACTGCTTGACCAACTCATCGATGAAGGTTGGCCGGTAATTAAAGTTCATGACCCGAATGGCACTTACTTAAGCCTGTCGCCCCGGCGGAGGCCGGGGTCCAAGGTTGATTGAATTACGGGAAACATTGAAATTGGGTCCCGGACTCCGCCGGGGCGACACAAGTTAGGTTATCGACGTGCAGCGATGATGGCTGGTTTAGCGATGAAAAGTCCTTAAGTAAGTGCCATTCGTTCATGACCCAATTTTTAATCTGCCACCCATGAACTACCGCAGCACCGAACCCGGATAACCCAGCTGCCGCCACGCTTCAAATACCGTCACCGCCACGGCGTTCGACAAATTCAAGCTGCGATTATCCGGCCGCATCGGCAAGGTCACCCGTTGTGCAGGTGGAATATTTTCTAATACATCTTCCGGTAATCCGCTCGTTTCGCGGCCAAACACCAACACATCGTCTTCCCGGTATTTCATTTCATCGATACGGAGAGTGCCGCCGGTTTCCACTGCGATCAAACGCCGTCCGGCCAATTCGGCGCTGTCTCGGCACGACACCCAGTCGGGGTGATGAATCACATTGGTGAGCTCGTGATAATCAAGACCGGCCCGCCGCACGCGTTTGTCGTCCCACTCAAAACCAAGTGGATAGACCAAATGTAAACGCGCGCCGGTATTGGCACACAGCCGAATCACGTTGCCGGTATTGGGGGGAATTTCCGGTTGGTGTAACACCACATCGATCATCTATTGGCCCCATCCAAAACCGCACGCGCCACCACCCAGGCCTCAACCCTCGCGGCGCCGGCTCTTTTTAACACCTTGGCGGCTTCCGATAACGTCGCGCCGGTGGTCATGACGTCATCAATCAACACAATGTTTTTGCCGGCAACCGCATGCGCGCAATCAAATGCGCCTTGAATATTTTTTAGCCTTGCCTGCCGCGACAATCCGGATTGCGGCGGGGTATCACGAATGCGCAGCATGGTTTGATGCGCCACCGGAATGTTCAATAGTTGACCGAGTCGATCAGCAATCAACGCCGATTGATTAAACCCGCGCTCGGCCAAACGACGATTGGCGAGTGGCAGGGCGACCAGCGTGATGTCGGTTGGCGCCAGGACGGCTGGGGTTGGATTTTTGGCTTGCTCTTTCTCGTTGGCCAAGCTGTTGGCCCATTGGTTGACCACAGCGGTCGCGAGTGCGCCGGCTAAAAAATCAACCAACACCAAATTGGCATTAAATTTAAACGATTGGATCAAACGATCGAGCGGAAATTGATATTGATAGACCGCCAAGGCATGGTCAATCGTGAGGGGCGCGGCCAGACAGGCGCCACAGCGGTTGAGGTGATTCGGTGCGGCACAACCGGGGCAGCCATACACATTGTGCGGCAGTGTCGCTCGACAGGGCACACATAACACGGCGGCATCGGCGGCATCACACAGCACACAATCCTGACGCACATCGGTCAGACGCGCACGGCTGAACACCCCGGTAGTCGGTGTCATCACTGAAAAGGCTGAAATGGGTGGTGTGGTCACAAAAACCTCATGCCAACAGTTTGACCAATTGTCGTTTTATCGATCATGATAAGTTGACATTGAGCGGGGGTTTCTTCATAGTTGAATTCTATCTGTTCACGCTCGGGAAATATTGATGAATCAAGCCGCCATGCCAAACCCCACCGCCGCACCGTCCACATCTGCAACGTCCACGGCCGCGCCCGCTGCCGCACAAACCATCAATGTATCGAAACGCTGGCAACCATCCACCGAGAGTTTTACTCTGG
Organism: uncultured Burkholderiales bacterium; assembly: GCA_947085425.1. Lineage (GTDB taxonomy): Bacteria > Pseudomonadota > Gammaproteobacteria > Burkholderiales > Usitatibacteraceae > UKL13-2. Next base: position 64,889 of record CAMTWK010000029.1, on the reverse strand, counting down.
TGGAAATTGAGACCTTGTTTGATTTGCCGTTTAACGATTTGATGCATCGCGCACAAACGGTACATCGCGAACACCACGACGCCAATCGCGTGCAGTTGTCCACCTTGTTGTCGATCAAGACCGGCGGGTGTGCGGAAGATTGTGGTTATTGCCCACAAGCGGCGCGTTATCAAACCGGTGTGGAAAACGAAAAAATGCTCGACGTGGCCGAAGTGGTGGCCACCGCGAAGTTGGCCAAACAAAACGGTGCCTCGCGTTTTTGTATGGGCGCGGCATGGCGCGGTCCGAAACAACGTGATCTCGATCCGGTGTTGGAGATGGTGCGCGAAGTCAAAGCCTTGGGACTGGAAACTTGTTGCACCCTCGGCATGTTAAAAGACGGCCAGGCCGAACAACTGCGTGACGCCGGCCTTGATTATTACAATCACAATCTCGATACCGCGCCGGAATTTTACGGCGATATTATTTCAACGCGTGAATATCAAGACCGCCTCGACACCCTCGGCCGGGTGCGCAATGCCGGTTTGAATGTATGCTGCGGCGGCATTGTGGGTATGGGTGAATCGCGCCGCGAACGTGCCGGTCTGGTTGCACAATTGGCGGCGCTCACACCGCAACCCGAGTCGGTGCCGATCAACTATTTGGTGCAAGTTGAAGGCACACCGTTGCACGAAAAATTGCAGGGCGAAAAAGTCATCGACTGGACCGAATTTGTGCGTACGGTGGCGGTGGCTCGCATCACCATGCCAAAAAGTTTTGTGCGTCTGTCGGCCGGTCGCCAGGAAATGAACGAAGCCACCCAGGCGCTGTGTTTCCTGGCCGGGGCCAATTCCATTTTTTACGGCGAAAAATTGCTTACCACCGGCAACCCGGATGTACAAAATGACCGGGCGCTGTTTGACAAGCTGGGGATTCAACCGCTTTAGGTTTTCTCCGCGCGGCCCAGTACGGTTCATTCATGTCCACCCCCGTTATTTCACAGTTATCCGCACAACTGTCCGAACTCGCCCTCGCCGATCAGCTGCGTGCGCGGCGCGTAGTCGCATCCGCACAAGATGCATCGATGATCATCGATGGTCAACGCGTGTTGTCGTTTGCCAGTAATGATTATTTGGGGTTGGCCAATCATCCACGCGTGGTAGAAGCGACCATGCGTGCGGTAAAAAAATATGGGTTGGGGTCGGGGGCGTCACACATGGTCACCGGCCATCACGTTTTGCACGACGAGATCGAGTCACGATTGGCAACCTTTGTTGGTCTGCCCAAGGCATTGTTGTTCAGCTCGGGTTACGCGGCCAATCTCGGTTTGCTCACATCCCTCGCCGGGCGGGGGGATGTGATTTTTGCCGACAAGCTCAATCACGCCTGCCTGAATGACGGCGCACACTTATCGCGCGCCACTTTCAAACGTTATGGCCACAACGATATTGCCAAACTCGCCGCCCAGCTTGCCGAATGGGACAAAATTGGCCGGAACAGCGCGCGTAAATTAATTGTTACCGATGCGGTATTCAGCATGGATGGTGATATCGCGCTGGTGCCGGAATTACTCGTGCTGGCCGAAAAACACGACGCGTTGTTGGTATTGGACGATGCGCACGGTTTTGGCGTGTTGGGATATCGCGGCAAAGGTGTGTTGGAACATTTCAACATGCTCGGCAAAACCAGCGAACGGATTGTTTATATGGCAACACTCGGTAAAGCGGTCGGGGGTTACGGCGCGTTTGTTGCCGGCCATGAAGATGTGGTCGATTGGATCATGCAAGCCGCGCGCACCTATTTGTTTGCCACCGCCACCCCACCGGCAATCGCCGCCGGTTGCCTCGCTGCATTGGACATCATGTCTGAAGACCATGAACGCCGCCGCCATTTGCGCACGCTCATTGATTTTTTTAATGACTCCTTAAAACTGCAATTCGCCACCTTGCCATTTTCACAAACCGCCATTCAACCGGTGATTGTTGGTGATAATGCCACCGCACTGGCCTTTGCAGAGGCGTTGCGCGACCGACATTTTTTGGTGCCGGCCATTCGCCCACCGACCGTGCCGGCCGGTACATCACGGCTGCGGGTGTCATTGTCGGCCAATCACAATAGTGACGACGTGTTTGATTTGATCACCGCCCTCACCGACCTTGACGTCACCCTCATGGGCACACGATGAGTGTATTTGTGAGCACCCACGGACGCGGACCGGATCTGGCGTTGTTGCACGGCTGGGGTCTGAATGGCGCGGTATGGCAGAACATTCGCGATGCACTCGCTGAAAATTTCACGTTGCACTTGATTGATTTGCCGGGTCACGGTCGGTCTGCCGACGTGAAAGCCACCACACTCGATGCAATGAGTGAGGCCATCAACCAGGTTCTGCCGGCCAAAACCCACCTGCTCGGCTGGTCGCTGGGGGGGCAGATCGCGATGAAATTTGCGCTGCGTTATCCTGAAAAAATTGACAAACTTATTCTGCTGGCGACCACACCGCAGTTTGTCGCCGGCGACGATTGGCCACACGGCATGAAGTCCGGTGTGCTGGCTGATTTTGCATCACGACTCTCGACCCACTACGCGGCAACCATTAAAAATTTCTTGGCGTTACAAGTGCTCCGACCAGAACATAACGAGCGGCATGACAATATTCGTCAAACCATTCGGCAATTGCAAAAGTCCGTGCTGGCAGGCGGCGCCCCCAACCTCGAAAACCTGATGCACTGTTTGGAAATTCTCGCCGAAACCAATTTAAGACCGATGGCCAGGCACATCTCAACACCAACGTTGGTCGTTCAAGGCGACCACGACGCCCTCACGCCGGAAGCAGCGGCACGCTGGCTGGCAGTGGCCATACCCGCCGCAGAATACGCAATGATTGAACACGCCGCTCATGCGCCGTTTTTGTCGCATCGTGCGGCGTTTATCAAGCATATCCACGCCTTTTTGAAATCATGACCACCCCACCCAATCTGCCCCACCGGTCTGCCGTCCGCCACTCGTTTGACCGTGCTTCGGTGACCTATGACGAACACGCTTTTTTGCAACGCGAAATCGCCGATCGTTTGTTGGAGCGTTTGCAATACATCAAACTTGCGCCCACACGCACACTCGACTTTGGTTGTGGCACGGGTTACGTCACCGCCAAACTCGCCGAGCGTGATCCTGCCGCACAGTTGTTGGCGCTGGATCTCGCGCCGTCGATGCTCACGCAAACCCGGCAACGCCTCGGCACACCGTCGTGGTTTGACAAATTGCGCAGTAAACCCGCGCGGCATCATGGTGTGTGTGCGGATGCCGAAGTTCTGCCGTTGGCGGACGACTCGATCGATCTGGCGGTGTCGAGTTTGACACTGCAATGGTGTGACCCGCAACGCATTGCGCATGAAATGATGCGGGTGTTACGCCCGGAAGGGCTGCTGATGTTTACCACCCTCGGCCCGGACACACTCAAAGAATTACGCCGGGCGTTTCGTGCCGTGGACGATCTTCCACACGTGAATACTTTTGTCGATATGCACGACATTGGCGATATCCTGATCGAGGCGGGATTTTCTGATCCGGTAATGGATTGTGAAGTTTTGACCATCACCTATGGCGAATTGATGACACTGATGCGCGAATTAAAAGGCATCGGCGCACACAATGTTTTGCCGGGTCGTGCGCGTGGGCTGATTGGTAAATCACGTTGGCAAAAATTGGCGGCGGCATACGAACCATTTCGGCACGAGGGCAGGCTGCCCGCCACCTACGAAGTGATTTACGGCCATGCCTGGAAACCGGCGATGACCAAACGCAAAACCATTGATGGTCAACAAGCCATTTCACTCAACGAATTTAAACGCATGGTCAGCCAATCATGAGACATTTCTTTATCACCGGCACCGACACCGGTGTTGGCAAAACCTTTGTTACCGGCACATTAATGGTGGCGCTGCGTACCCGCGGCGTCAATGTTGTGCCAATGAAGCCGGTGGCGGCGGGGGTTGATCCCATTGCGGCTGGTGCACAATCCACCGCCGCGCAGATGAATGACGACGTCGCCGAATTGCTCAATGTTTATGGCCGTAACATCGACCCCGGCTTGGTGAATCCCTACTGTTTTAGTGAGGCGATTGCACCACATCTTGCCGCGCAACACGAAAACCGCGCCATCGATCTGAACACAATCAGCGACGCATTCAGGTCGCTGGCCGATACCCACGACATGGTTCTGGTCGAAGGCGCCGGTGGTTTTTTGGTGCCCCTATCCGAAACCGAATCAATGGCCGACATTCCGGTCCATCTCAAACTGGCTGTGATATTGGTGGTGGGCATGCGGCTGGGTTGTCTGAACCATGCGTTGTTAACGGTTGAGGCCATTCATAAGCGCGGCCTCAAATTGGCGGGCTGGGTGGCCAATACCATCGATCCCAACATGAGTTGTTTTGTCGAAAATGTAGCCACATTAAAAAAATTAATTCCCGCCCCTTGTTTAGGGGTGATTCCGCAATTGCAACCAAACCCGGCGCGACCAGTCTCTTTACTCAACACCGGCTTCATTAAAGCCGCGAGTTTTTTGCAGGTTGATGCCATTCTTGGATAATCAACCCATATCGTTTAACCACACTTTTAAATCGGAGATTTTTATGAACCGCACCCCCCCCCGCACCAGCGTACGCAAACAATTGTTTGCCGGCCTTTTGATCGCCTGTGTTCCCCTGCTCGCCTCATTCGGTCTGCATGCGCAGACCGCCTCCACCACCATCAAAGAACCATCATTGCGCGTGTTTGATGTCTGGGCAAAAACAACCGTTCCCGGCGGCAGCGTCTCGGCCGTCTATATGCATATCAAATCAGCCAAACCATTGCGACTCGTAAAGGCGGAGTCGTCTGCCGCGGCAACCGTCGAGATCCACGAAATGAAAATGAAAGACGGCGTGATGGAAATGAAGGCTGTCGGGGCGGTTGAAATTCCCGCCAATAAAATGGTCGAGCTCAAGCCGGGCGGATTTCACATCATGTTGTTCAAGGTCACCAAAGCAATCAACAAAGGAGACATCGTGCCACTCAAACTCACCTTTGAAGCGACCGACAAAAAGATTTTTACGGTTGACGTTTCCGCCAAGGGGCAGGAAAAAGACAGCGGTTCACACAAACACTAATCAACAGCGGTCAATCGTCCGCCAACACCGGGCGCGATGGCGTGATCAGGCATTTGCATCCGGTTTTTGCTCACCCTGCAAGCCTTTGATTTTTTTCCACTGCGCGTAACAATCCAAACCACAGAAATGCAAATAATAGTCGGTGGCTTCCGGTGTGATCTCATCCGCCGTCGACATTACTTTCATACACACTTCGCAACTCAGGCTGTCACTGTCAGCCGGATTTTTACTGGTTTCCATGACGCATCTCCTTGTGAATATTTACGCTGTATCAAACAACCTGACGTGCCCCGTCGAACAAACAATTTTAACGCGGGTGGTGATGGCTGGACCGTAGCGTCGGACGTGATTCGGTCAGACTCTTGAGGATGTCATAACGGCTGACCTGACCGATAAGTTTTCCGTCGCGCAACACCGGAAAACGGCGAAAGTGACTGCTCAAAAATCGCTGCGCGGCACTCACCAGGTCCATGGTTGGCTCGAGCGTTTCCACCGGTGTGCTCATAAAATCTTTCACCGGTCCGCCCCAGTCATCATAGTAGCGTGACGAAAAAGCAATCTTGAGGCAGTCCTTCTTGGATAACACGCCGAGCAGCACACCGCCGGCATCCACCACCGGCGCGCCGGATAAGCGTTGCTCCAGCAGGATACGAATCGCCTCGTGAATATTCATGTCCGGTGCAAACACCGTCAGCTGCGTCGCCATGATGTCGGCCACCGTCCTGGTCATGGCCTTTCCTTACGTGGACAGAGCCCACAGACTTTGACCACCGCATCACCGCCGCAAGATCCCTTGAGCGGACCACGACCCAACAACAATCCTACGCCGAGGCCGAGAATTGCCAGGGCAAAACCAACAAAGGTCAGAATAAATAACGTCATACGGCCGCCTCTTTTACGAACCCGTTTATGTCCACTTCTTCCAACGTTGCCGCCCGGCGCATAAGAAACAGTGCGCTGGCATCATGTGCACTGAGCAGTGGCCGCACCGCTGCCGGGCCCATCACCATCGCCGCCGTGGCCAGACCATCTGCGATCAACCCGGTTGCGGCCAGCACACTCACCGCGGCGACACCATTGTCCACCGGAGAGTGGGTGTGTGGATCCATAACGTGTGCATAACTGCGTCCACCAACCCAATAATTCTGCGCCGCGTCGCCCGAAGTGGCAAGCGCGCGGCCATGCATTTTGACCCTGCGTTGCAAAACATTCGACCCCGGCCGTTCGATTCCGGCCAGCCACGGTCGCCCCGACGGATGGCGCCCGCGTGCGGTCACCTCACCACCCAACTCAACAAAAAAGTCCAAACCGTCGAGCGCACGCGCGATCTCATCCAGCGCGTACCCCTTGGCGATGCCGCAGTAGTCGACACTCAATCCCGGTTTCGCCGTGGTCAAAATATTGCCCGCGACTTGCAGGTCGCGATACCGACCCACCGGTCGCGCCGGCGAAATGGCGGTGGGACCAAAACCAAAACGCCGCCCCAGTGGTGCCATGGTTGGATCAAAGGCGCCGTCACTGTCGCGCGCCAGCGCCAGTGACGCGTGCGTGACAGTCGCGGTTTCACCGGACATACTCAGGACACCGCCCGCATTAAATCGTGCCACTTCAGAGTCGGCGCGAAACGGCGACATCAAGCGGTCAATACGCGCCACCACCGCCTGCAATCTGCCGGATGCCAGATCCGCCTCACGGCTGTTGGCCACAACCAACCGCCAGCTTGAACCAAAGGCGGCACCGCTATGGACTTGCAGTTTGGCGGCATTGGCCGCCGCGCGCGTGGTGACACTGGTGGCGCTGGTGGCGTGCGCAATACCGGGCAGCACGCTGATCACTGCAACCCCGCCGGTCATCAATAAAAGTTCTCTGCGGTTCATCAACGTTCAGCCTCCAAAATTGTCATACAAAATATTGTCACGCGAAACGCCCTGTTGCTCCAGCAACGCAAGCACCGCCTCGACCATCAGCGGCGGCCCACACAAATAATATTCACAGGCATTGGGATCGGGGTGGGTTTGCAAATGGGCGCGGTGAAAAAAATCATGGATGAAGCCGGTCTCCCCCTGCCATGCGTCATCGGGTGCCGGATCTGACAATGCAACATGCCAGGAAAAATTCGCGTGCTCCCTGGCTAGCCGTTCCATTTCTTCAACGTAATACAGATCAATGCGCGCGCGCGCACCGTACCAATAGCTGATTTTGCGGGAAGTCTTTTGCCGTTCGAGTTGGTCGAACACATGCGCTCTAAGCGGTGCCATACCCACCCCGCCGCCGATCAAAACAATTTCGCGATTGGTATCCATCACAAAAAAATCGCCGAACGGTCCGGACACGGTCAGCGCATCACCGACCTTGAGCCCGAACAAATAGGACGATGCCACACCCGCAGGAGCATTACTCACCGGCGGCAGGGCCAGACGGATATTGAGTAACACAACATCGGTTTCGCCGGGATGATTGGCCAACGAGTAGGCGCGGGCGACCGTTGCCCCGGAGCCAGCCGTAAGTTTTCTTAAACCCAGGTGGTTCCAGACTTTTTCAAAAGCGGGCGCCACCACCATCTCGGTGAACGGCAATGAATACGGCGGCACGGTGACTTGCACAAAAGCGCCGGCACGAAAATTCAGCGACCGCCCCGCCGGCATCGCCAGCACGATCTCCTTGATTAACGGCGCGACCAAGCGGGTTTTGCCGACAGTGCACGTCCAAGACTGTGCATGCAACAGTTCGGGTGCCACGGCCACTTCGAGATCACCACGCACCACCAATTGGCAGGCCAGGCGAACGCCACTCTTAATGTCTGCCTGGCTCAATTGCGCCTGTGATACCGGTGAAACTTCGCTGTCCCCGGCCACCGTCACCACACACAAGCCGCAGGTACCCGCCCCGCCGCAACTGGTCGGCAAAAAAACACCCCCACGCTCCAACGCGCCCAGTAGTTTTTCGCCGAGGTTGGCATCAAAGCTCTTCGCACCATTCACCGTGATAATTGCCTGACCACGCGGCATCAGCTTGATCCTGGCGGCCAACACCACACCGGTCAGCAGCATAATCAGCCCGGTGAACACGCCAATGCCGAACAGGATCTCAATCATGGCGCGCTCATGTAAATTTCAATCCGCCGAAGACGGCGAAGCCCATCGACATGAAGCCGGTCAAAATGAATGCGAGGCCGAGGCCACGCAGCGCCGGCGGCACGCGGCTCTCGTCAACCCGCTCGCGCAACGCGGCGAGTGCCCAAATAGCGAGCGCCCAGCCGAGGCCGGAACCAAAGCCGTAGGCAATACTCTCGGTCATATCGTAGCGCCGCTCCACCATAAATAGACTGGCACCGAGAATCGCGCAGTTGACCGTGATCAGCGGCAGAAAGACACCGAGCGAGCGGTAAAGTACCGGGAAGTGACGATCCAGCACCATCTCAAGGATTTGCACGGTCGCGGCAATCACACCAATCGACGCCACCAGCGTCAGAAAACTCAAATCAACATCAGCCAAACCCAACCACGCCAGTGCGCCGGGTTTCAGCAACCCGGCAAACAACAGGTGATTCACCGGCACAGTGATGATCTGCACCACCATCATCGCCAAGCCTAATCCGAACGCGGTCTCGAGACGTCGCGACACCGCAAGAAAGGTGCACATGCCGAGGAAATAGGCGAGTGCCAGATTGTCGGTGAAGATGGAGCGCAGCAACAGATCGGTCATGATCGCTCCTCCTGCTCTGCCTGCGGCGGCGGTTGCGGCAGATTCAACTCGGCTTGTTCCGGTCGGATGGTGCGCACCGCCCACACCAACAACCCGAGCAGAAAAAACGCACTCGCCGGCAGCGCCATGACACCGAGCGGCGTAAACCAGCCGCCGTCTGCAGTGGTCTGCAAAATGGTGATATTCATTAACGTTCCCGCGCCAAACAACTCACGCACAGTGGCAATCGCCACCAGAATTAATGTGTAACCAAGGCCGTTGCCAATGCCGTCGAGCAGACTGGCCAGTGGTGAATTGTGCATGGCAAAACTCTCCGCACGACCAAGCACAATACAGTTGGTGACAATCAAACTGACAAACACACTCAGGCGTTTGCTGATGGAAAACAAATAGGCTTGCAACAACATGTCGACAACAATCACCAGTGAAGCGATGATAGTGATTTGCACAATCAATCTGATCGACTGCGGGATGTGTTTGCGGATCAGACTAATGGTGGCGCTGGAGATGGCCAGCACCACAATCAGCGAGACACTCATGACCAATGCCGTGACCAGCGTACTGGTTACCGCCAACGCCGAGCAGATTCCCAGCACGTGCAAGGTTACCGGATTTTTGACCAGGATCGGGTCGACCAAAGTGCGGTTGTGAATGTTCATGCGCCCGCCTCGGCGCGCAGTCTCGCCAGATAGGGGCCGTAACCGTCGGCACCGAGCCAGAAGCGCATCAATCTGGTAATACCCGTGCCGGTACGGGTCGCACCGGAAATGCCATCGACTTGATGCCGCCCGGCACCGGCATCCTTGACCACTTCGATGAGGATGGCACCATTCTCATCGGCGACCTGTTTACCCGGCCACAGCGCTTTCCATTCCGCTTCATCAATACGAGATCCCAGTCCCGGCGTTTCGTCATGCTCATAAAAAGTCAACGCCGCCACCGTGGTCAAATCCGCCTTGAGCGCCAGATATCCCTTGAGCGTGGATTTGTAGCCGGTGCCGCGCACCGGCACGATCAGCAATTTGAGTTTGCCGCCGACCCCATCGCGCAACTCAAAAACAGTCGCCACATCTTCGCGACTGCCCAAGCGGGCCAGATCACGCTCGGCGGGTAAATCGGTGCGTGTGTTTGGGTCGACATCGGTGTACTGGCCGCTGGCTAGTTCAACCAGTCGTTTTGTTGGCAGCCCCCCGCCCAAACTGTCCATGATTTCCAGAATGTGTTTTTCACCGTGACCCAAGCGGTTTGCCATGTGCAAGGGTTTGAGCAGCACCGCGGTAATCGACACCAGCAACGAACACGACAGGGCAACCAACAACGCCATGCCGAGTGTCTTGGTCATGTTCTCGTTGGGCAGGGCGAGAAAGCTCCGCCACCAGGAAATGGGATTGGCCTTCATCATGACGGGGCGGCGGGGTGCGGTGGGGCGGTACGCCGCCATTGCAAGGCACGACTCAACAGCGGCGCGAATAACGCGCCCAACAGGATGGCAAACACCACACCATCAGGCTGGTTGGGGTCGGCAACACGGATCAGGACGGTTAACCCGCCCACCAACAAACCGTGCACCCAGCGTGCCGCCGTGCCAACCACTGCGCTTTCAGGCGCGGCGGCGAGAAACAGAATGGCAGCGGCAAACGTGCCGGATGCCAGATGCCACCATACGGGAACACCCATCAGCAGCCCCGCCGCAGCCACCACGGCCACGGCACCCGCGGCGACCTGCCAGATGAGTACGCCTCGGTAGATCAGCAAGGCCGCACCAGGTAAACAAGACGCTGCCAATAGCACATCGGGCGATTGGGCAAACAGACCGCGCGACTCAAAGCCGCCAACCGGGAACGAAAATATAGCGAACGCCAGACCGATGAGTGCCGGCGGCATTATGGCCCGGCCACCAAAAATCTCGCGGCCGAACACTGCGCCAAAACTGAGGGCCAGCACCGCAGCGCCCCAGGCGACCGGTCCGGGTAGCAAGACCACAAAGGTCATCGCAAAAGCAGCCAGATTCCACCAGGTCAAATGCGTCAGTGTGCGTGCGGGGGGGGGGGTTCCCGCTCGGCGCGTAAATAATTTCGCCCAGAAAAAAGCAATCACCAGCGCCAGCAGCAGCAGCAACAGGCGCTGCACTGCCGCATCCGTACCTTCGCCAACCATTCGCACCAGCAGTGGCGGCAGCAACGCCACCACCAGCAGCTTGTCATCACCAACGTTTTCAACCGGCGACAACACGCGCTCAACGGCTGCGTGCTTGATGTCGGTAGATATTTTCTCGTTGATCATGCCTCACTCCTCACCACTATCGGCAGCATCATGTGCGATGGCCCTACGACCTGCGCGGCGTCTACCGGATCAATGCCGTCAATTTGCCTCAATATGTTTAACAATTGTCACCGGCACCTTCGACGCCTGCAGCACCGCCAGCGAAACCGAGCCGAACACGGCGGCACGCATCACACCCAAACCACGTGCGCCGAGAATGATCATCTGACAGGCGCGCCGTTCGACAATCTCCAGCAGGGCCGGTGCCGGATCACCGAAGCCCACTTCACTTTCAAAGGCAACATCGGCGCGGACAAAAAGTTGCTCGGCCGCTTCCAGCGCGCGCGCGCCCACCGTGCCACTCAAGTGCTCCAGCACATCCGCATCCGGTGACAAAACCCGTTCGTACAAATAAGTCGGCGGCTGCACAGTCACCAAAATAAACTGCGCACGCAGGCCATCGCGATGTAGTTGCAACCCATGGTGCACCGCATCGAGAGCCAGTCCAGAGCCGTCCACGGCAATCAGTATTTTCATCGGTCACATCCATTTCAATTTTCGTTCCTGGATCGCCGCCCGGCCATACATTCGGCAAATCGCGTCGCGCATACACAAACATTGTGACATCAAAATTAACAAATAGAAGGTGCAACTCGCCGTCTGTTTGATGTAAATCAAATAAACAGATCGATTGCAACACGATCCGGTTTCAATAACAGCAACGAACATCCAGGCGGGCGCCGCGGGTTCTGACCGGGCCAACCCTGCCGCAGGCGGGGCGCACACCAAAACTCTAACCGTCTAAATCAAACTGCATGGCGTTTTTGCCTTTGAACGGCGCATAAAACGCCTTGATGATTTTCATGTCGGCTTCGATGTCACCGGATGGATAAAGAATCGGCCCCAAACCTGACATTTTTTTCTCATAGTCCATATACGCCATGATGATCGGCACATTGGCCCCCAGCGCGATGTAATAAAACCCGGTCTTCCAATAACGCGACTTGCTGCGCGTGCCTTCCGGCGGCACCACCAATTGTAATGGACCATCGGCATTCTTAATGGCCTCGGCTGAGGCGGCGACCAGATTGCCGGCTGTCGCGCGGTTGACGGGAATGCCGCCGAGCCACATCATCACGTGACGGAATGGCGGTTTAAAAATAGAGTGTTTGCCCATCCAATAAACGTGCAGACGCAAACTGAACGCCACCATCAACGTATAGGGCAGATCCCAATTGCTGGTATGCGGCGCGGCGATCAGCACATATTTGCTGTGCTCGGTTGGCAACGATCCCGTCACCTTCCAGCCGGTCAATTTTAAAAATGTGATCGATAACGCGCGCACGATGGTGTTGACAACCGGTGTATCAAAAATGGTGTGATGCATATTTAAAAATCGCTTGAAAAATAAGGCGGGTTACAGACCCGCACGCTGCATGGCAATTCCGTGAGCACCATGTTGTACGGCCGGCGCAAGGTCGTCTGGTGTCAAACCACCAATCGCAAATACCGGCAACGGTGTGCCGTCCACCATATCGGCAAATTTTTTCCAGCCCAGCGGCACGCGCCCCGGATGGGTGGCGGTGGCTTGCACATTTCCCAACACGACAAAATCACACTTTAATTCGGCCGCGCGCAGCAGGTCCGCGCGACTGTGGGCGGATGCACCGACCCACTGAAATTCCGGTCGCACTGCGAGGGTGTGTAATTGACTGCCGGTCAAATGCACACCATCGGCAGCAACCGCGTGCGCCAATTCGATTTCACTATTGATCATGACCACGGCATTAAACTCACGACCGATCGCCACCACTGCGGTTGCAAATTCACGACGCTGTTGGTCGGACATTTGTTTTTCGCGCACCTGAATCAGCCCTCCGGCACCGGCAACAAACTCGTTATTACGGGCGGCGTTTGCGGCCTTTTTTCCCCAAACAGCGCGCAACTGCTGAAGATATTCTTTTTCTCCCATTTCCGCGGCGTTGCTAATCAGGCAGGTTGTCGGCAACGATAAAGCACGGAAAATCGGCGCACAACCCGGCAACGTCGGCGTCACACTGATACCCTGAAGTTGCTGCCACTGAAATTGCTGCCCCTCCAGGCCAGTCATGCCGCGTTCATCCACATCGTGCCATCGTGTCACCCGCCATGTTTGTAATCGCACCGTGGCGTGTGGGTAAACCATCATGAACGTAAACCAAGGTGTGCATTGATCGATGACCACATTGAGTTCTTCACGCAACTCCCGCAGCAGCGCGTCACGCACCCACTCGCCTGGCTCAATCTTGCCACCGGGGAATTCCCAGAAACCGGCGTAAGGTTTGCCCTTTGGACGCGACGACAATAAAAAACTGCCGTCTGGTTTGATCAATACCGCCACCGCAACGTCGGTAATTTTCACGATGGTCACGGTGGATGACTGCGCATCAAGGTCATCATCGACGACGAATCGTCCGCGCCGGTTTGACCACGGCAACGGCGCGTGTTGATTTTTTTCCCTGAAGTTTGCTTTTCACCGGTGCGTTGCCCGCATAGTCACGGGCAAATTGATAGGCAATACGCCCGCTGCGTGCACCACGCTCCAAAGCCCACAACAACGCCGCCTGCCGAAAGTGATGTTCGTCCACCTTCAGTTTTGGCGATAACGCCGTCAACCAGTGATGGGCAATTTCCAGATACTGCGTTTGATCAAACGGATAAAACGACAGCCACAAGCCAAATCGTTCAGACAGGGAAATTTTTTCCTCGGTGGTTTCACCCGGATGAATTTCACCATCAGGGGTGTGCAACGCCTCCTCGTTTTCACGCATCATCTCCGGCATCAAATGGCGGCGATTGGAAGTGGCATACACCAACATGTTTTCAATCGGTGCCGCCACCCCACCATCGAGAACCGACTTGAGTGCCTTGTAAGCAGCGTCACCCGCCTCAAACGACAGGTCATCAGCAAACACGATAAATTTTTCCGGTCGCCCCGCCACCAAATCGGCAATGGTGGGCAGATCAATCAGATCGGCACGATCGACTTCAATCAACCTTAATCCCTGTTTGGAAAAACGCTGCAACACGGCTTTGACCAACGACGATTTACCCGTGCCGCGTGCGCCGGTGAGCAACACATTGTTGGCGGTGTTGCCGTCGACAAATTGTTTGGTATTGGCAACCAAACGCGACTTTTGTTCATCGATATCGTACAAATCAGACAAGTGAATCACATGCGGATGTTTGACCGGCACCAATACACCACGGCTGCCGCCAAATATTCCGCTGTCCATTTTTTGCCAGCGGTAGGCAATGGCTTTCCAGTCGTTGGCGGGCGGCACCGGAATGAGCGCGTCAATTTTGTCAATTAACGCGGCGGCCTTGACCGCGACCATGTCAATCTTGTTAAACATAAAAATTATCGATTCAGCAAACTAGCTTCGGTAATCGGCATTGATCTTGACATAGTCGTACGATAAATCACAGGTCCAGACAATGGCAGCCGCTTTGCCGCGCCCCAGATTCACCTGCACCAAAATCTCGGCTTCCTTCATCACCCGCACCCCGTCCTCCTCCCGGTAGCTCGCGGCGCGGCCACCGTGCTCAGCGACCAATACATCACCAAGATGCAGGGTGATTTTGTTTGGATCCAAATCGTCAATGCCGGCATAACCCACCGCCGCCAAAATTCTGCCGAGGTTCGGGTCGGAAGCAAAAAACGCGGTCTTGACGAGTGGTGAATGACCGATCGCCTTGGCCACTTTCACACATTCATCGCGGTTCTTTCCACCGTCAACCTTGATGGTTATAAATTTGGTGGCACCTTCACCGTCGCGCACAATCGCCTGCGCAAGACCAATCGCCACTTCATTGATCGCCGCCTGCAACAAGCCATATTCAACCGTGCCCTCACCGGCGATCACCGGATGACCGGCTTGATGGGTGGCGATCAATACAAACGAATCGTTGGTTGAGGTGTCACCATCAATGGTGATGGAGTTAAACGACAAAGTTGCCGCTTCCTTGACCATGTCTTGCAGCACTTCCACATCGACACAGGCATCGGTGGCAATAAATCCAAGCATGGTGGCCATATTCGGCTGGATCATGCCGGCACCCTTGGAAATTCCGGTTATGGTAATGGTCTTGTCAAACAAAACAATTTGTTTGGACACACCCTTTGGCACGGTATCGGTGGTCATGATGGCGTGGGCGGCATCAAACCAGCCATCGGCCGTCAGGTTCGCCGCGCACACCGGTACCCCTGCCAGAATTTTTTCCATCGGTAGATGTTCCATAATGACGCCGGTGGAAAAGGGCAGAACCTGTTCGGGTTGGCAATTTAAAACCTCGGCCACCGCCGCACAGGCGGCCCGGGCATCGAGCAAACCACGTTCACCGGTGCCGGCATTGGCGCAGCCGGTGTTAACGATAATGGCGCGATGATGGATGGGTTCTTTTTTCCGTTTGCGCAAATGCTCACGACATAGCGTCACGGGTGCCGCGCAAAAACGATTTTGCGTGAACACACCGGCGGCAACACTGCCGTCGACCATTTCGACAATTAACATATCCTTGCGATTCGGTTTGCGTATATGCGCTTGGGCGAAACCAAGACGGATACCCGCCACAGGCAACAGTGATGCCTTGGTCGGCAGAACGGGATTCACGGCCATGGGAAAATGTCCTTGTGGGTGCCTGCGAGTGGAAAAATTATGGCACGGATAGCCAAACGACTTCAGCCCGGCGGTGGCGCCTTTGCAAGCTCGACAGGTGCGGGCGTTGATGCGGGCGTTGATGCGGGCATTGAGGCTGGCGGTGGCGGCCGAATGGCGGCGCGCTGTTTTAACGCCGCCTTGGCAAGCAGATGCGCGGTAATCGGTGCCGACAAAAATACAAACAAGGTCACCAATAACTCGTGCAAATTCAAACCGCTTTTTGCAAATGAAAAATACGCCATCGACGCGAGCAGGATACAACCCACCCCCAGCGTGGAGCCTTTGGTCGGACCGTGCAGGCGTTTCATAAAACTACTGAGTTTGGCCAGACCGTACGACCCAACCAGCGCAAATGCGGCACCCAACACCAACAAGGAGGCGATCAAGATGTCCTGCCAGATTGTCATCATCACAAAATCTCCTTTTGTTCCAGGTGTTTTGCCAGCACCACCGTGCCGACAAAACCCAGCATGGCGATCAGCATCGCCACCTCAAAATAAATGGTGGTGGCAAAAATAATGCCAAAAAGAATGGTGATGGCGAGCGCATTCACATAAATCGTATCGAGCGCCAGAATACGGTCTTCCGCATTCGGTCCGTACAGCAACCGCCACGCGGCGAGCAGCATTGAAACGGTAAATGCGGCCAGCGCAAACGCCATGGCGTATTGTGTCCAGCCACCGAGTTGTGAAAGCCCGATCAGCAAACTTTCGATCATTCAAAAATCTCCTTGAGCGGCAATTCATAACGGGATTTGATTTCAGCGATCAGGGCGGCTTGGTCGGTGACGTTAAAAGCGTGCACCAGCAAAAATTTTCCATCCGGCGAAAAATCCGTCGACAGTGTTCCCGGTGTCATGGTGATGATACCGGCAAGCGCGGTTTTGGCGTGCACGTCAGTCAAATCCAGCGGTACCCAGACAAACGATGGTTTGATGCGTCCCTCCGGCCCGAGTATCAGTCTGGCCACTTCAAAATTTGCCCTGACAATATCGATCAGCACAATCACCATCAAAATTGCCACCGTCAACGGCTGTTTGATCTTCGGGGCGCGCAACCCAATCGACAGCCTGGATGTCCACAGAGGTATGACCACGGCCAGTAACGCGGCAAGCAACAGGTGTGCGGGATGCAGGCTGTTGTTCATCGTCAACCAGATCAAAAACAGCATCGCTGAAATCAAGGGTTGTGGCAACAGCCGTTTCATTTTGGCACCTCGATTTTTTGGGGTTGCTGCTTGGCTAATTTACCCAAAACATTACCAATCATGATTTGCGGACGCTTCATTTCGATTGCCGTTTGATCGGTATATTTTTGAATGGGCGCGGCAAAAATGGCCATGGCAATCACCATGATTGCCAAACACAGGCTAGGTAAACGGTAGGTGGCGGAAAACGCCGCATCACGCTTCCAAAATAAACGGCTGCCCAAACGCGCATAGGCGACAATCATCAACAAACTGGCCACCAAGATGCTGGTCAGAATCCACGCCGACCAGGCATGCTGTGTGGCGCCCATCAATATCACCGCTTTACCAATGAATCCGGCGAAAGGTGGCACACCGGCAATGGCCACCGCACCGATTAAAAACAACGCGCCGGTCCATGACCAATGTGCATTATTTGACTTCGTACGCTTGGTCGCCTCTGCCAACGTGGCATCGATGGCAGCCGCATTCAAAAACAGCAGCGCGGTGGCGATGGTGCCGCCAATCAAATAAAACAATGCGCCGGAGATCGCCTTGGCGTTGCCGATGGCCAAGGCGGTAATCATCATCGCCGCCGACCCCACCACCGACCAACCTATCAACACCTTTAATTCACGCGCGGCCATGGCGCCAAATGCGGCAATCAAAAATGTGACCGGCGCAAGAATTAACAGAACATCGCGCATGTGCGCATTGATCTCCCCGCCATCCGGGTAAATCAGCGTCAGGGTACGGGCAATGGCCACCACGCCGACTTTGGTCATCAGTGCAAACAACGCCGCCACCGGCAACAATGCGCGGCCGTAGGTACCGGTCAACCAAAAATTCAGCGGCAGCAATGCCGATTTGATGGAGAAAACCACCAACAATAAAAATCCCGCAGCCGTCACCAATGCACGCGAGCCGGCCGGCACGGCGTGAATTTTTTGTGAAAGATCCGACATATTGAGTGTGCCGGTCACACCGTACAACACGGCCACACCGATCAAAAACAGCGCCGCGCCAAACAAATTGATCACCACATAATGTGAGGCGGCATTGGCGCGCGAGCGGTCTGTATGCTGCAGCAACATGCCATAACTGGCGGCCAGCAGCACTTCAAAAAAGACAAACAGATTAAATAAATCAGCGGTCAAAAAGGCGCCGTTTAATCCCATCACCTGCAACATAAACAACGGATAAAAATACACACCGCTGTCCACCCGCTTGACGGGCCCGTCCGGACCGAGCGCTGATTTGCCGGCCTTGGCACTGGCGGCGGCCAACACGGTCGCACTGATCAAGGCCGTTAACATCAACATGATGGCGGCTAATTTGTCGAGCGCCAAAACAATTCCAAACGGTGCCTGCCAATTACCCAGCAAATAGACCGGCAACCGCCCGGTCGCGGTTGTTTGTATTGCCATGATGCCGACTACCAGCAGCAACACCACGGCAATCGCCGCAATACTGCGTTGGATCAAAATTCGTTTGTCACCGATCATTAACGCCAGCGCCGCCGCACACAGCGGCACCACCACCGGCAACACCGGCAAATGTTGATTCAGCCACTCAATCATGACTTGCCACCGTCTTCATCAACGTGATCGTGGCCGTTTTCGATGTGGGCACGCACCGCGATGGCCAATAACACCGCCGTCATGCCAAACGAAATGACAATCGCGGTCAGCACCAACGCCTGCGGCAACGGGTCGGCATAATTGGCCAATGACGGCGGCACGCCGCCACGGATAATCGGCGCCATGCCAACGGCCAAACGGCCCGTAAAAAATATGAACAGATTGACGGCGTAAGACATCAGCGTCAGCCCCAGCACCACGTCAAACATACGCGCCCGCAACATCAAATAAACGCCGCAACCGAACAGCACACCCACGCCCAGCGCGACCAATAACTCAATACTCATGATGCCGCTCCAACTGACCGCACCGCATCGTTTTCACCCGGCTTGGGCACACCCGCCAGTGTGGCCAATGCCAACATGGTGCCACCGATCACACACAAATAAACACCGAGATCAAAAAACATCGCCGACGCAACCGGTATCGCACCCAATACCGGCAGGCTGAAGTATTTGTAGGCGCTGGTGAGGAATGGGAAACCGACCATAAAGCTGCCGATGCCGGTCAGACCGGCCGCCAGCAGACCGGCACCCACCCAGCGTCCGTAATTGAGTTTGGCGCGCGCTTCAACCAGCACACGGCCAAACGCAACGTATTGCAATACCAGGGCGATGGCAAAAACCAGACCGGCGATGAAACCGCCGCCCGGTGAATTGTGGCCGCGTAAATACATGTAGATCGACACCATTGCGGCCACCGGCAGCAAGATCGACGATACCACCCGCAACATCAAGGAGTGTGGCGGTGTTTCAGATATTTTTGGCTGGGACGACGCGCCGCTATTAGCGTTTGATAATTTTATATTTCGCAACAACACCGCGACAATCAACCCGGCCATGCCGAGCACGGCAATTTCGCCCAGAGTGTCAAAAGCACGGAAATCAACAATGATGACATTGACCACATTGGCACCTCCGCCCTCCGGGACCGAGGTGCGCAAAAAGTACGGCGCGATACTGTTAAACGGCCGCGTCAGCACTTCGTACAGCAGCCAGCTCACACCCAACCCGGCTACACCCGCCACCAGACCATCGCGCCAGAGATGCAGCCGGTGTCGCTTGGGCAAGGTTTCCGGCGGGCTGTGCGCCGGCAAAAATTTGAGACACAACATCATCAGAATGATGGCCACGACTTCGACCAGCAACTGCGTCAGCGCCAAATCCGGTGCCGAAAAATACAGGAATACCAATGCCACCACCAGCCCTGTTGCACCGAGCAGAATCAGTGCGATCAATCGTTGCCGATACATCACCACCGTGGCGATGGCGGCAACCATGCCGATGATGGCCGTGGCCAAAACAATCGGATTGGCCGGCGGATGAGCCGATACCCAGCGCACTGCCGCGACGGTTGGCGTCCACCAGACACCGGCAGCCACCGCCGCCATGGCGGTCAGCACAATCAACAGCAGGTAGCGTTGCAGACTGTCGTTTTGGGTGGCACGGGTGATGGCACCGGCCACGGCCAGCAAATTTTCCACAAACGCATCGAACAATTCTTTGGCATCACCCGGCAATTTTTCGATGGTGTGTAAATTGATGCGATTTTGTAACGTGAAATAAATAATCACGCCACCGACCAACGCAATCACACTCATCAGCAACGGCACATTCCATCCATGCCAAATGGCCAGACTGTAAACCGGCAACTGATCTACCGGCCCCAGATGTAAAGCGCCCTTGGCCGCCACCGCCAACAACGGCGCAATGGTAATGACCGGAAACATGCCCACCACCAGACACACCACCACCAGTATTTCCACCGGCACGCGCATAAAACGCGGCGGTTCGTGCGGCACTCTGTCCAAACCAATCGATTCGCCATTAAAAAATACGTCGTGAATAAATCGTGTTGAATACACCACGCTGGCAATCGCGGCAATGGTGGCGGCAATCGGCAGTGCGTACACCAGCAGCCCGGTCGCGTTCAGCGCCAGTGTTTCACCAAAAAACATTTCTTTCGACAAAAATCCATTGGCCAACGGGACACCCGCCATCGAGGCGCTCGCCACCATCGCCAAGGTGGCGGTAATCGGCATGGCTTTCCACAGCCCGTTCAATTTACGCATGTCCCTTGAGCCGGTCTCATGGTCGATAATGCCTGCCGCCATAAATAACGATGCTTTAAAGACCGCGTGATTAATGATGTGAAACACCCCCGCCACCACGGCAAGCGGCGAATCAAGCCCGAACAAGAGGGTGATCAAACCCAGATGTGATACGGTCGAATAAGCGAGCAAGCCCTTGATGTCGTGCTGAAAAATTGCCACCACTGCGCCCAGCAACAATGTTGCCAGACCGGTCAGTGAAACAATCCAGAACCACAGATCGTTGTCGCCGAGCACCGGGTACATGCGCGCCAGCAAAAACACCCCCGCCTTGACCATGGTGGCCGAGTGCAAATAGGCCGACACCGGTGTCGGCGCGGCCATGGCACGCGGCAGCCAAAAATGAAACGGAAACTGCGCACTCTTGGTGAACGCCCCCAACAAAACAAGGATCAAAATAGGCGTGAATAATGGACTATTTTGCAGCGTCTGTTTGGCGGCCAATACCACGTCCAAATCATAACTGCCGACCACTTTGCCTATCAGCAGCACTCCTGCCAACAGCGCCAAGCCACCCGCACCGGTCACCATCAGCGCCATCCGCGCACCTTGTCTGGCGTCATCGCGATGTCGCCAGTAACCGATCAACAAAAATGACGAGAGGCCGGTTAACTCCCAAAACACCACCAGCAAAATCAAATTATCAGCCAGCACCACGCCCAGCATGGAGCCCATAAAAAACATCAAATACGAAAAAAAACGCGCGGCGGGATCGTCGTGTGACAGGTAATAACCGCCGTACAAAACGATCAATGCACCAATACCCAGAATCAGCAGCGCGAATAAAAACGCCAGTCCGTCCATGCGTAAGCCAAACGACACACCGAGCGATGGCAGCCATTCCGTCCGCACCCGCACCACATCACCGGCAAATATATCTGTCGCCAACATGGCCAACAACACACAGGCAACCAGAGTCATGAATCCAGCCAGCCGGGCAGCGTGCCGACGCTGGCCGATGTTGAACATCAACAACAACACCGCACCGGCGAATGGCACCGCAAGGATCAGGGCCAGGATGAGCGGTGACATGGTGTCAGTTATTCCCGGGTGGTGTCGCAGCCCGTGGCCGCAGCGCCACCACCAACAGGGTCAGCAGCGTTATCGGCACCACAAACAGCAGCATGATATTGCTGAATGCCGGCAGCGCCGCGTGTTGGTTCGACATGAGGATCAGGTAGATGGTGTAAGCGGCGTAATACCCCAAAAAAACCGCGCCTTCCCAGCGGGCGATTTCACGCCCGGTGAAAAACACCGGCAAACACGCCACCGCCACGGCCAGCATCACCCACAGATCGAAAGCCAAAATCGACGGGGCCACCGTTAACCCGGCCGGGGCCACCATACCGGCCACACCCAACACGCCGAGGATATTAAAGGTGCTGCTGCCGATCACATTGCCAACCGCAATATCACGCTGGCCACGCACCGTCGCCATGACCGAGGTCGCCACTTCCGGCAGGGACGTGCCCGCAGCGATAACGGTTAGTCCGATCACCACTTCCGATACGTCCAAATACACCGCAAAAATAACCGCTGCATCGACCAACCAGGTCGAACCCTGCACCAATAACCATAACCCGACCAAAATTAAAGCAACTTGCACCGGCAAAAAACGATCCCAGCCTTTTGAGGGCGCGCGCGAAAAATCATCGTCAATCGGTGGCGTGTTATGGTCGCGCCGCGATTGCACCACCAAAAACACCGTGTAGGCCATCAACAACGAAAACATCACCGCGGCTTCCATGCGACTGATGGCACCGTCCCACATAAACCCGGCCAGCAGCAAAGACGCGCCGATCAAAATCGGCACTTCCTGACGAATCACCTGACGATGAATGTGCAGCGGCAGGATGAGTGCACACACGCCCAGCACAAACCAGACATTGAAAATATTCGATCCGACCACATTGCCGACGGCAATATCAACCTTGCCCGCCAGGGCCGATTGCACGGAAACGGCCAACTCCGGCGCCGAGGTGCCAAATGCGACCACCGTCAAGCCGACCACAAGCGGTGAAATGCCCATGGAAAGGGACAGCTTGCCGGCGCCGCGTACCAACGCCTCCGCACCCAGGACGAGCAATCCCAACCCGGCAATAAACATCAAAATTGTCATCATTTTTTTTCCGAACTACATTTGGCCTGCCAGAGATGCGGCAATCTGGCGCCTAGGTAATAGATTGAGATTGATTGAAAAGGTTTGCTGACCGGCGTCAATTAAAGTGAGACACCAGCGCATGCCGCTCGCAGACATTTTTGAAAGGTCCTATGGCGCCAATTTTACCGTGTGCACGGCCTAATTCCCGTCACCACCCATTCCGCCACCATGGGTGAAAAACGCCTTTACCGCCCTGATGACGGCAGTCAAATGGCGTGCCCTTTTTAGAGGGCGTCATAAATCAGCTTGACCGGCTCCGCACCGTGAATTTTTTCAAGTCTGCGCACCACAAAATGCCCACGCGCCATGTTCTGGAAATGCTCAATGAACAAGGTATTAATCAATGCACCGGTCGCGGCACCGATAATCGGCACCGCCTGTACCGCCGCTTTTTCGGAAACCACCACGCCAAATCGCGACGCCAGCAGCGACGTCAAACGCACCAGCGCCGGTGCGCCGACCTTGGTCATGCCTTTTTCCGCCAAAAATTTCGACGCCTCCGAGATCGCACCGGCCATGGCCATCCGCGCCGCAAAATAACCGGACTCAGTGGCGTCGTCGCTTTTGCGCCGACCACCCAGCGCGAAGACGGTCAAACAGGCAAGCCGGGTATCAATATGCTGGATATTTTCGCCCTCACTCTTGGCGATATCGGCAATCGAACGCAACATGATGGTGGTCGACACCGGCAATTCCACGCTCAATGCCAATAAACCAAAAGCGCCGCCCACCGCACCCGAGGTGGCGGCAGCAATTTTATGCAAACGGTCCTTGGACCCGCCACGCGTTACCGGCTCCATGACAATGGATTTCACCGCCATATCCAGCGCCTTTAACATGGCCGTCTCGGATGCCTTTTGCACGGTCGCTTGAAAGCGATCCGGCAACATCAACATGCCGCGCTCAAGCGGTGAGCCCAACAAAGCCGACATACGCGCTGCCAGTCCGGGATTTTCCAGCAGTGCTTTCGCGCGCTTTAAATCCGTCAGTTCATTTTTACTCAGCGCCATTAGAGCTCCTTGCG
Source organism: uncultured Burkholderiales bacterium (assembly GCA_947085425.1). Lineage (GTDB taxonomy): Bacteria > Pseudomonadota > Gammaproteobacteria > Burkholderiales > Usitatibacteraceae > UKL13-2. The sequence continues at coordinate 40,973 of CAMTWK010000029.1, read as the reverse complement.
CGATCCGATCAGGAAACCTTGTCCACCGTCTTGCCCGACTCCTCGCCCAAATAGGCCTCACGCACCCTCGGGTCGGTGAGCAGTGCCGACGACTGACCTTCAAATGAAATCAGGCCACCATCCATCACATAGGCGCGATGGCTGATTTGCAAAGCCAACCTGGCATTTTGCTCAATCAACAAAATGGTCATGCCGCTTTTGGCCACCTCCCGGATCACCGAAAAAATCTTTTGCACCATGATCGGTGCAAGACCCATCGACGGCTCATCCAGCAACAACAATTTTGGCCGTGACATCAGCGCCCGCGAAATCGCCAGCATTTGTTGCTCGCCGCCGGAAAGGGTTCCGGCAGTTTGTTTGGCGCGCTCTTTTAAACGCGGGAAACGGCTGTAGGCCAGTTCCAAGTCTGCGGCGATCGCGTCGTGATCATGGCGAAGATAAGCACCCATTTGCAAATTTTCCGCAATCGTCAGGCCGGGAAAAACACCGCGCCCCTCCGGCACCAACGCCAGCCCCTGACGCGCCACCAAATACGATGGCATTCCCACCAGGCTGCCACCTTGGTACTGAATATCGCCTTTCACCGGTTTGAGCAAACCAACAATCGCTTTTAAAACGGTGGTTTTGCCGGCACCGTTGGCACCGATCAAAGTGACCAACTCACCTTCGTTGACGTCAAGTGAAATTCCTTTGACCGCTTGAATGCCGCCGTAAGCAATTTCGACGTTGGACAGGGACAACAATTTCATGCCGTCGCCTCGATGTCTGCGCCCAAATAGGCCTCAATCACGACCGGGTCACGCTGCACGGCCGCCGGCAATCCCTCGGCGATTTTTTTGCCGTAGTCGAGTACGACAATACGTTCACACAATCCCATGACTAATTTCACATCGTGTTCGATCAACAATACCGTGACACCGGTGGCGCGCACCGCGTCAATCAATTGGCGTAATGCCACTTTTTCGGTTGCGTTCATTCCCGCCGCCGGCTCATCCAGCGCCAGCAAAAGCGGGTCTGTCGCCAACGCGCGGGCGATTTCCAGGCGGCGCTGATCTCCATACGACAAATGTTTGGCCAGATCATTGGCGCGGTTGTCAATTTCGACAAACTGCAGTAATTCGTGCGCGCGCTTTTCAATGGCCAGCTCTTCTTCGCGTTGAAAACGGGTACGAAACATTGCGCCAAACACACCCGCATGGGTGCGGACATGGCGGCCGATCATGACGTTTTCAATCGCCGACAGATTTTGGAACAAACGAATATTTTGAAAAGTGCGGGTTATACCCTTGGCGGCAATTTGATCGGGGGTGTTGGTGCCAAGCGCGATGTTGTTGAAAAAAATATCGCCCTCATCATGCGGGTAGAGGCCGGTGAGCACATTGAACATGGTGGTTTTGCCCGCACCATTGGGGCCGATCAAACCGATAATTTCACCCTTGTGGATGTCAAACGAAACATCTGACAACGCCGTCAGGCCGCCAAAACGCTTGGTCACACCGCGAACGGAAAGTAACAATGTTGTGTCGGTCATTTTTCGTCCTGACCAAACTCACGTTTGCGCACCGCCGAGGGCAACAGTCCGGCCGGACGATAGAGCATCATCACCACCATCGCCAAGCCAAACAACAACATGCGTAACACCTCGGCTTCAATAATTTGCCGGCCGAAAACCGCCTGCTGCGCGGGCGCAACCGCATAACGCAAAAATTCCGGCACAAACGACAACAATATGGCACCCACGATCACGCCCCGGATATTGCCCATGCCACCCAATACCACCATGGCCAGAATCATCACCGACTCGGTCAGGGTAAAACTTTCCGGGCTGATGAATCCCTGAATGGATGCAAATATGCCGCCGGCCACACCGCCAAACGAGGCGCCCATTGCAAACGCAAGCAACTTCAGCTTGGTGGTATCAATGCCCATGGCGCGCGCCGCCATTTCATCTTCACGGATCGCCTCCCAGGCGCGGCCGATACGCGAATTCTGCATACGAATATTGATGACAATAGCGACGATCAAAATGAACAGCAGCAGATAGTAATACTTGATGAGTCCATCGACAACAAAACCGCCGAAGTGGGTGGCCGCGCCAAAATCCATGCCTAAAAATTTGATTGAATCAATGGTCGCAATGCCCTTCGGGCCGTTGGTCAAATTGATTGGCTCGGACAAATTATTCAAAAAGATGCGGACGATTTCGCCAAAGCCGAGCGTCACAATCGCCAGATAGTCGCCGCGCAATTTCAAGGTGGGCGCACCCAACATCACGCCAAATAAACACGCCACCATGGCGCCAATCGGCAGAATCACCCAGAACGGCAAATGCAAGCCAAAGTGCGGCGAGGCCAACAACGCGTAAACGTAGGCGCCCACCGCATAAAACGCGATATAACCCAGATCCAGCAAGCCGGCAAAACCGACAACGATATTGAGGCCGACCGACAACAAGGCAAATAAAATCGCCAGATTCATAATGCGCACCCACGCCATACCGGCCATCGACAACACAAATGGCAGGGCGATTAATGCGAGCGCAATCATGCCAAATCCAACCCATACGGTGGCGGGATGGTCGCGCAGTTTTTCAGGTAAATATGAGGTCATAAGAGTCCGCAATTTTCAAGCGCGATCAGAAACACGCTCACCCAACAACCCCTGCGGCTTAAACACCAGCACCAGGATCAGCACCACAAAAGCAAACACGTCCTTGTACCCCGAACCAAGCACCGACATATTTTTATTGGCTTCACACAGCCCCTGGAAGCCGGGTATATATTTATCCAATGTACAAACGTTGGTCAGGTCACCCATGTAACCGGCGCCAAAGGCCTCGATCAGGCCGATCAAAATGCCGCCCAACACCGCCCCGGCGAGATTCCCGATACCACCCAACACGGCCGCGCAAAACGCCTTCAGGCCGAGTAAAAATCCCATTTGGTAGTGGGCAATACCATAATAACTGCCGATCATGACGCCGGCAATCGCGCCCAACGCCGCACCAATCACAAACGTAAAGGAGATGACTCCATTGGCGGAAATGCCCATCAGTCCGGCCACATCCGGCCGTTGTGAAACCGCGCGCATGGCGATGCCCATGCGGGTTCGATAAACCAGCGTCACCAAGCCGGCCATCATGGCAATCGACATCAAAATGATGGTGATTTGTATGTTGGTAATGGTGGCCGAGGTAACCGAATCGCTCAAATGATAGGTCTGCGTTTGAATAATCTGCGGAAACGAAATGTAGTTGCGTCCCCAGATCAACAACGCCACGTGTTGCAACACAATCGACACACCAATCGCCGTGATCAGCGGAGCCAGCCGTGGTGCGTTGCGCAACGGGCGATAGGCAATACGCTCGACGGTATATCCAACCCCCATACAAACGGGAATGGCCACCATCACCCCCAGCACCACAATCATCAGCGGTGGCACGGCGGTGCCGGCCAGGGCAACAATGACGGAAAACGCCACCATGGCACCAATCATGACCACTTCGCCATGGGCAAAATTGATCAGTTGAATGATGCCGTACACCATCGTATAACCCAACGCGACCACGGCGTAAACACAGCCAAGGGTCAGGCCATTAATGAGCTGTTGGAGAAAGGTATCCATGAGTCTGAGATGTTAGCTGAATCCGTCGACGGCTCCATGACGAAGCCAAAAAATACACAAACAAAAACGGCACCGATTAGGGTGCCGTTTTTGATTTCAAACCAAGACTACTTCTTTGGCACTTCCGCAGGTGCGGCCGCAGCGGGTGCTGCTGGTGCGGCGGCAGGTGCGGGGGCAGCCATTTCAAACTTGGACGCCACACCATTTTTTACAATCGACACCGGCTCAATCGCGCCGCCTTTGCCGTGGAAAATAGTGATTTCTGCGTCTTTACGATCGCCCTTGGCGTCAAATTCAACCTTGCCGGTTGCACCGGCAAAACTGACGTTAAACAACTCCGGGCCGAACTTGGCTGGATCAGCCGAATTGGCTTTTTTCATCGCCTCAACCACGGCCATGGCGCCGTCATAGAAATATGGGGCGTATTGTTTGACGTCGCCAAATTTCGCCTTGAAGGCATCATTAAACTCTTTGGTTGCGGCCGCGGCGGGCAGACCGGCCTGGGAACAAACCATGCCGTCGGCGGCGTTGCCGGCAAGTTTGAACATTTCGTTGGTACAGGCGCCGTCACCGAAGGTAAAAGTGCCCTTGATGCCCAATTCACGCGCCTGCTTGATCAGCGGGCCGCCGGTTGCGTCCATGCCGCCGTGGAAAATCACATCCGGATTTTTCGCTTTAATTTTTGTCAGGATTGCTTTGAAATCGGTTTCTTTGTCGTTGGTCTGCTCGGTGGCAACGATATTGACCTTGGCTGCTTTCAGGGTTTTTTCGACCTCTTTTGCCAGGCCTTCACCATAAGCGGTTTTGTCGTGGATGATGGCGACGCGCTTGGCTTTTAATTCCGAGGCGATATAGGTTGCCAGCGCCGGTCCCTGTTGATCGTCGCGACCAACCGTGCGGAAAGTATTCTTAAATCCGCGTTCGGTGAGAACTGGGTTGGTTGCCGAGCCGGAAATCATTGGAATGCCGGCCTTGAGGTACACCTCGGATGCCGGAATGGACACGCCTGAATTCAAGTGGCCAATCACTGCGGCAACTTTGGCATCGACCATTTTCTGGGCAACAACGGTGCCCACTTTGGGGTCGGCTTGATCGTCCTCGGACATCATTTGCAATACCAACAATTTGCCGTCAATTTTTATTTTTTTGGCGTTGGTTTGCGCAACCGCGAGCGCAACACCATTTTCGTCATCCTTGCCCAAATGCGCAATGGATCCGGTCAACGGGCCGGCATGGCCGATTTTCACGTTAACGGTTGGTTCGGCGGCTACGGCGGCCTTTGGTTCTTCCTTTTTGCCACAGCCAACAATCCCGGCTGCAAGCATGGCGGCGAATACAAGCTTATAAGATGACTTCATGATGTCTCCAATGGATGTTCAGTGGTGGTGGGCGTCATTCGATGTGACAGCCAGCTGGCATTATGTGAATACGAAAATTGTGTTGTCAATGCGTATATGAATATACAACTGCTTTTGCCGGTTGACGCGACAGGGTGACACCACCCCGCGCTGACACTTGCGGGGTATGAAATTTTTTCGTAAAAAAACCGACATTTCGCCGGCTTTTTTACGAATCATCACCCGCAGCCGTTAAACCACGGCATACGGGCGAAAAATGTCGGTGGAATTATTTCTTGGCAGGCGCGGCAACTTTAGTCAGGGCCAATATCGACTTGACCATCTTGTCGATATCGGCATCGCTGGCGCTTGCATTCGGCGGCATCGGCACCGGTCCCCAAACACCCGAACCACCTTTGCGAACTTTGTCAGTCAATTTTTTGACGGCATCTTTATCTTTGGCGTATTTTCCCGCCACATCTTTATAAGACGGACCGACCAGCTTTTTGTCATCGGCATGGCAAGCGGTACAGGCGTGTTTTTTGTGCAGCTCATCCATTGCCAGCGCGGTGGTGGAGGCGGCGAAAGCAAATGTTGCAGCCAAACTGGCCAAAATCGCGGGGAATAATTTCATATTCGTAGTCCGTTCCTGGTTAAAAATTTAAGGGGGTGCTGAATTATCCGAGTTTTGCCGTCACACTGCAATCTGTTCAATTCACCAGTTTGTGCTAACTTAGCCACCTCATGCACGTTCCATTACGGCTCAAAACCGCTTCCCGCCGTCTTGCAGCCGTTCATTCCAGTACAACCAGAATCGGGAGTGTTCCATGTTTCTCGCCTCTATTGCCGTCATTATTTTGCTCATGAAAATCGCCGACATTGGTCCGGTCGCAAACTGGTCTTGGTTTTACGTCATGCTGCCGTTTGTTCTTCTGGTGTTTTGGTGGGAGTTTTTATCCAAATGGATCGGCTGGGACAAACGCGCCGCGGAAAAGAAAATGGCTGCCGATGTAAAAGAAAATCAGGAAACCAAAAAGAAAAATCGCGGTTTTTAGGTGTCCGGCTTCATCAAACCCACCAATTAGCGGCCACCACTGTCGGCCCGTTCAGCGGCATCCAGCGCTGCCGCCAAGGCAACTTCGATGACCCCCTCAACCGCCAAACCGATGCGCTGTAATTTGTGATCACCATGGGTTTCACCCACCACCATCAGCCCAACCGGTGCCTCGCCCCGAACATGGCATGGCAGTGACCACGCCGGCCGATTCAACACATTAAACGGTGCCGGGTTGCGCAACAACAATGTATTGATTCGAAAAAAGTTTTCGTCCGACTCCCAAAGCTCTGCCAGGGTCGGCGCTACAATCGGCACAGTCGGCATCAACAAGGCGTCAAAACGCGCCGTGGTTTGATCGGCCGATGCCATCAGGCGCGGACGAAAATCGACCAGCGCGCGATAATCTTCATCTCTTATTTTGGCACCGAGCAACAGTCGTGCCGACACTTTTGGATCGAATTTTTCCAGATGATCGGCCAATCGTTGCCGATGTAATTGGTAGGCCTCGTAGCCGGAAAAATTGGCGGCACGACTGGCGTCGAATTCGTCCCGCAACTCGGTAAACGCAAATTCTTTGATGTTGGCACCCGCGGCAGACAACACGCTCAATGCCCGTTCAAAATCGCCGGCCACTTCCTTCGACAATTGATCCAACACAATAGTGGTGGGCACACCAAAATTGACTCCGCGCAGTCGTGCCGGCTCAGGCAAACGAATCGGTTCCCCGGCCATGGCCGCATCCAACAATACACAACACGATGCACGCGTGCCAAGCGGCCCGATCGAGTCACGCGAGTGTGACAGCGGAAACGTGCCTTGCAACGGCACCCGCGCCTGCGTGGGTTTGTAACCCGCCAAGCCGCACAAGGCTGCGGGAATTCGCACCGAGCCGCCGGTATCCGAGCCGATGGTGGCCGCCGCCATGCCATCGGTGACACTGACCGCACCTCCCGAGGTCGAGCCACCGGAGATGCGTTTGGTCACCCGGTCAAACGGGTTTAAGGGCGTGCCGTAGTGCGAATTGGTGCCGTGTGCACCATAGGCAAATTCGGTCATGTTGGTGCGGCCGATCACCACCACCCCGGCCGCGCGCAAGCGGGCGACGGCCGGCGCGTCACAATCCGCCGGTATGGCTTCATCAAAAAAAATCGAACCGGCCCGGGTCACCTGACCCGCTTCATCAAACAAATCCTTGATGGAGATTGGAATGCCTTCGAGCACACTGCGTATGGTGCCGTTTTTACGCGCCCGGTCGGACTGGCGGGCTGTTTCGAGTGCCGCCCCGGTATAAACTTTGACAAACGCACGTTGACCTTCACCACCCTCATTGGCGATGTTGGCCAAACATTGATTGGTTAGTGCAACGGAGGTGGTTGTTCCGGCGGTCAGCGCCTCGGCCAGCTGCAGCAAACGTGTCATGGTGGATTCGTGATGAATGAATTAAAGAAATGAAAAATCACAACGAGTATGTTGATTATCTCGTGGAATTGATGACGCCCATCGGGGGCGTATCGTCAAAACGAATGTTTGGCGGTGCCGGCATTTTTAAAGACGGCAAAATGTTTGCATTGGTCGCGGACGATGTTTTGTATTTCAAGGTCGATGATGAAAATCGCGCCGAGTTTGTGCCTCTTGGTTTGGGGCCGTTTATATACGAAAGCAAAGGCAAAACCACGGCCCTCGGCTATTTTCGCTGCCCCGATGACGCGCTGGAAAGTCCGGCGGTGATGGCATCGTGGGCAAGCAGCGGTTATGGTGCGGCGTTGCGCGCGGCCGCAAAAAAGCAGCCAAAAAATCCAGTCCGGACGAAAACAAGCGCCGCTAAAAAGTCCGAATAGAGCCCGCACCTACTCGGCCTCAATGATATCGGCCAGATGGCGCACGGGAAAATTGACCGAGTTGGCGACAAAACAATTTGCACGGGCCTTTTCGTGCATCAGTTTCGCCTCTGCCAAATTACTTCCCCTGGCAACCAACACACGCGGGTGCAACACCACCTCCTGCATGGACATTTTTCCGGCCGCGCCAAATTCACCGATTGCCAGCGTGCCTTCGGCAGCATCCGCGTAATGCAGCACGCGCAGACGTTTTTTTGAGGCAATCACCAGAAAAGTGAGCATGTGGCATTCCGCCAGCGACATGATCAACAATTCCTCCGGGCTGTAGCGCGACGCGTCGCCACCAAACACGGTCGGCGAGGACACCTCCACCACCGCCTTGCCATCGGCGCTCACAATCGCATTTCGGGAAAAGTTCGCGTCCGGATGTGCCGTTTGTGCCGGATCGGCCGGCCACTCAAGCCTGATTCGAAAATGTTGCGGTTCAGTCACGACTTTCCTCCCGCTTCAAGCAATTACAAATTGGACCACATTTAAGACAACAACGAATTCATATGCCGCAAACGCTCTGCCATCGAGCGCATCAACGCCATGCCGATATTGGGTTCGGATTTCACCAGATTCATCAACGTGACCCGATTCATGGCCAATAATTTGCAATCCGTTTTCGCGATGGCCGTGGCCGCACGCGGCGACTGATCAACCAACGCCATTTCGCCGATGGATACACCGACCCCGGCAATTTCGACGTTTGTGCCGCAAATGGAGATCTCCACTGCACCGCGCAAAATGATGTACATATTCATGCCGCTATCGCCCTCTTTCATGATGGGGCTGCCGGCGTCATAACGAATGATGGTGGCGCGATCGAGTTTTTCTTCCAGAGTGGCCAGCATGTCTGTGGTAAATGCGGCCAACGCTTCCGATACTTCTATTTTTTTCGAGATCCGCCGCATCGCCAAGCGGGCCGCGATGAAACGCATCCGATCAAACATCACACTCATTAACATCAGCGCGAATTCCGGCGTGGCGGCCAGCCCGGTCTGGGTTTGTTCGCCATCCATCGAATAAACCGTGCAATCGGTCTTGGCGGTCGCGGTGGCGCTGCGGGCACTGGCCGTCTCGATGCCGGGAATTTCACTGAGCAGCGCCATTTCGCCCACCACCTCACCAACTTGAATGGTGTCGAGTGGTTTGCCATCAATGGTCAGTGCGACTTCACCCCCGGTCAAAAAATACATGCGGTGGACGATGCGTTTGCCAAAAAATCCCTGCTTGCCGGATTTTTCGCCCTCTTCAAACAGCTTTACACCGGCGGCAATTTTTTCTGCCTTGCCACTGGTCCGAAAAAACTTTTCGGCGACCTTGGCATCATAAAACGGACTGGACGCGGGTTTAAATGGAGCCGATGGCAAGTGCGCGTTGGCAGCTGTTGCCGGTGAATCGCCCGGCTGGGTGAAATCAAAATCATCAGTTGGCATTGCAGGACCGTTCGAGATGGGGATGGTTATAAATTTGCCAATTGGACAATTGCGCGTTTATTTGACACGTCGGACGCGCGGCGCATTGCCCTTGCCTTCAATTTCGAGAAAAAAGGTGCCGAAACTGCCGCGGCTGACGACCACTTTTGGATTGTCACACTCGCAGATTCCACGGCTGTCATCGATCACCTGCCATACCTGACCGTTGACCAAGGTGATGCGGCTGCCGTTTTGCCAGCTGCCAAATCGACCGGAAATGTTGCTGGTAATTTTCTCCATCTGTGCCGCGCGAACAATCGATGGCAATCCAAAATCCGCTGAAGTGTCGTTTGTGCCCGGCGACGTTGCGACCGCGCTGGATACACTTTTTGCCGGTGCGCCCGCTGTTGCCGTCGCTGTCGTTGCGCCGGCTGCGGGCGAAACGTTGATCGCGTCGTAACAGGCGAGTCGTGCCATGTTGTCCATTACCAACCGACATTTTTGCAAGCCGGCCTCATTGGCGACCGCAACAGGCATCGCCGCCCCGACCAACAAACTCGAAACAATTACCATTGGGACCATTTGGACAAATTTCATCGTTGACTCCGCACTCTCATCAAAAGATTGTTCACGCCGCTTGGTGGATGCCGCCCGGCGGCGGTTAGCCCATACAAAAAGCACACAGCTTGTTGCCGTCCAGGTCGCGGAAATAGCCGGCGTAAAATCCCGGCGATCGCTGGCTCGGCATGCCTTCATCCCGAGCGTGCAGGGCTATCGCCTGGCTGTATATGGCGTCCACCTTGTCGTGGCTGTCGACCACAATGGCAACCATCACACCGTTGCCGACTGTTGCCGGCGCGCCGTCGAATGGTTTCAAAACCGCGAGCAGTGGTGATTGCGCATTCATTCCCCAGGCAATTCCCCGCTCCAGTTCCATCTGTCGTTTGGCACCGATCACCGCAAACAACGCATCGTAAAATTGAGTCGCACGCTCGATATCGTTCGTGCCCAAACAAACATATCCAATCATGATTGTTCCCCGCAAAAATTAGGAGAGGCAATCATACGTGAGAATGGCCGAAAAATGCATCAACCTGCACCAAGCACAACATACCAAGGGCGGCATGTTACCGGCCGCCAATGGCCGGCAGCGGCCGGCAGCGGCAACCACCGCGCAGCAGCGCCTTGGTCGCCGCCGCTGCCAAAAAAATTGCGGGGTGGTGCTTCGTAATGACTGTGACTTATTAAGTGTGAGAGAAAGTGTCAAAGCTAAGGCATTAACCGCGGACAAACACAGATGAACACGGATAAAACCTGCTGATCCAACTGTGTTCATCCATATTTATCTGTGGTTACGTACTTTAATAGATTCCAAACAGAATGAAGCGCTACACTACAATGGGCAACCAATCCATCCAGGCTGAAACCTGACGTTTAGCCGACCCTATCGAGGCACAGATGACCGCCGCAGAATCGAATCCCGACGCCAATCCGGCACCCAAAATCAAACTCACCCCGAGTGCGATTGTGGCTTACCTCAATCAGCACGTGATCGGCCAAAACGACGCCAAACGCGCCTTGGCGGTGGTGGTGTATACCCACTTTAAAAATCTGGTGGCGGCACAACACGATGCCCACCTGCCATCACGCAGCGACAAGGTCACGCTTGGCAAAAGCAATGTGTTGCTGGTCGGCCCGACCGGCACCGGCAAAACGCTGTTGTGCGAAACCCTGTCGCGCGCCATCAGTGTGCCGTTTGTCACCGCCGACGCCACCTCACTGGCGCAGACCAAATACGTCAATGAGGAAATTGAGGCCATCTTGTTGCGCCTCATCAACAAGGCCGACGGCAATCTGCAAAAAGCATCACGCGGCATTGTGTTTATCGACGAAATCGACAAGCTGAAAGCAGCCGGTGCCAATGCGCCCGGCACCTCCGGCGAAAACGTGCAACACGCGCTGCTCAAAATCATGGAAGGTTCACTGGTGAAATTGAGCGGCGGCATCACCATCGACACCGCCAATATTTTGTTTATTTGCGGCGGTGCTTTTGTCGGGCTCGAAAACGTGATTGCCAACGGCAAGGCCTATGGTTTTATCTCGTTGACCGATGCCAGCAACCAACTGATTCTTGACCGGCTCAATTCACGCGTCAAACCGACCGACCTGATCGCCTACGGCCTGATCCCCGAATTTACCGGCCGCCTGCCGGTGGTGACCAGCCTTGAGCCGCTGTCGAAAGACATGTTGGTCAAAATCATGACCGAGCCGACCAATTCGTTATACAACCAGTTTCGCGAAATTCTTGAACGCGAAGGGGTGATCCTGGAAATCGCACCGCGTGTGTTTGACGAGATCGCCTCACTCGCGGTCGAGTACAAGGTCGGCGCGCGCAGCCTGCGTGGAATTTTTGAGGAAATGATCGCACCGGTCATGTTTGTGGTGCCGGATCGCAGCGACATCAAACGGGTTGAAATCAAGTCGTTGTTTGAAGAGGCCACCCTGCACCGCGTGTAAATTGCATCGACTGCCGTCGCAAAGCAACCAAGGTTTGAGGAGAAGACGCTGGCAGATCAATTAGCCAAACTCAAGCATGGTGGCGACGTTTGGGCACAAAAAGCCGCAAAACGCCCGTCAATACTGGTGTTTTGTATAAATTCACAAATTGTTCCTTCCTCTACGGCTGGCGAATGAGATAATTCGCGCCTTCGCTTATTTCGCTCGTTCCGCGCGCATCCCGCTGCGTGATTCTCGATGCGCCCCAACACATGACCACGCTTGCCAAAGAAATAAAACGCCGCCGCACCTTTGCCATCATTTCCCACCCGGATGCCGGCAAAACCACGCTCACCGAAAAGCTATTGTTGTTCGCGGGTGCGATCCAGATTGCCGGCAGTGTCAAGGCACGCAAAGCCACCCGCCACGCCACTTCCGACTGGATGGAAATCGAAAAACAGCGCGGCATCTCGGTGGCCAGTTCGGTCATGCAAATGGAGTACCGCGATTGTGTGGTCAATCTGCTCGACACCCCCGGTCACCAAGACTTCTCCGAAGACACCTATCGTGTCTTGACCGCAGTCGACGCCGCACTGATGGTGATCGACGCGGCCAAAGGTGTCGAAGCACAAACCTTGCGCCTGATCGAAGTTTGCCGCGCACGCAACACGCCGATTCTGACCTTCATCAATAAGATGGATCGGGAAGTGATGCCACCGCTGGCGCTGATGGAGGAAGTCGAGCGCGTTCTGAAAATGGACGTGGTGCCATTCATCTGGCCGCTGGGCATGGGCCGGCAATTTCGCGGTGTGTACGATTTGCGTAAAGATGCAATGCGTGTGTTTCAGGCCGGCGACGATCGGCGTGGTGACGACGATGAAATACTGGCCGGCATCAACAACCCGCTGATCGCCGGGCGTTATCCGGAAGAGCTGCAACAAGCCAAAAACGAAATCGAATTGTTGCGCGACGCCTGCCCGGCATTTGATCGCGACGCCTTTCTGGCGGGTAAACAGTCGCCGTTGTTTTTTGGCTCCGCCGTGAATAATTTTGGTGTGCGCGAAGTATTGGACGCCTTGGTGGATGTGGCACCGGCACCAACCGCACGCGCCGCCATGGAGCGGTTGGTGGAACCCACCGAGCCGGAATTCACCGGTGTGGTGTTCAAGATTCAAGCCAATATGGATCCCGCGCACCGCGACCGCATCGCCTTTGTGCGGGTCTGCTCCGGCCATTTTAAACGCGGCATGAAACTACGTGTTTCCCGCACCGGCAAGGACATTCGTCCCGGCACCGTGGTGTCGTTTTTATCGCAGCGGCGCGATCTGCTTGACGAAGCTTTCGCCGGCGATATCATCGGCATCCCCAACCACGGCACGCTGCATCTGGGCGACACCCTGACCGAGCGCGAGGCGCTGCGATTTACCGGGCTACCGTACTTCGCGCCGGAAATTTTCCAGACGGTCGAAATCAAGGACCCGATCAAATCCAAACAGTTGCGCATGGGGCTGCAACAGCTCGGTGAAGAAGGTGCGATTCAAGTGTTCAGACCGATTGCCGGTGGCAGCTTGTTGCTGGGTGCGGTCGGCAATTTGCAATTCGAAGTAGTCCTGCACCGCTTAAAATCCGAATACAAGGTGGACGCCTTTATGGAGACGTCGCGTTATCGTCTGGCGCGCTGGATCACTTGTGAAGACCCTGCCATTTTGCGGAAATTTATCGACACCAACGCCCATCGGGTGGCATATGACGTGGTCGACGCGCCGGCATTTTTGGCGACCCATACGTCCGAGCTCGACGTGGCCGCCGAGCGTTACCCACAGGTCAAATTCCACGCCTTACGTGAACACGCGGGGCAGCATTTTTCCAGCGGCATGTAACAATGGAACAACGCACCAACGCACCAACGCAACAACGCACCAACGCAACAACGCACCAACGCACCAACGGCGCTTGCGCCACACACAAATTTACTTTGAATTTGCTGCAATCAAGCGGCTCACGGCATCACAAAATTCGTCGTTGATATTCGCCTTAAAGAGCAACTCACGCACGCCGACGCTCTCCGCCTGGGTGCGCAGATATTCGTCGATAAAACCGGTCACAATGGCGACCGGCAAATCAGCGCGAATAGCACGCACCTCGAAGGCGACATCCAGCCCCGACATGCCCGGCATGTTGTAGTCGCTCAAAACCAAGTCAAATGCCTGCGGGTCGGCGCGTAATTCCGCCAGCGCCTTCAACTGATCAGAATGCACACTGACCCGATAACCGCGCCGGGTCAGCATTCGATCGATCAGGTAGACCATGGATTCGTCGTCATCGATATACAAAATAGCGGTTTGCTTCGCCTCTACCGCGACAGGTTCAGCGGCAGGCCCGGCCGCAGCGGCAGCTTCAACCGCCGGCCCGGCCGCAGTGGCAGCTTCAACCGCCGGCCCGGCCGCAGTGGCGGCCACATCCAAATCAACGCCGAGCACCGGCAAATAAATCGTAAAGGTTGTGCCCACACCCATTTGGCTATCAACCAAAATGATTCCGTCATGCCCCTCGACAATTCCATGCACCACCGACAGTCCGAGGCCGGTGCCCTCATCCACCGGCTTGGTGGTGAAAAATGGTTCAAATATGCGCGTGCGCGTGTCCGCGCCCATACCCGGCCCGCTGTCTTGCACCACCAGCCGAATGACCCGCCCCGGATGTTTCATATACATTTCACGCAGCGTCGGCACCTTGATCACCAGCGCGGCGTCCAGCAATACCGCATCAAGACAAATATCGATGCGACCCGACCCCTTCGGCATTGCCTGCATGGCATTGGTGGCCAGATTCATCACCACCTGCTGGATTTGGGTTGCGTCAACCGCCACATCCGGCAAACCCGGCGCGCACTCGGTCGACAACACCAACCTTGCCGGCAGGGTGGCGCTTAATAATCGGGACGACTCATTCACAATAGGCGCCAACGGCTGTGATTTTTTTGCAGTCGGCTGACGGCGGCTAAACGATAAAATTTGTTGCACCAGATCACGCGCACGTTTCGCCGCTTTGTTGATTTCATCGAGGCTTTCGATCGCCCGTGGATTGCTGCGTACGTCCTGACGCGCCAGCTCGGTATTACCCAGAATGGCGGCAAGAATATTATTAAAGTCATGTGCCACGCCACCAGCCAGGGTGCCGATCGCCTCCATTTTTTGTGATTCACGCAACTGCGCCTCGAGCGAAGCGCGTTCCATTTCGGCCTGTTTGCTCGCGGTGATATCACGAATCAAAATTTGCACTGCAGGTGCGCCGTCGAACTCGATCACAATCGATCGCACTTCCGCGTGGGCAACCGAACCATCCAAGCCGAGTCCTTTTATTTCGACCGGCGGGGCGGCCTTCGCGCCATCGCGCATCGACTGCATGCGTGTTAACACCAGACTGCGCGAATCCGGATGAATGTAGTCGAGCAGAGACGTTCCCAGCAATGATTCGGTTGACAAACCACCAACCAATTTCACAAAAGCGGGATTGACATAAATCAATGTGCCGTTGCGCTGCACAATGGTCGGGTCGGGTGACCACTCCACCAACGCGCGATAACGTTGTTCACTTTCCTGCAACTGTATTTCCGCCAACTTACGTTCGGTCAGATCGGTCACCACGATAATCGAACCGGCATATTCTCCGTCCACAAATCGTGGCGCACCGGTGATCTGCACCAACACAAATGAACCGTCCCGGTGTCGCAAATTGGTTTCATACGTGCTGGTGTGACCCGCCTTACGCGCCTGTTCAATCGCCATTTGTAGAGGATGGTCATCGTGACTAATAACTTCATTGACGGGCTGGCCAATAATTTCCGACAATTCATAACCCAGCAATTGCGCAAAGGCCGGATTGCCGTATTCAAGATTTCCATGTATATCCACCACACTGAGCCCCTGCCCCATCGCTTTGATTACTTGCGCGGCAAAATCCCGTTGCGCTTTTACTTCCTGTTCCATTTGCCGGCGCGCGCTCAGATCAGTGACCACCGCGATTGAGCCGGCATATTTTCCATCAATCAACCGAGGTACGGCGCTGACCTGCACCGGAACAATCGAACCATCACTGCGCTGAAAATGAGTTTCGTAAGTTGAAGCCTGTCCACCGCGGCGCAGATCCTGTTGCTTTTGTTGCATCCCCCGCTCGTCCGGAACGACAAAGTTATCTGTGAATTTCCCCACCAACTGATCGGCATCTTCGCGCAGGATTTCCGCCATCGCCGGGTTCACATACACCAACTCTCGGTTGGCACTCGACACACTCAGCCCCATGCCCATCGCGCTGATAATTTGATTGGCAAAATCGCGCTGAACATTGACCTCATGTTCCATTTCTTTGCGCTCGGTCAAATCGGTGATCACCGCAATCGACCCGGCATATTGCCCGTCAACAAAGCGCGGCACGCCGGTAATCTGCACAGGAACAAGCGACCCGTCACGATGTTGTAAGCGGACTTCGTAGCTGGAAATTTTCCCGTCAACGCGTTGCAAAACATGTTTGTGCTGCAGCACCCGGTCTTCCGGCAAAATAATGTTTTCGCCGGGTTGTCCGATCAAATCGGACACCTCAAAGCCCAACATTTTTGCCAGCGCAGGGTTGGCAAACAAACGTACACGGTTCACGTCGGTGACACTTAAACCCTGACCCATGGACGTCACAATCTGCGCCGCAAAATCGCGCTGGATGTTGACCTCACGCTCCATCTGCCTGCGGGCGGTGATGTCACGAATGGCAACGTGAATGGCGGCCTGGCCGTCAAACACCGTCGGGACACTTTGTACCTCAACATCAATTTCCGCGCCGTCACAGCGCAGATTTTTGATTTCGGCCAGCTGCGTGGCCAGTCCGCCGTCGGCGATGAATTGCATCCGTGACAACACCATCGGGCGAAAATCCGGCCGGATAAAATCGATTACCGCCTTTCCGATCAGGTCGGTCGGCGTGGTTGCGGCATACAGTTTGATCGCCGCAGGATTGGCATAAATAATGATGCCATTACAATGCACAATTTTTGCATCAGGCGACATTTCAATGAGATTGCGAAAGCGTTGTTCGCTCTCCCGCAATGCGGCATCAGCCTGCTTGCGCGCGGTCAAATCGACATCGATGCAAAACAGCTCCTTCTCCCGTCCCGGCACCTGCACCATGACGTGGCTGGAAAAAACCTCCACCGAAGCGCCATCTTTGCGCAATAACGTCAGTTCAGTTGCCGCCATTGGTTGCCCGGTCGCGATCATTTGTTGCATGGCGGCTGCAAATTCATTGCGAAGATTTTTCGGTACGACCAGGTCCAATAGGCTTTTGCCAATGGCCTCATCGGCGCGATATCCGTAAATTTGTTCCGAAGCCTTATTCCAGTAGTGAATAATCCAATCAACACCGTACCCTTGGACTGCCACCGAAGGCAAATCTTGCAGCAACACCCGCAGCCGCAGCTCACTTTCGCTGAGCGCGTCCTGCGCGGATTTTGAAATCTGTTCCCGTTCGGCCAGCCTTTCCAGCAGGCGATTAAAACCGTCAATCAAATTGCCGACCTCATCCATCCGTTTGACCGGCAACGGCTGCGGTGGTGCGTTGCTCGTTAACATCGCCGCCAACGCGTGGACGGTGCCAAATATTGGCTCGAGCTGGCGGCGCAGCATCCACCAGGTCAGCATGCCAATTAGAATAGTGAGGCCGATAGTCGACCACAAAATGCGTTGATGTATCGCGCGAATCGGTTCAAATGCTTCATGGGTGGGCAACTTTGCAACGACAAGCCACCCGGCGGCGGGAATATCTTTCGCAGTCCCGAGGACTTCTACACCATGCGGATTGACAAAAATGCCCGCCCCCTGCTCACCTTTGATAAAACCATCAACGAGGGGAGTCACGCCTGGTGCAGGCAATATTTCCATCACACGACTTTTATCAGCAGTGGTAATAATCTGCCGATACTCACGATCGATCAACAGCAAACTACCCGTTTTGCCAATACGACTCTCGCTTAATTTATCCAGAACACTCGGTTTCCCCAGGTCAATACTGCCGATGATTGCACCGATAATTTTTTGATCGGCATCGCGAATCGGCACGGCCATCGCCACCACCGGTGCGCCGGAGGTCTTGCTAATGACCGGGCGGCCGACGTTTGAATTGCCATCGCGGATGGCTCGTACGACGTGGTCGCGATCGATGTATTTGTTACCGACGCGATTTGCCGATGCAGGTGTCGAGGCAATTGCGACGCCATCGATGCCAACCACAAATAAGCCCCAGTTAAATTGCTCCAGAAGCACCTGCTCCTTCTCGATGGCATCCTGGAGTGCCGCTGCATTGCGGATCAGCGCCGGACTTATGGATTTTGCGACAATCTGCAAACCGGTCAAGCGTTGGTTTACTTCGTTGTTAATCTGGGCGGCAACCAAATGAACAGCAGAAATTTGTTGTTCAATCAATAATTGCTGCATATCCTCGCGCAGCGTTTGTTCGAGATAAAACGAAAGCGACCACATACCCGCCACAAAAATGGCGACGGTCAGTAAGGTAACCCTCAACTTGAGGGACCACGGCATAAGAATTGGATTTTGAGGGTGGGTCATCAATATCTTTTTGCTGTCGCTCACTGTAGCCACACCGGTGACGCGAATCACCTATCGCGGGCATCCTTTGTTGATCGTGCCTCATCGGTCAACTGGATTGACCGATGCCTGTCTTATATTCGACATTTCGCGGCACTTATTAACCTAAAAGTGAGGCTGTTCATTTTAACACCGCGGCACAATGGGCGGGGTCATTGCCAGCCGCGGATACCGCGTTCAGGCGGGATGAATTGCCCACTTAACGAATGTCGATAGAAAATATCGCGGATCATTCAATTGCGCTGCACCATAGACCAACAGTTGAAAGTGCAGCTTGCCCGGACGGTGGGGGATGGCGGCGTTAAACTTGTGCGACTCCGGCGCGGCGGTTGATATTGATGGGGCGTTTTACGCGACGTAACGCAATATGGCGACGTAATGCAGCGCACTGCCGGCCAGCACAAATAAATGCCAAATGCCGTGCCAATGTTTGAATCGCTCGTCGTATAAATAAAAAATTATGCCGATGGTATAGGCTGCGCCGCCGGCAATAATCCATAAAAATCCATCCCACGACAACGCCTTAATGAGGGGGATCACGCCGATCACGGCGACCCAGCCCATTGCCAAATACAAGCCTAGTGACAAGAAGCGTTTGTTACTTTTCAGGGTGAGCTCTTGGACAATGCCAAAAATAGCCAGCCCCCAAACCACACCAAACAACGACCAGCCCCAACCGCCGCCAAGGGTCACCAGAGTGAACGGTGTGTAGGTGCCGGCAATCAGCAAATAAATCGCGCTGTGATCGAGTTTGCGAAAAATGTTTTTCGCCCTGCC
Source organism: uncultured Burkholderiales bacterium (assembly GCA_947085425.1). Classification (GTDB taxonomy): domain Bacteria; phylum Pseudomonadota; class Gammaproteobacteria; order Burkholderiales; family Usitatibacteraceae; genus UKL13-2. The sequence continues at coordinate 21,734 of CAMTWK010000029.1, read as the reverse complement.
CTTGGTGCTGTGATACAGCGTCGAACTGCCGTATAACAAGATCAATGAGGTGCCGTACACCGAAAAACTAACGATTTTCCAGGGGTCACCTTGTATCGATGCCAACACCACCAGCACCACGCCGCCAATAGCGGCGAGAAAGGTTCCGACCAGATGGCTGTAACCGTTAAAACGTTCTCCCGCATACATGGCAACTCCGAAAAAAGGGTGACGATAGAATAGAACAGTTTGCTGTGAACAAAATTTCACATTGTTGATTATCCCCGCCATTTTCAACATGACCCGGGCCCATCCACCAATTATAAATTTGAAATTTGTGAGTCCAATAACGGCGGGCACTTCCAAGCCAAAATGATCGAAAATTGCCGTCCCGCCTGGTCGTTTTGCCGCCTTATATTTGCATCACAACAAAAAGTTATCGTTGTTTTTTGATCGAATAGGCGACAAAATTACCGACATGAAAATTGCCATCCGACAGATTCAAACCGCCGTCGTCACGGTTATGACGGCCATCATTGTGGCCGCTTTACTGGGTGCGTGCAGCAGTACCGGCAGCAACCCATTCCTCACGCCGGGCCTTAACGATGAACGCGCCAAAAGCATTGTGATCGGCATGACCCCCGAGGCGGTCGAAGCCGCTATCGGCAAACCAAATCAACGCATACGATTTGCCAATCTGTATGCCACCGCCTGGGACTATCGTTATGTCGATACCTTTGGCTACATCACCGAATTTTCAGTGATGATGGCCGACAATGGTCGTGTTGTTGAGACTATTTCCTCGCGGGCCATCGCCAACGCACAGTAGTGCTGGATTGCGCCAATGTAGTCACTGATCGCGCCGATACCGGTCGTGCCGATACCGGTCGCACCTGACCGGTTCAAGGCAATAATCAGGCTGTCTGTCTGATCATTTTTTACGACCGATCGACCCTCTGCTGCACCGCAACACCGACAAAACTTTCCAAGACCCACTGCGGCATGTAGCATGGCCACACTCGCGAGTTCTCCGGCCTGCCTAACCAGCTAAGGCGAAGCAGCCCAGGAAGGGAACAGCAGCAGGCCATTGTTTCACTTGTGCATTGGAGAATCTGTTGAAGTCGACCGATATTGCCCGCCCCGACTATTTTCATAAAGTCGTTGATTGTCAATGGGCCTGCCCCGCCCACACTCCCGTCCCGGAATACATTCGCATGATCGCCGCGGGTCGCTACAGTGATGCCTACATGGTGAACTGGCACTCCAATGTATTTCCCGGCGTACTCGGCCGCACCTGTGACCGCCCGTGTGAACCCGCCTGCCGGCGCGGCCGTGTCGAGGAAGAAAACGCCGCACAACCGGAGCCGGTGGCCATCTGCCGGCTTAAACGGGTCGCAGCCGACAACAAAGAAGATATTCGTCATCGCCTACCCAAAGCGCCGACGAAAAAAAACGGCAAACGCATCGCCTGTGTTGGTGCCGGCCCCGCCTCACTGACGGTGGCGCGTGATCTCGCCCCCCACGGCTACGACATCACCGTGTTTGACGGCGACAGCCGCGCCGGCGGCATGATCCGCAGCCAGATCCCAAAATTCCGTTTGCCCGAAGCGGTGATTGATGAAGAGGTCGGCTACATTCTTGACCTCGGCGTGAACTTCAAAAGTGGCCAACGCATTAACAGCCTCAAACAATTATTAAGCGAAGGTTATGACGCGGTGTTTGTCGGCTCGGGTGCGCCACGCGGACGTGATCTCGATTTGCCGGGCCGCAAGGAAGCGGCCAAAAATATTCACATCGGCATCGACTGGTTATCGAGCGTGTCGTTCGGTCATGTCGATAAAATCGGCAAACGTGTGATTGTGCTCGGTGGCGGCAATACCGCCATGGATTGTTGCCGTTCCTCGCGCCGCCTCGGCGGTGACGACGTCAAAGTGATTGTGCGTTCCGGCTTCGAGGAAATGAAAGCATCACCGTGGGAAAAAGAAGATGCGCAACACGAAGGTATCCCGATTCACAATTTTCTGGTGCCGAAAGCGTTTACCCATGACAACGGCACACTCACCGGCGTGATGTTTGAAAAAGTCGCGCCACAAAAAGACGAAAAGGGCCGCCGCAAACTGGTGCCGACCGGCGAAGCCGATGTGCATTTTGAATGCGACGACGTGTTGGTCGCGGTCGGCCAGGAAAACTTTTTTCCGTGGATCGAGCGCGACATCGGCCTGACGTTTGATGAATGGGATATGCCGGTGGTGGATGCCGTCACCCATCAATCAACCTTGCCGAATGTGTTTTTTGGTGGCGACGCCGCGTTTGGCCCGAAAAATATCATCTGGGCGGTGGCGCACGGCCACGAGGCCGCCATCTCGATCGACAAACACTGCCAGCGTGAGGATGTCGCACAACGCCCGCCACCGATGGTGCATTTGCTCAGCCAGAAAATGGGCATTCACGAGTGGAGCTACGACAACGACGTTTCCAACGACGTTCGTTACAAGGTGCCGCTCAAGGAAATTTCAATTGCGCTCAAAAGCATCAAAGTTGAAGTCGAACTGGGATTTGATCGCAAGCTCGGTTTTGCCGAGGCGCAGCGCTGCCTGAACTGCGATGTACAAACGGTATTCACGCCGCGGCTGTGTATCGAGTGTGACGCGTGTGTCGATATCTGCCCGATGGATTGCATCACCTTCACCCAGGACGGCGAGGAGGCCGAGGTGCGCGCACGGCTGAGTGCGCCGGCGCTGAACCTGACGCAGGATTTGTATATTGCCGACGGCCTCAAAACCGGCCGCATCATGGCCAAGGATGAAGACGTGTGCCTGCATTGCGGATTGTGTGCCGAGCGTTGCCCGACCGGCGCGTGGGACATGCAGAAGTTTTTATTGAACACTACCAAAGCCGGTCCGGGCTGTCGAAACAAACCCAGCCCTGCTTTGTCAACAACGCCAGAACCTATGTCGGAACAATACCAACAGGCAGCCGAATAATGAAACCAATTGCCGCCATCAACGACTTTGTTGTCAAATTCGCCAACGTCAACGGCTCGGGCTCCGCCTCGGCCAATGAGTTATTTGCCAAATCGATTTTGCGCATGGGTGTGCCGGTCAGCCCGCGTAATATTTTTCCGTCGAATATTCAGGGCCTGCCGACCTGGTACGAAGTGCGCGTGACTGAAAAAGGCCACCTCGGCCGTCGCGGCGGCGTGGATTTTATGGTCGCGATGAATCCACAAACATGGGATGCCGACGTCAAGGAACTTTCACCCGGCGGGTATTTGTTTTACGACAATTCCAAAGCATTGCCGCCGTCAAAGTTCCGTGACGACATTCATATACTCGGCATGCCGCTGACCGAGATCAGCAACGCCACCTACACCGATTCACGCGAACGGCAGTTGTTCAAGAACATCATTTACCTCGGCGCCTTGTCATTTTTGCTCGGCATCGAAAGCGAAGCCATTGAGATTTTGTTCAGCGAACAATACAAAGGCAAGGAGCGGCTGCTCGACTCGAACAAAACAGCCTTGCACCTCGGGCGTGACTACGCGGCCAAACATTTTCAACCGATCGGGTTGAAGGTCGAGCGGCGTGATTTTGTCGGTGACCGCATTTTTATCGAAGGCAACAGCGCGGCGGCATTGGGCTGTGTGTATGGCGGCGCGACGGTGTGTGCGTGGTACCCGATCACGCCGTCTTCATCCCTCGCCGAAGGTTTCACCAAGTGGTGCCAAAAATATCGTGTTGATGCCGACACCGGCAAAAACAAATTTGCCATTGTGCAGGCCGAAGACGAGCTCGCGTCGATTGGCATGATTGTCGGCGCCGGCTGGAATGGTGCGCGCGCCTTCACCGCCACCTCCGGCCCGGGCGTATCGTTGATGCAGGAATTCATCGGCCTCGCTTATTTTGCGGAAATACCGATCACCATCATCAATGTGCAGCGCGGCGGACCATCAACCGGCATGCCGACCCGCACCCAGCAATCGGATGTGTTGTTGTGCGCATACGCATCACACGGCGACACCAAACACGTGCTGCTATTCCCGGAAGACCCGCACGAGTGTTTTGAAATGTCGGCCACGGCACTCGATCTTGCCGATCGTTTGCAAACGCCGATATTTGTCATGACCGATCTGGATATCGGCATGAACCAGCGCCTGTGTAAACCCTTTGTCTGGGATGACAACCGTCGTTACGACCGCGGCAAGGTGATGACTGCCGAAGAATTGGAAGCCGGCAAGGTGTTTGGCCGCTACCTCGATGTCGATGGGGACGGTATTCCGTTTCGCACCTACCCCGGCACCCACCCGACCAAGGGCGCGTATTTCACCCGTGGCACCAGCCGCGACCGTTTTGCCAAATACAGCGAAGCCGGCCCGGACTATGTGGACAACATGGCGCGGCTGTTGCATAAATTCGAGACGGCCAAACAACTGGTGCCGCAACCGATCCTCACGCATACCGGCAAAAAAACCAAACTCGGCGTGATTTTTTACGGCTCGACCAGCCCGGCGATGAGTGAGGCAATGGAAACACTCGACGCCAATAATGTGCACGTCGATACGCTGCGGATTCGCGCCTTTCCGTTCAGCAACGCCGTCACCGAATTTATTGCGTCGCACCAGCAGGTATTTGTGGTGGAACAAAATCGTGACGGGCAACTGCGCACCTTGTTGGTGGCCGAGTTAAACATCGACCCGGCCAAGCTGATTGCGGTGCTGCATTACGACGGCACACCGATCACCGCACGATTTATTGTCAAAGAAATTTCCGACAAAGCCGATTCCGCCAATGTGGTGCCCATCAAAAAGACCGCTCATCAGTCTGCACAAGGAGCAGCCGAATGACCTATATCGCCAAACCCAAGCTGCACCATCCGACCCTGGTTCGCAATAAGGTTGGTTACACGCGACGGGATTACGAGGGCGTGGTCTCAACCCTGTGCGCCGGCTGCGGGCACGACTCGATTTCTGCCGCCATCATTCAGGCGTGCTGGGAGCTCGATATCGAGCCGCATCGTGTCGCCAAACTTTCCGGCATCGGTTGCTCCTCCAAAACCCCCGCTTATTTTCTCGGTAATTCACACGGCTTCAACACCGTGCACGGCCGTATGCCATCGGTATTAACCGGCGCCAACCTCGCCAACAATGAATTGCTCTACCTTGGTGTATCCGGCGATGGCGACTCGGCGTCGATCGGCCTCGGCCAATTTGCGCATGTGATGCGGCGCGGCGTGAACATGACCTACATCGTCGAGAACAACGGCGTGTATGGACTCACCAAAGGGCAATTTTCCGCGACCGCCGACCAAGGCTCCAAATCCAAACGCGGTGTGGTCAACCGTGATTCACCGATCGACCTCGCCACCCTCGCCATGCAACTCGGCGCGACCTTTGTCGGCCGCAGCTTCAGTGGTGACAAACACCAACTGGTGCCGCTGATCAAAGCCGCCATCGAACATCAGGGTGCGGCGTTCATCGACGTCATCAGCCCGTGTGTGGCGTTTAACAACCACAGCGGCAGCACCAAAAGCTACGACTACGTGCGTGAACACAACGAAGCGCTGAACCGCCTCGACTTCATCCCCAAGCGCAGCGAGATCACCACCGACTACGCCGAAGGTGAAGTGACCACCGTGCGGCAACACGACGGCAGCACCCTGCTGTTGCGCAAATTACACGCCAGCTACGACCCGACCGATCGCATCGCCGCGATGAATTACAGCCAGGAACGGCAGGCTGTTGGCGAAGTTGTCACCGGCCTGTTATTCGTCGATGACACGCCGGAAGATTTGCACGCACATTTGAATACCCGGCCGGGGGCGTTTAACCGCATGAATGAAGCCGAGTTGTGCCCGGGCAGTGCGGCGTTGGAGAAGTTGAATGCGGGGTTGCGGTAGGGGTGGAGTATTGCGCGATTTCAAGTGACGCTTGGAAGGTTGGCACAGTGGTGAAACGGAGAGGATATTTCACTGCAGAAGAAAACTCACCCTGCCCGTGAAAACCGCTCCCGTGTCGTCCCGGCGCAGGCCGGGATCCAAGTTGACCTTGTCCTTGCGCCAAATAAAAATTGAAACGCCTTTACCAGCAAGCGTTTCCAGCCATAATTGGCTGATGAAGCGCACGGATAATGCACTTTATCCCCATAAACTCTGATCAGACCGTTTGTCATTGCGATATATCGCTTAGCAAACTGGCAAACAATCACAACTGCAAGTAAAGTCGTATCAACACATTGTTCAGCTTGGAGCCTGCATGAACCGCGCAGCAGCATTAGAAATTCTGACGCAAAGCAAACCCACCCTTGCAGATCGATTCGGCGTAAGGCGGCTCGCCCTGTTCGGCTCAACCGCACGCGATGCCGCGCAGAGCGGTAGTGACATCGATATTCTGGTTGGCTTCGATGGCCCGGCGACCTCGGCACGTTATTTCGGTGTGCAATTTTTTCTCGAAGATGTTTTCGGTTGCCCGGTTGATTTGGTCACCGAGAAAGCACTGCGTGCGGAACTGCGGCCGTTTATCGAGAGTGAAGCAGTACATGTCTGAAGCCCTACAACGTGAATGGCGGTTTTATTTGGACGACATGCCCTCCTTCGCACGATGCATATTTGCCGATGATTCTGGATTTGAAGCGCGCGACCAAACAAAAATCTGTTAATCACTGTTAATCAAACACTATCTCCTATGAGCCAACCATACCTATTGCTTCCAGATGCGGCGCGCGTTATCGAGGGCCTACGCGATACGGGTTATCTTTTTAACACTGCTGTCGCAGACGTTGTGGATAACTCCATTGCTGCCGACGCGAAGAATATTCACCTCATGTTGCAGCAGGATTTCCGCGGAAACACCACGCTTCGAATCTATGACGACGGCACCGGGATGACAGAGTCCGACCTTCTGAATGCTATGCGCTATGGGGCAAAAGTTCGTCCCTCGAAGGCCAGCTTGGGGAAATTTGGCTTGGGCCTGAAAACCGCGTCAACCGCCTTCTGTCGCCGACTGGTCGTGGTCTCTAGAGACAGCGCAAGTGCGCCCTTGATCACTGCTGTCTGGGACCTTGATCACGTGAGGGACGAAAATAAATGGGAGATCATAATTGGCGGGTCATCTAAGGATGAGACCGAGATGTTCGAAGAGGTTCTCGCAAAGAAGGCGGGCACTCTCGTTGTTTGGCAAAAAGTTGATCGCGTGATGAAGTCTTTCAAGAAAGCCACGGGGACGGCAGCCAAGAAGGCATTCGAAAGAACTATTGAAGGTCCTACGGGACTTCGCCAACATCTTGCTTCTGTTTATCAGAGATTTCTGGATCACAAGGACAAACGTGCATTGCCTATAAATATTCAGCTTAATGGAACCCCTGTGCAATCGTGGGACCCGTTTTGTATAGGTGAGTCGAAGATCGAAGGCGACGAGAATATTCCAGTCGAGATGCCTGATGGAAGCGTTGCTAGTTTCCGAATCCGGGCATTCATATTGCCTAGGAAGGAGGAGTTCTCTTCGGAAGATGCTTGGAGAAAGGCTCGCTTGGGAAATGCAACTCAAGGGATCTACATCTTTCGCGAAAACCGCTTGATCCATGGCCCTGATTGGCTCGGCCTTTTTGCGAAAGAACCTCACTTTAGTCTACTCCGAGTCGAGTTTTCGTTTGATCACCGCCTCGATGAGGCCTTCCAAATAGATATAAAGAAGTCCCAGATCATTTTGGACGAATCTATATCCATTTTCGTTAACGAGTTCCTCGCCCCGCGACGTCGCGCAGCAGAAATGCTCTATCGCAGTGGCGCCCGCAAAGACGTCGCAAAGACATCGCAGAACGCCCATGATGTTTCGAACAAAAACATCTCTGCCAAAGAGGATCAGGTCATCAAGCCAAACGTGAAAAGTTTGGACGCCGCGTCCGGCATTGCGGTCCTTGTAAATCGCGCCGGCGAGGTGCGGCTCACGCTGAAAATTGGTGCTGCAACAAAAAAGAACGAGGTCCACGTTCAATCCGTTGAATCGATTGATGACGGACTGCTCTGGGCTCCCGCATTTATCGACGGCCACTGCGCAGTACAAATTAACCAAGGCCACCCTTACTACAGCAAGGTTTATGTGCCGAATCTTTCCCAAGGCGTCACGATCCAAGGGATGGATGCCTTGCTTTGGGGATTGAGTGTCGCAGAGTTAAATTGCGTGAGCGACGAGACGAAGGGCGTCTTCGAGGAACTGCGTTACGAAGTGTCGAGAAATCTGAAGAAATTGGTCGAAGACTTGCCCGAGCCAAAGCTTTCAGAGGAATGAAACTATCCGATGCAGAATATGCTGCAACGCTTGTGGCTCGCCGCCTCGGCTTAGCGGTGAATGCGTCCCTCACTGCGCCTGATCACCTAGTACTCATGCCCAGTGAAATACACGAGAACGAAGGGTTCAGCGTTGAGGTTCACACAAGCTGGCGGACGGCTGACGTCTACTTTCTTCCAGGACGATTTGCACGGCCATTGATTGAGAGAATGGGCGAGGCAGGCACCGAGGCCCGGATGGCATTTTCAGCGCTTGCAACTGCCGCATCGAAGCAAGGAAAATTGATTTTTCGTGTAAATGGCATCGACTGCGATGTTCTAAAACCATCGTCGTGGCCCAACCAGTGGCAAAAACTCGAACTTGTTCTGAGAAAACAGGGCGTCGTTTTTGAAGAGCTGGAAAGTAATGAACTAAAGCGACTGCTAGAAGATATGATTGCGCCGATTTTCGGCATGTGCGTTGCCCTTATTGGGATCGAAGACATTGATGCTGATTCCTCGGCATCAGAAGGCGAACCGGTTGAAGCGATGTCGCGACGGTATGAGCGAAAACCCGTGAACCGCGAGATATGTCTTTCATTGCGGGGCAGCCGCTGTTATTGCTGCAATATGGACTTTGGGGAGGTTTATGGCCCAGCTGCTGATGGGCATATCGAAGTTCACCACATTACTCCAGCCGCGGGAATGGGTGCCGGATATCAAATCAACCCAGTCACGGAACTTGTTCCAATCTGCTGCAATTGCCATTCAGTTTTGCACATTACAAAGCCAGCGACGAATGTCGATGCCTTAAAGGCGCTTTTTGACAAGAAGCAAGGCCGTCAATGAGCCTTCGGCTGGAAAACGGAGTTATTGTAGTCACCGGTCCCAATGGGGATCTATTCCCAACAGCAGAGGAAATCTACTCAACAGTATTTGAATCAAGAACTTCCCTCAGAGGCGCTTTGGTCGATGCCCAGGCGTTCCGCAACTTGGGGTTGGGGTATTCGCAAAGCCCAGCAACACCAGTGATCGTGATATCAGCCGAGGTCTCCGATGTCGGTGAGCCACGAATTTGCTGCAAATTGGCCGGCAAAGTAGGCGCGACAATCGCGGCAACTCCAATTGACTATGTCGTTGTAGATCAAGTTTGGTATCCCCTCCCGCAAGCGACAGGAGACGAGTTTGCGACCTTACTAAGCAGCTCGGGCATCGCTGACGCAGGCGCTATTAGTTTTGGCCAATACCTAGAACTCCAGAAGCGAGCAACGAGCTTCCTTGTCGACGACGCTGCGGCTAGCCATCTAGCTGCCGCAGCTCTGTCTGCCAGATTCCCATCTCAGCCGCCCACCGGACTTGCAGCAACCCCTTATCACTACCAGCAAGTTGGCATGCAGTGGCTAGGCTTCATGTCGCGGCACGGGGTCGGATCTATTCTTGCCGACGAAATGGGGCTAGGAAAGACGCTACAAGTAATCGCTGTATTTCTAGCTGAGATTCAAGCGCAACGGCGCCCAAATTTGGTCCTTTGCCCAGCAACATTGCTTGAAAACTGGCGGCGCGAACTTCAGCGTTTTGCGCCAACGCTAACGGTTCGTACACATTCAGGTCCGAACCGTACGGGATCTGCGGGCGAACTTGCTTTCGCCGATGTCACTCTTGCGTCATACGAGACTATGGCAAGCGACATTTCCATCTTTCGTGCCGTCATGTGGAACGTAGTTGCCTTGGACGAAGCTCAAAGCATCAAGAATCCGGATACGAGACGCACCAAACGTGCAAAGGAGCTTCGAAAACGGGTCGGGATTGCGATCACCGGCACACCTGTTGAGAACCACCTTAGGGACCTTTGGTCGTTGTGCGACTTCGTGTTACCGGGGCACCTTGGCGAGCAAGGAGATTTTGAAAAACGATTTCCAGATACCATCGACGGAGCGAAGGAAGTTGAGCCGCTTGTTTCAGCAATCATGTTGCGACGGCTAGTACGCGACGTAGCGACGGACTTGCCAGAGCGCATTGATATCCCAGTCGCTCTCGTTATGGATGCACAGTCGGCCGACGCTTACGAGGAAATTCGCAGAGAGGCGGCTGCAAACGCAACGCAAGCCCCTGATTTAGCAGCGCTGATTTACCTGCGCATGTTTTGCTCACATCCTTGGGCAGTCGGCAAGCTGAAAGACGTCCCCACAGCAGTCGCCTGCAGCCCAAAGTTAGCGCGGTGTTTTGAGATCCTTGAGGAGATTTTTGCAGCGAAGGCCAAAGCGATTATTTTTTGTTCATTTAACGACACAGCCGCTCTCCTCGAAAGCGAAATTGCCCAAACCTTTGGCGTTTCAACATGGAAAATTAATGGGAGCGTAGCTGTTTTCGAGCGACAGAAAATAGTTGATGAGTTCAGTGCCAGCAAAAACGGCGCTGTTCTGGTGCTTAATCCAAAGGCTGCTGGCGTAGGCCTGAATATCACTGCCGCAAACCATGTCATTCATTACAATCTCGAATGGAACCCGGCAGTTGAGGACCAGGCTTCGGCGCGCGCATATCGTCGTGGCCAAACTCGTCCAGTCACGGTTCACCGGTTGTTCTATGCAGACACTGTCGAAGAGGCTATAAACGACCGAATGATACGAAAACGAGCGTTGGCGGGGCACGCCGTCATCGGCTCGGCAGGTGGCGCAGACGATCTGATCGACATTCTCAACGCTTTGAAACGAAGCCCAAAATCCATAATATGAAATCCACCGTCGAAAAAGTCCTGAGCGCCAACGATACCGGGGAAACAGGCACCCACCAAGCAGGCCTGCTCATCCCAAAGGATGTCTTAACTTTGGCTTTCTTTCCAGCGCTAGACCGATCGATAAGAAATCCGCGGTGCGTAATTGATGTTCGCGATGCGGCTGGGGAGGAGTGGACGTTCAATTTCATCTACTACAACAATAAACGGTTTGGAGGAACAAGGAACGAATACCGGCTAACCTGCATGACCGAATTTATTCGCCGCTACGCCCTAAAGGAGGGTGACTCGGTCGTGTTCAAGCGGGTAACGGCCCGAGAGTACGAAATTGACTATCGGAGAAAGGACCAACCGATGAAGCAACTTGCCGATGGGCGTAAAGTGCTCCGACTTAGTGGGAACTGGATTGTTATCGATGCAGACCAAGTTACGTAAGAGTTCGACTCAGCCACGATGCCACTAAGCCAAGAACAACTGCACCAAATTCAAGCCGCCTTCCGGCCCCATGCGCCGATCGAAGACCCAGCGTCGTTTTTCGGAAGGGATCGCGAAAGGACGAGAGTGCGGGATGCACTTTCGGAGCCTGGCCTTCAAGTAGTGGTCTATGGCGAACCGGGCTGCGGAAAGACATCCCTTGCAAACGTGGCGACTGAAGGCTTCCCGCGCCTGAAGGTTTTCTGCGAAAAGGATGCAGATTTTGGCCGCATATTGCGGGACATCGCATTGGCACTTCAAAAAACTGATCCAGAACGAATCGTTTATGACGCCGTTAGGGACACAATTGCGGCGAAAGGGATTACGCTGCCATTGGGAGAAATGACTGGTAACAATCTCCTATCCATACTACCCAACAACATACCGTTTTGCGTGATTTTGGATGAGCTGGATCGAGTCAACGACATCAAGGCTATCGAGGCGCTTGCCGAACTTGTCAAGAACGTGGCGACGAATAGCCCCAATCTTACAATCGTAATGGTGGGGGTGGCGGACACAGCTGGGACCGTGCTAAAGGGCCATGCGTCAAATTTCCGCAATATTCGGGAAGTGCAACTAGACCGAATGGAAGAACCCGGATTGCGCAGCATTTTGAATCATGGCGGGCAAGTGCTCGGTATTGTGTTTTCCGATGAAGTCTCAAACGAGATAATTCAGCTGTGCGACGGCATGCCCTATTACCTCCATCTTTTAGCCAAACATGCCGCACGACAAGCAATCGAAGTTGGGTCGCCATTGGTAGAATTAGACGACCTCTCCTGCGGGGCTATTGAAGCGGCAGGTGACGCGGACCAACAGCTGCGTGAAACATATGAGCACGCGATACTGTCTGAAAAGGGCACGCGCATTTATCTGAGGATTGTTTGGGCAATGGCTAATCTGGGCCCCAAGGCCAACAACGTTGCGGACATATCAGCGGCAGCCAATAAGATAGCCACGCACGAATCTGACGCCGCCGTAACTCCGCAGGCGATTGGGGCCGCGTTGAAGAGATTGGCATCTGAGGAAAAGGGGCGCATCGTCTTCCAGCCAATTGCAGGGGTCTATTCCTTCTCCAGCCCGCTGATGAAGGGCTTCATTCGTCTCCTTCGGTATCGGCGATGAACACCGCCCAATTTCAAGCTGCAACACTGGAAATTGTGAAGAGTTATTGGCGCATCAAGGCCGCCAACGCGCTATATCGATCGTCGCCATTAACAGCAACAGATCGCTTGGAATACGCCAACGTGCCCGCAGTCGGGTTGGTGACACAAGATTTCACCAGCGAAACGGTTGCGGAAGCAATGTCGGCGTTGCAGAGTTATGTCGCCAGGCGGCTACCTCGCGACCTGTTTTTGGCGCTGATTGCAGAATTTGAAAGCAGGGTCATAGTAAAACTTAGATCATTGGGCGAACTAGAAGACGGCACTTTAGGCGCCCTGCAAAATAGGCTTCAGGCGAGAATTCGATTGCCGCAAACACTCCTTGATGATCTAAATGAGATTCGGGAAAGGCGCAACGCGATGATTCATCATGGGGATATCGCGACTCGAAAATACGTTATAGCGTCAGCGGCAGTCTTACCGCGAGCTTGTCACTTTGTGACAGCGACAGGCGTGGGGGATAACGTGGGGCCAACTGAAAGTTACTTGACGTATTCTGCTGATGTGTTAGTCAGGTATTCGAACGCCATTGGCTAAGCGTTTCTTGCCAGCGGGCAGTCACAGCCATCGCTATTTACGCATTCCGGCCGCGCAGGTTTTGATGTTCGACTTTTTCTACGATGCGGCATCATGTATTGCGTGATTTTATGGACATGCAATCGGGGGGAAGCACGCGACGCTTGGAGCCAGAGCGAAGCCAAGTGCAAGCTTGCCTGCACAGATTCTTGCTGGACATTGCGTTCGGGCGCCTCAGCGCGCATTCCCATATTGTAAGGACGCGCCAGCCATTTTCCAGCAGCGACGAAATATCACGTTCATCGCGCTCGGCATTCGCATTTATTTTCTCACGCCAGAACTTGGCATTGCTCTTTGGCCACTTGAACATGTGGCATTGATGACGATGCCAAAAGCATCCGTGAACGAAAATCACCGCACCATATTTCGGCAACACAATATCCGGCTTGCCCGGCAAGTCCTTCCGATGCAAGCTGAAACGAAAACCCTTTCGATGCAACATTGCCCGCACCTGTTTTTCAGGCGAGGTGTCGATGCTGCGGATGCCGGACATCATCCGACTTCGGGTTGCGGCGTCCGCAACATCAGGCATCAGGTTTGATTCCCATCCGCGCCATAAACAATGGATACGCTGCTTCGTAGACTTCGTCGCCATGTAACGCAAACAATCGGTCGATTGTGCTAGTGAGCGCGGCCACTTCTGTCGGCGTGAAACATGGCCGACCTGAATCCATACTGATTAACGTCTCAGGTGATTCATCCGGATGGAAGAGCAGGTCGCGGGCGTCAAGTTCAGCAAACCAGGCAGTCATGCCGTTAACCGAGAAATCACGGACTGCAGGAATACGATTAGTAGTGATCATGTCAAATCCTTTATGCGGCAACTGCAAGGTTGGGAAAAGAAAGCTGGTTCAACTCTTCAATGACAAACGGCTGCATCAATCGTGCCGCTTCTCGAATCACTGGCACCGCAACACAATTGCCAAACTGCCTGTATGCCCGTGAATCAGATACCGGAATTTTAAATGTGTCAGGCAAGCCCATGAGGCGCGCGCACTCGCGAGGCGTCAACCGTCGTGGATTTTTACGCAGCTGTTTGATCAATATCTCGGAACCATCCTTGTAGTAACGGGCCGAGAGCGTGCGGGAAATATCCTTGCCTGTCACAAGTCCAAATCCAAATCCGTTTCCTTTCAGCCGGTGCTTTTCAGCATACGCTTGGAGGTAGATCCACAAGTTATCGGTAAGCGTAAATTTGGGAAGGACTTTCTTTTTCTTGTGATCAAAGTAGCGCCCTTCATCCCACGTCAGGTCAGGCTCAGTGCCATCCGTCTTGTGCAAAATTTCAGCCAGCTTTCGCTCGCCTTTTGCTGGCAGTTGCAACGCCGCCCAATCGAACCCGACCGGATCACGGAAGCCGGCAATGATGATTCGCTCACGATGCTGCGGGACAAAATGCGCGGCATCGATCACCTTTACATGGATGTGATAGCCGAGCTCTTCGGTCAGCGTGCGCTTGATAACGTCGAATGTTCTACCCTTGTCGTGCGACTGCAAATTCTTGACGTTCTCCAGCAGAAATGCGCGTGGCCGCTTGGCTTTAATAATCCGGGCGACATCAAAGAACAATGTGCCTTGTGTTTCATCCGCAAATCCATGCGCCCGTCCCAGAGCATTCTTCTTCGAGACACCTGCTATCGAGAAGGGTTGACATGGGAATCCTGCAAGTAAAACATCGTGGTCGGGGATTTCATTTTCATCGACTTGCGTAATGTCTCCGGCAATGGCGTGGCCATCCGGAAAATTTGCTGCATAGGTTTTCTGCGCATACGAATCCCATTCGCTCGTGTAAACACATCGGCCACCCATAGCCTCGAAGGGCGTGCGGATGCCGCCGATTCCTGCAAACAAATCGATGAAGGTGAAGTCCGCATCCTCCGGCTGGTCTGCCAAGAGCGGGAGCATCAATTGCTTAAGTGCCGGAATAATGTAACGCGGCGGAACACTTTGGCGCGCCTCCCATCTGCGCAGCGTACGTGTATCCACTTCCAGGAATTTTGCGAGATCAACCTGGCTGTGTTGCCTGCGCGCTGCCGTGAGATAGTCGAATACCGCGTTATTTCGGGATTCTGTTGTAAGTATTGTCGCCATTTGCGCAGTTTTCCTCTGGGTATGAAACCGGACATTACGCCCGATTGGCGTCCCAGTCAATTTTATTTTGCAAGTTGTTGGAATCCCGCAATCATCATTTCAATCTCTATTATTTAATAAGTTTTTCAGCTATTTCTGCTCGCAAACTTGCTCAAGTGTCAAACCCTCATTTTTTAACCTGCACTCTGCGCCGCTATTCACCTTTGGTATCCAACCACGCCAACGCATCAAGCTCCTGCGTGAATTATTCGCAACGTAGCGAACCCTGACTGCGCCCGCACGCATTTTTATGCAGTCACGCGAATGCTGCAGTTTCATTCCTGCTTTATCCTTGCAAATCAGTATTTCGCATTTCGTCGAAGTTGACGACGAATGAATATTTTTCACATCTTGATCAAAAAAGGCGCCAAGGAATCTGTCACTGACCGGGCTGGGGCGACGGGCTTGTGATTGTAATTATCAAAACGCCCGTAAATAGCGCCGTTCCAGCCTCTTTCGCCCCATCTGCGCCGCCAATGCTGGAGTTTTACTCGCCGGCTGTGATCCTGCCGCAATCCCCGTTTGGTGCATTTGATACGCCCGCCCAGCGATTATTACGGAAGCGAACACAAACCCCATTAATATTCACCCGTGATCCAGTCTGCGTTTTCCGTCTTTCATCACATCACAATGTGCCTGTCCCTCAAGCCAGCCTATGATCCGACTCCACCGCCTTCACGTCAAAATCACATGCCCATGATGAAATCTCTCCCACGCAGCCCGATGTCTAAACACCTTTTGGCAGTGATTATGTTTGGGTTGTTTTCCGTGGCGGCGCTGGTCTCGTCTCCGCCCGCTTATGGCCAATCGACACCACCCAGCCAAGCCAATTCCAATCTTTCCGCCGTCGAGCGACGCATCTCTCCCACTCAGGCGCTACGTTTGTCAGCGGGTGAAAAAATCATTTTGGATGGCAAGGCCGACGAGGCCTTTTGGTCACGTGCACAAGTCATTACTGATTTTTACGAATACCGTCCGCGCGAAGCGGCGGCAAAGTACAAAACCGAGGCGCGGATTGTTTACGATCAACACGCAATCTATTTTTACATGCGCGGTTATGACCCCGACCCGTCCCTAATCGAGGCGCCGCTGGTGCGACGTGATCAGGTTTTTGGTTCGCAAGATTTTTTTGCTGTTTATCTCGATCCGGTTGGTTCACGCAAATTCGCGCAGATTTTTCGGGTGAATGCGGCTGGCGCGATTGGTGATGGCATTTTTCACGAAGACAGCGGGAACGAGGATTTTTCACCAGACTTTGAGTGGGATGCGTCGGTCGCACGGCTGGCCGATGGCTGGAGCGCCGAGATTCGTATTCCGTTTTCGGTGTTACGTTACGCCAGCCCGCCATCCGAAAATTGGAGTGTGTTTCTAGGGCGCGGTATTACCCGTGACAATGTTTATCGCATCGCCAACGGGCGTATTCCCCGCGAATCCAATTGTCTGCTTTGTTATGCGCAAACTGTGTCGGGGCTGAAGGATTTGCCGGACGGACGTGAATTGACCGTCACGCCTAATGTCACGCTGCGCAGCACGCGGGATCGTGAATCCGGCAAGCCTGGCAAACGTGAAAACGATTTTGTGCCGAGCCTTGATGTGAAATTTCGGCCAACCGCCGATTGGGTATTCGATGGCACCATCAACCCCGATTTTTCGCAGGTGGAATTGGATTCACCCCAGCTCGCGGCCAACGCCCAATTTGCGTTGTTCTTTCAGGAGAAACGGCCGTTTTTTCTGGAGGGTTCGGATATTTTGTCGTTGCCATTTCGCGCCATCTACACCCGCTCGATCACCGACCCGGCGTGGGGGCTGCGTGCCACGCGTCGCGCCGACGGCATGGATCTGACCATTCTGACCGTGCGAGATGACGGCAAGGGTTTGATTCTGTTGCCCGGCTCGCTCAATACACGTTTCGCCATTCAAGACACCAAGTCGATTGCCACTATCGGCCGAATCCGCCTCGATAGCGGCGCGTGGACGTTTGGCGGCGTATTGACCGACCGTACTTATGAAACATCGGCCAACAAACCGACGCTGACCAATCAAGTCATCGGCAGCGATGTGGTGTGGCGGCCGTCCGGCGCGTTGCGCATTCGAGGCAATGTGTTGTATTCCAATACCCACGATAAACGCAACAAGATCAATGGCAAAAGCGCCGCCAGTGATGCCGCATATTTGTTTGACTACAATTTTTCCACCGACCAATGGGGCAGCGCTGGTGCCATCGAGGAAATCGGTCGTGATTTTCGGGCGGACAATGGTTTTTTCAGTCAGGTGGGCACCCGCCGCGCGTACAACGAGGTTACGCGTCGCTGGCGGGATGTATTCGGATTCAACGAGATTTCTCCGTATCTCAATCTCGAACGCAAACTCGATTTGGATGGTAAGGTTTTGTACCAACAGCAAAACGTGGGCATGGCGTTCACAGCCAATAAAATAAACTTTGGTTTGGAAGCGCGCCCCAAACAAAAAATTCGTTTTCGGGCCAGCGGTGAGCCTTTGTCGCGCAGCCAGTTTTTTGGTTGGTTCGACTGGACCCCCGGCAATTGGCTGTCCAGCTTTCATGCCGAAACGGCCATCGGTGAACGTGGCGATGTGGCCACCAATCAAATTGGCCGTGGGTATTATTTTCAGGCCGACGCCACCATTCGCTTGTTTAATCGCTGGGAGATACAACCACGGCTGGAAGAATCCGTCATCAATACCAAGGCTGATGTGGTCGGATCGTCCACCATCATTCGCGAACGCGCCGCACAATTGACTTCGGTCTATCACCTCACTTCGCGCAACAGCATCCGATTGATTGCACAATACAATGGCACCCGCCGCGCGCCGTCACTGTACGAGTCACGCGTGACGCCATTCGATAAAACCGAAACACGTTCGTTGGTGTATAGCCATAAACGCGGACTCGGCACCAATTTTTATGTGGGTGTGAATTCATCGCGGTCTATCGAGCCCGGCGCCAATTATCAGCGGCGAATCAACGAAGTATTTTTCAAAGCGAGTTATGCGTTTGATCTGGCGGGATTAGGACGGGACTGATTTGGTGTTGGGGGTTGGGAGTTGGGGAATTGCATAAACTATGCATTGACGCTGCCGATTCAGGCATTATTGTTTCATCCTCCGCGCCCATATTCGTGTTTACAAAATCAACTTCCAACGCGCCTCAACAGGAATCAAACCATGACCCGCGCCGCCGCCATTCAAACTGCCGACGGTCATGAGCTACGGCCACGGTGATGTGTGGACAAAATGGACCGGCGGCGGCGACAGGGGCAAACAAGTCCGCTATTACGGGCTGGTCGAAGTAGATGGAAACAGTCTGGTCGAGCTTTTGGTACGCAGTGGGCTGGCACGCATCGTCGGACCAGTAGTGCCTTTGCCCAATGGCGAAAAATCGACTGCCTTCAAGAAACGACTCGCAGTAATGGAAGATAAGGCTAAGTCTGAAAAAGTCGGCGCTTGGGCACAATCAAAAAAATGAGAGATGAGTTTTTCTCGCCGCTCGTACCAGCAGGGAGCGACGCAAGCATCTTTTATATCCAGGCCTACGATGTTGCAGGCATACTTGGACCCCGGCCTCCGCCGGGGCGACAGACGACAGATAGCGGCGTATTCTGGAATATAAACTGCTGGCCCCGCTTCCCGCTCCAGCCATTTCTACCCCAAAACACCCGCCAATACTAGTGTTTGTAATTCGATAGTCACCATCCATCCCACCCCATCAGTACCACTCCCATGACCCGCGCTTCAGCCATTCAATCCGCCGGGTACTATTTTGTTGGCTCGCAATTCAATGCTGAGTCGGAACGAACGGCGGCCAATTGACTGCCTAGAAAATAATTTTTGGCAGCTTGTTTTGCCTGGCGCTCTCCGCCAGTCGCACATCAAGTGTGAAAAACGCCGCAGCACCGACGCGTAGCCCAAGTGCCAGATGCAGCGCATCACCCGCACGCAAACCATTTTTGCTCTTTCGAACCAATTGCGCAGCTTCACTGAATACGACCCGGTCCAGCGGCAAGAGGCGCAGACTACCTGTGCAAAATTCGCTGAATACTTTCCATGCCGCATTTGAGTCTTTCAGGCTCATTTGCCGGGTTCGCTGTTTTATCGCAAGCGCGCTGGCAAATTCGGTTACGCACCAATCGCCGGAAACCAGCGGGCGGGCCTCCGCCGCAAGCCATTTGACGATACGCTCTGCCGTTGCCTCGTTGGTAAACAGGGCGACCAACACGCTGGTGTCAACATAGACCATCAATAACGCGCCTCGTTACGCAGCGTCGCCATCACGTCTGCCGTTTGGGGCAATGCCTTGTGCAGTGCGGTGATCTTTTTTAACATGGCCGCTTTGTCCGCTTTCGGTGCATCCGGCACAAGACGCATTTCACCGCTGGCGTCGAGGGTCGCCTCAAGATAATCGCCACTGCTGATGTTGACTTGCCGGGCGTAACTGGCCGGCAGGCGAACGGCGAGGCTGTTTCCCCATTTTGCAATTTGAAGGCGCATGAATTTCTCCAATTTAGGTGTTGTATATCCGTGTAGATACATTGTAGCGAATCTCGACAATATGTCAATGCTGCGTGGCAGTGCAATGGGCATGCCGGCTCTGACCTGCCAGAACCTTCAATTACCACCTGTGATGCATGGCGACGGCCACGGCGATGCGATGCGCGGGATCGGGCAACAATGTGCACAGCGTTATACTAACTTTTCGAAAAATTAGGTTAACTAACAGGCTAGCGTTGACACTTGCGACGCCTTCTGCGGAAAAAGATGGCCGGGTTGGCGCAAACGAGACAATCTGCCATAAGCACAACAAGCACCAAAGCGACCACAGAGACCATAAAGACCTCAAGGACCACACCCATGACCCGCGCTTCAGCCATTCAATCCGCCGAGCACTATTTTGACAGCCGGCAATTTCACGCCGATCTCGCGCGCCGGGTGGCGATGCCCACCGAGAGCCAAAATCCGGATCGTGCCGATGTGTTGCGTGCGTATCTGGCGGACGAGCTGACACCATCGTTGCAAGCACTCGGTTTTACCTGCGAGGTATTTGCCAGCCCGGTTGGCAAGACACCATTTATGATCGCCACGCGTATCGAGGCGGAACACCTGCCGACGTTGCTGAGTTACGGTCACGGTGATGTGGTGCGCGGGCTTGAGCCGCAATGGCGGGCCGATCTCAACCCGTGGCGCATGCATGAGGATGGCCCGCGTCTCTACGGGCGCGGCACGGCAGACAACAAGGGCCAGCACACCATTAATCTGGCGGCGCTCAAGAGTGTGCTGGAAACACGTGGTTCGCGTGGCGCAGGCGGCACGCTTGGCTTCAATGTGAAGCTGCTGATCGAGATGGGCGAAGAAATCGGCTCACCCGGGTTGGATGCGTTTTGCCACGCGCACAAGGCAGAATTAAAGGCGGATGTGTTTATCGCATCCGACGGCCCGCGTTTGCAACCGGATCGCCCGACTATTTTTCTGGGTTCGCGCGGCGTGATGAATTTTGATCTGACCATTGATCTGCGTGAAGGCGCGCATCACTCCGGCAACTGGGGCGGGCTGATCGCCGATCCCGGCATCGTGTTGGCGCATGCCATCGCCAGCATCACCGATAAAAACGGTGCGATTCGTGTGCCCGAGTGGCGACCGAGTGGTATCCCCGCTGCCGTGCGTGCGGCGCTGCGGGATTGTGAACCTTCGGGCGGCGATGATTCACCCGACATCGATTTGGACTGGGGCGAGCCCGGCTTGAGCCCGGCCGAACGCGTGTTTGGCTGGTCGAGTTTTTCGGTGCTGGCGATGAAAGTCGGCAATCCGGATTTTCCGGTGAATGCCATTGCCAACAAAGCGTGGGCGCGCGGTCATTTGCGCTTTGTGGTCGGCACCGATCCAAACGATGTGGTGCCGGCGTTGCAGCGGCATTTGATTCGTGAAGGTTTTCCGCAGGTGGTGGTGACGCCGTCACGTGAAGAACCGATGCACGCCACCCGGCTTGATCCGGATTCGCCGTGGGTGCGTTGGGCGGTGGCGAGTATCACGGCCACCACCGGTGCCAAGCCGGCGATCCTGCCTAATCTCGGTGGCTCATTGCCCAATGAAGTATTCGCCGATACGCTCGGATTACCGACCATCTGGATTCCGCATTCGTATTCGGCGTGCTCGCAGCATGCACCAAACGAACACATGCTCGGCGCGTTGGCGCGCGAGGGGCTGGCGATCATGGCGGGGGTGTTTTGGGATCTGGGCGAGGCAGCGGCATTGCCGATGCGCCAAGGCTGTTAACCTGCATATTTCACGGGTCGGCCCGCCTTACATACGTTTTTCATTCTTGGCGACCTATAAATTCTGCGAATCCAAACTGTACCTCGTAAGGTTGATGGCCTGCGCACTCGATAGCGGGCCTCTGAACATGCGCTTTT
>CAMTWK010000028.1:0-131456 GCA_947085425.1 uncultured Burkholderiales bacterium | reverse complement strand
GTTGGTGTCAATGCGGTATTCGTACACGCTGGGACTGTAAGCACTAGAAAATGCCTTGCAGAATGCCTTATCACAATGTACATCGCCGCGCACATGCTGCGGCTGCGCCATATCCTGCAGGTGATGCAGCACATGTCCCATTGTTTGGAAAGTCAGCCCCCAGGCCGCATCCCGCTCGCTCTTGGCCGGACTGTTCAAAGCCCTGAGGAAATGGAGACGCATTGACCGATAGGAAAAATCCTGGCCGCTTTTTAAGCCATTGTCTTCGAGCGCCCAGTCTGGAGAAGTTTCACCGACCCCAGGAAGCAACTTTTTGCCGTCAACCGGGTTGTAAAAATGGCGGGTGGCCTGCATGAAGCCGCGGTTGTCTTCCCAGTCGGCACCAAAGCCCACTAGCGCTTCAATGGTTTGATTCTCGCTACCTTTGCTATTCCGAAAGCGGCTTCCACTGGCGTCGATGGCCGATTTAAGGCCGTAGCGAGATAGCTTGTCTGAACTGAAAACCAGCACCGACCGGTTGAGCGCTTCGATCGACAACTTGCTGTGTGTATCGGGTTCATAGGAGTAGGTTGAGTTGGCGAACATCAGACCAAAAATAATTGTGCAGAGTCGTAAAATTTTGCAGGTTCTATAATTCATTTGAAATCTCTCTCAAACAGGGCTCGTGGTGCCACGCAATCGATATTGGTCTTTGCTGCGTATTGCGCGCTATTGACTAAAAGATCTTCGTATATGGAGGAAGTGCTGATTCCTATTTTTTTCATATCCACTTCCTGGACTCTGGTTTCGATGAGCATGCGCGGAATCTTCTGCCAGTAACACTTTTCCACCTCGTGCGTATGAGGCATTATTTTGGTAACAAAACTTAACCTTGAATAAACCAAAGAAGAGTGAGATTGGCGGATGAGAGTCTTATCAACGCCATTCTTTTTCAGTTTCACCGTCTTCCCATTCATCGCCGCCGTCCTGCGAATCAATTTGATCCCCGCCCCTCCATCAACATAGCTGTTGATAAACCGCTGGAACTCATACCCCGCCTTAAAAATAATAATCTGCGGATCACTCTCCCGCAGCTCCGCCCAGGATGTATCCACCTTGCTGAATCCCTCGAAGTAGAACCGCCCGTTTTTGTCGGTGACGGTTTCCTTGACATCCAATTGCCCGTAGTAGCGCGGTCCATCCAAGCTGCCCTTCACCAATTCCCAATTGGCCGTGACCACCGCGCCCTCAATCGGTTTGCCGGTCTCGGCATCAACCACCCATGCCTCAATCGGGTCGAATTGATAGGTCACGGCGCATGACGACATTGAAAAAATGCCGCCGACATCAGCAAGCATCGAAACAGCAGCAAGACAGATTTCACATTGTTGAAATGCGCCATACGTCGTCTCCGTCCTTGACAAAATAAATAAAAAATCCAAGTTCGCGGTTGGTGACCTCTTCTTTTTTGTTGACAAAATATTCCGCGACATTCTCATCCACCGCAATTCGCCGCATACGGTATAGCGAAGCAAATACTTCGGCGATGGCCGAGGGAGACAAGTCGTTGAAAACGCGGTCATAGCGTTCACGCGAACTCGCGGCGACAAACTCCAGTGCGACAGACTTGTTGCCAGCCGTCAATGCGCTGGTAAGGCCACTCCAAACAGCTATGAATGGCGCATCGATCACATCCACTGCAACATTGACTGACAAGTTCTTGGTCACAACCACTCCATCGGCTGAAGTTGCTGTGATATTGATGGCATTGGCGCCAGCGGCAACCGCAACGGTTGCGGAAAAAGTACTACCCGATAACGTGGCATTCACGCCATTCACAACCACACGGGTATTGAGCGGTCCAGTGATGGTGCCGGTGATGGTGACGCTGGTTGTGCCTATCGCCAATGGGTCTGGGAGACCATTGGTGCTGATTGTGATGGCAACGTAGGTCACGCGGATTGCTGTTTGTGTGATGTTGCCCGCCTGGTCTGTCGCGGAAATTAGAAACGAATTGATTCCCGGCTGAAGTGTGACCGGAAAACCAAACACCAATCCCTGCGCCGAGCGTGTGCTGCCATTCTGTATGAGGGTGATGGTCGCCACCTCGTCTACCGTTCCTGCGAGAGTGGTTGCGGGTGAGTTGACAACCGTGCCATCGGCCGGACTGATGCTGATGAATTTGGGCGGCACGGCATCGTAGGTAATTTGTGCCGCCGTGCTCGTCTGGTTACCCGCCACGTCGGTGGCAACCAATGCAACGCTATTTATTCCGCTCTGTAGTGGCAGGTCGTAGGCGAAGCTGCCGTCGCTGGAGACCGGCACGGTGACACTGCCAATTTTCAAGGTGGCCGCTTCACTGAGCTTGCCTGAAATCCGCCTTGGTGTTCGATTAGTGATTGCCGCGCCAACTGGATCAAGCTGCAAAAATGTCGGCGCGACGGTATCGACAGTGAAACTGCTGACGATTTCGTTGGACACCTGCCCATAAACATCGGTGAGTGTCGCCTTGAGCGTGTTGCTGCCTTGGGGCAAAGCCTGTGTTGGCTGCAAACGGGCGGTACCGGTTGACGGATCAATCACAAATGACGAGCCGACTGGCTGGTCGTTTAATGTTGCACTTACCCGGTAGCCGTTGAAAAACGTGGGCGGAAATCCGCATGTATTGCCCGAACACAAGGGCATGATACGCAGGGTGATGGGTGGTGTGGCCTGATTGAGAAGTGCGCCCGCCGCCGGGGCATCCAGCGCCAGAATGGTGCGAAGAATAAATGGGGACACGCCGATGGCGCGCACCACGCGCGGCGTGCTGATCAATGTGGGATTCGTCCCGGTTTCCGAAAAACGGGCAAGTCCATTCTGGTATCCGACAAAAATGCTTCGGGAGGCAGGATCAAAACTGGTCACGACTGCGTCTTTGATGTCAAACGCATGCAGGTCAATTGAGCGTTCCGGCATGCCGGCGGGATCATAGGCAAGCAGTTGTTTTTCGGCGAGGATCCACAATGTGCTGCGCCTGTTGTCCAAGGCCAGATCCAGCGTATTTTTTGCAAGCGTGATGCCACGAGGTGACGCAGACAAATTGGTGGCATCGATTCTGATCAGGCGTTTTTCTGCGGAAACCCACAGCCATGCGCCAGGTGAGTCAACAGCAAACAATTTTGGATCGCCGTCGATACGCGGTTTGAGATCAATGTCTGACAACAACGCGCCAACCGCTGAGTAGTGGAGCAGGCGTTTGTTACTCAACATCCATACGCTGCGGTCAATCGCCACCGACAGCCCATCTATTTTTTTGCGACCGCAATGATGGCGGTGACTTGTCCTGCATCATCCAGCCGCTTGACCGTTTCATTACCATTTGATGCTTTTCCCGAGCCTATCCAAGCGGTACCATCACGCGCATCGAGCGCTAGGTAATCGGCCTCTTTTAGTCCAAGCGCATCGAGATTTCTCTCAAAAAGCAGCCTGCCGTCGGCCGCGCGTCTGGTGATGGCTTTGTCACCCAACGACCAAACGCTGTTGTCAGCCGGGTCAATTGCCAACCGTTTGATTTTCTCGGCTGGAACCGAAAGTGCAACTCGGTTGGTTGCAAGGTCGATTTTGTATAACGATTTATCGTCGGCCACCCAGACATCGGCGGTGGCAAATTGCGCAAGCAATAGCGATAACAAAAGCACGGCGCGGACAAGCAGCGGAAGGGTGGGCATGAGTGAGCCTTGTTGCGAATGGTGGATGGCGGAACGCGGGTCTTTGTGGTCACGAGCATCTTGAAACATTGCAACGACCAGCATCAGAATATATAAACAATTGACGGTCGTCAATTATCGAAATCCATTTATTTACAACCGCATCCACAATCACACCGCCTACGCGTTGATCGAACGGCGCAAGTCGTAAAATTAAAACACGTTGCTGGGCGCGCGCTTTCGAGCAAAAAGTGTTAAAACTGCCCGCCATTGCTGGTGTTTCTCATTTTTTGTCGTTTCGACTGAGCCCGGTTTTATCGGGCGACGAGGAACCTCATCCGCTTCATTCTTTGTGGCACCTGCTTATTCACCAATCAATCGGATGAGATGCCTCACAAAAACCCGTTCGGCATGACAATTTTTTTCCGGTGAAGCCTCAGTCGTGCGCCGTCAGCCTGACCAGCGCTTCCCGATATTTTGCGCTGGTATGCTGGGCAATGTCGGCCGGCACTTCGGGCGCGGGCGGTTGACGATTAAAGCTAATACTGTCGAGCCAGTTGCGAATGTACTGTTTGTCAAAACTTTCCGGCGACACGCCCACTTGGTAACGATCAAGTGGCCAAAATCGTGATGAATCTGGCGTGAGCGCCTCGTCAATCAAGTGCAGCACACCGTTGGCATCGATGCCAAATTCAAATTTGGTATCGGCAATGATGATGCCTTTGGTCAGTGCAAAATCGGCCGCTTCTTTGTACAAACGAATCGCCACATCACGTACTTCGGCAGCACGTGCCGCACCGATGATTTTTTCAGTGATGGCGAAATCGATATTTTCATCGTGTTCACCGGCTTCAGCTTTTGTCGCGGGTGTGTAGATCGGCTCGGGCAATTTGGACGCGCGCAGCAAACCGGCTGGCAACGACACCCCACAAACACTTTGTGATTGCTGATATTCCGCCCAGCCGGAGCCTTCCAAATATCCCCGCACCACCGCCTCAATCGGCAAGACTTGGTATTTATTGACAACAATGGCGCGGCCCCGCACCTGATCACGTTCGTTGGCTGCCACCACTGATTCTGGATCAATGCCGGTCAGTTGGTTGGGCACGATGTGGCCAAGTTTTTTAAACCAAAAATTGGCCAGCGAGACCAAAATCTCCCCCTTGTGCGGAATCGGCGTCGGCAAAATCACGTCGTAGGCGGACAAACGATCACTGGTCACCAACAACAATTTGTCGTCGCCAACGGCGTAAATGTCGCGGACTTTGCCACGCGCCAGCAAGGGCAGAGACTGAATGGTTGATTGATACACGTCTAAACCTTTTCGATCTATAAACGAAACAAAGCCTACTTCACAACCTGCAACAACTCGCCCTTGACATAACGATCGGCCATTTTGTTGAGCGTGATCGGTTTGATTTTTGCAGCGTGTCCGGCGCAGTTAAATTGCTGATAACGCAATTTGCAAATTTCTTTGGCGGCGGCACGCGCCGGTTTCAAATAATCACGCGGATCAAAATGTGATTTATTTTCGTTGAGAAATTTGCGCACGGCGGCCGTCATGGCCAAACGGATATCGGTGTCGATGTTGATTTTGCGCACACCGTGTTTGATGCCTTCCTGAATTTCTTCCACCGGCACACCGTAGGTTTCTTTCATGTCGCCGCCATTGGCGCGAATAATATCGAGCAACTCCTGTGGGACACTTGAGGAGCCGTGCATCACCAAATGGGTGTTGGGAATGCGTGCGTGGATGGCTTTGATACGGTCAATCGCCAGAATGTCCCCGGTTGGTTTTCGGGTGAATTTGTAGGCGCCGTGTGAGGTGCCAATGGCAATGGCCAACGCGTCGACACCGGTTTTTTTAACAAAGTCCGCCGCCTCATCCGGGTCGGTCAACAATTGATCACGGGTCATGGTGGAATCGGTACCGTGGCCGTCTTCTTTGTCACCTTTCATGGTTTCAAGTGAGCCCAAACAACCCAATTCACCCTCGACCGACACACCGATCATGTGCGCCATTTCCACCACGCGGCGGGTGACGTCGACGTTGTATTCATAACTGGAGATGGTTTTGCCGTCTGCTTGCAACGAGCCATCCATCATCACGCTGGAAAAACCCAGCCGCATGGCCTGTTGGCAAACAGCAGGACTTTGGCCGTGGTCTTGATGCATCGCCACGGGAATATGCGGATAGGTTTCAACGGCTGCTTCGATCAAATACTTTAAGAATGTCTCTCCGGCATATTTGCGGGCTCCGGCACTGGCCTGCATGATCACGGGTGAGTCGGTCTCGTCGGCGGCTTCCATAATGGCCTGTACCTGCTCGAGATTGTTCACATTGAATGCCGGGATACCGTAACTGTTGTCGGCGGCGTGGTCGAGCAATTGCCGCATGGAAACGAGGGCCATAAATTTCTCCAATGAAAATGAGCTGCAAAAGAGCTATTTTACTTGGCTGGAATGTGCCGTGGGGACGAATTGAATAATTGCCGACAAAAGTGGGGGCACACGCAAGTTGCGCGTTCATTCTTTGCCGCGCACATCAACTCCGGGGCAGTTTCGCCGGGCTAAACAGGGCAATCCGTGTTCCATGGCGCATCAAATCGTAGCTGATTTTGATACTGCCGCCGTTTTGGTTGTAACTGGCTACGACGCGCGCATGATGAACGTGTGTGGGCAATTTTGACCTCCACCAACAGGAGCAGCATCATGAACCCGAAACCATTGCGATGTCTGGCGGCAATCTTTATCCTGACCGCTTTTACCACCGGCGCAAGCGCCGTTTACGCGGATTCTTTCGACTGTTTTCCGCTATGTGAACAGCAAGCGCCGCCACCACTTGAAATTTCCTGTGCACAGTCCGACACGGAGCGCGCAGCGTCAGCCGAGGAAACAATCAAACAGGTCGAAGCAGCCAATCAACAATTAAAAACAGCCAAAAAGCGGGTTGGATATGTGCGCTCTCCAGAAAGTTTGGCGATCAAACTATTCAATGACCACGTTTTCAAAATTCCCGCTTGGATTGGTTATGTTGTTGATCCGCTGGGCACGCTGAAAGGCAAGGCATTGGCAGAAGTCCGCAACTTCGCGAAGGATTCCATCACGGAAAACATTCGCAATCATGCCGCGCGCGCCGCTTGTGATACGCCCGGCAATGAGGTGACGATTGCCGGCGCATCCTCCAGTTAAATGCTGCTGCGAGCCGATTGCGCCAGTGGCAGCACCAGTTTTGCATCTTCCATCAAAAAGCCATCGCCGATGTCGATATCTTCATAACCGACCACCACAAAGCCGAGGCGCTGATAAAAACCCAGTGCCTGATTATATTTATTAACGTTTAGTTGTAATGCCGTTTGTTTGCCAGCGACAGCCAGCTCGCGGACAGTTTTGATTAACTCGCCACCGCCGCCCCGACGCTGCGCTCCGGGCAACAGGTAAATTTTGTGAATCTTGGTATGCCGGTAATGGGTGGGCGACAAATAATTTAATTCGTGCGAGATGTAGCCAATCGGTGTACCGTCGTCAATCGCCAAATGAAAAACATGGTTTTTTTGTTCGATTTGCGCCGTTAATGACGCTGTCGAGTACATCATGTCCAACATATAAGCAATTTGTCCGGGGGGCAAAATGTCGGCGAACGTGATCGGCCAGGTCGTATGTGCGATTGATTGAATATGTGGAATATCCGCGGATGTTGCGCGACGAATTAAAATGGACATGCCCCGACCCCGCCACCGATGCCGCTAGGCTTTGCGGTTTTCGCCGATACGGACAATTTTCAAGGTGTTGGTGCCGCCGGACTGACCAATCGGTTCGCCCATGGTCAAGACGACAATATCACCCATCTCCACCACCTTGTTGCTCAGCAATACTTCTTCCGCCTCATGCAATAATTTTTCGCGATCATGCCCCTCGTAATCCAGGGTAAATGGCCGCACATCGCGCATCAACGCACACTTTGTCAGGGTGGCTTTTTCCGGGGTTAACGCATAAATGGGCACGCCCAAATTCAGGCGCGACATCCACAATGCGGTCGAGCCAGACTGGGTTAAGGAGGCGATACATTTCACGCTTAAATGATGCGCCGTAAACAGGGCACCCATGGCGATTGATTGATCCACCCGTGTAAAAACGCGGTTTAGAAATTCATGATCCAGTTTGTCCTCGGCGCTTTTTTCCGCCTCGCGGCAAATACGCACCATTGCCTCTACCGTCTCCACCGGATATTGGCCGGAAGCCGACTCGGCCGACAACATCACCGCGTCGGTGCCATCGAGCACCGCATTGGCCACGTCCGACACTTCGGCGCGGGTGGGAATCGGCGAGGACACCATCGACTCCATCATTTGTGTGGCGGTGATGGTCAGCTTGTTCATCTCGCGGGCGATACGGATCATGCGCTTTTGCAGGGCCGGCACCGCCGCATCCCCCACCTCCACCGCCAGATCACCGCGCGCGACCATAATGCCGTCGCAAGCGTTCATGATATCCACCAGCGCGTCATTGGTGACGGCTTCGGTACGCTCGATTTTGGCGATGAGCAGTGCGTTGCCACCCGCCGCCCGCATCAATTCACGCGCCATGTACATATCCGCGCCATTTTTTGGAAATGACACCGCCAGAAAATCGGCTTCGATCAACACCGCCGTTTTAATGTCGTCCATGTCTTTGGACGTGAGCGGCGGTGCGGTCAGCCCGCCGCCCTTGCGATTAATGCCCTTGTTGTTGGATAACACCCCGCCCTGTCGCACCGTGCAAAAAATTTCGTGTGCTTTGACACTGTTAATTTCAAACACCAACAAGCCGTCATTCAATAACAACTGATCGCCTTTTTTAACGTCGCGCGGCAACTCTTTGTAATCGATGCCGACCCGCTCCTGATTGCCAAGCTCACACTTGGCATCCAAAATAAACTGGTCTCCAACCTTCAACATGATTTTGCCGTCGGCAAACTTGCCGACGCGGATTTTCGGGCCCTGCAGATCCGCTAAAATGCCGACTGCCCGATGATGTTTGGCCGCCAGTGTGCGTACCAGCGTGGCACGGTCGATGTGGTCCTGCGGGGTGCCATGCGAAAAATTCATGCGAACTACGTCCACACCGGCAACAATCAATCGCTCCAATACCTCCGCAGATGAAGAGGCGGGTCCGAGGGTGGCGACGATTTTGGTGGCACGTGGCATGTTATTTCTCTCCGCCCAAGACAAGCATAGGCAAAACGGTGAATAAAGTCGGCAAAAGTTTCATCACTTCGCCGCCAGCTAACTGGCGGATTCGGCCGCACGTTGTTGCAAAATTTCTACCGCGGGCAGGGTCTTGCCTTCCAGGAACTCCAAAAAGGCACCGCCACCGGTGGAAACGTAGCTGATCTTGTCGGCGACACCATATTTGGCAATCGCCGCCAGGGTATCCCCACCACCTGCGATTGAAAATGCCGGGGAGGCGGCGATTGCTTCCGCCAGTGTTTTTGTGCCGCCGCCAAATTGATCGAATTCAAACACGCCAACCGGTCCGTTCCAGACGATTGTGCCGGCTTCGTGCATGATATTTGCAAGTCGCGCGGATGTCTCCGGGCCAATATCAAAAATCATGTCGTCGGCCAACACGTCCTTTGCCTGCTTGGTGGTCGCGACCGCGTTTGCTGAAAATTCCTTGCCACACACCACATCACTCGGAATCGGCACCGATGCACCGCGTGCCGCCATCATGTTGATAATCTCTTTGGCTTCGGCAACCAAACCCACCTCGGCGAGTGACTTGCCAATCGGTAATCCTTGCGCGAGTAAAAAAGTGTTGGCGATCCCTCCGCCGACCACCAATTGATCCACCTTTTCAGCCAACGCTTTCAAAATGGTCAGCTTTGAAGAAACTTTTGACCCGGCGACAATCGCCACCAGCGGACGTTTTGGCGAGGCGAGTGCGGCCGCCAGCGCGTCCAACTCTGCCGCCAGCAAGGGGCCGGCACAGGCAATCTTGGCATACTTGGCCATGCCGTGGGTGGTGGCTTCGGCACGGTGTGCCGTACCAAATGCGTCATTTACGTACACATCACACAGTGCCGCCATTTTTTTGGCGAGTTCATCGTCGTTTTTCTTTTCGCCTTTATTAACCCGGCAATTTTCCAGCATGACCAGTTGGCCTTCAGACACATCGACGCCTTCAAGCCAATTTACCCGTACCGGCACATCACGCGCCATCAATTCACCCATGCGTTTTGCGACCGGTGCCAATGAATCTTCAGCCTTTAGTTCGCCTTCTGTCGGGCGCCCCAGATGGGAGGTCACCATCACCGCCGCACCTGCATCCAAAGCGAGGCGAATTGCCGGCAGGGATGCCCGAATACGCGTGTCGTCAGTAATGTTTCCGGCATCGTCCTGTGGCACGTTCAGATCGGCGCGGATAAAAATGCGTTTATCTTTAAGGCTGCCCGATGCAACCACGGCAGTCAATCGCAAAAAGCCGCAATCCGATCTTTCACGACCATGCATTAAAGGCACGATGACAACCCACCACTGTTATTTTGGATGATGTTGATTTGCTCGCCTAATTGGTTGGAAAAGTCTGGATCTGCCACCCCCTTTTTTGCCTTGAACTCTCCAAGCAGTGATGTCGCCCCATCCATTCCGCGCAAAATTGCATCCCGTCTGGGCTCGGTACAGGGAGTGGTGGAAATCGACACCAATTCACCACGGACCGCCGTCAGCTGCGCTATAAAATCGTCCAACTCGTTTGCGCGTTTACCAACCATTTGTTGCTCGATTTCATTCCAGCGATTAACCTTATCGCGAATAATGCGTACAAATCGTTCGCGCTCTGCCGCCTGCCCAACTTGCACCGCGATGGCTTCGTTTGCCGCTTTTTGTGTCCGCAACCGCTCGGCAATTTCTTGATTCTGCTGGGAAATTGTCTTGACCGCCGCGGCTTCAACCTTGTGCGCGTTGTCGTCGCCACATGCCACCAACACGACAGCCAACACCATTGCCGAAAACGATTTTATGAAGTTGCGTGTGGCGGTAGACATGTCGGTCTTTCGAATACGCTTATTTCGCCGCCATTAATGCGGTGGCCGTATCGAGCATACGATTGCTGAATCCCCATTCGTTGTCGTACCACGAGCTGACCTTGACCAGCCTGCCGGTGACCTTGGTCAGGGTCGCGTCAAAACTCGACGAGTGACTGTCGTGGTTAAAGTCAATCGACACCAGCGGTGCGGTGTTATAGGCAAGAATGCCCTTCATACCGGCGCTCGCAGCGGCTGTTTCCATGATGGCATTGACTTCCTCGACCGTAGTATCGCGACCGGCAATAAACGATAAATCAACCAGCGAAACGTTGATAGTCGGCACCCGAATCGCATAACCATCAAGCTTACCGTTGAGCTCCGGCAACACCAAACCAACTGCGGCAGCCGCACCAGTTTTGGTTGGAATCATCGACATCGTCGCGGAACGGGCGCGGCGCAAATCTTCGTGCATCACATCCGACAACACTTGATCGTTGGTATAGGCGTGCACGGTGGTCATCAGACCGGCCACCACACCCAGCTGGTCATTGAGTGGCTTGACCATCGGTGCCAAACAATTGGTGGTACACGAGGCATTGGAAATCACCGTCATCGCCGCCGTCAGTACGTTGTGATTGACGCCATAAACAATGGTCGCATCAACATCTTTGCCGCCCGGCGCGGAGATGATGACTTTTTTTGCCCCACCCTTGAGATGTGCGCCGGCTTTTTCCTTGGTGGTGAAAAACCCGGTGCATTCCAGCACCACATCCACACCCAATTCACCCCATGGCAGCAGCGCCGGATCGCGTTGCGCAAAGACGCGGATTTTGTCACCGTTCACCACCAGATACTCGCCCTCAACCGAAACCGTGCCGGGGAATTTGCCATGGGCGGTATCGTATTGGGTCAAATGGGCATTGGTTTCGACCGGACCCAAGTCATTGATGGCAACAATTTGGATGTCGTGTTTTTTTCCACCTTCATAGTGGGCGCGGAGAATATTTCGGCCGATACGACCGTAACCGTTGATGGCGACTTTGATGGTCATTTTGCAAATTCCTGATGTTGTGCACTGGACAGACGTGCGATATTGAAGGTGTGGAGTGGATTATTTTAGCGTAAGCGCGCTTTTTACTGGCGGTATCGACAAAACGAATGTTCAACCAGCCGTCACCACAGGTCGTAAAATGACCTCATGAAAAAGATCGTTATCGCCTCCAACAACGCCGGAAAGTTGCGCGAATTCTCCGCTCTGCTCGCGTCTTTCGATTTTGAGGCGGTTCCCCAGTCCGCTTTTAATGTGCCCGATGCGCCCGAACCGCACGCGACCTTTGTGGAAAATGCACTCGCCAAGGCGCGTCACGCGGCAAGATTAACCGGTCTGCCGGCGCTGGCGGATGACTCCGGTATTTGTGTTCCAGCTCTGGCGGGGGCACCCGGCGTGCGCTCCGCCCGATATGCCTGCCATGATATTGTTGACACCAAGACGGCCAAAAATGACAGTGACAACAATCAAAAACTGCTGCGCGAATTGTCCGGCCACACGGACAAACGGGCGTTTTATTATTGCTCGCTGGTGCTGGTCCAACATCTCAACGACCCGCGTCCGCTGATTGCGGATGCAGATTGGTGGGGAGAAATTATCGTCACACCGCGCGGCCAGGGTGGCTTTGGTTATGACCCGCATTTTTACCTGCCCGAACACGGCTGTACCGCTGCAGAGCTCAATGCCGAAGCCAAAAACAACCTGAGTCATCGTGGCAAAGCGATGGCGATGTTGAAAATAAAACTCCAGCATCAGCAAGGTTTTTCAACGTAAATGTCTCTGAAAATGCCGCCAATATTAGGCTTTGGCGTTGCCGGCGCGACCACTTTGCTGGCCGCATTGCCGCCGCTGTCGCTCTATATCCATATTCCATGGTGCATCAAAAAATGCCCCTATTGCGATTTCAACTCTCATGAAATGAAGTCCGGGGTGGATGGTCATGGCCATGTCACCATTTCCGCCCAACAAATATCCAAGGCGTCTCTGTTGCGTGATCATGCCGACGGCGGCAAACCCGGGGGGACGTTTGGACCATCCGCCCCTGCCAGCGCCGACCTGGACACGGCCACCGAGCAGCGTTATATCGATGCGCTGGTTGCGGACCTCGATGCCACCCTGCCCAATGTATGGGGTCGGCGCATCCACAGCATCTTTTTTGGCGGCGGCACACCAAGTTTGTTTTCCGCCGCCGGCATCGACACCGTTTTGGCAGCGGTGCGGGCGCGACTGGTGATTGACCCGGACGCCGAAAACACCATGGAAGCCAATCCCGGAACCTTTGAGATGGAAAAATTCAAGGGCTATCGTCAAGCCGGTGTCAATCGCCTCTCGATCGGCATTCAAAGTTTTAACACTGCCCACCTCAAGGCGCTCGGTCGCGTGCATAACGCTGATGAAGCCAAACGCGCCATCCACATCGCCCAGCAACATTTTGACAACATCAATCTCGATCTGATGTTTGCGTTGCCCGGTCAAACCCTCGCGGAGTGCGCGGCGGATGTCGATATGGCACTGTCTTTTGGCACCAATCATTTATCAATCTACCATCTGACCCTCGAGCCCAACACCCTGTTTCATCGTTTTCCGCCGCCACTTCCAGATGATGAATTGGCGGCCGATATGCAGGACCTGATTCATCAAAAATTACGCGGTGCCGGTTATGTGCATTACGAAACCTCGGCGTATGCGAAGCCGGGAAAACAATCCCAACACAATCTGAACTACTGGCGTTTTGGTGACTATATTGGCATCGGCGCGGGCGCACACGGAAAAATATCATTCCCGGACAAAATCAGCCGCGAAATGCGTTACAAACAACCCGGCGCGTTTATGGAACATGCCCAGTCGGGTGATGCGCGCCAAGACACGACGACCCTCAGCAAAGAAGAGCTACCGTTCGAATTTATGCTGAATAGCCTTCGCCTGCACGAAGGCTTCGCTCACTCCTTGTTCACCGAACGAACCGGATTGCCGATTCATATCATTTCTCGACAGCTTGATGAAGCCGAAAGCAAAGGTCTGATCGAACGCGATCATCTATGCGTGAAGCCGACCGAAAAAGGCCGGTTATTTTTGAACGATTTGTTGGAATTGTTTTTACCGCCCGCCAAACAACCTCGACAGAGCCCTTAATCTATTTGCCGCGGATGCTGGCAAGCGGCATGGTCACGCCTCACGTTTGCGACGGTGAGGTTCAAACCCCATCCAGAAATTGCGCTTCAAACTCCTCCGCTGGCAACGGCTTGGAAAAATAAAACCCCTGAAACTCATCACATTCCAAATCGCGCAGCACCCGATACTGTTCCTCGCGCTCCACCCCCTCCGCTACCACGTTTAATTTGAGCGAATGGGTCATGGCAATAATGGCGCGAATAATCGCGTCGTCGTTTTTTGCCAGCCCGATGTCACGCACAAAACTGGAATCCACTTTGATGGAATCAATCGGCAGTTGTTTTAAGTATGAAAGGGATGAAAAACCGGTTCCAAAATTATCGACGGCAATGCCAATTCCCATTGACCCCAATTGTTTCAGCGCACTGCCGGCGTCTTCGGTGTTTTTCAACAGCATGCTTTCCGTCAATTCCAGCACCACGTCGTGTGCATCCAGGCCGGATTTTTTTAACGCGCTGCTGATTGTTGCCGCCAGTCTCTTCGAGTCAAACATCTGGCCCGCGGATAAATTAACGGCGACGGCAAAATTACGGCCGGACTTTTTTTGCCATGCCGCAACTTGCCGGAAGGCCTCTTCCAGCACCCACTCGCCAATTGGCACAATCAATCCCGAGTCTTCGGCGACACTGATGAATTGCCCTGGCACCAACAGTCCCAATTTGGGATGTTGCCAACGCAGCAAGGCCTCGACACCGGTAATTTCACCGGTCGAAAAGCCGACCCGGGGTTGATAAAACAACGTTAACTCGTTGCGGCGCAACGCCAGCCTTAAAAAATTCTCAATCGACAAACGCTCTTGCGCTTTGGCGTTCATCGCCTGCGAGAAAAATTGGTAGTTGTTACGGCCCTTTGCCTTGGCGTCATACATGGCGACATCGGCGTGTTTCATCAGCGTTTGTGAATCCTCACCATCGGTGGGATAAACGCTGATACCCAGTGAACACGAGGTATTGAGTTGGTTTTCACCAATTTGCATCGGTGCGGCCAGCGATGCGATCATTTTTTCAGCGACACTTTGTGCCTCTTGGCCATCAGTGGGCAGATTTTCAAGGATGATGGCAAACTCATCGCCGCCCAGACGTGCCACCGTATCACTGGCCCGCACACAGGCAGACAATCGGCCGGCAACACGCTTTAACAATTCGTCACCCACGTCATGGCCGAGCGTATCGTTAATACTTTTAAATCGGTCCAGATCGATAAACATAAACGCAAGTTTTGATGCTTTGCGCGCGGCGTTGGCCAGCCCCAGCTCCAGCCGGTCATGCAATAACATCCGATTCGGCAGCCCTGTCAACACATCGCGTGTGGCTAAAAATTCAACCCGTTCTTCGGCCGTTTTGCGCGAAGTGATATTGGAAGTGGTGCCGGTCATGCGCCGCACATGGCCGCCGACGTCACGCTCGGTCACTTTGCCGGATGAATGTAGCCATATCCAATCCCCGTCCAGTCCGGGCACACGATAGTCGCAAACCAACTCCTCGCTGATGCCGCGCACCGCTGCCGACACGGCCGCGGCAAATTTGGACTGGTCCTCCGAATGGCAAAAACCGACAACTTGTTCACCGCGAAGGCGGGTGCCGACCGTGCCTTCTATTTGAATACCGAGCACTGTCGCCCAGCCCTCGCTGAAATAAACTTCATTGGCCGCCAGATCCCAGTCCCAAAGCGCCAGATTGGAACCGGCCAGGGCCAAATCGAGTCGTTCTTTTGCATCGTTGATCACGCGCTCGGTACGACGACGTTCGGTAATATCGCGACCGACACCCAGGCAATAGCGCTCGCCACCAATATCGAGTAAACGGCCGTAAAAAATGTACGGCGCCTCATTGCCGTCTTTTGACAACATATCGGCCTCAAGCGTGATTTCGTCGCCGCGCTCAATCACGCCACGGATGGCATCGGCGACCACGGCACGGTCGTGGGGCGCAATAAAATCCACCGCCCGCAAGTGGCTAATTTCGCTTTGCTCGTAGCCGGTATTCATTTGGAAATTTTGATTCCAACGCACCATATGGCCGTTGCGGTCAAACATAAAAAAAGCCCCCGGCAAACTGGCAATGGCGGCATCCGAGAATTCTTTTTCATGTCGCAAGCGGATTTCGGCCGCCTGCCGAATGGCGATTTCATCCTCGAGCAATTGCTCCATCTGCAAGTATTCACGGGTCAAATTGGCCAGATGCTCTTCCGCCGGCGCCTGTTCCGCCGCCAATTCATTATTTGCTGCACTTTCGGATCTGTCCCGATCACCAGCCTCGCGCCGTTCACGGCGCGCTTCCAAGCGCGCCTCCAGACGTGCCGTCACCAAATCGGCCAGATTGACCAACGCTTCCATTTCGCGCGCCTTGCTATCCCGTGCGGCGGTACCAAACACCGCCAACACCCCGATCGGCAGTCGTTCACGCGACAAAATGACCGCCCCCGCATAAAAACAAATATTGGGTGCCGACACCACCCAGGAATGGTCACGCAGGCGTTTGTCGGCAAGCGCGTCATGAATCACCAATGTGCGGGCGACTCGGGCATCAAACAGGTTCGACGAATTACTGATCGCGAAGGGCGTAAAAAAAGAGTCTTTACGCGGTAACGATGGTTGCGGCAAACCCACCGCGCTCTTGAACCATTCGTTCCAGCGCAATATTTGTCCTGCCTGTCGGCCAGCCACGGCATGCGCATTTTCAGCGGGTTCAAAAAATGAAATACCGGCAAACGCGGCGCCGAATACTTCTCCGGCCCGCCTGGCGATGTCGTCAAATGCCGCTTCCGGTGGCGTTTGCAGGACTTCGTACTGCTGCAATGCGCCAATTGACGACTGCATGTTTTGATCCGGAGCGTTCACAAACTGCCGTTCACTGTCTTGATAGTGTCAAGAATTGCCCAAGAAGCTGGCAACAGCAGATGATGGGTGGTCAGGAAAATTGCCATGGAGTGAGTTGAAATGGGACCGAAGCTACGTGTCTCGTAATTTTATGAAATTGCCAACCGGCCTAAGTTGGCACCTGCCAAACGGATGTTTTCAGCCGATATGGGGGAATTTTTGCGCCGAGGCTGGCGCAAGCGACCGTTATAGTCGGGCAGATTCCTTTGCCAGCTCGGCACTGCGTCTGATGTGGCGCATGGCGTCCTGCGGTTTACCGATCTGCTCCATCAGCCTGGCGAGTGTCATATGGGCCTCCAACGTTGGTTTCATGGCCACACTGGCCTCCAGATAACTCTGCGCCTTTCCCCATAAACCCTGGCGCATGCAGAGTTTCCCGAGAGCCGCCAGCAACGATGCCTCACGCGGATGTTTTTTCAACCAAGTTTCGGCACATTCAATTTGTGCCGTGGTTGAACCCGAATCGGCATCCGCATATCGCAGAGTCAGCGATGCCAACGCATCGTCCCATTGTTCTTGATCACACCGGTCTAGAGTTTCTTCAATTATTTTTGCCGCGTCTTTGCCCAAACCGACAGTGATCAATCGGTTTGCCAAGGCGTCGGCCAGACGGGGCTGATAGCGGGTGTGGTGATCCAGTTTGCGCCAGGCATCTACCAGTACGTCGTGTTCCGCCGGGCGGGAATTCATCAATTCGATTTCGGCATTTAAGCGGATTTCATCGACCGCATG
This sequence comes from uncultured Burkholderiales bacterium, assembly GCA_947085425.1. GTDB lineage: Bacteria > Pseudomonadota > Gammaproteobacteria > Burkholderiales > Usitatibacteraceae > UKL13-2. The sequence goes on along the minus strand of CAMTWK010000028.1, from coordinate 113,952 downwards.
TTGCGGCAACAGACCGGTGCGCTTGAGTTGCCCGAGTGTCAGCAACACCGCGTCCCACTCCTTCGCGGCGATTTCCGCCTCCACTTTCATTTTTAACGCGCCAACGTTGCCAGGATCATTGGCGGCCAAAGTTTGCAGCACCGGCAACGCCTCGGTGGCACGGCCTTCTGCAAGCAACATATAGGCCTTGGAGGCGTCACGCATATTGGTCGCCTTGTGGCCGGTGATTTTTTCCAGATAGGGCAACGCTGCGGGCAAATTCCCGCCTTCGTGCGCCGCCCATGCGGCCAGTGCGGCGGCGAGATTATGAAGGTCTTCATCCGCCTGTTTTGCACCCACTTTGGCCAGCATGGCCCGTCTCGCCAGTTTTTCGGCGTCATCAAAACGGCCGCCAAACAACGATTTCATTCCATGATGTAAATCCTGCATCACCTTCTGCCGTTCATTTGCGAGCTTGCGCTCGCGTAAATTACGCGGCAATTGATAGGCGCGAATCGTCAGGCGCACCGTCGCATAAAGCATGAATGCCGACACCAGCAAGACCAAACTAAACATCATCATCGACAACTCGACCCGCCACGGTGGCACCACAAACACGGCATAACCCGACCCATATCGACCAGCCAGCGCCAGCAACACGGCGGCGGCGGCCATCACAAACACCCATAAGACCCAGCGAATTGGTTTGGTTGTCATGATTTCATTCGGCTAAACAGGGGCATAAATATTCAATCAGCGCACAAAACGTTCGCGCGTGTTGCGAATTTCCCGCGCGGCGCGGATCGCGTTCAGGCTTTGCACGATGTCCGGGGTGGTGATGGACAAGGAATTTTCGGCCATTTGTTTGAGGGTGGCCACCGCGTTTTGATTCACTTTGGCTTTGCCATCAAAATATTTCAGGATCAACTCACGGGCCGCCTTGAGGTCCTCCTTGAAATTCACCTCGTCGCGCGCCAACAACGACATACGCGCCGACAACAACCGCAGCCGTAAATTTTCCCGGACAAACACCGACTGCTGTGGCGTAATGAGCGCAGCCTCGGCCGGCTCGATTTCACGGATTCTGACCAAATCTTTCATCGCACCCAAAAAGTCTGACCAGGCTTTTTTGTACCAAGACACATCCGTTGCCGGTGGGCTCTCTTTTTCGCCCGGCAGATCTTTGCCCATGGTGGTGGCGACCAGGCCGGGCACGGCCAAGGGCAGGCTGACACTTTGCAACATCAGGTTATCGAGTTTGACGGTGATGCCCTGGGTATCCACCGCCGGTGTGGCTTTGAGGCGCTCCAAATCCTGACTGACCGCCCGACGCAACGGTGTGGCCTGCAATTTGTCTGCGCGCGCCAGGCGTTGATCGGCCGACTGCAACGCGCTGATGGCGGCGCGCACGTTGCCGGCCAGCGTCAACTCGCGGCTGGCAATATTGAGGGTTTGCTCAATTTCAGCCAACAACCAATCTTCCGGTGCGCGCGCCAGATCACGGGTCATTTCCTCAATCGCCACCCGCTGATTTTGATATTCCCCCAGCTTGGCTTCCATTTGCGCCATTCGGTTTTGCAGGTCGCGGGTATCGCGAACCAGCGCCTCACTGCGCGACAAGGTGTCGCGTCCCTGCTTGTCGAGTTCGGAAATTTTTGCGCCGAGTGTTTGTGTCAACTCGCTGCGGACGCCGCGGCTCTCCCACCATACCGCCAGGCTAAAAACTCCCGCAAACAAGGCCAACGCCACGGCGGCAATGATCGCCAAGGAAACGCCCGGTCGCGGTGTTTTGGTGGGAGTCAGGGGTTGATCGGATTGAAAGTCATTGTTCATATCATCTGCCATTGGGATATCCGTATTCAACCGCATGGAGGCGCAGGATGCAAATTAACCTGCATGTTCGCCAGCGTTTCCACTAAATTGTTGTCGTCAAGCGACACCACCGAGATTTGTTTTGCGCCGCGCGCTTTTGCCACTTTGGCAATACGTTGGTGCGGTACCAACAGATGCGGAATACGCGACATCAAAATTTTACCGCCGTTGAAGTCAAATGCATCAAGGGTCTCCACACTGCCGGCCAACACATGGGTGCTGTGTGCAACAGCCCACTTCAACGCATTACGCGCCTTGATGGACAGATCAATCATCGATCGGCGGTAACAAACCAGACCAACCACCATGGCACCTCGCGCCGACAGCGACTCGGCTAAATAGGTGCGGCCACCCGCGTCGCTCTCGCCTTTTACAATCACGATGGTCTGGCCACGAATTTTTTGCAACATCGGCGCCGCCAGCAGCGCCTCACTGTCCTCCCCCAAGGCGGGCACAAACACACTTTGCACCCCTTGCGCCGCCAACTTGCCGGCGGTGGCCTCGCCGATTGCAATAAATCGCGCCAGTGGGTAAAACTTTTTTAACTTCTTAAGCACAGGAATACCGTATTGCACGGCATGCGCGCTGATAAAAATGACCTTGGTCGGCTCGGCAACATTGTTGAGCAGCGGCTGGTAGGTCTCGACCACTTTTTTGATCGGCAGCCCGGCAATTTCCAGCAGTGGGATGGCGATGGCTTCAGCACCCTCGGCCGTCAAGGCACGAACCGTTTTTGATGCCGCCGGCTCAGGCCGGGTCACCACCATTTTGATACCGGCGAGTCGAGGAGATTTACTCACGCACACTGTCATTTGTCAGGAGCGCACCGGCACGATGTGCCGCAGCGGCCAAGTCCGCCAAGATACGATCAGCCCCGTCCGCACACAGCGCCTCGGCCAGCGCAACACCAAGTGCGTCAGCCCGATGAATCGAACCGACCATGGTCTTGGCCAGGCGGGTCACACCATCCGGCGTGGCAACAAACCCGCAAATGGTTAATTCATTGCCGTCCGCACTCAGCGTGGCGGATGCACCCAGCGGCACATCACAACTTGCCGACAGCCGTCGGCCAAATGCACGTTCAGCCGCCACCGTGGCGTCGGTCGCAACCGTACAAAACGGTTTTAATATCTGCTCAATATCCTGTTCACCCATGCGATGTTCAATTCCCAGCGCACCTTGTGCCACCGCCGGAATATGCCGGGAAGGATCGAGGGTGCCACGGATTCGCGCGCCAAAGCCAAGACGCTTAAGGCCGGCCGCCGCCAAAATAATGGCATCGAATTCGCCGTTATCGAGTTTTCTTAAACGCGTGTTCACATTTCCACGTAACGGCAAGATGCTCAGATGGGGATGAAAATGACGAATCTGGCTTTCGCGCCGAAGACTGGAAGTGCCGACTTTTGATCCGGGCGGCAATTCATCCAACGATCGGTGTTGATTGGAGACAAAAGCATCGCGCACATCCTCACGTTGGCCGACTGTGGCAAGGGCGAAGCCTGCGGGCATCACCATCGGCACATCCTTCATCGAATGCACGGCGATGTCGGCGCGCCCCTCACTCATGGCGACTTCCAGCTCTTTGATAAACAATCCCTTGCCACCAATTTGTGCCAGCGGTTTGTCGAGGATTTGATCACCCTTGGTGGTCATGCCGATAATTTCGACCTCGATGCCGGGATGAAATACACGCAATTGCGCCGCAACCCATTCAGTCTGCGCCATGGCGAGCGGGCTTTCACGGGAGGCAATACGAATACGAAGCGAAGTGGTCACGATGAATTCAAGAAGTTAACAGCGGCGGGCGGAGACGAACGCGGAAGAAAAACTTGTTTATTGGCGCACATTTCCAGACATAAATGCCCCAAACATAGCGCCCACAGCCAACATTTAATTTTTATCGGCTGATCACCTTCTTATTTCGACCGATTTTAACAATGCCAAATGTTAACACGCGAGCTTCATTTAATGACTCCGGCAAGAAGCATTGCTGCACTGCGGTAGAATCAAAAACGAATTATGTTTCCTAAACGATTGTTAGACAAACCACTCCCATGTCCACCGTCCTTGCCGCGCCCATGATCCCCGCGAGCGTCACCACCGCAGACCTTTTTGGCGGCGGCGAACTCAATGCGCCGCGATTACGTGAAATTCCTTATAACTACACGTCGTTTTCCGATCGAGAAATCGTCATCCGACTGCTCGGTACCGATGCCTGGGACATACTCAATCAATTGCGTGACTTGCGCAAAACCGGTCGCAGCGCACGCATGTTGTATGAAGTGCTGGGAGACATCTGGGTGGTGGAGCGTAATCCTTATTTACAGGACGACCTGCTCGATAATCCCAAACGCCGCGCGATGTTGATCGAAGCCATGCGTCACCGGTTGCACGAAATTGAATTGCGCCGCGACCGCGATAAAGGGGAGCAGATTGCCGAAGCCCACGCGGAAACCAAACTGAAGGCGGATCAAGTCGAGGTGTTGCTCGACCGCGCCCATGTGGCAGTGGATCGTTTTGAACAAGAGTTTCGCGCCACCTGGGACTTGCGCAAAAAAGTCGCCAAACGATTGGCGAAAGTGACCCATCGCGACAACATCGCCTTTGATGGGTTGGCGCGTGTGTCACACGTGACCGATGCCACCGATTGGCGTGTTGAATACCCGTTTGTGGTGGTGTATCCGGAAACAGAAGAGGAAATCGCGCCGCTGGTACGCGCCTTGATCGAACTCAAACTCACCATCATCCCGCGCGGCGGTGGCACCGGCTATACCGGCGGCGCCATCCCGTTGACCAAATCATCCGCCGTCATCAACACCGAAAAACTCGATGCGTTGGGCGCGGTGGAATATATAGATTTACCGGGTGCAACCGGCAAGGTCGCGACCATTCGTTGTGAGGCCGGGGTGGTGACCAAACGTGCGATGGAAGCGGCGGAAGCGGCCGGCGTGGTGTGGGCCTGTGACCCGACCTCGGCCGATGCGTCGTGTGTGGGAGGCAATATCGCCATGAACGCCGGCGGCAAAAAAGCCGTGTTATGGGGGACCGCGCTTGATAATCTGGCTTCGTGGCGCATGGTCACACCGGACGGGTTGTGGATGAACATCGAACGGCTCGATCACAATCTGGGCAAAATTCATGACGCCCCGATGGCGCGTTTTCGCGTTACCACGTTTGACGAATCGGGCAAACGTGTCAAAACAGAAAAAGTCCTCACCATTCCAGGAGCCGACTTTCGCAAAGTCGGACTCGGCAAGGATGTAACCGACAAATTTTTGGCGGGGTTGCCGGGCATTCAAAAAGAAGGCTGCGACGGCATCATCACCTCGGCGCGTTTCATCTTGCATCGTATGCCCAAACACATCCGCACCATTTGTCTGGAGTTTTTTGGACAGGTCAAAGAGGCGGTGCCGTCCATTGTTGAAATCAAGGATTACATCGACGGTCACCCACAGGCGGTGTTGGCCGGCCTCGAGCATCTCGATGAACGTTATTTAAAAGCCGTCGGGTACGCCACCAAATCGCGACGCAATCAACGCCCCAAAATGGTTTTGATCGGCGATATTGTCTCAGACGATGAAAACGCCCTCATGGAAGCGGCCAGTCAAATGGTGCGTTTGGCCAATGCCCGCCATGGCGAAGGTTTTATTGCTGTCGGCGCGGAAACCCGCAAAAAATTCTGGCTGGATCGCGCCCGCACCGCGGCCATCGCCAAACACACCAATGCCTTCAAAATTAACGAGGATGTGGTGATTCCGCTGGACAAAATTGGCGACTATTCGGAGGGCATCGAGCGCATCAACATCGAGCTCTCGCTCAAAAACAAAATTCGCCTGATCGATCATCTGGCACAATTTTTTTCCGCCAAATTACCGCTTGATTTGGAGGACGAAAATATTTCCCATGCCGAACTGGTGGGCACACGGGTCGAAGACGCCAGACAGCTACTGGCGGACGTGCGGGCGCGCTGGCAGTTCTATCTGGACAACCTGGATGCACCGGTCTCCAAACTGCCGATCAAAGACGTCAGCACCAGCACCGATTTGAGCGTGGCCAATATCACCACCCTGTTCCAGGCGTTACAAAATTATTCTTTGCGCGCTTCATGGAAAAAAGAACTGCGTGCGCCGCTGGCGGAAATGTTCAGCGGCCGAAATTTTGTCAGCGTCAATAAACGCTTTGACGCCATCCACAAGGAAGTCTTGCATTCGCGCGTGTTTGTTGCATTGCATATGCATGCCGGCGACGGCAATGTGCACACCAACATCCCGGTCAACTCCGACGACTACGGCATGATGCAAGACGCCAAGCGGGTGGTGGCGCGCATCATGGCGTTTGCCCGCGAGCTGAATGGCGTCATTTCCGGTGAACACGGCATCGGTATTACCAAATTTGAATTTCTGACTGAGGCGGAACGGCAACCATTTTTGGACTATAAAGCCGGGGTGGATCCCCTCGGCCGATTCAATGCCGGAAAATTGTTGGCTGGCAGCGATTTGTCGCGCGCCTACACGCCGTCATTTGGTTTGCTGGGTGCCGAATCACTGATTCTGGAGCAGTCCGACATTGGTGCCATTTCAGACTCAATCAAAGATTGTTTGCGTTGTGGCAAATGCAAACCAGTCTGTGCCACCCACGTTCCGCGCGCCAACCTTTTATACAGCCCGCGCAATAAAATTCTCGCCACCTCGTTGCTCATCGAGGCGTTTTTATACGAAGAACAAACGCGGCGGGGCATTTCGTTGCGCCATTTCGATGAATTTTCCGATGTCGCCGACCACTGCACCGTTTGCCACAAATGTCTGAACCCTTGTCCGGTGGATATCGACTTTGGTGATGTCTCGGTGGCGATGCGCAATCTGCTGCGTAAAGAAGGCAAACAAACCTTTAACCCCGGCACCCGCGCCGCCATGTTCTTTTTGAATGCAACCGACCCGACCACCATCAAGTTGACCAAGACATTGATGATTGACTGGGGTTTCAAGTTGCAACGGATCGCGCACAGTTTCGCCAAAAAATTTATGCTGCCGCAGCGTCAAACCAAACGCCCGCCCGCCACGGTTGGCAAACCGACCATCAAAGCGCAGGTCATTCATTTCATCAACAAACCCATGCCGGGTGGGTTGCCGAAAAAAACCGCGCGCGCACTATTGGATATTGAAGACAACAAGACCATTCCGGTGATTCGCGACGCAGCCAAAACCACCGCCGACACCGAAGCTGTTTTCTATTTTCCAGGTTGCGGCTCCGAGCGTCTGTTTGGCCAGGTGGGTCTTGCCACCCAGGCGATGCTGTATCACGTCGGGGTTCAAACCGTGTTGCCGCCCGGCTATTTGTGTTGTGGTTATCCGCAGACGGCTTCCGGCAACGCCGACAAGGGTCAGGAAATCATCACCGATAACCGCGTGTTGTTTCATCGCCTCGCCAACACCTTGAATTACCTCGATATCAAAACCGTGGTGGTGTCGTGTGGCACCTGTATGGATCAATTGCAAAAGTACGAATTTGAGAAAATTTTCCCCGGTTGCCGTCTGCTCGACATTCACGAATTTTTGCTCGAAAAACAAATCCGTATCGAGGGTGTGACCGGTGTGCGTTATATGTATCACGACCCCTGCCACAGCCCGATGAAAACCTACCAGCCGATGAAAGTCGTCAGTGCGCTGATGGGTGACAACGCGGTTGATGAAAACACCCGCTGCTGCGGCGAATCCGGCACATTGGCGGCCACCCGTGCGGACATTTCGACCCAGGTGCGTTTTCGCAAAGAAGAAGAAATGAAAAAGGGCGCGGCACAATTGCGCACTGATGGCTTTAACGGCGACGTCAAAGTACTCACCTCCTGCCCGTCCTGCCTGCAGGGCCTGTCACGCTTTGACAACGACAGCGGCACCCAGGCCGATTACATCGTCGTCGAGATCGCCAAACACACACTCGGTCCCAACTGGATGCGCGAGTTTGTTGATAAGGCCAATAACGGCGGGATCGAGCGGGTGTTACTTTGAGCAATGCGCAGCGGGTATCCGCGTGACAACATTCGGCTTTTTTGCCGACCGCAAGCGGAGACGCTGCACGATCAATATCCACGCCGAAAACCCCTGCAAACGTTAATAAGTTCGCGCTAGAATAGACGCACTCTCTTTATCGGGTTCGTCATGAAAAAAACCTTGTCGCGTTTGTCGTTGTCGACTGTCGGTGTTGTCATGCTCGTCGGCTGTGCGCAATTTATCCCGACACCAATCGAACAAGTCGGGCAACTCTCTCCAACGGCACCGGACTATTGCGCCGCACTCGGCAAGCTGCCTGATCAGACGGTGGCAAAGGCCCTCGACATGAATGACGTGATGTTGGCCGCCCTGCGAAAATTCGGCAAACTCGACAACGCCGGAGTGTGCGCAAAATCGTGGGACGAGCGCAATGAAATCATGCTGGCGCATCGCAACACCACCAAGAATCCGAATCGAAAGGCATTACGCGCGCCGTCCAAGGAATATATTCGCAGCTGGGACGCGGATGACAACAATCAGCAACCCAACTCAACGCAAAAAATTCTGGCGGACAATAAGCGTCGCCAACTGGCTGACAACAACATTCGCGGCCTGACCAAGGCGGCGGGTGTTCGGCAAAACAACTGGACCTACCTTGGGCCGGGAAATGTGGGCGGCCGTATTCGTGCGATTGTGTTTGATCCGCGTAACAGCAATCGGTTTTTTGTCGGCGCGGCCACCGGCGGCATCTGGTTGTCCACCAACGGCGGTCAAACCATTGCGCCGGTCGCCGATTTCAGCGGCAATCTGGCTATCGGCGCGATGGCCATTGACCCGATCAACCCCAATGTCCTTTACGCGGGAACCGGTGAGAGTTTTGCCGGCTTTGCCGGCGTGGGCATCATGAAAAGTACCGACGGTGGCGCGACTTGGAATTTATTGCCGTCAACCTCCACCGATACCAACATCAACCCGAGCGGCGCGGACTGGGGCACGACCAATCGGATTGCCGTGCATCCCACCAATTCCAGCATCGTGCTGGCGGGCAACGTCGGCGGCATCTATCGCACCACCAATGCCGGCCAATCGTGGACACGTGTGCGCGCCGGCACCACTCTCGATATTCAAATCGACCCGAACAATGCGGACCGTGTGGTTGCATCCGGCCATGGTGGTTTTGCCTATTATTCAAACGATGCCGGTGTGACCTGGACGGACGCACCAAAATTTTTCACCAATGAGTTGCGCGGACGCAGTGGCACGGCGCGCTCCGAATTCGCCTGGGCACGCGCCACCCCCAATCTCGTGTTCGCCTCGGTTGACAACACCGACCAGACTTCCGGCTCACGCGGCGAGTTCTACAAATCCGAAGACGGCGGTGTCACCTGGACATTTATGTCGTCGCCCAAACATCTCAGCACACAAGGTGACTACAACAACTCCATTTGGGTTGATCCAACCAATTCGGCCAACATCGTCATTGGTGGGCTTGATCTGTACCGGTCCACCGATGGTGGCACCAATTTCACAAAAATCAGCACCTGGCAGGCAGCAGGTCCAGGGTTGCCGCAGCCACACGCCGATCATCACCAGATTGTTTCACCCCCCAATTTTTCAGCTGCCAATCCGATGGTCTATATCGGCAATGATGGCGGATTGGTTCGGAGCACCAACATCTTCTCGGCAAGTGCAAACGGCACATCAACTTGGCAAAACCTGAACAATGAATTGGGGATCACCCAGTTTTATGGCGGTGCCGGCTCGGTCGCGGCAGGCGGAAAAATCATCGGCGGGACGCAGGACAACGGCGATTTACAAATGGGCAGTGGCACCAGCTGGTCCCGCATTGGCGGTGGCGACGGCGGATTTGCGGCGGTCGACCCGATCAACGACAGCACGGCATATGGTGAGTATGTTTATGCCTCGATCCGTCGATATGGTGGTGCCGGTTCTGGTTATATCTGCAATGGCATCACCGAAGGCAAAAAAGACGAGTCCAACATCACTTTTTGTGGTCCCAATGCCACCGAGGCGACCAACTTCATTTCGCCCTTTATCCTCGACCCCAATATTCGTGACCGGATGTTGGTCGGTGCCAATTCACTGTGGGTCAGCGATGATGTGCGCACTGTCGCCGCGCCGGTTTGGCGGGCAATCAAGCCGCCGGTGACCAATCCGAACAGTACCCGCTACATCAATGCAGTAGCCGTGCAAAAAGGCAATTCCAATATGATTTGGGTCGGACACAATCAGTCCAACACCACCGGCCTGCCCACCCATATTTTCAAGACTGTCAACGGACTCAGCGCCACCCCCACTTGGGTCAACGTCGCGCAATCCAACATGCCGACTTCGACCATCAATCGCGTCACACTTGACCCGGACAATCCTGATCGTGCCTGGGTGGTCTATTCCGGTTTTTCCACCAATCGTATTTGGGTTACTGACAACGGCGGCACCACCTGGCGCAATATTTCTGCAGGCCTGCCGGCGGTGACCTTGCACGATATGAAACGCCATCCGAGCCAGCGTGATTGGTTATATGTTGCCGCCGCCAACGGTGTGTACACGTCCGAAGATGCGGGTCTCACCTGGACATCAACCAATGACGGCCCCAACAGTGTGCGCGTGCGTGAATTGTTTTGGTACGACACCTTTACCTTGGTTGCGGTCACTTTCGGGCGCGGCATGTTTAAAATTAATGCGCTTCCTGACGGCGGACTTGTTTCGTTCCAGCCGACCTCCTATACGGTAGACGAAGGCGCGGGCGCAGTCAATTTGACCGTGCAACGATTTGGCAATATCAGTACCGCGGCAACCGTCAACTATGTAACGCAAAGTGGCAGCGCCACATCTGGCCTGGATTTCGTCGCCACCAGCGGCACGCTCAGTTGGTCGGCGGGTGACGGCGCAACAAAAGTCATTAGTGTGCCCATTATTGACGATGCCGTCGCCGAACCTTCCGAGTCCTTCTCCGTGATGCTCAGTGGTGCCGTCGGCAGTGCCGTCGGCTCGGGAACGGCAACCGTGACCATCAAAGACAATGAGCAAGGTGTGTTCCCGCCAGGCTGCGTGATGCCCACTGCCGGTTGGTCGGTTCCAGCCGGCGCCAACGCCGGCTGGCAGGTGGCCACCGACAGCACCTCGGAAGGATTGTGCAGTTTAAAAAATATGCCTATCGGTGACAATGCCAAGGCACAGATTGCTTATACGGGCACGTTTGTTGCCGGCAATATCACCTTTGATCGTCGTGTCTCCAGCGAATCCACTTTTGATTGTCTGCAATTCCTGATCAATGGCGCAGTACAGAATATCGGCGGCAATTGCTCGGGCGCGGGGCTGGTGGGTGCGTCAGGCGAAGTGCCCTGGGACGCGGTCAGTATTCCCATCACGGCAGGCGTGCACACACTGACGTGGTCGTATGTCAAAGATGCCAACACCATCGAAGGCAGTGATGCGGCATGGATCGACAAACTGGTACTGCCGCAAACTTCCAACGCACCGGTTGCACTGACGGTATCAAAAACCGGCAATGGCACCGGAACGGTGACATCCAGTCCGGCCGGCATCAACTGCGGCTCGACCTGCAACACCACCATCCCGCCTGGCACCGTGGTCACCCTGACTGCCGCCGCGAATGCGAATAATTATTTTGCCGGTTGGACAGGCTGCACATCGGCCACCCATGCCACCTGCCAGGTCACGGTCACCAATGCGGTGGCCGTGACAGCCTCGTTTGCGTTGATCCCGTCGTTGCCGCCACTCGCCAAGCGTGGCGGCATTGACCTGGATGGCACGGGATCGAGTGCCCTGGTGGTGCGAGCCACGACCAAAAACCAATTGCAGGTTGGCCGCCTGCTCAATGGCCAATTTCAGTGGACCAACACACCGGATCCGGGCAGCAATTATCGCCTGCTGGGCGCGGTCGATTTTGCCGGCAACGGCAAATCTGACCTCGCCATGCTGCAAGACAATCCAGCCTTGCTGGACGTCAACGGACGCGGCCCCGCACAATTTTGGCGTGACTTCACAGACACCAGCCATATATTCCTGCGCGATGTCAAACCTGAATGGGATGTACAGGCAGTGGGTGACCTGGATGGCGACGGCTTTGGTGATTTGGTGTGGCGCTTCCGCGGCATGAGCCCGAACATTGATGACCAGGGCGTTTCCTACATTTGGTTTACCAATGGGTCCATGTTTGCGCAATTACGCAAACGCGGCGGTGCACCATTAACCTGGACGTTATTGGGCGCGGCCGACATGAATTTTGACGGCGCGGCCGACATGGTTTATATCAGCCCGGAAAATGTCATGCGGGTGTTGATGTCCACACCAAACCGCACCTGCGCCAATTTGTCGGGCGGAGCCATTCCCATCGGCTTCACGGCGTTGAAACTTGCCGATTTTTCCGCAAGCCGCAAGGGTGACGTGCTGATCCGCAACACTGTCAGCGGCGAAGTCAGGTTGATCGCGTTAAACGCCGCCGGACTCACGCTCCCCGTCTACACCGGTGACCCGGACAACCAAAATGCGTCGTGCACCGACAGCACCCTGGCGCTGAACCAGACCACATACAACATCGGAATGGCTGACCCAAGCTGGACGTTTTATGCCAGCGGCGACTTTAATGGTGATGGTATTTTTGATGTGCTTTGGAAGCGGCCGGATAACACCTTGACGCTTTGGCTGATGCAAGCCAATGGCGCTGCGCCGACAGTCATCAACAATGCCGGCACCGCACCTGCCGGCACCAATACGTTTCCGTTGCAATAACCATCATCGTCAGGGCTTTTCATGCAATGTGATCTTTGTGATGGTGATGGCGGTGCACTATTGGTATCCCAAGAAAAATTTCGTGTGGTCGCGGTGGAAGGCGCCGATGGCAAAAACTATCAGGGGTTTTGCCGGGTAATCTGGAATGATCATGTGCGCGAGATGACCGATTTGGTGCACGAAGATCGTGCGCTTTTTATGAACGCGGTGTTTCGTGTTGAGTCGGCGTTACGATTGTCGCTGAACCCCGACAAAATTAATCTTGCCAGCCTTGGCAATATGACCCCGCACCTGCACTGGCACGTCATTCCGCGCTACGCCAATGATGTTTCGTTCCCAAAACCAATTTGGGCGGCAACAATTACACCGGCGATCACCACAAATGCCGGCGCCATTGCTACACTAGACGACATCACGGATTGGAAAGGCGCGATACGCGCCTCGTTCCGCAAAGCGGGCGACTGACAGGCGTCGATCAATGACCTGTTGGCACGGCAATAAAACAATTGCACGCAGGGCAACAACTGACGAAAGGTTTTATTTATGGCGACTCCAATTTCGCCGAACGCAAAAGCAGGTTCGTTGTTTTTTTTCGATGCGCGCACCTGCAAAGAATGGCTTAAAGCAATTCCACTGACCAGTGTTGCACAGTCACAGCAGAAAATTCTCGACGCGCTGCGCATGCTGAATGCAGACGCAAATTTCCAGCCCATCGAGCGACTGACCACGATGGAGTTGATGCGCGAGAAAGTGAGCTTTTTGCTGGGCGAACAGCGTATTCGGTACGTCGGTAAATCGTTACCGCTGTCCAGTGGCGATCTTGCCGCGTGGAATGTTTCGATCGCGCTGCTGACCGAAATGGAGTCCGGCTATCGGCGCTGTTATCAGGATGCGCAAGGGGACGGCAGGGAATTGAGTGTGCACGCAGCACTCATCATTCAGCGCATCATGCGTTATATCGGCCTTGGCATGTTGATGGCGGGATTCATCTACCGTCGGTATGACAAGATTGTTTGGATGCGTTTGCATCTACAATGGATTGAGGCCGAAACACGTGATCTCACCAATGTGCGGGTTAAAGATTCGGTCGGCACCGCCGACGGATATTCAAGTGTCGCCCAAGCTTATATCGCAGTGTTGTTGGGCCAATTGGCCAACATATATGAACTGGGGCCGCGTGAAATTGATTTTACCGACGCCGTGCTCAAGCGCTTCACGAACAAGGTCGCGATCGTCCTTCCCGGCGAAACAAAATTACCGGCGGATACATTATTGGCGGTCGATTTAATGGCGGATGAGGGGGCAGGTTTTTGTTCTTCACAAACACCCGGCGAACATTTGCGGGTGTTGGAAGTCTATGAGCTGTCGCGATCATTGCGCCGGCGAATCAAGAAACTGGCCGCTGGCGAAGACCCGACAACCATGGATCTGCCAAGCGGCTGGGGTGCCCCAGAGGCAATGCAGCAATTAGCCAGATTGCACAACCGCTGGTGTGAGCCGTCCAGCAGCCGGCCGGTTGCCGGCATCCCCGTTGAACACAATGGAATTGTGGCGTTTGGTATTCCTGAAATTCACTTTTTTCTGTCCGGTGATTTTTTTGAACAACCCGACGTTAAACGCGAACTGTCACGTCAGGAAATGAGTGACATTGCCATGTTTGGCCGGGTTACGGAGTCCACCACACGGGCCCGTTATGCCGAGTTCAATTACGGCTCGGAAACCTGGGCGGTGGTCGATGAGTCGCGCGGTCATCTCAGATTAATTCGCCCGACCAACAGCAGCCGCAGTCTGGCAATCGGTCGACTGGTGGGCGTGCGCATAGCCACCACCACCGACAGCAGCAATAAAAGCAATGATTTTTATTTGTGTGTGGTGCGCGGGTTGGTGGAGGAAACAGCCAATCAATTTACCGTCACACTCGCCATGTTGCCCGGCAAACCGGAAGCCACATCGGTTCGTGCGAGCGATAATAAATCACGCAGCGCAACTTATACCCAGGGATTTCGCCTGCCACCGATGGATGCCTTGGGTATTCCTGAAACCCTGGTTATTCCTGCTAATTTTGTTCCACGCGGCAGGGGCGTGGATATTTTCCATCCGGGCCATGGCAGTCCCAAGCAGGTAAATATCGTTGACTTTATTGATCGCGGTCTTGACTTTGATCGTGTAACAATCTCCGGCTAGGATTCGATCGCGTCCAATACCGCGGCGGCAGCATTCACACCCGCCTGCTCAAAAATTTCCACCATGCAGGTGCGGTGCGCACACGGTGGCGGGAGCGCAGCGACCCGGTTCGGAAGTCACCGCAAACCCACCGGTCAGGATTCGATCGCGTCCAATACCGCGGCGGCCGCATTCACACCCGCCTGCTCAAAAATTTCCACCATGCAGGTGGGCGAGGTGACGTTTATTTCGGTCAGATATTCGCCAATAATATCGAGCCCGGCGATCATCAGCCCATCGGCTTTCAATTGCGGCCCGATTGCAATGGCGATTTCTCTTTCTCGCATGGTCAGCGGCATCGCCACGCCACGCCCGCCGGCGGCAAGGTTTCCACGCGTTTCGCCCGCCATGGGGATACGCGCCAGCGTGTGTGAAAAAGGCACGCCGTCGATCACCAATACGCGCTTGTCACCCTTGCTGATTTCGGCAATATAACGCTGCGCCATGATGGAGACTGCGCCGTTGAGTGTTTGCACTTCAACAATGGCATTTCGATTCGGGTCATCGGCACGCACACGAAAAATTGAGGTGCCACCCATGCCATCGAGCTTTTTCAGAATGACATCGCCATGGAGATCGATAAATTCATGCACATCAGCCATGTTGCATGAAACAAAAGTTGGCGCGGTGAAATCGGCAAACTTCAGGATCGAAAGTTTTTCGTTGTAGTTGCGTAATGCGTCGGGTCGATTGATGACGCGCACACCCTGTGATTCGGCCAAACTCAGCAACAACGTTGCGTACAAATATTCCGCGTCAAACGGCGGATCTTTGCGCATCAACACCACTTCAAATGACGACAGCGGCACCAACGACGTTTGTTCAATCCGAACCCAGTTGTTGTTGTCGTCCGACAAAGTCAATTTCATCGCCTGTGCCGACACCGTGTTGCCGGTGCAAAATAAATGACCGGCTTCAATCGCATAAACCTGGTGGCCGCGTTTTGCGGCTTCACGCATCATCAATACAGATGAATCCTTGTAGGCCTTGAGTGAGCCAAGCGGGTCAACAATAAATGCAATGTTCATTAATGGTTCACTCCGCCGCAATGGCGTTGGCTGGCACGGTTGGTTGATGATTGTCTGCGGGCACCGCTGAGGAAGGCGATTTTGCTGCCATCATTTCGCCTAGAATGACCAACTCCTTGGCGGCGGCAAGCATGGCCAGTCGTGCCACCACGCCATAGGTGTAAAAACGATTGGGCGGTGCATCCGGCGAACTGCCGCAATCGGGCGTATGACAATCGGTTTCAAACGCCAGCGGCACAAAACTCATGCCGCGTGAGTTGAGATTTTCATCAATGCCCCGATCGGTATTGACCCGATAAAATCCCCCCACGACAAATTGGTCAATCATGTACACCACCGGTTCGGCTACGGCGTCATTGACCCGTTCAAAGGTATAAACACCTTCCTGGATGATGACTTCATTGACTTCCAGCCCCTCTTTAACCACGGCCATTTTATTGCGCTCTTTACGATTCAGATCGCGTACATCATCCGCCGAACGGGCCGTTAATACGCCCATGCCGTAGGTGCCGGCGTCGGCTTTGACAATGACAAACGGTTTTTCCTTGATGCCGTAATGGTTGTATTTTTCCTGAACCGCCGATAACACCGCCTCCACATTGGCGGCCAGACAATCTTCACCCTCCTTGGCCGAAAAATTCACCCGCCCACACTGGGAAAATTCCGGATTAATCAACCACGGATCAATATTGATCAACTTGGCAAACTCATCCGCAACACGATCATAGGCGTGGAAATGAATCGTTTTGCGGCGGTTGGTCCAACCGGAATACAAGGGCGGGACAATTTCCTGCTCAATGCCGACAAGGATCGGCGGCACACCGGCGGAAAGATCGTTATTCAACAAAACCGCGCAGGGATCAAAACCGGCAACGCCCGCCCGGTTGCCAATACGAATCACCGGCTCGAGGGTCAATTTGTCGCCGTTGGGCAAATCGAGAGTAGTTGGCGCGGTGATGTCTGGATTGATCGAACCAATCCGCACTTCCAGACCGGCACCTTCCAAAATTCTGCGAATGGCCGCCACATTGGTCAGATAAAACAGATTACGGGTGTGATTCTCCGGAATGAGCAAAAAACGTTGTTTATCCGGACAAATTCTTTGCACCGCCGACATGGTCGCATGCACACACAACGGCAGAAAATCCGGATTTAAATTGTTGAACCCACCGGGAAAAAGATTGGTGTCAACCGGTGCCAGCTTAAAACCGGAGTTGCGCAGATCGACGGACGAATAAAATGGCAACGTGTGGCTGAGCGTCTGGGCGCGAAACCAGCGCTCGATTTCCGGGCGTGAGTCAAGAATTTTCTGTTCAAGCTCGTATAAAGGTCCAACAAGCGATGTTGTTAAAAGTGGAACCATGAAGACCCCCTGCCCCTCGCCTAATCCATAACACTACCAGTTTGGGGCGTAATGATTGATTGCAAGGCATTATTTCCCGCAAATTATATCCAGCCGGTCAGTTTACCCCTGCCAACAATTGAGCGCCCACCCAAATTCAGTTGTCGTCCACCTGCCACCCTGCGCCGGGCGGACGCCTGGCAAACTAAATGGCCCGTTTCCTTTGCTACAATCGTCGCATGAATTTTTTGACGACCCACCCGGCGCTCACCGCAACGTTGCTGTTGGTGATGTCAAATGTTTTTATGACTTTTGCCTGGTATGCGCATCTCAAAAATCTGAACGACAAACCATGGTTTATTGCCGCGTTGATTTCGTGGGGCATTGCCTTGTTTGAGTATGGTTTACAAGTTCCCGCCAATCGCATTGGTTTTAGTGTGATGAATCTGGGGCAGTTGAAAATCTTGCAGGAAATCATCACGCTCGCTGTATTTGTACCATTCGCCTTGTTGTATATGAACGAAAAATTGACACTCAACTATTTGTGGGCGGGTTGTTGTTTGGTCGGTGCGGCTTATTTTATTTTTAAAAACTAGTGCCGCTGATGCAGTTTGCCTACCAACCGCGCAATTAACGAATTTAATCTCACTCAACCCAACCCGTAACAACCAACAGCCAATGCATATTCATATTCTCGGTATTTGTGGCACCTTCATGGGCGGCCTTGCGGCCTTGGCCAAAGACCTGGGCCATACCGTCACCGGCTGTGATGCCAATGTTTACCCGCCCATGTCCACCCAGTTGGAAGCGCTTGGCATTGGTTTGCATGAAGGTTTTGATGCCGAACAACTCGATATTTTTAATGCCGACATTTACGTTGTTGGCAATGCCATGACGCGCGGCAAACCGATTATTGAAGAGATTCTAAATCGGGGTCTGCGTTTTATTTCCGGTCCGCAATGGCTTGGTGAAAACGTGTTGCAGGGCCGTTGGGTGCTGGCTGTTGCAGGCACCCATGGCAAGACCACCACCTCATCCATGTTGGCGTGGATACTCGACTATGCGGGCGTGGCGCCGGGCTTTTTAATCGGTGGCATTGCCAAAAATTTTGGCATATCGGCACGCACACCAAAAGGGGACTCGCCATTTTTTGTGATCGAGGCGGATGAATACGACACGGCGTTTTTCGACAAGCGGTCAAAATTTGTCCACTATCATGCCCGCACCGTGATTCTGAATAATCTTGAATATGATCACGCTGATATTTTTCCAAATATCGAGGCCATCGAAACCCAATTTCACCATCTGGTGCGTACCGTACCTGCCAACGGACTGGTGGTGGTCAATGGCACCGAGCCAAATCTGGCCAACGCCATCGACAAAGGTTGCTGGACACCGGTTGAATATTTTGGCCCCGGCATGCAATGGGACTACCGGCGCGGCGCAGACGAGCGCCAGTTTGTGGTGCGCTGCGACGAAGTTGATCGTGGCATGGTCACTTGGACCCAGACTGGCGCGCACAACAAAATGAACGCACTGGCGGCGATTGCCGCCGCCCGCCACGCCGGTGTGCCGGTGAAGATTGCCGTCGAAGCGTTGAATTTATTTGACGGCGTGGCACGTCGTATGGAAATACGCGGTGTTATTGGCGGGAGCGTCGTGAGCGGTGGCATCGAAAACGGCATCACCGTGTATGACGATTTTGCGCATCATCCCACCGCCATCGCCACCACCCTGGCCGGTCTGCGCAGCCGCGTCAATACGCAGCGCATTATTGCCGTGCTGGAACCGCGCTCCAACACCATGAAACTTGGTGCCATGCGCAACGCCTTGCCCGGCTCGCTGGCCAATGCCGATCTGGTGTTTATTTATGCCCACAATTTGGGCTGGGATGCGGAAGAAACATTTACCCCCATCCATGCCAAGTCAACCGTATTGGACGACCTTGATCAATTGGTGGCAAGTATCATGGCCATTGCCAAACCCAACGACCATATTGTGGTGATGAGCAACGGTGGCTTTGGCGGCGTGCACGAAAAAATTCTGCGCGCGCTGGAGATTAAAACCGCCGCAGTGGGATCGCAATAACAAAGTGCAATACCAACAACCACCTTCAGCCAAAAATGCCGCAAACAAGCCGCCATGATTAGCCTTTGCCCGACATGCAAACACTAATTTACCTGCACGGATTTCGCAGTTCATCACGCTCGAAAAAAGCGGGTGACTTGGCGGCCGCCTTGTTGCATGTGCATGCCGACTGGGAATTGATTACACCCGATCTGTCGCCCGACCCGGCGGTGGCGATGGCGCAAATTGGTGCCATTATCGCGCGCTGTGGTGACCCGGCACAAAACATCACACTCATTGGTTCATCACTCGGCGGATTTTATGCGCATGTTGTTGCTGAGACATTGGCGTGTCGGGCGGTGTTGCTCAACCCGTCGCTGCATCCGAATTTGACCCTCGCGGCACATGTGGGCACCCAAACCAATTGGCACAACGATGAACAATTTTCCTTTACGACCGACCACCTTGAGACCCTGCGTAGCTTACAGCCGCAAAAAAAGCCGCCGGCGACCAACGCACCCGCAGCGCGTTACCTGATCATTGTTGAAATGGGCGACGAGCTCCTCAACCACAACGAGACGCTGGCGGCGTTTCCCACCTGCGAATCGATTGTGATTGACGGCGGCAACCACGACCTGCCGTCCTTTCCCAAACACCTCGGTGCGGTGCTGCGATTTGCCGGTCTCGCTGACAGCGAAATTTAAATCGGCCGATGCCCCGTATAATTTTGGCTTGATCCTTTTGCCAGACGTTGATTCTGCCCGCCAAAATTATGAATGTGTTTTACGAAGAAGATGGCGGTTTCAAAGTCGCCCGTGTGATGGAAGACATGGGCGCGTCCCTGCAAGTCGAGGCACCATCCGGCAAACGCAGCAAGATCAAGGCAACATCCGTGCTGCTCAAGTTTGACCACAGCCTCGGCGAATTGATGCCGCAGGCGGAGCAACTCGCGGCGGAAATCGATCCGGATTTTTTATACGAAGTGTGCGCCGACGGCGAATTTTCGTTTGATGCCTTGGCGCTGGAATACTACGGCCACAAACCGTCGCCCGCCGAAGCCGCGTCCTGCGCCATCAAGCTACACAATGCGCCGATGTATTTTTACAAACGTGGCAAAGGTCGGTACCAAAAAGCGCTGGCCGAAAATCTCAAGGCTGCATTGGCGTCGGTTGAACGCAAAAAACGTGAGGCGGAAGAAATGGCCGCCTGGGTGAATCAATTAAAAGCCGGGCAAATGCCCGACGCGATGCGCCCGCATACCAACCA
Source organism: uncultured Burkholderiales bacterium (assembly GCA_947085425.1). Lineage (GTDB taxonomy): Bacteria > Pseudomonadota > Gammaproteobacteria > Burkholderiales > Usitatibacteraceae > UKL13-2. Next base: position 93,412 of record CAMTWK010000028.1, on the reverse strand, counting down.
ACTGTTGTACAAACCGGACCGCAACACTCTCATCGCCAAAGCGTGTGAGAAAGCTGTGGCCGAAACCGGACAACCGTTGCCACAACTGTTTTTCGCCGCTGGCATGTGGGCGAACCATGTCAATTCGGCTTCCACCACCCATATGGCGCAGCATGATTATCACGTGGGCAAATTTTTGGCCGACTATTTTCCAAAGGGCACGCGGACAAAAGTGGAACTGGAGGCATTAATACCGGCTGATCTGCCGTTGGCCAATGTTTCTGCATTTTCAATCGACGATGCCAACACAACAGAAATTGACGACGCATTTTCATACCGATTACTAGACGAAAATCGAGTTGAAATTGGTATTCATATTGCCGCCCCGGCGCTTTATTTTGCCGCCGATGGCGCGCTCGACACATTGGCACGCGCACGTTTGTCAACTGTGTATTACCCCGGCGCGAAAATCACCATGCTGCCGGACGACGCTGTCGACTTGGCCACACTGGCGGAAGGCCGCGACTGCGCTTGCGTGTCCCTATATGCGGTATTTGATCGCCAGACCGGCGCGCTGGCTACCACCCGCACCGTCTGTGAAAAAATTACCATTGCCAAAAATCTTCGCCTGCATGAATTGGAAGCCTGGTTTACCAACGAGTCCATCGCGGCACAATCGTGCCCGGACCCCTATGGCGGGTCGTTGCTTGGCTTATATACACTGGCAATGGCATTGAAGGAAAAGCGCGGCGCGAAAGACAGCGCGGACTACGTCGATTACAGCTTCGAGGTCGCCGATGATGGTGCTCACATCGGCATCTCTGCCAGGGTTCGCGGCAGTCCGATCGACACCGTGGTGGCCGAATTCATGATTTTTGCCAACAGTGAATGGGGAAAGCTCTTGGCTGAAAACCAGGTCGCCGCCATCTATCGTGTGCAACAAAACATGAAAACCCGCATGACCACCGACGCGCTGCCGCACGAAGGCCTGGGTGTCAGCCATTACACATGGGTATCGTCGCCGCTGCGACGATACGTCGATTTGGTCAACCAACGGCAGTTGATCGCCTTGATTCGCGGCGAAACGCCGCTCTACCCAAAACGCTCGCCACTGCTGAATGAAATTGCACGCATTTTCGACGTGACTTATGATGCCTATGCCGAATTTCAGCGCAATATGGAGCGTTTTTGGTGTTTACGATATTTGCAACAGCACCAACAAACGACCTTTGCGGCGACCATTATTCGGGAGGAATTGGTGCGCGGCCAACACCTTCCCCTCTTCGTCAAGCTCGGCAAGTCTCCCGGCCTGCCGCCGAAGACGCTGATTGATGTCCAAATCGACCAAATTGATTATTGGTCTATTGGCGGCGATTTTTCAGCGATATTGCCGGAGGCCGCAAACACTAACGACCCCGTGGAGCCGCCCAACGGCGAAAAAAATCAGCCCGCGTCAGCCAACCCGAAAGCCGCATAAAATATCGGCATGATGCCGCCCCTTTGCTCGTGACCGCCGTGCTCAAATTATTCGAGCGACCCCGGCAGGTCGCGCACCAACTCAATACCCGCCTCGACGCAAAACTCGACGCGGTGGCCGCCCTTCCCCCGCCGCCAATTGCGTTGTCGATTCAAAAGCTGTTTGCCGTTTCCATTCCAATGCAAACGGCCACCGTTATTTCCATCAGTCTGCATATCTTTCCAGTGGTCGGCGTTGGTTTTGCGATGATTGATGCCAGACAATTTGCACCTCCCCACAACCTCATGGAGGTGGTGCTGGTGAATTCAAAGTCGGCAACGCGGCCCCAGAACGCCGATGCGCTGGCGCAAGCCAATCTGGACGGCGGTGGTAATACCGATGAAAAACGCCGCGCAAAAACACCACTACCCGCGATCGATCAATCCGCGGCTAAAAATGAACTGCGTGCCGCACAGGAACGCATTCAAGTACTCGAATCTGAAATGAAAACCCTCATGGCGCAAGCAAAAGCGGCCGCCAAAGTGGTGCAAAGCAATACCACACCGCCATCAGGCACACCGAACCAAACGGCTGCGACCACGCTGATGCAACGATCAATCGAAATCACCAAACTCGAGGCGCAGCTGACGAAAGAATATGACGCCTATCAGCAGCGGCCGAAACGAACCTTTATCGGTGCACGCGCGGCCGAGTACCGTTTTGCAAACTATGTCGACAACTGGCGGCAAAAAGTTGAACGAGTCGGCAACCTCAATTACCCGGAGGAGGCAAAACAAAAAGGCATCCACGGTCAATTGCAATTAACGGTGGCGATCAAGGCAAACGGCGAGGTCGAGTCGATCACGATCGATCGCTCGTCTGGCAAAAAAGTATTGGATCAGGCGGCAAAAAGAATAGTTGTTTTGGCCGCTCCTTACGATCGCTTCTCAAACGAGATCAAACGCGACACCGATATTCTGCACATCACCCGCACCTGGATGTTCATGAAGGGCGGCACCATCGAGGCAAAATAAGGACCAACTAAATTAAACGTTGACGAATTTTTCGCGAGATGGCATCAAACGCCACCACCATCAAGACGATGGCAATCAACAGTGTGGCCAATCGTCCCCACTGAAAAAGCGATACCGCTTCACTCACCAATAATCCCAACCCGCCGGCACCAATCAGGCCGAGCACGGTCGAGTCGCGAATATTGTATTCCCACAGATAGAGATGATTCGAGCTGAAGGTCGGCATCATGGCCGGCCACACTGCAAACAACAGGATCTGCACCGGCGTGGCACCCGTCGCCCGCACCGCCTCCACTCCGCGCATGTCCAATGTTTCAATCGCTTCGGCGAACAATTTTCCCAGCGTTCCCATTGAATGCAGACCAATGGCCAAAATTCCCGCCATTGGCCCGAGACCGATAATGCCGACAATCAACAAACCAAACACCAACGCATGAATCGAACGTGCGACGTCCAACAGCCGCCGCGCCAGCCACGCCAGCGGCAGGGGCGCATGCATATTTTTTGCCGCCAGCACGCCCAATGGCGCGCCCAAAATCGCGGCAAGCAATGTACCCAAGGTGGCAATTTTGAAGGTTGTCCAAACCGCCGCGCCGACCCCGCCAAGATATTTTAATTCGGTCTCGCGCTGATTTTCGACGCGCAATAGTTTGCCCGCGTCATTTCGAAATTCCAGCGCTTCGTGTCCGAACCAAACGTTGATGAACGACGGCACGGACAGCTCTACCAAAGTAGTCTTCAAGTTTTCCCATGGTTTGCGGCCAAGTGAAAAATCCCCCGCCACCACGAGGCTGGCTATACACAGCGCAACAATGCCCGCATAGGCAAACAGCAAACTCGCCATCCAGCGCGAGGAAAAAGCAGGTTCGCGCTGATTCATAAACGAAAAAATGAAGCGATGAATGGCGGCATCAACAGACGTGGCCTATTTTTTCTTTGGCAACAACCAGCCTAGCGCCAACGCCGCATCTTTTATCGGCGCGTAATACTGATTGTCCTTTGCAACAAAGCCGGTGTAGTTGTTGGGCAAAAGCGTCGGCTGACTTTTTAGTTCGCCGCCAATTTCTTGCAATGCGGCGGCCAGTTTGGCGGTAAACAATTTGTCTTTTGCCAAACTGGCTGACACCGCAAAGGCGTCATTTGGCAACGCCGCCGATGTCCAAAATATCTTACTGTCAGACGCCTTGATCAAGCCCTGCTCGATCATCGCATCGCGGTTGCGGTTGTAGTCGGCGCCGGCGTCCAATTCACCGCGGGTGACCTGCGTTTCAATCGCCTGATGTTTGGTGTTAATGACTTTGGCGAAATATTTCTCCGCCACAATGCCGCGCTTAAAAAATTCATGGGAGGGAATCAAAAATCCGGAGGTCGAACCCTTATCACCAAAAGCGAATGTTTTGCCTTTTAAATCATCTATCGTGCTGATACCACTGTTTGGGTGGGTCACCATAATGGCGAAATATTCCGGTTTATCCTGGTAAAGAATGGTTGCCACCACCTCGGCGCCAGAATGGTAATTGGCCAACACATAACCCCACGGTCCCATAAGCGCCAGGTCGGTTTCCCCCGACGCCAGCGACTTGGCCAGACCTTCCCAAGTGTCCACCGTGCGCAGCTTAACCGGGCGATTGAGCTTCTTCGAAAGATACTCTGCCAGCGGTTTATACGTGGCGTCATTTTTTTCCTTGTCAGGCTGGAACAATCCAACTCCGAATTCAAGTGGTGGCAGCGACTGAGCGTGTACCTTTGACGAAACCAGCGCGGTCAATATCGCAACGCAGACAAGGAGAAAAATTTTGTTCATTGGGTTTTCTTAAAATGGTTTGTCGCCATTATGACGAGATAACCATGTGTACGCACTACACACCGGGGTGGATTCGAAATATGTTGAAGGCGCACGCAAAAATCGTTGGTCGGCAAGATGACGCGATGTTTACGCACTGCGTATACCCGCCGGGTGATGCAACCCCGCGCAAAAAAACAACGAGGCAAATTCATAAAAATAACTTGACTGCACTTATTATTTCGATAATACTGGAAATATGGAAACAAAAAAAATCATTGGTGCACTCGCTGCGCTGGCACAGGAATCGCGCCTCGCCATTTATCGGTTGTTGGTTGAAACCGGGCCCGAAGGGTTGCCGGTTGGCGCGATTGCCGAAAAGCTTGGCTTTGCCAATGCCACATTGTCGTTTCACCTCAAGGAATTGACCCATGCCGGATTAACGATCGCCGCACCCAATGGCCGCTCGATCATCTATTCCGCCAATTTCGCCACCATGAGCAGGCTCATTGATTACCTGACCGAGAACTGTTGCGCGGGTGCAAGTTGTGCCACCACGTTCACCAAGGACAGTGGCAAACCTAAAAAAACCACTTCTGTATCAGCGAAAACACCAAAAAGGAGATCTGCATGAAGCGCTTTCACGTCCATGTCGCCGTGACTGATCTGGCGCAATCCACCCGTTTTTATTCCGCCATGTTTGGCGCCTCACCGAATGTACAAAAGGATGACTACGCAAAGTGGATGCTCGATGATCCGCGTATTAATTTTGCCATTTCGTCGCGGGGCAATGCGGCGGGTGTGAATCATCTGGGTTTGCAAGCTGAGAACGCATCAGAATTGGCGGATATCCACACGCGATTACAGAATGCCGGCGGTGCGGTGATTGCGGAAACGGGGGCCAGCTGTTGCTACGCCAGATCGGATAAATATTGGCTGATGGATCCGTCCGGCATTGCCTGGGAAAGTTTTCACACGCTGGATTCGATTCCAACCTTCAATGGCAAACCAGCAAAGACAACAACGGCAGGAGCGACGACAACGGCGACAGCGGTGGTCAAAACATCCGCTTCTGCATGTTGTTCACCGGTTCCGGACTCGACAACAGTATCAATGCCAATCCCAGCCAGCATGTCAGCAAAAGGCACGTGCTGTGACTGATCGTATCTTCAACGTGCTTTTTCTGTGTACCCACAATTCGGCGCGCTCGGTGATGGCCGAGGCGCTGTTGAATAAACTCGGCGCGGGTAAATTTCAAGCGTTTAGTGCCGGCAGCCACCCCAAATCCGCACCGAATCCATTTGCGCTCGAAAAGGTCGCCCGGTTGGGATTTGATACAACCACGTTCAAGAGTAAATCGTGGGATGATTTTGTCGTGCCGGGTGGTCCCGTGATGGATATCATCATCACGGTCTGTGATGATGCGGCTGGCGAGGTTTGCCCGGTATGGCTGGGCCACCCTGCTACCGCACACTGGGGATTTCCCGATCCGTCAAACACGCCGGGCGGCGACGCTGAAAAACGCGCCGCGTTTGAACAGACCTTTTTGGCGATCAAGCGTCGCATTGAATTTTTGGTGGACATTCCGGTAGCAAAGCTCGATCCTCTGGCGCTGACCAATGCACTGAAACAAATTCACTCCAAATGAAATCTGCCGACCCAGCTGCCCGCGCGAATGACGTTGCCGCGCCGGCGCCGATGAATTTTTTTGAGCGTTATCTGACCGCGTGGGTGGCGCTTTGTATTATTGTTGGCATTGCAATTGGGCAGATCATGCCCGACGGAATCAAATTGATCGGCTCACTCGAAATCGCCCGGGTGAATTTGCCGGTTGGTCTGCTGATCTGGGTGATGATTATTCCGATGCTGATCCGTATCGACTTTGCCGCGCTTGGGCAGATTCGGCAACATGTACGTGGCATCGGTGTGACGCTGGTGGTGAACTGGCTGGTCAAGCCGTTTAGCATGGCCCTGCTGGGCTGGTTGTTTATCCGTCATTTATTTGCGCCGCTGTTGCCTGCCGAACAAATCGACAGTTATATTGCCGGCCTGATTTTGCTGGCGGCCGCACCGTGCACGGCGATGGTGTTTGTCTGGAGCCGCCTGACCAACGGTGACCCTTATTTCACGCTTTCGCAAGTGGCGCTGAATGATCTCATCATGGTGTTTGCCTTTGCCCCGCTGGTCGCGTTATTACTCGGCATATCCAGCATTATCGTGCCATGGGCGACGCTCCTGACCTCTGTGGTGCTCTACATTGTTATTCCGGTGGGAATCGCGCAGCTGCTCAGGCGGATGTTGCTCGCGCGCGGTCAAGAAAACTTTGATCGGGCAATGCAGCATATCCAACCGTGGTCGACGGGCGCATTGCTGCTCACGTTAGTACTGTTATTTGCGTACCAGGGCGAGGCGATTTTGCGTCAGCCGTTGGTGATTGTTTTGCTGGCTGTGCCGATCCTGATCCAGGTGATCTTTAATTCCTCGCTCGCTTACTGGTTGAACCGGCGACTCGGCGAAAAACACGCGGTCGCGGGCCCATCGGCATTGATCGGTGCGTCCAATTTTTTTGAGCTCGCGGTCGCAGCCGCGATCAGTTTGTTTGGCTTCGAGTCGGGCGCGGCGCTCGCCACCGTGGTCGGTGTGCTGATCGAGGTGCCAATCATGTTGGTGGTGGTTAAGGTTGTCAACGCCACCAAGCCTTGGTACGAAGCGGGCGCGAATTTAAAACGAAAAGTCTAATATCGGCGGGCGTTTTAACGTGTTTTGGCTCGAAGTTGCCCGTCAATGTTAGGGTTTGTATTTTTTATTTTTGCCCATCAGCATGTCCCACCTGGCGGAGTCTTGGCATTCCAGAAGCAAGGCAACTCGCTAAAAACTATCACCCCTGCGAAGCCAGCATCCAATTTGCGAAGCCAAATCATTGGGTTACCTATCGACCGTGCTTCTGTTCCGCTTCTAGTCGCTCACATCGATCAATCTGTGCAATCGTTTCGTTACAGCCAAATTCAATGCTTCGGTAAACAATGTCCAGTCCTCTAGCGTAGATTTCTACAAATATAAAAATAGCGCCAATCAATAGAATCGAAGGTAGTAGTGGCGCAATGTCAATGGCGCGCGGTGGAGTAGCCGTGACTGCCTTAATCAGCTCACCGGTAAATAGGCTAACTACTGCCCAGCTAGCAGCAAGTAACCATCTGAAAATCACCAGCCGCCGTTGAGTTCGTTCTTCGAATAGCTTTACATTTTTCGCAACTAGTTCAACTCGCTTAGCACTCCTTTCTCTCCAATGCGTGAATTGATCTTTGACCGTTGCCACATATTTAGAGTTAATTCCTTCGGAGCAATATGTGCTTGGAGCGGGGAAAATAATCATCATCGATGTAACCACAATTGCGAGTATTAGCAAACCATTCGCGACAGCAGAATACTCAGCAGGCAAGACCCCAACAGCGAAAATGCCCAAATAGGCAATAGTGGCAAGAGAGATAAAAAGCTTTATCGATTCCGTAACAATACTCTCTACACCCCGAACCATTAGCATTAGTGGCACGATAAGCGCTTTATATACTGATTTTGGTAGCCGTTGCCCATGCTTGGCCAATCTTGCTTCAACTTTTTCAATCAGCTCAAGCGACTGCTCATAAGCCATCAGAGGCGGACCCATTGCGATTTGCTGCGCCATTTTTGCAATCGCTTTATTAATTGGCTCCATTGGATCGCTCATGATTACTCAAACAACCCCTTCTGTTTGCCAGTTTTTTTCTCTACCTTCGCCTTCTTGAAGTTATGTTCGCCAAACGAAAGGTCTGGCCAACGCGGCCGTTCGGTGCCGTCCAGAATACCGGCAATGCTGAGAATCTGAATGCGTGGAAAGCCGCCGTGGTGAGGCGACTCATAATGCCCCGCGCTGGCGGCCTCAGTCATCATTGGTTTCGTTGGCGGCGTGAGTGTGACAAATAGCCCGATGGCCGCTTTCTCGCGTTCCACGGTGCCCTTTAAATCACGAATCATTGAGGCACCGACGTTTTCACCACCTTTGACCGAGACAATTATTTTTTCCGTTTTGCCGTTGGCGACTTCAACAAAGCCCAAGCCATCAATGCCCTGATCCGCCCCTTTCTTGCCGCCGCGATACGGTTGCATGCTCACCAACGAACACGCCCACAACTGGAATTGGTGTTTGTCGCGATCAGCTAGATCGCGCGCACCAGCGAAATCCTGCGGCACACCTTCAACGACAAACGCGCCTTTTTTGTTGAGAGCTGGGTAACGATTTTTCAAACGCTTCTCGATGAGCGACACCGCCAAATGCGTGATGTCGATGCCGATCCAGTTACGGTTTAATTTTTGAGCCGCATCCAGCGCCGTACCGCATCCGCAGAATGGATCAAGAACCACATCCCCCTCGTTGGACGAGACGCTGATGATGCGTTCGAGAAGCGCAAGCGGTTTCTGGGTTGGATAGCCAAGATACTCTCCACCAGATGCTGGCGATATATCGTCCCATGCATCTTGCAATGGAATACCAGGCATTTCATCTGCGAACAACTTTAGGCGTGGCATGCCAGTTTCGCGATGAATCAACCGCCCACCTTTCGCGAATTCCAAAAGGTTTTCTTTAGAATATGCCCAAATTCGCCCCGAGTAAGGAAAAACAGAGGAATACGAGTATCCCTTTTTCGGAGATAGGTATTCGTCATTGATGTCGGCTTCCCAGCGCCGCCCTGGCAATGCAATTCTTTTGACGCGCCATTCGTATTGAGTATCACCTCCTGGCTTCGCTGCGGTTAAGTCCATCTCCTTGTAATTTCTGCCGCTCTCATCAGCGTGACGATATTCGTTCTCCAGATACTCTTTTGAATAAGGGGTGAACTGAGTATTCCATTTGTATTTACTACCCTTCGTATACCAAAAAATTACGTCACGGATTTTTCCGCATCGCTTCATTCCTTGTTTAGTGTCACTGTGAGCACTTGAACGCTTCCACGAGATTTCATTTCTGAAATTTTCTTTTCCGAACACGCCGTCTAGCACAATCTTCAAATAGTGACTTGCCGTCGGGTCGCAGTGCAAATACAAGCTCCCCGTTGGCTTTAAGACGCGATGCATTTCAATTAGGCGATTAGCCATCATCGTGAGATAGGCCATCATATCGTTCTCACCGAGGAACTGACGCAGCGCGCGCATCATCTCGGCGACATCAGTATTCATCGATTTTTCGAGCTCACGGAACTCGTCCTGCGCCTGCCCGCCCCAGTGCCAAGTATCTTCAAAGGCGGTGATCTGCGCGTCAGACTCGTGGCCTTTCGGCGTTTTGAAGAGCAGGTTGTAATCGCGCTTGGAATTAAACGGCGGATCGAGATAGATGAGGTCGACTGATTCATCGCCAACGTGATCACGCAGTATTTGCAGATTGTCGCCAAAGAAGAGCTGGTTAGTCATGAGCATGGGCCGTGGGAATTTGATGCGAGTCTAGCAGCATCAGTGTGGAGCACGGACGGCAATTGCTAAGAATCGATTGAAAGACAAAAGTCTAATATCGGCGGGCGTTTTCAGGCGTTTTTGTCTGGAAACGCCCGCCCCCCGATTGATTTTTACCATTTTTCTCTATTCATTGATTTACCCGCGCACCGCTTTATACATCGCCAGCGCCTGGTCACGTTGTACTGCGTGATCCACCACCGGCGCAGGGTAATCGCGGCCGATCACAAAATTGATTTCTTGCGCCTCAAGCGGTGGCAACGTCCATGGTGCATGAATAAATTTATCCGGGATGTTCTGCAGCTCGGGACAATATTGACGAATGAATCGGCCCTGCGGATCAAAACGTTGACTTTGTGTGACCGGATTGAATATGCGGAAATACGGCTGCGCGTCACAACCGGTGGAGGCCGCCCATTGCCAGCCACCATTGTTGGCGCTGAGATCAAAATCATTGAGGTGGTCGGCGAAATATTTTTCACCCCAACGCCAATCGACCAATAAATCTTTGGTCAGAAAACTGGCAACAATCATGCGCAGACGATTGTGCATATAGCCGGTCTGGTTGATCTGGCGCATGGCAGCATCAACGATCGGATAACCGGTGCGAGCCTGACACCATGCGCTGAACAGTTGTGCATCATTCTGCCACTTGAGAGCCGCGTAGATTGGCTTGTAAGTCCGATTCACCACATGCGGGTTATGCCACAAAATCTGCGCATAAAAGTCACGCCAGATGAGTTCTGCCAGCCACGTTTCAGCGCCGATATTTTTTCGCTTCAGGGTCTCGGTGTGGGCAATAGTGGCGAGTTCACGAATCGAAATTGTGCCGAAACGATTGTGGATGCTGAGATACGACACCCCTTTGACTGCCGGAAAATCACGCTTGTCTTTGTAGTCTGCCAACCGCTTGATAAAAACGTCGCGCAGTGTGGCCGCGCCCGCCATACCGAATGCCAGCAATGACCCGATATTGGTGCGTTCGAAGCCCATCGACTCAAGAGATGGCGGCACTTCAGCCGCTCGCCTGAGCGCGGCCAAATTGGCTTGATATCGTTCAACTTGGAACGGCTGCAAAAACGTATTGTCAATTTTTTTCAGCCATGCGTTTTTGTACGGCGTAAATACACTAAAAGGTTTGCCGGCTTGCGTGAGTATTTCGTTTTTTTCAAAAATAACGTGGTCTTTGAATGACTCAAAACCAATGTTTTGCGCCTGCAATACGACCGCCACATTGTTATCACGCGATATGGCACCCGGCTCGTAGTCGGTGTTGGCATACACTGCGTCAACATTTAATTCTGCCGCCAACGCCGGAATCAGCGCCGTGGCATGCCCATATCGCACCATCAGGTCGCCGCCCATTTCCCGCAATTTCAACTGCAATGCAACCACCGACTCCCGGATAAATTCGACCCGTCGATCCGCCTTTGTCGGTAAGACATCAAGAATTTCACGATCAAAAACAAACACGCAATGGACTTTTTTTGCGGCTTGGAGGGCCAGGAAAAGGCCGGCGTTATCGTTTGCCCTTAAATCGCGGCGAAACCAGAAAAGAATCGTTTGCATCGGGAAATGATAGCGTGCAAATCGACATTCACGTAAAATGTTGAGCCTGATGCAGACCATCAATCTCACCAACCATTTATTGATCGCCATGCCCGCCATGGTCGACCCGCATTTTTCCCGCACCCTCACTTATATATGTGAGCACTCTGAGCGCGGCGCAATTGGTTTGGTCATCAATAAGCCGATCGATATCAGCGTCGGCCACCTGTTTGAACAGGTCAATATTCCGCTAAACGACGATCTGTTGAGCCTCGAGCCGGTGCATTTTGGTGGGCCGGTCAAGGTGGAATGCGGTTTTGTGCTGCATCAGCCGCTTGGCGATTGGCACTCCACCTTAAAAATTGACCGCGAAATTGGCATGACCACCTCCAAGGATATTCTTGAGGCCATTGCCGCAGGTACCGGACCAGCCAAAGTGTTGGTGGCACTCGGTTATGCCGGTTGGGAAGCGGGCCAATTGGAAGAAGAAATTATGCTCAACGGATGGTTGACCGTTGAGGCCGATGCCAATCTGATTTTTAATTTGCCCGACGAAGAAAAACTGATTGCCGCCATGCTCAAACTTGGCGTTCGCCCGGAAATGTTGTCGGATAGTGTTGGTCACGCCTGACATGGCCGGCCCTGATCCCCATGCCACGATTATGGGATTCGACTTTGGCGAAAAACGGATCGGCGTGGCCATTGGCAGTGTGTCGATCGGTGTGGCCAGTGCGTTAACCACCATTCACGCTGAATCGAATGTTGATCGTTTATCCGCCGTCGGCAACTTGGTGCGCGCTTGGCAGCCGGTACAGTTTGTGGTGGGTGAACCCGCTTATCGTAATGGTGAACCCCATCCGATCGCCCATCTGGCGAAAAAATTCGGCAATCGCCTGACGGAAAATTTTAAATTGCCGGTGGCGTATATCAACGAATTCCTGAGCTCGACCGAGGCCGCCGTATTGCTGGCGGAAAAAGGCGTTAAAGGCCGCAACCAAAAAGAAAAAATCGACGCAGTCGCGGCGCAAATTATTTTGCAGTCGTGGCTGGACGATCAAAAGAGGGTCAACCATGCAGCTTGATGCCGATAACATGATTCGTACCCTCGCCGAAAAAATCGGCCCGCTTGCTGCGGGAACCCAAATCGTGGGCATTCACACCGGTGGTGCGTGGGTGGCGGAACAACTGGCAACACTACTCGGTGCCAACCAATATGGGACCTTGGCGGTAACGTTGCACCGTGACGATTTTGGCCGGCGCGGATTACACCCGCAAACCAAATCAACGGAAATCGGCTTTGCAGTAGATGGCTGTCATATTTTGCTGGTTGACGATGTATTGCAATCCGGACGCACCATCCGGGCCGCCATGAACGAAATTTTTGACTTCGGCCGGCCCGCCAGTGTCAAGCTGGCGGTGTTGATCGACCGCGGCGGTCGCGCCCTGCCGGTTCAACCCGATTATGTGGCGATGTCCATGCCATTGGATAACAAACAAATTCTCGCGCTGACCAACGAAAATAACGCGCTGCGGTTCGAAATTCGTGACGTGTAAAAAGCCCAAGGGTACCCACTAATGCTCACCGCCAATCCACAATTGACGTCCGACAAAAAGCTGCGCCACCTGCTGACAACCGAGGGGCTGCCAAAAACAATTATCGAAAGTATTCTCGATACTGCCGACCAATTTGTTTCCGTGGGCGATCGCGACGTCAAAAAGGTGCCGCTGCTGCGTGGCAAGTCTGTCTTCAATTTATTTTTTGAAAATTCCACCCGCACCCGCACCACCTTTGAAATTGCCGCCAAACGATTATCGGCCGACGTGATCAATCTGAACATCGATGCATCATCGACCAAAAAAGGCGAATCGTTAATCGACACCATCGACAATCTAACCGCGATGGATGCGGATATGTTTGTGGTGCGCCACGCGCAATCCGGTGCGGCGCACCTGATTGCGCAGCATGTCAACCGGGTGCGGCCAAATGTGGCGGTAATCAATGCCGGTGACGGTCGTCATGCCCATCCTACCCAAGGGCTGCTTGACATGTACACCATACGTCATTTCAAAAAGTCCTTCCACAATTTGAGTGTCGCGATCGTCGGCGATATTTTGCATTCACGCGTGGCGCGCTCGGGCATTCACGCCCTGACCACGTTGGGCTGTCCGGATGTGCGCGTGATCGGCCCCAAAACATTAATCCCCACCGATTGTGCACGATTGGGTGTGTCGGTTTATCACGACATGAAGCGCGGCCTCGAAGGTTGCGATGTGGTGATGATGCTGCGTTTACAAAACGAACGGATGGACGGACCACTGCTGCCCAGCGGACAGGAGTTCTACAAGAGTTATGGCTTAACCGCCGAGAAATTATCGCGCGCCAAGCCCGATGCCATTGTCATGCATCCAGGGCCGATGAATCGCGGCGTGGAAATTGAGTCAACCATTGCCGACGGACGCCAGGCGGTGATTTTGCCGCAGGTCACTTTTGGTATCGCCGTGCGAATGGCGGTTATGTCGATGGTGAGTGGTGGTGGCAGCAACGGCGGGCACGCGGGAGACGCAGCATGAAGTTAGAGATTCGCAACGGACGCATGATCGACCCGGCGTCGGGACGGGATGAAATCGTGAACCTGTATCTGGCGGATGACAAAATCGCCGGCATCGGTGTCGCCCCTCGTGAGTTTATCGCCGACAAAATTATTGATGCAACCGGCAAGATTGTCGCCCCCGGCTTGGTTGATTTAAGCGCACGCTTACGCGAGCCCGGCCATGAACATAAAGCCACGCTCGAAACAGAATTAATGGCCGCCTCGGCGGGCGGGGTCACCACGCTGGTTTGCCCCCCCGACACCGAACCGGTGCTCGATGAACCCGGCCTTGTTGAAATGTTGAAACGTCGCGGTTGGACGCTCAATCAAGCGCGCATTTATCCGCTCGGCGCACTCACAGCCGGACTAAAAGGCGAAAAATTATCGGAAATGTTGGAGCTGACCGAAGCCGGATGTATTGGTTTTTTCCAAGCAGACCGACCGATTGCCGATACCGCCGTCCTGTTCCGCGCGATGCAATATGCGGCCACCTACGGCTTCACCATTTGGCTGCGTCCGGAAGATGCCCATCTGGCCAAAGGCGGATTCGCCCACGACGGCGAAGTGGCCACACGTCTGGGTTTGGCGGGCATTCCGGTCAGTGCAGAAACCGTGGCGATCGCCACCATCACCACGCTCATGCGCGAAACCGGTGCCAAGGTACATTTGGCACGACTCTCTTCGGCGGCGGGTGTGGCGCTGGTACGCCGGGCAAAGGCCGACGGTCTGCCGTTGACGGCGGACGTGGGCATCCATCATCTGCTGCTCACCGATCGTGATATCGGTTACTTCGACTCGCACTATCGGTTTTCTCCGCCGTTGCGCGCACCGGCCGATCGTGATGCCTTGTCGGCCGGGGTAATCGACGGCACCATTAATGCAATTTGTTCGGATCACACACCAACCGACGACAGCGAAAAGAATGTGCCGTTCGGCGAAGCCACCCCCGGCTCGTCCGCCTTGGAAATGCTGTTGCCCCTTACGTTGAAATGGGCCGAACAGGCAGAAGTCCCGCTGGTAACGGCTCTGGCAAAAATCAGCATGCATCCAGCCGACGTGCTCAATAAAACACAGGGACGTTTTGCTGTGGGCAAACCTGCCGATGTGTGCATTTTTGACGCGCGCGCATTTTGGGCGGTGACCCGCGAAACGCTGGTATCACATGGCAAAAACACACCCTATCTGGGCCGGGAGTTACAGGGCCGGGTGGACCTTACCATTTGCGCCGGACGAATCGTTTATTCGGCGTAGCGGCGAAGCTCGTGCCACTTTTTTTTGGAACTTGATCATGAATAGTCTGCTCGATTTTTCCAGCCTGCCGCGTTTTCAATCATTTCAACCTGGCTTGGTGCAGCCGGCCATCAGCGGACTGATTGCCGAGTCAGAGCAATGTGTTGCCGCGATTACCACCTCGACCGATGTACCGACCTGGGCCAATATCATTACCCCGCTTGAAAACGTGACTGAAAAATTGTCACGCGCGTGGGGAATGGTGGCGCACCTGAATGCCGTGGTGAATTCGCCGGCCTTGCGTGACACCTATAACAATATGTTGCCGGTTGTCACCCAATTTTGGTCGTCACTTTCACAAAACGAATCCTTATTCGGCAAATACAAACAGATTCGCGCCTGTGCAGAAAAGTTGTCGTTGAGCGCCGCACAAATACGTGTGCTTGATAATCAAATTCGCGACTTTCGGCTCGGCGGAGCAGAACTGACCGACGAAAATAAAGTGCGCTTTATGGCCATTCAGGAGGCTTTGTCGACCTTGATGTCCACGTTTAATGATCATGTATTGGATGCCACCAATGATTTTTGCCATGTGGTGACCGATGAAAGTCAGCTCGCAGGCTTGCCCGCAGATTGTGTTGATGCGGCGCGAGCGGCCGCCCAACAAGACAATTTGAGCGGCTGGAAATTTACCCTGCACGCGCCGTCGTATATGCCGGTCATGCAATTTGCAGCGCATCAGCCGTTGCGCGCCACCCTCTATCAGGCTTTTGTCACCCGTGCGTCCGAATTGGGTGCCGATATCAAACGGGACAACACCGACATCATCAGGCAAATTTTGCAATTGCGGGCGGAGTCGGCTGCACTGCTGGGTTACAAAAATTACGCAGAGGTTTCGCTCGCGCCAAAAATGGCACAAAGCCCCAAAGTCGTTATCAAATTTTTGGGCGAGATGGCGGCGAAGTCAAAACCGTTTGCAGAAAACGATTGGCGGGATATGGTCGCGTTTGCCAACGACCACTTGGGGCTGGCGGACATTCATGCCTGGGATGTGCCATTTGTTTCCGAGAAATTGCGCGAGCAGCGTTACGCCTTTTCAGATAACGACGTGAAGCAATATTTCCAGGAAAAAAATGTTATCGCCGGATTGTTCCGGGTGGTGGAAGCCATTTATGGTGTGACCTTCATCAAGTCAACGGCCGAAACCTGGCACATCGATGTTTCGTTTTATGACGTCATGGATGCAAACGGCAATTTAATCGGTCAGTTCTATTTCGATCTGTATGCGCGCCCAAACAAGCGCGGCGGTGCCTGGATGAACGACGCCATCAACCGGCGAAAAATCGCCGGCGGTATTCAACATCCGGTCGCGTACATGACCTGCAATTTTCCCGCGCCTGTAGGCCGCGACGACAACCCGCGTCCCGCGTTATTCACCCACAACCATGTCATCACGCTTTTTCATGAATTTGGCCACGGCCTGCACCAGCTGTTGACGGAGGTGGACGAGTTGTCCGTGTCCGGCATTCGCGGTGTGGAGTGGGACGCAGTCGAATTGCCATCGCAATTTATGGAAAATTTTTGCTGGGAGTGGGATGTATTACGACACATGACGGCGCACATTGAAACGGGCGAGCCGTTACCACGTGAATTGTTCGACAAAATGAACGCCGCCAAGAATTTTCAAAGCGGCATGGGATTTGTGCGGCAGCTTGAGTTTGCCACGCTGGATATGCTTGCCCATACCGATTTCGATTTTCATCGGGAAAATATTCTCGACTTGGTGACGCGTGTACGCACTGCAGTGGCGGTGGTGCCCTATCCAGAATTCAATCGCATGCCGCACGCCTTTACGCATATTTTCGGCGGTGGGTACGCGGCCGGATATTACAGCTATAAGTGGGCGGAAGTGTTATCCGCCGATGCCTTTGCGGCCTTTGAAGAAGCGGGCGTGCTCAGCCGTGAAACGGGTACGCGTTTTCGCCGTGAGGTGCTGGCGCGTGGCGGCAGTCGTGGCGCGATGGAGTCGTTTATCGCCTTTCGCGGTCGACCACCGGAAATTGCCCACCTGTTGCGCCACTACGGCATGAAACTCGCGGTATAGGACGGTTTATGGATATTGCCACCTGGAACGTCAACTCGCTAAATGTACGACTGCCACATGTGCTTGAGTGGCTGAAGACCTCCCCCGTCGATGTGTTGTGTCTACAAGAGCTGAAATTGGAAGACAGCAAATTTCCATCGGCGGCAATTGAAGACGCCGGCTATTTCGCGGTTTTTAATGGTCAAAAAACATACAACGGCGTGGCCATCTTGTCCCGCGCCAAGCCTGAAGACATCAGCCGCGACATGCCCGATTTTGACGACCCACAAAAACGTGTGATCGCCGCAACCATCAACGGCGTGCGGATTGTGAATGTTTACATCGTCAACGGCCAGAGTGTCGACTCGGACAAGTATCAATACAAACTGGCCTGGCTGACCGCGTTGCGCTCTTATATGGCCAATGAAATCGCCACCTTCGGCGATGTCGCTTTATTGGGTGATTACAACATCGCGCCGGAAGACCGCGACACCCATGACCCGGCGGCATGGGCGGGGCAGGTTTTATGCACCGATGCCGAGCGTGCACATTTTTTTGGCTTGATTGAACTTGGCCTCACCGACAGTTTTCGAATGTTTGAACAACCCGAAAAAAGCTTTACCTGGTGGGATTATCGGATGCATGGCTTCAGACGTAATCTGGGCATGCGTATTGATCACATTTTGTTAACTAAGAATTTGGCGGCGGCGACCAGCGGCTCGGTGATAGATGTCGCGCCCCGCAAACTTGAGCGGCCATCGGATCACACACCGGTGATCACCACCTTCAAAAATTGAAACTCAGCTACTGACGCCCGCTTTGAGACATTTATGGCTCAACTCACCCGCAAATAGGCGAGTTTTATTTTTATATGCAGGTTAGCAGTTTGTTGAAATTCGTCGCGAGCGAAGGTCAGGCAAGGCGGAAAGCGGCGAAAAACCGGAATGTATGCGGTATACATGAGGATTTTGAGCCGCTTGCCAACGCCGCATCACCGAGCGCAGCAAAATTTCAACAAACTGTTAGGGCACCAGCCCTAACATAAGCTCAATATTTTGCAACGCGGCACGACCGGCACCCTTGCCGAGGTTATCGAGTCGCGCCAGCAATATCGCCTGCTCACTTTTTGCATTATCAAAAACAAATAACTCAAGACGATTGGTATCGTTGAGGGCTTCAGGATTGATCTCGGCCGGTGGCTGACTGCTGTACGGCTGGACATCAACATTGGAACATCCTGAGTAATGGGCGGCGAGTGTGTCGCGCAACAGCTGTCCACTCACTTTTTTTGGCAGCGCCCAGCAATTCACCGGCACCTGTAGCAACATACCCTGGCGAAAATTACCCACGGAAGGTGTAAAAAGGGGGGCGCGATTTAATCCCGTGAACTTCTGCATCTCCGGCAAATGTTTGTGGGCCAAAGCCAAGCCATAGGCGATAAATTTGGTCTGATTGGTTGACGCCTCAAAGTCTTCGATCATTTGCCGCCCGCCACCGGAATAACCGGATACCCCCCAGGCGGTAATCGGAAAATCAGCCGGCATCAGACCGGCATCAATCAACGGTTTGACCAACGCGATAAAACATGTGGACCAACAACCTGGATTGGCGACCCGCCGCGATTGGCGGATGTGTTGCGCCTGATGACGATCCAATTCGGCAAAGCCAAACGTCCAGTCCGGCAAAACCCGATGCGCAGTGGATGCATCGAGCACACGGGTGTTGGCATTGTTAATCATTGCCACCGATTCACGCGCCGCGTCATCAGGCAAACACAAAACGGCCAAATCCACCGCATTCAGCAACCGCTTGCGTTCGTTCAAATCCTTGCGTTTGTCCGCCGCGATACTGACCACCTCGATGCCACCACGCGCCAGCAACAACTCACGAATCAACAGGCCCGTGGTGCCGTGTTCACCGTCGATAAAGATGGCCGGTTGCGACATTTTTTAAACCTGTGCCAACATCGATTTGGCGTCGGACACTTCGAACTTGCCGCCCGCCTCAACATGTACCGATTTGACAACGCCGTTGTCGACCACCATCGCACAACGTTGCATACGCAAACCAAAATTTTTGGCGGACAGGTCAAGTTCCAAACCGAGCGCCTTGGTCCAGGCAGCGGCACCATCACCCAACATACGAATTTTCGCGCCGACGTTTTGGTCCTTCGCCCAAGCGCCCATTACATACGCGTCATTGACGGAAACACACCAAATTTCATCGACCCCTTTAGCTTTGAAATCGTTGTAATGGGCAAGATAACCGGGTACGTGTTGCGCCGAGCAAGTGGGCGTGAACGCGCCGGGCAGGCCAAAAATAACGATTTTTTTGCCTTTCACCAAATCGTTCACTTGAAAATTATTTGGGCCCAGCGCACAGCCTGCTGTTTCAACTGCAATAAATTCGCTGAGAGTGCCGTTAGGTAGTGTGTCGCCTGCTTTGATCATTTTTGTCTCCTGAAAAATTGCCGCCAAGGTAATTCGAAAAAATTGAACTGCTAATGGGGTTCGGTTGAATAGGTGAATGAATCCGCGAAAAATTCTTCTTCAGGCAGATTACGCTCAAGAAACGCTTTTTTGGCGGTATCGATCATCACCGGTGCACCGCACGCATAAATTTGATATCCAGCAAGCGAGTCAAAATCATCCACGACCGCTTGATGAACAAATCCACTTCGTCCCAGCCAATTATCCTCCGCTTTGGCGTCCGATAAAACCGGGATAAACGTAAAGTGCGGATACTCTCTGGCCCATTGTGCTGGCAATGCGGCCATGTACAAATCATCTTGACTTCGACAGCCCCAGTACAGAACCATTTCCCGGTCAAAGTGTTTAAAAAATGCGTGCTCCAACATCGCCTTGATCGGCGCAAAACCGGTACCACCGGCAACAAAGATGATCGGCTTGTCTGAGTCTTCGCGCAAAAAAAACGTACCCAGCGGACCTTCGAATCGCAAAATCGCCCGGTCGCGCATTTCATTGAAGACAAAACTGGTGAATTGTCCGTCTGGAATGTGGCGGATGTGCAGCTCGACATTTTGGTCCAGGTGCGGTGCATTGGCGATGGAGAAACTGCGGCGTTTCCCATCCTTGAGCAAAACATCAATGTATTGACCCGCCAAATATTGCAATCGTTCCTGGGCCGGCAATTTGAGGGATAACAGCGCCACATCAGCAACCGGTTTTTCAACCTTCTCGACCCGGCACGGCAGGGTACGAATCTGAATATCACCGGTGCCACCTATTTCCTTAACCTCCAAGGTTAAATCGGAGCACGCTTTGCCCACACAAAACAGCGCCTTTCCGGCGGCTTTTTCTTCAGGACGTAATGTCCGTTCCTGATATTGGCCGTAGTCAAAGTCTCCGGAAATAAGTTTACCTTTGCACGATCCACAGGCGCCATTGCGGCAACCATAAGGCAGGCCGATTCCCTGGCGGAGTGCGGCGTCTAAAACGGATTCGTCGGATTGGGCAGTAAACGTGTGGCCGGACGGTTGCAGGGTAATGGTAAATTCAGTAGACATATTTCAATTTCGATGGTGCCATAAGGCAAAGAGGTGGGGCAGATGTTGAAGGCGTCCACTATACTTTGACCGAATGACAAAGGCGAATCCGATCCGAGGTAATAAAACAAAAAAGGCGCCGATTCGGTGCCTTTTTTGTTTTATTACGGTTTAAATTTCGTGTCGCGGATTTATTCTCAGCGTAGTCCTTGGTTCCGGTCTTAGCTTGTTGAAAGTGTTATGAATGCAAATTCAGTTTAAGTCGATTTAAGAATTTGCGTGCAGCCGCAAAGCAGCAAGTGGAATTTAAATTACGAAATGTGCAATTCATTGTTGTCTTCTGCATTTTCTTGCAAAAGCTTATGACGTTCTGCTCGGTATGCAACTACCGCCAACATAGCGACCAATAAAGCTGGCAAGATATAAAGGGTAATTAGCACTACATCACCTTGACCTGAAATCTTAATCAAAAAATCAGCGCCCAAAATCAATTTTGCAAATATCTCAGGAGTCCGCGCAACGAAAAAGCCGGCTAGAAAAAAGAAAATGGCCGTTTCGTGCTTTCTGAGAAAGCTCATGGTTACCGGAAAATTAATCATTTTCGACCTTTCATAAAATTCACTATTCCATCAATAGTTAACTGCCTGCAACCCGTGGAGTCCGATAGTAAAGCCAACTATTGGTCGTGACAACATAAATAACAGTTCCCGCATTCCAGCCGATCATGAACGACCACCCAAAACCAATACAAACCCGCGCCAACGCGATCGTGCCGGCTCGCGTTAAGCGAGTTTGCCCCAAAATACCTCCACCTGCACATGCTCCGGCCCAATTCGCTGCGTCTCCCAATCCAAAGAAGCCATCTTTGAACATATTCACTTCCGACTCTCCAGCCGTTTGTCTAATTGTTGCTTCTACTTCTGCAAATGAGTTGAGCGTTAAAGTGCCTGGTGGAGGTAACCCATTTAAGGCGCTTTCTGCCGTCTGCAAAATTATTAGTAGTTGAGCACCGCTCATTGGTTCATCAGGTGTTTGCTCAAACGCGATGGCTGGAAGACACGCGGTACCCACGATGGCTGCTGGAATGATTGTGTCACGAAGAAAATTGCGTCTATTCATGGCGGCACCAATATGATTGTATTTTGAAAATTGATGAAAAAACTAATTGTTGTCTGTGGAATGAAAAGACGAGCGCTGTGGGTGAAACGCCCAATCAGCAATTAACAGACGTTAACAATATAACATGCAATTAATTATACAAAACCATAAAATTTCCAAATCTAAAATCGTGCCGGTACAAGCAATCCAAATACTTATTTCAGGCTTTGGTGACATCGGCAAGCGGTTAACAAGGCTATTCACCCCTGAATATTCGGTCACCGCATTGATTCGCAACCCACAACGCAGCACCGCTGCCGATTTGCTTGGCGCAAGCCATTTGTATGGCGATCTTGCCGATTTGACCAGCCTTTCGACGCTGTGCCATCAAGCCAACCAATTCGAGGTCATTTTCCATTTTGCGCCCCCGCCCGGTACCGGTCAGGAAGACATCCATACCCGCAATTTAATTTCTGCATTAACAGCTGGCTTGGTGTCCTCGCCAACCAACCACCTCAAACAACTCATCTACATCAGCACCACCGGCGTGTATGGCGACTGCGCGGGCGCGATCATTGATGAAAGCCGTCCGCTCAATCCACAAACAGACCGCGCCAAACGCAGGGTCGATGCCGAACAATGTTTACAAGCGTGGGCCGCCATGCACGAGGTCAATTTGATCATCCTGCGTGCACCGGGCATTTACGCGATTGAACGGCTACCGTTGGATCGCATTCGATCCGGAACCCCGTCCATTTTTACCAACGAAGATTCTTATACGAATCATATTCATGCCGACGATTTGGCCGCGGCGTGTATGGCAGCGATGGCGCTGACCAACAATCAAATATTAAACGTGGTGGATGACAGCGATTTGAAGGTCGGCGACTATCTTGATTTGCTGGCCGATCATTTTCAAATCGACCGGCCTTCCCGCGTGTCGCGGACGGAATTTTTAGCCCGCGTCAACCCTGTCACCGCATCGTTTCTGAATGAATCAAGGCGCATTCAAAATGTGCGGATGAAAACCATGCTCAAGCTAAATTTGGCCTACCCAACGATTCAAGCGTTTCTTGCCAAGACGCCGCGCACGTCTGCTGTACCGCGCTGAACTGTTTGCTGCTGCCAATCTCGTTGTGAACCGGTTGGCAATACGTTAACGTTCGCGGCGAAATTCACCCTCGATCACGCGATCACTGGCTGGTGAGCCTGGTGGAGCGGGTGAAGTTCTATTTGAGGCCGGATCCATTGCCACGCCCGCTGCACGCGCAAACGCCGGCTCTCGAATCGGTATGAGCAAAATTATGAATGCCAGCATATCGGAAATCACGCCGGGGAATATGAGTAACAATCCGGCGATGACGGCGCGGAAACTGTCGATCAATGCGGCGATTGAAAATTGCCCCTGAGACAGAGCCTGGCCGAGACGTGCAATTAAGGAAAACCGCGCCTGTTTAATTAATACCACACCGGCAATGGCCGCAAATATGACCCACGCCAAAACCCAGCCGGCGTGGCCATCCTCGCCTGCGGCGAGTTTGTACAAAACCGCAGCTTCGGTCAACGGAAACCCGACTAAAATAGCAAGAATTAAAAACCGCATGATGGATCCTATTTTGATGGGTTTGGACAAACACAACAAACAATAAATGAGTCTATTTGCGCCATTTACAACAGCGGCATCCGAATTGCCAATTATGCTCCCCAGCGACGATAGCCTTTGCACGTCCGTTCGACCGAGCCTGGACGCGACTCGTTCCCAAAGATTTTTTGCTCGGCCACTCCATTACCGGCCAACCGAAATATTTGTTGAATTTTGCTCGAACAGCAATGTCAGCTGTTGACGAAACATCTCCATTGGCAATCAACCGGAAACAAGAAAAATGATCAAGCAGGGTACATCTGGATGGGCAAAGTTAGCGCTCGCTTTGTTGGTATTGTGCAGTTATCGCATGGGTATTGCGACTGAACCGCTGTCTACGTCGTCGGCACCCATAGGGTCGACGGAGCAGCAACCAGCCATGGACGATATCGATCCACGCGATGTATTTCGCCCAAAAATACGCATTCGCGACCGTTTTACTGCAGAAATTTCGTTTGCCATCCGCCCCGGCTTTTACCTGTATCGCGACCGATTGCGTGTAGAACTAATCGATCACACTACCCCCGCAATACCGCCAGCGGCAACGGACAAAAAATCTGCGCTCGCTGTCAGTAAAGCGTCTGCGGCAAAGGTCAACACCTTGCTTGCCCTGTCGATTCCCAATGGCAAGGCCGTTGATGACCCTACTTTTGGCAGAGTCGAAGTGTTTGAATCGAACGTAACGATATTGGCCGACCTGAGCCGATTCCAGATTAGTCTGCCAACCGACAAGCCGGCACCAGCCAAGATCAAAGTCGCACTGGTTTCCCAGGGATGTGCGATCGCTGAAATTTGTTACCCGCCACTTAGCCACGAATTTTTGCTGCCGTTGCAGTTGTCCACAGCAGCGGACAATTGGATTAACCCGCAAAATGAAACAACTTTACGATTTGGGCAGGCGCAGCGTCCGACGCAATCCAGCCCGTCGAACCCATCCGGCAAATCACTCGCGCCGTCTTTTGACCCGGCAAAATCGTTACCCGCCAAATGAGGCTACCAATACGAGCAGTTTTGGGCACTGGAGTCCTGTTATGAATGGCCTGACTTCGGAAGGCATTGACCGTGCCTAAAAAAGCGGCATTATTTATTGGCTTTGGATTGACGGTAATTAGCCTTTTGGTGCTCGCCGCCCTATTGATCGGCCGCTTGGAAAATCAGCCTGAGGTCACCAAAACCGTCGCGGCCGGATCCGCAGCGACGGCTTCAGTCATTTATTCAACCAGCCTTCCTGACCTAGATGGCCGGCCGCAGTCAATTGGCCAATGGAGTAATAAACTATTGGTGCTTAATTTTTGGGCGAGCTGGTGTGCGCCGTGTATCGAAGAAATACCAATTTTGATTCGCCTGCAGTCAAAATACGCCGCAAAAGGTTTACAAATTGTTGGCATCGCCGCCGATTCTGCGTCAAATTCGGCTAAATTCGGCCAAAAGCTCGGAATTAACTACCCAATCCTCGCCGATGAAATTCGTGCACTAGAATTCTCAAAGCGCACTGGAAATCGCTTGGGCTTACTGCCTTACACGGTCGTGCTGACCAGTCGAGGTGATATTTTAATGACCAAACTTGGTGTCGTTATTGAGTCTGATCTCGAGGCACTCATTAACCGCCACCTTGAAAATTAAAAATAGTCGGACTTTTTGTTGCAATTACGCCTATCTTCGGCAAATATGCAACGAACATACGCTGGTTTGTCCTGTTTTACACCAAACCAAGTTCGCCAAATGCCTTATTCTGATGCGGACTATTCAATTCTTCAAATTGGCAGCAGTTTCCTGACCGTCAGGTTATCAACTTCGGCGATTTGTTAGGTAATTTCATCTAAATTCTGGCAAACTACCGCCATGAAAAGCATCCTCATTCTTCATGGGCCGAACCTTAATCTGCTCGGCAGCCGGGAGCCCGATGTTTATGGGACCGACACGTTGGCCGATATTGACAATCGTTTGCTTAAAATCGCGAGCGGCGCAGGGTTCGGTTGTGTTTCCTTCCAAACCAACAGTGAAGGCGACCTCATTAACCGCATCCACACCGCCAAGGCCGACGCTGTTGGTTTTATCGTCATCAATCCGGGTGCCTTTACCCATACCAGCATCGCTTTGCGGGATGCCTTGTTGGCGGTGAACATTCCTTTTATCGAAATTCATTTGTCAAATGTACATGCGCGTGAGCCCTTTCGTCAGCATTCCTATCTGTCAGACAAGGCGGTGGGCGTCATTTGCGGCCTTGGGGCAAGCGGCTATGAATTCGCGCTCAGCGCCGCAATCAGGCATTTGTCGCGCTAAACCCTGGCAATTCCACTTCGTTTAGAAACGGCTTCCTGCCCTCCCATACAGAGGGCGTCGCGGCCAAAAACAATATGTTGGCGACACCGATCGCCACGCCACAGTAGGAGAGAGAAAAATGGACTTACGCAAAATAAAGACACTGATTGACCTGGTGCAAGAATCAGGCATCTCGGAACTGGAAATTACCGAGGGCGAGGAGAAGGTCAGAATCAGCCGCCACGGCGTCCAAAATTTTGGCCAGATGCCGATGATGATGCAGGCACCAGCGCCAGTCGCAGTTGCGGCGCCCGCCGCCACCGTTGGCGTGCCGACCCCACCTGCGCCGACCGGCCACACCCTCAAATCACCTATGGTCGGTACTTTTTATCGTTCGCCATCACCCGGCTCTTCGTCGTTTGTCGAAATCGGCCAAACCGTCACCAAAGGCCAGACCCTTTGCATTATTGAAGCGATGAAGCTGTTGAATGAAATTGAATCCGACGCAGCGGGGGTGGTGAAATCGATTCTGGTTGAAAACGGCCAACCCGTTGAATACGGCCAGCCTCTTTTTATCATCGAATAATCGCGAGGATTTGTTATGGCGGTATTCGGCAACAAGCTCCGCCCCGGGGCAATGTTTGAAAAAATTCTGATTGCGAATCGTGGCGAGATTGCCTTGCGCATTCAGCGCGCCTGCCGTGAGATGGGCATCAAAACCGTGGCCGTGCATTCGGAAGCCGACTCCGACGCAAAATACGTCATGCTCGCCGATGAATCGGTTTGTATCGGACCGGCCGCATCCAAAGATAGTTATCTGAATATTCCGGCCATCATCAGCGCGGCAGAAGTCACGGATGCACAAGCCATCCATCCAGGCTACGGATTTTTATCTGAAAACGCTGATTTTGCCGAACGGGTGGAAAATTCCGGGTTTGTTTTCATCGGCCCCAAACCCGAAAACATTCGCATGATGGGCGATAAAGTCGCTGCCAAGGCGGCAATGCGGAAACTAAACGTACCCTGTGTACCCGGGTCGGAGGGGGCGTTGCCCGACGATCCATTGGAAATTCGCAAGATCGCCGCCGAAGTCGGTTACCCGGTCATTATTAAAGCGGCCGGTGGGGGGGGTGGCCGCGGCATGCGGGTGGTGCATACCGAGGCGGCGCTGGTGAATGCAGTACAAATGACCAAAGCCGAGGCGCAAACCGCGTTTGGCAACCCGATGGTCTATTTGGAAAAATATTTGGAGAACCCCCGCCATATTGAGATCCAGATTCTGGCGGATGAATTCAAGAGCGCGATTTACCTCTGGGAGCGTGATTGCTCGATGCAACGTCGCCATCAAAAAATTATTGAAGAAGCCCCCGCGCCGGATTTGAAGCCGCGTCTGCGCGACAAAATCGGCGAACGTTGTGCCGATGCCTGCATCAAGATGGGATACCGTGGAGCTGGCACCTTTGAATTTCTGTTTGAAAAAGATGAGTTTTATTTTATTGAAATGAATACCCGTGTTCAGGTTGAACACCCGGTTTCCGAAATGATCACCGGTGTCGATATTGTGCAAGAGCAAATCCGTATTGCCGCCGGGCACAAATTACGCTACCGACAAAAGGACATTACTCTTCGCGGCCACGCCATTGAGTGTCGTATCAACGCTGAAAATCCGGTGAGTTTTGTTCCGTCCCCTGGACGTATCACCCGTTTTCACGTGCCGGGCGGCCCGGGCATTCGGGTTGACTCTCATGTGTACACCGATTATTTTGTGCCGCCACATTATGATTCGCTGATTGCCAAGGTGATTGCCCACGGCGATACCCGGCAGCAGGCGTTTGCCCGCATGCGGACAGCATTGTCGGAAATGGTGGTGGAGGGCATTCACACCAACCTGCCATTGCATCAGGAGTTGCTCAGTGACGCCGCCTTTATTCGCGGTGGCACCTCCATTCATTTTCTCGAAGCACGGATGGCACGTCTGAAAAAAATATCTGGCGACGCGGACTGATTACACCAACCCTGTCTGCATTTTCAACATGCCATTGATCTCCATTTCAATCCTGCTTGATCGGGATTCCGCCGATTTATTCGGCGACGCACTAATAGAAGCCGGCGCCTTGTCGGTGTCGGTGGTGGATGCCGACGAGGGTACCGATGCAGAGCGGGCAATTTTTGGCGAGCCTGGCGCATCAGGCGGCCTGTGGGATCGTTGTCAATTGACCGCCCTTTTCCCAGCGGATGACGAAAACACCAATGCAGTTGCCGCGATGTGGCAGGCGGCCGACACTCTCGGCATCACCACGCTCAATTTCACCCAGGTCCAGGTTGACGATATTGATTGGGTGAAACAAAACCAGCAACAGTTTCAGCCGATTGGCATTTCTGAGCGCATTACGATTGTGCCGACCTGGCACCAGCCAAACAATACGGCCAACAACGCAATCAATATTATTCTCGACCCGGGCGCTGCGTTTGGCACCGGCAGCCATCCCACCACCCGCCTTTGTTTGCAATGGCTTGAAGAAAACGTTGCGCCGGGAAAAACGGTGCTTGATTACGGCACGGGCTCGGGAATTTTGGCCATTGCAGCGATGATGCTGGGCGCCACGGAGGCCTACGGGGTCGACATTGACGCCGCCGCTGTTGCCACGGCGAAGCACAACGCCAATCAAAATGACGTTTTGATCAGGTTGGCGACAACCAACCATGGACTGGATTATGTTGCCGACATTACGGTCGCCAATATTCTGGCCAACCCGTTAAAAATGCTCGCCCCGTTATTGGCCAGCCATACACACCAAGGTGGCAAGTTGGTCCTGGCCGGAATACTCGATGAACAAGCCGACGAGATGATCGAAATCTATCAACCGTATTTTGATCTGCGCGTCTGGCGGCAGGCTGAAGGTTGGAGTGCAATTGCCGGTATTCGTGTTTGACCCCGCCGCTCAGCTAAAATTCGGCCATGCTTCTTTCGTCATGCCCAAAATGTAACGCGCAATTCAAGGTTGCCCCCGAACAACTGAACGTCCGCCAGGGGCGGGTCATGTGTGGTCGTTGCCGTCACGTTTTTAATGCCTTTGAATCGTTAAAACGCATCGACGATGAGAATGCGCTGGAGACCGTCGATTATTCGCTGGTTGATTCCAGCCACCCCCGCCCGGAGGAAATTATTGCACCCGACGAAGGTGCGGGCGCTGCAATTGAACAGTCAGCCGTGGACTCGATTGAAACAGACCGTTCTACGGAACAGTGGACGGAACACCTCAACCTGCCGCCCGCGCCGCATGCGCCGCCGCCGACCGAATTGACGGACGCTGTCATTGCCCATGCGGACGTTGTTGAACCCATGATGGTTGCCGACGACATGGCTGATAAATCAACCTCGCCGGCCGGCCATTTGGTCGCTCCGGTTGAAGATTCGATTTCATCGGTTGCCGAGAAGGCTGATGATGCTGAACACGCTAAAGCAATCTTTGCCAAGAACAATCCGCTGATTAACGGTGCGGTGCCAAAGCCGCGCGGCCATGGCAACTCGATTCTGTGGGGCGCCCTTACCAGCCTTGGCGGCATCATTTTCAGCTTGCAGGTCCTGTATTTTTATCGCAGCGAAGTGGTCCAGCAATTTCCGCCTTTGCGACCCTATTTGCTGGACGCCTGCAAAATCGTCGGCTGCACGGTGCCTTGGGGCCGTGATCAATCGGCCATCAAGATTGAAGCGTCTGACTTGATTGAACCGCCCGGAAAACCGGGGCGCATATTGTTGACGGCGACCATCGCCAATCGCGGCTCAACCCCGCAGGACTTTCCCTCTCTCGACGTTAAGTTGATCGACGCCAGCAATGTTGTTCTGGCAAGTCGAATATTTACACCCGGCGAATATTTGGGTCGGACACCATCAGCCGCAGAAAGCATTGCGGCCAATGCCGAAATTTACGTCAATCTTAATCTCGAGCTGATTGGCAAAGCGCCGGCGACGGGTTATGCGTTGCAAGCGTTTTACCCATAGGTCAAACATTTACGCGCGACTCGGGGCGTTTATGGCCGGAATAGACCGCCAATATTGCAGTTTTGCAAGGACACCCGCAACCGTCCGCACCAGCGTCGCCCACGAAACAGGCCGACGTACAATTCATATTGATGTAATTCTTGGCTGAATTTTCCGGTGCCTATTACATAATTGCGCACGATTACTCACGACTACGCGGTCGCGACCGCCAGCGAATTCACCATACGATCAACCGCGCGATCAATCAACGAGGATTCTTCCAATATTTTAGCGGCTCCATTTTTGAGTTGCCGCTGTAACGCATCCGGCGCAATCGATAACGCTTCCATGGCACCGGGGTTGGTAAACAAATAAACGCCTCGCAGCGGACTGATCCAGGAAAGTTTGGCGCGCACTTTGTTTCCGCCCTCATGCAAAAATTCAATCCAAGTGCCGCGTTTGAGTTCGCGCGTATTGTTCACAGATAACAAACTTTCAGCAGCGATATCGTTGCTACCCGCTGTTGCTTCCACTCCGACACTTTCCTTATCGTGATGATTGTCATCCCCATCCACCCGCAATGATGTTGCCGTGCCATTTTTTTCCGCGCTTATTTCTTCAATTTCCACCCCCTCCGAGGTGAACTGTATTCTCGCCATGCCACAACGGGTCATGTTATCTGCGGTAATTTTTCTGGCCGTCTCCTCTGCGATCAACTTGTCAAATAACGGCGTAACCGCTTCGTCTTTATTGGTGGCGGCGAACATGGCGGCCATGCTTTCACCACGCAGTCCGGCTTTCACTGCGGCGGCATGACAATCCACCAAGGCCGAAAAAAAACGATCCCGATCCATTTTTTCGACTGCGGCAATGTCCAGGCCTGTTTGTAATCGCCGCAACAGCACCGGCAAGGCGGCGACCAAATCTCGGCGCTGGCCGGCGTCAATTTTTGGCTCGACGCTCCATAAAAGCTGGCCGGCGGTTTCCACTGCCTCAAGAAACCGGGCATGTCGTCCACCCTCACGCAAATACAGGCGTTCCAGCACACGCGCCCACGGGCCGCGCAGGATTGCCCCAACTGGGGCCGGTAAATCGGCAGTCATTGGCAATCGTTCTATTTCAGCTTGCGCAACCAAACGCGCCATTTCTTTCTTTTCGCGATCGTGCATCGCCCGCGCGGATTTTTCAACCACCTCTGCGTTGGTCGCTTCCCGCTCGTGCAAAAACCCCTCAAACTCGTCGATCATCGTATCAAACAAGGCGATATCGGTATCAAATTCGCCGTGAATCCGCTCAACAATGATCTCAATTTTTTTGTAAAGCGGATCATCACGCGACGCCTCACCGGCAAACGCAACCGATGCATTTGCCAGCCGATCAAGTAAACGACGTACCGGATGATTTTTCTTTGAAAAAAATGCCTTGTCGAGAATTGCCACCTTCAACACCGGGATTTGCAGGCGCGCAATCAGCGCCTTGATCGCATCTGGAATCAACTTGTCGTCAAACACATAATCGAATAACAACGCAACGATGTCGATGGTCATGGTGTCCATCTGGCTGCAGCCCGCCGCCACCTCCTGCGTCTTGATGTCACGCAACACACTCAGGTTCGCCGCATCAACTTCACCGACCGTTGTGCTTACTGCATTTTGCAACACCGATGCCGATGAAAAGTCAGCGTTTCGCTGCTGCTGAATTTGTGTCAGCGCCGCAATCAACGCATCAGGTGTAATGCCGGCATTTTGGGTGTCGGCGGTGTTCGATACACCTGCCCCCCCCAGTGGCTGGACGCTCATATTGACTGCCATTCCACTTTTCGATTGCGCGGATAACGCGGACTGCCCGCCGCCACTCAGCGGCGCTGGAGTTTGCCCCATCTGATTTTGGTGAAATGCCGGCGGGAAAACCATGCCACCTGACATCAGCTGCTGCAAGGTTTGAAATATTTCGGCAGCGGAGTTACCAGGCATCGGTCCGCCCGACAGCATTCCGCCGCCAACGCCAATGGCAGGCACGGCAACACCCGCATGGTTTGACTGATCACCAACGATCAATTCTTCCCGCCCATCAGCACTTGGCCCTGCCGGGCTCTTACGAACAACCTGTGTTTGCGCTTTTCGAAAGGTTGGGCGAATGGTCGGCAGAATTTTCTGGGCAACCAAATGTGTGTTGATGTCGTGATATACGCCCAACATTTCCTGGCCCATATGCTGCTCGACCATTTTTAACAGCGTCAACTTGGTTTGAACGCCTGAGCTGACCAGGTTACAAGCAAACTTTAACGCCTGCACCACCGTATCCGGCGCGATCGGATTGGCATCATCGGCAAGCTCGGGGTCAGAAAGTAAGAAGCCCATGCGCTGGGACAAGGCACGCAATTCTTCGTCACACTTATTGGTGAATCTCCGGGCAATGTCGTTAACGGCGATGTTTTCGGTGAGTGCGTCATCTTCAACCAGTGAGAGTTGCTCCATATCATAATGACCAGCGGAGCGATTCTTGACAGCGATATTGCCGGAGTCGGTGACCTTTTTTTCAAAACAACGCACAAACTCGCTGCGAAAAGCCGCCTCAATATCGCTGCGTTTCTCGCGTGCTTGTTTACGTGCCTCCAAATAAATACTCTGCGCTTCCCGATCGGCCGTGTTTCCGGCGAGCTCAAACAGCTCATCCTCAATCTTGTTAAACGCATCAGACAACGCGGCCGTGATACGTGTCAGCGCAATGTCACGACAAGAGTTGATGACTCCGGTTGATTCCGCACTGACCGGCCGCCTTGGGTTGGCGCGGGCCGGATTAAATGCAACCACGTTGTCAACTGCATGCGCCATGTTCGTTCCAATCTGCCGCGCCACAAGTCAAATGGTCGCCACATCTAAGTAACCGAACAAATCTCATTGAAAAATAAGAACGCAGTCGCGCTGCCCCGACGACGGGGTATGCGTTACGAAAAATCAGAGGTGGAAAATGCCCGCAAATCCGCGAAGACGTTGGCATAGGATTCACCCGACTACTTGCGGCGAGACCTGCTCTGTCTGAGTTGCGTGGACACGGAGTATCCGTGCCAAAAAGAAAAAATTCCATCGCTCGACTTTCTGGTAATCCCGCTATCGTTGGACTTTAACTGCGCCCTTTAGACCGGAGACTTTGCGTCCTCATCTTTCAATGAGTTTGCCCTGTTTCAGAATTTGCCTCGAAATGCTCGCCGCGTTTTTGTGTGGACATTGCGTTGTTGCACAATGAACAAACCTGACACGGCATATATGTGCGCCGGCACATGAAGCAACCACAACGCCAATTTCGCAGTTTGGAAAAATGAAGTCAATCGTTTATGTGTGGCCGACAGAAAAATAGCCGTTGAATTCGTCGCCGAATTGCGACAGCACATTAATGGCGGCACGGCCTAAAGCGCCTTACCAGTGCAAAAAACCCGCGCGGCAGCCGCATTCGGTGCGCTCGTTATAATGGTGCCTTTTACCTCCCCCCTCCCCTTTCCCCTCTCGCCCCTACGGACCCCCCACATGCCAGCTCTCATTTGCGGCTCGATCGCCTACGACACCATCATGGTTTTTCACGGTCGCTTCGGCACCCATATCCTGCCCGACCAGATTCACATACTTAATGTTTCGTTTCTCGTTCCGGATATGCGCCGCGAGTACGGGGGTACCGCCGGCAATATCGCCTATAACCTGAAGTTATTGGGTGGCGATCCGCTGATCATGGCAACCGTTGGTGACGATTTTGGCCCCTATCGGCAGCGATTGGACACGCTGGGTATCAGCCGTGCGCACATAAAAGAAGTGCCCGGCACGTTTGTGCCGCAGGCGTTTATCACCACCGATTTGGATGCCAATCAAATTACCGCTTTTCACCCCGGTGCCATGTCGTCTTCATACATCAACAAGGTCGGCGATGCAAAAAATGTTGCCGTTGGTATTCTGGCCCCCGACTCGCGTGATGGCATGTTGCAACACGCAGCCCAATTTTCCGACCTGCGCATCCCGTTTATTTTTGATCCCGGCCAAATGATGCCGGTCTTTAACGGGCATGAACTCAAACATTTTATTGAACTGGCCGACTATGTGGCGGTCAATGATTACGAGGCACGTGTGTTGGAAGACCAGACTGGTGAGTCTCTTGATAAACTTGCCACCCGCGTCAAGGCATTTTTTGTCACCAAGGGTGCGGAAGGGTCGGTCATTTATTCAGGTGGTCAACAAATTGTCGTGCCAAGCGTTAAGGAAAACAGGCGGGTCGACCCGACTGGTTGTGGTGACGCCTATCGGTCCGGACTTTTATACGGAATCGAGCGGGGCTGGTCCTTTGAGAAATCGGCAAGACTGGCCAATACGATGGGTTCCATCAAGATTGAATATCGCGGGCCGCAAGGGCATCATCCAACCCGCGAAGAAATTGAAATCCGGTATCAAACAGCATACGAGGAGTCACTGTGGGGCTGATATCGCAATAACCGTTACGATATAACTGGCTTCCGTGATTCGCAGCTCATACGAAAGGAAACATGATGAAATTGAAATTGATAACAATCGCACTGGTAGCAGGCACTCTGTTGGCTGGGTGCGCATCACCCGGCATGGGTGGCGGCAATTACACCCGCAGCCAGACGCGTGGTGAGATGCATGTGCGTCTTGGCGTGGTTGAAAGTGTGCGTGACGTCGTAATTGACGCCCGCGACTCGGGCACCGGTACACTTGCCGGCGCAGCACTCGGCGGCGTGGCGGGATCAACACTCGGTCGCGGCGATCGCGCCAGTGTCGCCGGTGCCATTGCTGGCGCGGTTGTCGGCGGCATTGTCGGCAGCAACATTGAAAAATCAACCAACGACAAAAAGGGCGTTGAGGTCACCGTCAAACTTGAAGGTGGCAATTTGGTCGCCATCACCCAAGAGAAGGATGAGGAGTTTCGAGTCGGCGATCGCGTCCGCATCCTGTCTGGTCAGGGTGCCACCCGCGTATCCAAGTACTAGCAGTTTGTTGAAATTCTGCTGCGCTCGGTGATGAGGCGTTGGCAAGCAGCTCAAAATCCTCATGTATGCCGCATACATTCCGGTTTTTCGCCGCTTTCCGCCTTGCCTGACCTTCGCTCGCGACGAATTTCAACAAACTGCTAGCCTGTTTATTTCACGGAGACGCACTCGACAGCGGGCAGTGACGGCATTTTGATGCCGTCACTGCCCGTTTGTTTTGAGCGCCACAAGCATGATTTGTGCTGATCACAACCTCGCAAATTGTGGTCAGCTTATGCTCTTGGCGAGTTTGAATCGCACGCTTCCCGCTTCATTTTTGTCGAGAAAAAATGTGTAACCCGCCTCTTCGGCCTGCCGTGCGGCTTGATATAAACCAATTCCCAGACCATCGCCACGGCCAATGCCGACGGGCGCATTAAACAATCCTTCGATCACCAGCGGCGGTATCGCGCTGCCGGTGTCGGTCACCAACAACGAAGGGGCGTCACCCGGGTGCAACTCAACAATAATGCGAATACTCGGCTCACGCTGGCGTTTTTTGCGGGCATTTTCCAGACAGTTTTCCAGCGCGGCATCAAATATGTTGGCAACAACATTGCCGACCATTTGTTGGTCACCAACAAAGGTGATTCCAGCGGCTTGATGGCGGAGTTTACTGTCCGCCCACCAGCGTGAGGCGGGCACAATCATATTTGCCGGTGCCACGCCGGGATTGCGCAATTTGTCCAAAGTCATTTGTAATCGCTGCGTGAGTTGCGGCAATTGGCGTTCCAGCATTTGCTCAAAATCTGACGCTTCGCGCCGCTCGGGTTGATCTGCCGACAGGGTATTGCGTCGTTGTCGCGAAACACTACTCGCGCTGGCAATGGCATACATCGACTGCAATAAATTTTTAATATCGTGCGTGAGGCGCGCACCGGTTTCATGCACAGCCTGCATATAAGCATTTTGCTTCATGTCTTGCTCGCGCCGTTTGCCTTCAAAAAATTCACCGATCACCTGGGCAAGCAACCGCACGTGCAAAAACAGCGCCGGTGACAGCGCGATTTCTGTATAAAAGGTGATTTCCAGATCGTGATACCGAAACGTTGCCGAATGCTCGGATTCGCGGCCAAACCGACCATTGCCATCCGCACTCTGCACGCCGTCCGGGGACCGCCAGCGGGCACCCAGTATCCACGGCAAGGTCGCCACTTCATCCATTGCCGACTCGAGAAAGCGTGACGGCGAAATTTCCGTTTCTGATAATTCGGCAATACGCCGCATCCACAATTCAAATGGCATACCAACCGTCATCAAATAACGCGAAAAGTAAGTGCGTAAGCCGCCGAATCCGGCGCGCGGCCCCCACAAAATCGCCAGGAATAACAAGGCACCGGCAAACGACAACACCGTCAGCAACACCGCCGGAAAATACTGATTGCCGGTGACCCGCATGGCCGCCACACTGCCGAGCACCAGCACCACCACCAATTGAAAAACAAAAATTGAATAGAAAAAATCAAACACCTGGCCGGTGTGTTCATCCTCCGCTCGAAAAGGTAAAAACGCCATCGCCACCAACACCAGCGGAACCCCATAGGCCGCGAGGGTGCGGATGCCCTCGGGCAACACATTGGCAAGGGTCAACAGCGAAACCGGCACCGTCCACAGCAGCAAAATGGCAAATAAATAGAGAACCGCGGCCAAATAAAAACGGCTGCGTCGGGCGGCCTGCGAGGTAAATACCTTGCCGCCCATAATCGAAATGAGAATCGCAATCCACGTCACCAACATCCAGCCCGACAATGAATAGAGAATGGCGACCGTAATGCCAATCAGAACCGCAACCGCAATCACGTTCAATTCGCGCTCGGCGGACACAAATGGCTGCCAAATCAGAAACAAGCCAAAGTGGATCAGCAACCATACCCGCAAAAACAAGCTGTCGGATTGGGATATCAACGCCAGATGTAACGACACCAACATGGCAATAATGAGCCAACGCCGTTGCCGAAGTAACCACGACCTGGAAACGGATCTGATGGGTGCCGTTGTGTTCATAAATGAGTGCGGAAAGGTTATATGTATGGATTAACCTTGATTGTGGCATGGCGCAGCCGGCGTTTTTCATTCAACATCACAGCAACCTGCCAATTTGAATCACCTACGGTCGTGCGTACATCAAACTGTCGAGATTCCGGACAGCAATGTCTATGAGCCGACAGGTTTGTTTGATCAAGCGGTGGCGGCAATTACAAAAATGCCATTAAATCAGCATGTTACGTTGTTGGCACAGGGTTTGCTACATGGTAAGTGTGCAATATTTATCCCGTTGGAGGAAAATATGAATAACCTACATTCCCTGTCCCCACAAATTCAATACCAAATCGCCGTTGCGGTTTTGGTGGTCGGCCTGGCGTTTGGTCTGGCTGCAAAGTTTTTAAGTTAATTTGAATATGCTGTCGCTCTAAATCGTCACCCACTCTCACACAATAAAGACCACAGGAGCTTTTATGAAACGTCAACAATCAGGTTTTACCCTCGTTGAAATCGCCATTGTTTTGGTGATTGTCGGCTTGTTACTCGGCGGTGTATTAAAAGGTCAGGAATTGATCAACTCCGCCAAAGCCAAGAGCTATGCGCAAGATTTCCGCACCATCCAAACCGCGTTATATGGTTTTCAGGATCGCTTTAAAGGCATTCCCGGTGACTTGGCAGGGGCCGCAACGAAGATTGTTGTTGGAGGCGTTCCAGCAACGCAGGCGAGCACTGGCGGCACAATTGGCAATGGCCAGATAGAAGGTGTTTGGAACACTGCCATCAACTCGGATGAGTCTTGTTTGGCTTGGCAGCATTTGCGCTTGGCTGGATTTTTGGCGGGCAGTACGGACGCCACTACTGGCTGCTCTGTGGCCGGCAATGCGTACCAGCAAATTAACGCCGACGGTGGCCGTATCGGCATTAGCAGCACCATGCAAATGACAGCACCAACAGCGATGACTGGTTCGTACAATATTTGCTCCGCCGGTGTGTTGGGCAAAATCGCCAAACAATTGGATACGCAGCTTGATGACGGCAATACACTAACCGGCTCCTTTCGGGTGGCCGCAACCGGCACACCTGCCACCGCACTGGCAAATGCTTCGGTCGATGACGCAACGTCCTACCTGGTTTGTTTGGCGTTCTAATTCGCAAATCGCCCGTCAAAAAGCCCGCTTCGGCGGGCTTTTTTATTGTTGGAAACTCCTTGATTGGCAACCCATTTCAGCCAGAATTGCCTCAAAGGCGGCGCGTATAAACGGCTTTCAGTTTGTGTACGCACACTTGATCCGGCAATGGGGGATGGTGAATCCCCCCTTTCGCCGGGCAGGACTGGTACCAAAGCGTGAAAGATGGCTTGAGGGTGACGGGCACAACTTCAAACAATCACCTTCATCCATTGCCCAATCAATCACAGCCCAGCCAGCCCGACAAACAGGCCCATTTGCACAAACCTCAACACCCAACGCCCAACATCAAACGCCTAACGCCCCTGCAAAATCAGCATCTCGGCCCGCGCCAAATCTTGCGGCACGCCGTTCAAAATCATCACGTCACCAACCATCACAACGGTTTGACTGTCCGGGGACATTTGTCGGCTGCCATTGCGCCTGATCGCGGTGAGAAATACACCGCACTTGCCCACATCCAATTCCTGCAGGGTTTTGCCCAATGCGGCGGCCCCGGCATCAATGGCAATCGACTGAAATCGGGGCTGATCGTGATCGAGACCGCCGTCGTCGTCGTCGGTGGCACCGGGGAAAAACCCGCGCATCAGCTCATATCGTTCACCGCGCACCGTACGCAAACGCGACAACACACGATTAAGCGGTGTACCAAGCAACAGCATCGTCTGGGTCGCCAGCATCAACGAGCCCTCAATCACCTCGGCGACAATTTCATCGGCGCCGGCCAGCCTGAGTTTTTCGATGTCGAAATCGTCCAAGGTGCGCACAATAATCGGCAAATCTGGTTTCATGGCGCGTGCATGCGCAATGATACGAATGGCGGTTCGGGTATCGCTGAAACTGACAACCAATCCCGACGCGCGTCCCAAGCCCGCCGCCATCAGCACCTCTTTTCGACCGGCGTCGCCAAACATGACCGAATCCCCCGCTGCCGCGGCCTGTTTCACCCGCATCGGGTCGGCGTCGAGGGCGATCACCTGAATGTCTTCCTGCTCCAAAAACCGCGCCAGACTTTGCCCGGACCGACCATATCCGGCAATGATGACGTGGCCCTTTTTTTTCATCGACTGCACCGCAAGTTGCTGCAATTGCACCGCGCGCATCTCCCATTCAGAGCTGACAAAATACATGACGATCTTTTCCATGTATTTAAAAATCAACGGCGACAACAGCATCGAAATGATTGCCGCCGCCAATACAATTTGCAAAACATTGTCCGGCAGCGCGTTGGATTTGGCGGCCACGGCCAACAATACAAAGGCAAATTCGCCGGCCGGAGCCAACGCAAACGCCACCCGCAAGGACACGGCGCGTTCACTTTTAAAGACCATGCTCAAGCCAAAAACAACCAGGAATTTAATGACCAGCATTCCAGCCAGCACCAACATCACAAAACCAAAATTCGCCCACATGGCACTAAAATTGAGCAACATGCCGATGGTGATAAAAAACAAACCCAGCAGGACATCACGAAACGGTTTGATGTCGTCTTCAACGTGATAGCGGTATTCGGTTTCGGAAATCAACATCCCCGCCAAAAAGGCGCCCAATGCCAGTGACAATCCGGCCATTTCCGTCACCAATGCCAAGCCAAGCGTAACCAACAACACTGTCAACACAAACAATTCCGATGATTTTTGTGCTGCAACCACATGAAACAAGGGCCGCATCAAGCGTTGCCCCAAAAACAGAATGACCGCCAGGGCGGCCATCGCCTTTAACAGGGTGACTCCGATCATTGAGACCATGGTCTCAGTGGGCAGCGCCAATACCGGCACCAGCACCAGCAGCGGAATCACCGCCAAATCCTGAAACAGCAACACACCCATGGTTTGTTTGCCGTGTGCGGAGTGCAACGCAGCTTGCTCGGACAGGACTTTGGAAATGATCGCAGTCGACGACATCGCCAATACGCCGCCGACAATCAACCCGGTTTGCCACTGGTGTCCGCCAACCAGCACCAATACACCGACGATGACCATGGTCAGGGCCACCTGCGCGGCACCAAAACCAAACACAATACGGCGCATCGCCACCAGCTGCGAAATCGAAAACTCGAGGCCAATCGAAAACATTAAAAACACCACACCAAACTCGGCCAAATAACGGGTGCCGTCGTTGTCCGGCACCAGTGCAGCCGCATGTGGGCCGATGGCAACACCAACGATCAAATAGCCAAGAATGGCCGGCAATTGCAATTTGCGAAACAACACCACCGTCACCACAGCCGTGGCGAGCAGAATTACGACCAATGAAAGTGTTGAATCGTGCATAGGGAAGTTGAATTGGCGTGCGGATTGGTTTGGCTTGGTAAAAAATGTGCGGGGCGCATAAAATAGCGCATGGCCAATATCATACCTTCCCGCAACGTCGCAGATATTACAAAAACACTGGCATTAGCCAGAGAAACGTTACTAATTGAAGCCGACGCGGTGCGCGCGCTGGCCGACACACTCGGTGACGCCTTTGTCGCCGCGCATAAGTTGGTATTTGACGTGACGCAAAACAAGGGGCGCGTGGTGGTGACCGGCATGGGCAAGAGTGGTCATATTGGCTGCAAGATTGCCTCGACTCTCGCCTCAACCGGAACGCCGGCTTTTTTTATGCACCCCGGCGAGGCCTCACACGGCGACTTGGGCATGATCACACGCGACGACGTGGTGATTGCCATTTCAAACTCTGGTGAAACCGACGAGATTATCAAACTGTTGCCACAGCTCAAACGGCGCGGCACACCGATCATTGCCATGACCGGTCGGGCCGGGTCCACCCTGTCGGAAGCCGCCACCGTTCACCTCGACACTGCGGTGGCCAAAGAAGCCTGTCCGCTCAATTTGGCACCCACCGCCAGCACCACGGCGACGCTGGCGCTTGGGGATGCCTTGGCGGTGACGCTGCTGGACGCGCACGGCTTTGCCGAAGCAGACTTTGCAATGCACCACCCCGGCGGCTCACTCGGCAGGCGCTTGCTGGTGCACGTGGCCGACGTGATGGTGACCGGTGATCGATTGCCGGTTGTGGCTGACGACGCACGGCTCACCGACGCGATTTTGGAAATGTCAAAAAAAGGCTTGGGCATGACGGCGGTGGTGACTGCCGACCGGTCTCTGGCGGGAGTATTCAGCGATGGTGATTTACGTCGCGCCCTGGAAACCCACAACAATATTCGCGACATGTTTGTTCGCGATGTCATGACCCGCGCGCCCAAAACAATCACCGCTGAAAAACTTGCCGTGGAGGCTGCCGATGCCATGCAACGTTTCAAAATCGCATCATCCGGCCTGCTGGTGGTGGATGCCAACAACAAGTTGGTTGGTGCGGTTCACGTGCTTGACCTCATGCGTGCCGGAGTGCTGTGATGTCCCAACCATCCCTTGCCGCGCTCACCGTTCGCCTGCGCAAAATTAAACTGGTGGTGCTTGATGTGGACGGGGTATTGACCGATGGCCGCCTTTTTTATGGCGCCAATGGCGAAGAGTTGAAGGTGTTTCATTCCCTCGACGGTCACGGCATCAAGATGCTTGCCGAGAGCGGTGTGGTGGTGGCGATTATTTCCGGTCGCAGTTCCAAAGCGTTGGCAAAACGCGCCAAAGATTTGGGCATCAAACATTTAATGATGGGCGTTGAAAACAAGGCCGATGCTTTTCAGAAACTCTGTATGAAAACAAAAATCACTCCGCTGGAGACCGCGTCGATTGGTGACGATATTGTTGACCTGCCGATTCTGTTGCATTGTGGTTTTTCCGCCTGTGTGCCGAATGCCCCGGCAGACGTTAAAAAACGTGTTGACTACGTCACCAATCAAGCCGGCGGGTTGGGCGCAGTGCGGGAATTTTGTGAAGTCATCATGCGTGCACAAGGCAGCTACCGCGCTACGCTGCGACATTACTTGGAACAATCATGCTCTGGATAAAATCATTTCACATTGTTTTTATGGTCGCCTGGTTTGCGGGGATTTTTTATCTGCCGCGTTTGTTTGTTTATCACACGCTGGCCGAAGATCAAATTTCAATCGAGCGCTTTAAAGTGATGGAGCGCAATCTCTACTTTGGCATCATGATGCCGGCGATGATCTTGACCATCGTGCTCGGTGCATGGTTGTGGGTTGGTTATGGAATCGGCCGGGGCTCTGGCTGGATGCACGCCAAATTGTGGTTGGTGGCGGTGCTGGTTGCCCATCACTTTTATCTGGGCAAACTGATGGTCGATTTTAAGAATGACCGCAACCAACATGGTCATGTGTTTTATCGCTGGCTCAATGAAATTCCGGCATTACCCGCGTTAATCGGCATTGTTGTGCTGGTCGTGATGAAGCCGTTTTAGACTGGATATCGGAAGCCAATTGGAAACTTTTTTTTGCCCTTGTCCGCGCGGATTGTCTCCGGTGCTGGTTAACGAACTGAATACCTGTGGCGCGGTGCGAATTGTTCCGGCTGATGCCGGGGTCACATTTCAAGGCGATTGGGCGGCCGCATATCGCGCCAATTTACATTCGCGTATTGCCACACGGGTATTGTGGCGGGTCGCGCATTTTGCATATCAAAACGAACACGACATTTATGATGCGGCTTTTTTGCTTGCGTGGACCTCGTGGTTCGACGTGTTCCGCACCATCAAAGTTGAGGTCAATGCACAACGCTCTCCGGTCAAAAGCCTCGACTTTGTCACCCTGCGCATCAAGGACGCCATCGCCGACAAATTTCGCGAAGTCATGGACAAACGGCCGTCGGTGGCGGTTCGCGAACCGGATGTGCGCATCCATGCGTTTTTGAGTCCGACCGAGTGCACCCTCTACATTGATCTTTCCGGTGAGCCGTTGTTCAAACGTGGTCGGCGCGATCACACCGGCGAGGCACCGCTCAAGAAAAATCTCGCCGCAGGCATCATTGCCCTGTCCGGATGGCAGCCGGATGAAACGTTTTTTGATCCGATGTGTGGCAGTGGGACTTTTTTGGTTGAAGCCGCCGAAATGGCCCTGAATATTGCGCCCGGTTTATCCGGCGGCCAAGTGCGCGCGTATGCACTCGAAAAATTGAAAAATTTTGACGGCGCAGTATGGCGGGAAATCGTTGATCAAGCCCGCACCCATGAAAGAAAGCGCACAATTTCGCACATATTTGGCTCTGATATGTACGGCGAACAACTTAAATTCGCCCGCGAAAATCTGATCGCCGGCGGCTTGGGTGATTGTGTACAACTCAAACAGGCTAATATTTTGGAAGTGTCGGCGCCAACTGATTCCGGTGTTCTGATTACCAATCCACCTTACGGCGATCGATTGGGTGATGCCGAAGAATTGGCAGACTTATATCCGAAGCTCGGCGATTTGTTAAAACAAAAATTTGCCGGATGGCGGGCATATTTTTTCTCCGGCGACACCAATTTGCCGAAGGGAATCCGGCTCTCCACCAGCAAAAAAATTCCGCTGTTCAACGGCAAAATAGAATGCCGACTATACGAATATAAAATCATTGCCGGCAGCAATCGCCGTCCGGAAATTGGTGGTACCGTCACTCCCGCAGCAGACGCAGGTTAGTCTGCGGTACCAATGCGAGCCGCAGCGCGGGTGTCGTGGTTTGCCGACGGGACGATACAACACCGGCAATGTTACTGATGTACAACCAAGCGGTCTCGATGGCGGAATAAAAATTCCGGCGCAACCCCGATGATCGAGCGAACCGTGCGCGACAGGTGGGCGGAGTCTGCAAAACCCGCCGACAACGCCGCCGAGGTCAATGATTCACCGGCCATGGCCAAATCAAATGCACGGCGCATTTTTTGCCAAAGCACGTATCGACGCACCGGCACA
Source organism: uncultured Burkholderiales bacterium (assembly GCA_947085425.1). Lineage (GTDB taxonomy): Bacteria > Pseudomonadota > Gammaproteobacteria > Burkholderiales > Usitatibacteraceae > UKL13-2. The sequence goes on along the minus strand of CAMTWK010000028.1, from coordinate 49,730 downwards.
CCGACCATTTGTTTAAACAAATGGGCAAAACGCGATGACGACAGGTGGACGCGATCGGCCAAGGCGTCGATGCTTTCATAAGCCTGCGGGGCTTCACGCAAAAATTGCAGCGCGGCAACAATACGTTTGTCGGCAATACTAATCGCATGGTCATCTATGATTCGCAACCCAAATACAGACGCCAGCAATTTGTCAGCAATTGCCAGGGTCATGGTGGTCGAATAAAGTCCCTCAAGATCTTGCAGGTTGCCCGGTGGGCATTTAAAGGCGCGCGCGCGGCTTGCATCAAAATGTTCCGCCACACGTTTAAAGCTGGCGCTTTCTGGTTCCCAATAAAGGGCCGCGATCAATGCCGTGACGGGCTCCGTGGCAAATTCAACTTCTGACGGAACAAAAATAATTTCATCTTCTAAAACCTCGCCGGACGCCAGATTCACCCGCAATACACCCTGACGGGCAACCAGCCAGGTTGCGGCATGATTACGATGCGAAGTGGTTTTGGCGCTTGGCCCCAAATACAAAAATCGGTCAGGCCAGGCGTAAATATGAATTTTAGGGGGAGTGGTGATCATCGGGCCACAGCATAACCGAACGAAGCAGAATGGTCGATTTATTAAACAGGTCAGCCGGTTTATTCAACAACTCGACTTGTTTATTCAAGTTAAACAAACGGGCCGCTCCCATACTTTAACTGTGCTGAATGAACCGCACAATTTACCAATGGAGCACATCATGAAAAACCATTTACAGCGTCTTTCCAACTACGGACCAACACTGGCTATTGCGTTGGTGGTACTGGTCGTCGGTGTCACCGCTTCACTATTACACGCATTTTCATCGCTGATCTGATTGCAGCCAATCATCCTGCACGTGGCCGCAGCCGATCCTATTTAACGATTTCCAAATGCTCCAGACCCGCAGCCAAATCGCGGTCTTTAGAGGACTTGCCCTCGAGTTTGATTTTCAGGCGCAAGTCATTTAATGAATCGGCATTGCGCAGCGCGTCTTCATAAGAAATAAAGTCACCTTCATAAAGATCAAACAAGGCTTGATCAAACGTCTGCATGCCGATTTCACGCGAGCGTTTCATGATTTCCTTGATTTCATGCACCTCGCCCTTAAAAATCAAATCCTGAATCAACGGTGAGTTGAGCAGAATTTCAATGGCGGCGACCCGACCCTTGCCTTCTTTTTTTGGAATCAATCGCTGCGAGACAAACGACTTCAGGTTTAACGACAAATCCATCAACAATTGATGGCGGCGCTCTTCCGGGAAAAAGTTGATGATTCGATCCAACGCCTGATTGGTCGAGTTGGCGTGCAGGGTTGACATACACAGGTGGCCGGTTTCGGCGAATGCAATGGCGTAATCCATGGTTTCGCGGTCGCGAATTTCACCAATCAGAATCACATCCGGTGCCTGCCGCAGAGTGTTTTTTAGCGCGGCGAACCAGCTATCGGTATCAACGCCGATTTCACGCTGGGTGATGATGCAATTTTTATGGTCGTGAACGTATTCAACCGGGTCTTCGATGGTGATAATGTGGCCGAAGCTGTTTTCGTTGCGATAACCAATCATCGCCGCCAGTGTGGTCGACTTGCCGGAACCCGTGCCGCCCACCAGAATCACCAGTCCGCGCTTGGTCATGGCCACATCTTTGAGCACCGCCGGTAAATTCAGGTCATCCATTTTTGGAATGGTCGTGGTGATGGTCCGCATGACCAGACCAATACGCCCTTGCTGCAAAAATGCATTCACCCGAAAGCGACCGATTCCGGACGGTGCGATTGCAAAGTTGCACTCTTTGGTTGCTTCAAATTCGGTGGTTTGTTTGTCGGTCATGATCGAGCGGGCGATCTCGCCGGTGTGAACGGGTGACAAACTCTGCTGCGACACCGGGGTCATCTTGCCGTCAATTTTTATTGCCGGCGGAAAACCGGCCGTAATAAACAAATCGGAGCCTTTTTTCGCAATCATGGCCCGCAACAACTCATGTACGAACTTTAACGCCTGTTCTCGTTCCATTGCCTGTCCTTTGGATGCCGTCAGGCTGTCCCTAGTTAAACGCTTCTTTGTTGGCCGCTTTATTCCGCGCCTCGGCGACAGAAATAATATTGCGACGAACCAGATCAGCGAGGTTTTGATCCATGGTCTGCATGCCAATCGCCTGTCCGGTTTGAATGGCCGAATACATTTGCGGGATTTTGGCTTCACGAATCAAATTACGAATCGCCGGCGTACCAATCATGATTTCATGTGCGGCGGCACGCCCCTGACCGTCTTTGGTTTTACACAACGTTTGCGAGATCACCGCACGCAGCGACTCGGACAACATAGCGCGAACCATTTCTTTTTCTGCAGCCGGGAACACGTCGATGATCCGGTCGACCGTTTTTGCAGCGGAGGAAGTATGCAAGGTGCCAAACACCAAATGTCCTGTTTCGGCTGCGGTCATGGCGAGTTTGATGGTTTCCAGATCACGCATCTCACCAACCAAAATAATGTCCGGATCTTCGCGCAAAGCGGACTTCAGTGCGTTGGTAAACGACAAGGTGTGCGGGCCAACTTCACGTTGATTGATCAGACATTTTTTTGACTCGTGCACAAATTCGATCGGGTCTTCAACCGTCAGAATATGACCATACTCATTTTCATTGATGTGGTTCACCATCGCGGCAAGTGTTGTTGACTTGCCCGAGCCTGTTGGGCCGGTGACCAGCACCATGCCACGCGGCTGATTGGCGATTTCCTCAAAGATTTTCGGCGCGTTGAGGTCTGCCAATGAGAGAATTTTTGACGGGATGGTTCGCATCACCGCACCGGAACCTCGTTGATGATTAAAGGCGTTGACGCGGAAACGTGCCAAATTTGGAATTTCGAACGAAAAATCACACTCCAAATTCTCTTCGTACTGTTTGCGCTGACCGTCGTTCATGATGTCGTACACCATGCCGTGCACGTCTTCATGCGATAAAGCCGGCACATTGATGCGTCGCACGTCGCCGTGAACACGAATCATCGGCGGCAAACCGGCCGACAGATGCAAGTCAGAGGCTTTGTTTTTGACCCCAAAGGCCAGCAGTTCAGCGATTTCCATTTATACTTTTCCCTCTCAAAATTACCCTGCAGCATGTGATTGATTATGTTCCCAATTGACCAAAACTTGCAAGACGGACGGGGCGTTGAACACGTCAGGGCAGCGATCGCTGCCGCGATTGCGGGACGTATTGGTCGATTTGACGAGGGCGTTTTGTTGGTCGCCGTCTCAAAAACCCGACCAATTGGCGACATAAAACACGCCTTTTTGGATGGCCTGCGACATTTTGGGGAAAATTATGTGCAGGAATCGATTGAAAAAATCACCGCACTCAGCGATTTACCGATCAGCCAAGAGGGCGGAAATATTCAATGGCATTTGATCGGCCCGTTACAAAGCAACAAGGCCAGGCTGGCGGCAACCCATTTTGACTGGGTGCAAACTCTTGCACGCGAGAAAATTGCCGATTTACTGCACACCCATCGACCCGATTCATTGCCCCCCCTCAACGTGCTCATTCAGGTCAACATTTCCGATGAGCCCACAAAAAGTGGCGCCCATCCGGATGCAATAGCCGCCCTCGCCAACCATATCCTGACGTTGCCCAGGCTCAAGTTGCGCGGGTTGATGGCCATTGTTGAAAATGTCAGCGAAGAGTCAATATTGCGTCGCCAGTTTAGGCGCATGCGGCGTTTATTCGACGAAACAAAAAAAATCCACCCGCAAATCGATACACTCTCAATGGGCATGTCTCAGGATTACACCATCGCCATCGACGAAGGTGCCACCATGGTAAGGGTGGGAAGTGCGCTATTTGGCGCACGCGCGACCACACACAGCTAACATTGTCTCTTTCCCCGATGCCGTAACCACTTTTTTGCATAACGACATGTCTCCAATCAAATCAGCGCCGTTGAATATTCTGTTTGTCGGTGGCGGCAAAATGATGCAGGCTATGACCGGCGGGCTAATCGCGCGCGGCCATCCGGCTGATACGTTTTTTGTGTTTGAGCCGGATGTCGGCACCCGCGACTTGTCGGCCAAAATCGGTGTAAACGTGCTTGCGAGCACAGCAGACATGGTCACCGTGCTCGCCGACATCAACGTGGTTGTGCTCGCCGTAAAGCCACAAATCATGCAACAGGCTTTGATGCCGATGAACAACAATTTGAACCAACAATTGGTGATCAGCATCGCGGCCGGCATTCGTACAATAGAATTGGCCAAATGGCTTGGTAGCTCACAAATTGTTCGCGCCATGCCGAATACACCGGCGTTGATTCAGGCGGGCATCACCGGTTTGTACGCCGCCGCCACAGTGAATGAAGGACGACGGGCGACCGCAGAGATGCTGCTGGGCGCAATCGGTAAAACCGTTTGGTTTGAAAACGAGGCCATGCTTGACGCCGTAACCGCTGTCTCGGGCAGTGGCCCCGCATATGTGTTTTATGCGATTGAAGCCTTGGAACAAGCGGCCATCAAGTTGGGATTTTCCGCCGCGGACGCCCGTTTGTTTGCGGTTGAAACCTTTCGGGGTGCGGCCTTGTTGGCGGCGCAATCCCACGATTCGCCGACGCAACTACGCAAAAATGTCACCTCAAAAAACGGCACCACCGAGGCGGCGATTGCGGCGTTCGACCAAACCGGCATTCTGCCAAAATTCATTGCCGGCGTTGAGGCGGCGGCCAAACGGGCCACCGAGATCGGCGACGAATTTGCCGGCAACGATCAGCCAGCTTCGTAAATCCGCAATTTTCTGGAAAAAAACATGGCCACAAATGCACTACGATTTATTATTGAAGCCATCGGACAACTATGGCTGCTGGCGGTGTTGCTGCGTTTTTTTGCGCAAGCTGTGCGGGTACCGTTTCGCGCCCGCGCCGGCAATCCGCTTGCAGACTTCATCATGGCGCTCACCGACTGGGCGGTATTGCCCGCACGCCGACTGGTGCCGAGCATCCGCAATTTTGATCTGGCGACGTTTTTTGTTGCCTGGGTGGCATCAACCCTGCTCGCGTTGGTTGTTTTTGCCCTGCTCGGTGTGGCCAGTTTCGCCCAGCCGGTGTTTTGGACGGCACTGATCAGTTATGCCGCAGTCGAACTGATCCGGCTGTCTATTTACTTGTTTATCGCCCTGATGATTATCCATGCAATATTTTTCTGGGTGAGCCCCTACCATCCGTTACAGCCGTTTTTTGCCGCCCTGACCAGACCGCTGCTACAGCCCTTGCGACGTTTTATCCCGCTGATTGGTGGGGTTGATCTGTCACCCCTGATTGCCATCATCTTGCTGCAGGTTATTCTCATCGGCCCGGTCGCGTTTTTGAGCGGCGAGGCAAAAGCCGCCATCAGTCTGGCCGCCCTGGCCTATGGACCCGGCCAATAGGCATGTGTGAATAGCATCGAGTGACGAACAAAGGTAAGATGTCGGTCTAAATACGGACGTCGCGCTAAAAACGGCAATGCCCGGCAAAATCAGGCCGCAACCAATACTAGCCAACAAAAAAATGACCCACGCAATCCATGGCTGCATCAAACAGTAATCAATTCGAGGAAGAGGCGAGTCGATACAACGCGTGGCGAACCGACGTTGCCCGTGCGGTGCACGAATACCACGATTGGCTCGAACGCACCAACCAGCTCGATGTGCAGCAGTCCATCCGTTTTTACGATTTGCTGGAAACGCTCAATAACGGCCGCCTGTTGCTGGCGTTTTTGGCGGAATTTTCACGCGGCAAATCAGAACTGATCAACGCACTGTTTTTTTCCAGCTTCAAGGAGCGTCTGCTACCGTCGGACGTCGGTCGCACCACCATGTGCCCGACCGAATTGTTCCACGATCCGAATGAAGAACCGTATTTAAAACTGTTGTCGGTCGAAACACGTTATCGCGATGAGTCCATATCGCAATTGAAGAGCATGCCGGTCGAATGGTCAAAGATTCGCCTGAATATTGACGATCCGGCGCAAATGAAAAAATCGCTGTCGGCGTTGGCCGATACCAAACGTGTGTATGCGCTGGATGCGCGCATGATGGGTCTGATCCCCATGTTTGACGATGGCACCGGGCCCAACGAGGACGATATTGTCGAAATACCCGCATGGCGTTATGCCATTATTAATTATCCTCACCCGCTTCTGACCAATGGCTTATCGGTACTCGATACCCCCGGCTTGAACGCGCTTGGTCTGGAGCCGGAGCTGACCCTGTCGACCGTTCCCAGCGCCCATGCGGTGTTGTTCTTGCTGGGCATCGATACCGGTGTGACCAAAAGTGATCTCGAAATTTGGGATCGATACGTGCGCACCAGTCTGCCCGCCAAAATTGCCGTTCTCAACAAAATTGACTTGATGTGGGATGAGCTCAAGTCCGAGCCGGAAATCGAGGCCGGTGTGGACCGCATGATGGAAACCACCTCTTTGCAGTTGGGATTACCGCGCGAGAAAATTTTTGCGCTGTCCGCCAAAGAAGCGCTGGTCGGCCGCATCAAAGGCGACGCCGAACAAATCGAACGCTCTGGTATCGCCCGTCTGGAAAACTTTTTGGCAACGGAAATTATCCCGGTCAAACGCCAACTGCTGGCGAAAGCGATCACCAGCGAGATTGGCGGCATGATGGTCACCAGCCACAAGAGTGTGGTCGGAAAATATGAAAATCTGCAAACACAACTAAAAGAATTGTCCGCTTTGCAGGGAAGAAGTCGCGACTTGATAACCAAATTGTGGCACCAAGTCAGCAAAGAAAAGGAAGCTTACAACGCCGCGCTGTCCGAATACAAATCGCAACGCACCAACTTTAATTTGAAGAAAAACCGGGTGCTGGATTCCTTTAATCCGACCCGCTTGGATGTGTTGTGTGCAAAAGGCCGGCAGGCCATGGATGACTCTTGGACCACACCCGGTCTGACACGCGGCATGCGCGAATTGATCCGTTTGATTAAAGATGATTTTGAAAGTGTGCGGCTGTCCGGAGAGGATATCCTGCGCTTAATGGAAGGTGTGTACAGCACCTTTCAGCAGCGGTTCGGTTTTGCCGAAATGCAATTTCCCGCGCTCGACTTTGAGGATCCGCAAAGAAAATTAGCCCAGCTGATTCACGAGACCGAGAGTTTTTGCAAAGATCCGGTCAACATCATGATGACTGAAAAGCGCTACATGGTTCGCAAGTTTTGGCGGCAATTGGTGGAACAGTCAAAAGTAATATTTAATGAGGCGCGGCGCAATACCGAGCGCTGGATTATGGAAGTGCCGCTGCCGTTGGAAACCCAAATTCGCGATCATAAGGTTCAGCTTGAAGCGCGTCTGGCATCGCTGCAAAAAATTAATGAACGCGGTACCACCATCAATGAAGAAGTGGCCAAACTCAACATCCAATTGCTCGATGTGCAAAAACAAATCACGCTGATATCTGGCTTGATTCGTAAAGTGCGTGAAGGCGGCAACGGACCGGCAATCCAGGTGGATGTGAATGCCACCACCCAGACCCTCGCGCCGCAGTCTGAGTTCATGAAAACGGTACGGGTAGCGTCAATGTCGAATGGACCGGACGCAGAGGCACAGAACAGTTATGAAAAAACCATCCGCACCAACGCCACGGACACATCGATCGCCAACCCCAAAGAGGGCTCGGGCTACGCCGGCGAAACCATGCAAATTGACCTGAACAATTTGCGATGACGCATTTTGTGGGTGGCCGGCAAGCGCCTACACGAGAATCACATCAAATTGTTCCTGGGTATAGGCAGTTTCAACCGACAGCGTGATCGGTTTGCCGATAAAGTCTTCGAGCATTGCCATCGACTGCGACTCTTCATCCAGAAACCGATCGATCACCGATTGCGCGGCGAGGATGCGATATTCCTTGGCATCAAAACTTTTTGCCGACCGCGTGACCTCGCGCAATATTTCATAACAAACCGTCTGAGCACTCTTTATTTCGCCACGGGCACTGCAGGTTGGGCACGGCTCACAAAGTACATGCGCCAGACTTTCACGGGTGCGTTTGCGGGTCATTTCAACCAACCCCAGCTGCGAAAACCCACTGATTGACCAGCGGGTGCGATCGCGCTGCATCGACTTGTTAAATTCGGCCAACACTGCCTGTTTGTGACCTTCATTGTCCATATCAATGAAGTCAACAATAATAATTCCACCCAGGTTGCGCAAGCGTAATTGCCGGGCAATGGTCTGTGCGGCTTCCAGGTTGGTCTTAAAAACCGTGTCGTCAAAACTGCGGCCGGATACAAACCCACCGGTATTGACATCAACCGTGGTCAAGGCCTCGGTCTGATCAACAATCACATAACCGCCGGACTTTAGGTCAACGCGGCGATGCAACGCCTTTTCAATTTCGTCTTCCGCACCAAACAAATCAAATAACGGCAACTCGCCGGCGTAATGTTCCAACACGGCAACAGAACGGCGTGTGTATTGTTCGGCGAAGGCGCGTAATTTTGCATGGGTCTCGCGTGAGTCAACGATAATGCGCTCGGTGTCGGCGGTTACCAAATCACGAAGCACCCGATGGCTCAAATCCAGATCCTGATACAAAAGCGCCTGGGGTGGCGCGGTCAGAGAGGTGTTGATGATGCCACGCCATAATTTAACCAGGTAGCTGATATCGGCCGTCAACTCTTCATCGGTTGCGGTTTCGGCAACCGTGCGGACGATGAAGCCACCCGCCTCCCCTTCGGGCATCAGCGCATGCACCTTCTCGCGTAATTGCTCACGCTCGGCCTCGTCTTCGATGCGCTGAGAAATGCCGATGTGGTGGTCACCGGGCAGATAAACCAACAGGCGACCGGCAATGGAAATTTGCGTCGACAAACGCGCGCCTTTGGAACCAATCGGGTCCTTTATGACCTGGACAACCATGGTTTGCCCTTCTTGCAACAGCTTTTCTATCGGCTTTTGCTCGGGGGCCTTGCCACCATTGTTGGTGCCATGGCCGTCGGCGCTTTTTTGTCCCGCCCAAATATCGGCCACATGCAAAAAGGCGGCGCGTGTCAGGCCGATTTCGATAAAGGCAGATTGCATTCCCGGCAACACGCGGCCGACTCGACCCAGATAGATGTTGCCCACCAGTCCCCGATTGGACGCCCGCTCGACGTGCAACTCCTGCACCGCCCCCTGCTCCATGATGGCCACGCGGGTTTCCTGCGGTGTGACGTTTATTAGAATTTGTTCATTCACTGGATTGATTGAAACCACAGATGAACACAGATAAACACAGATAAGGGCACTCCATCCATATGATCATCCCCGCCCATGCACATGCCGCGAGTTGCCCGTCAAACGCATTGTCGCCGCGCTGTTATCCGTGTTTATCTGTGTTCATCTGTGGTTACCCTGTTTTGAAATTAAATTTGCAACCCAGCCTGCTTCAGCAGACCGGCGGTTTCATACAGTGGCAGTCCGACTACTCCGGAATAACTGCCCGACAGTTTGGCAATAAATTTTGCGGCGCGACCTTGCACGCCGTAGGCACCGGCTTTATCCATCGGCTCGCCGGAGTCAACATAACGACGAATTTCATCGTCCGCCAATTTTGCAAAAGTTACAAAGCTGGTGGTCAGGGCGCGGAACTGATCCGACTCGGTTGTCACCATGACCGCCGTCAGCACCTGATGGGTATGACCCGACAATTGCCGCAACATGATGGTGGCCTCGTCCCGATTGGCCGGTTTGCCGAGTATGGCGTCGTCGATTGAAACCGTGGTGTCTGCGGTCAGAATCGGCCGCGGATGGAGTTTGCGTTCACGCATCACCCGCATTGCCGCCTCGGTTTTTAATTTCACAATCCGCTCGACGTAGGCATGCGGAGTTTCGTCCGGCCGCGGCGCTTCGTCTACGTCAATGCGTGGTGACAATTCGCGAATCAACAATAACTCGTATTGGACGCCGATTTGTTTCAATAAATCGCGGCGACGCGGACTCTTGGAGGCAAGATAAACAATGTTGGAAGTCGGCTGCATGATTGGGTAGATATCCTCGGCAACGACGATCGTCGGTGGTTTCGCTTCTATTCGCGGTGGTACGGGTGATTATGCAGCATTGACCAGGCACGGTAGAGTTGTTCCGCCAGCATAACCCGAACCAGCCCATGTGGCAAAACACACCCCGAAAGCGATACGGTATGGGTTGCGGTGGATTTGACGGCCGACGACAAGCCATCGGCGCTGCCAATAATAAAACACGGGCTGTGGCCCTCATCCATCCATGCCTTGAACCACTGTGCCAACAGTGGTGTATTGAGGGGTTTGCCGTGCTCGTCACAGACAATTCGCAACGCGCCTGGCGGAATGGCGGCCTCAATTCGGGCGGCCTCCAACGCCAATACCCGCCCGGTGGTGCGGCTGCTGCGATCTTCTGGTTTCAGCTCAATCCAGTCCAGCCGTGCTTCGGGTGGCATGCGTTTGGCATATTCGTCCACACCGGCGCTGACCCATGCAGGCATCTTGTGACCAAGCGCAACGATGCGAATTTTCACCGGCTGCAACCCGGGGCAAAATTGCGCCCCATAAAAGACCAGCAATGACACCATGTTCCAGCCATAAATGACTGAAAAATGGTGTCAACAAACGACTTTTTCAATTCGTACCATCGCGCGCCCAAAAACATTGCCGACTATTTCTTGGCAGCGGATTTTTTGGCTACCGGTTTCTTCGCGACTGGCTTCTTCACCGCGGGTTTCTTGATTGCCGGTTTTTTCGTCGCCTGTTTCTTGTCTGCAAGTTTCTTGACTACCGGTTTCTTCGCGGCTGGTTTCTTGGCTACCGGTTTCTTTACTGCGGGCTTCTTTACTGCGGGTTTCTTGGCTACCGGTTTCTTGACTGCGGGCTTCTTGACTGCGGGCTTCTTGGCTACCGGTTTCTTGGCTACCGGCTTTGTTACGGCCGGCTTCTTTGCCGTCGGCTTTTTCACCACACTACCCGCCGCAGCCTTTTTTACGACCGCCACGACAGATTTTTTGGCCGCCACTTTTTTCGCGACCGCTTTCTTGACCACCTTTGCCACCGCGACTGCTTTTTTAGCAACGGTGTTCGCGGCTGCTGGTTTTTTCGTGGCAACTTTTTTCGCCATCGCTTTTTTTACCAGACCCGCCTTGCCAACAGGCTTCGCAGCCGCTGGTTTTTTAATTGGTTTTGGCAACGGGAATACCAGCTTGCCGTCCTGATACAACTCTTCGAGTTTGTAATATTCGCGAATGGCCGGCTGCATGATGTGCACAACCACATCACCACAATCAACCAAAACCCACTCGCCGGTGCCACCGCCTTCGGTGCCATAAACACCAAAGCCCGCATCGCGGACCCGGTCCATGACATTACTTGCCAATGCCTTGGTTTGGCGCGATGAATCACCACTGGCAATGGCGAGAAAATCGGATACCGAGGTGATTTTTGCGACATCCAGCACACGAATGTCTTTTGCTTTGATATCTTCGAGCGCGTCGATAATAACTTCGAGCAGGGTTTGGGGTTTGGACGATTTAGCCAGGATTTTCTCCTTTAAGTGGGTGTATGACGCGTTAACCAGCATCGTAGAGTTGATGCTGCTGAATATAGTCGCAAATGCTGTCGGGCACCAAACCGACGATCGATTCACCGCGCGCCAATTTTGCGCGAATGCTGGTCGATGACACCGGCGGTGGCGAACAGTCCAGTGTTTGATAACAAAATTTTCCAGCCGGTGGCACCAACTTCTCGTTGTCGCGGCGCACCACCACAAACGTTGCCAGTGTGGCCAAAGCCGATGCATCGTGCCACGAATCGAGCCGGCTAAAACTATCCGAACCGATCAGCCAATACAGAGTCGCGGCTGACTGCTCGCGATGGATTTCGCGCAGGGTATCAACCGTGTATGTGGGTCCGGCGCGACTGAGTTCACGCCCATCCACATCCACATTCGGCATGGCCAGTTTTAACATCGCCAGCCGATCAGCGACCCCGGCGATGGGCAATCGCCCTTTTTGCCAGGGATTGCCGGCCGGCAACACCTTGACGCCGGTTGGTTGCAGTTCGGCGAGCGCGCACTCAAGCATCATTACGTGCCCATTGTGCACTGGATCAAAGGTCCCGCCAAATAACAGCGTGCTGCTCATGATGGTGGCGCGGGTCGGGTGCCGCCAAGCATCAACCTTTGCATCAGACTCTTGATAAAAATCCCGATTAACATCTAGCCTGCATATTTCACGGGTCGGCCCGCCTTACATACGTTTTTCATTCTTGGCGACCTATAAATTCTGCGAATCCAAGCTGTACTTCGTAAGGTTGATGACCTACGCACTCGATAGCAGGCGGCTGAGCAGCGCTTTTCCGCTCTCTTCCCTCGTAATATCTTGATATTACTCGGTCAGTCGAGCAAAAAATCACTCGCTTATCCACACACTCTCGAGTGCGTCCCCGTGAAATATGCAGGCTAGGAGCGTATTTCGCCATGGCCATACACAATCCACTTTTGTGACGTTAAACCGTCCAGCCCAACCGGACCGCGCGCATGCAATTTGTCGGTCGACACGCCAATCTCGGCTCCCAGACCATATTCAAATCCATCGGCAAAACGGGTCGAGGCATTCACCATCACCGACGCCGAATCGACCTCACGTAAAAATCGCGTTGCCCGTTGTTTGTCTTCGGTAATGATGGCGTCAGTGTGCGCCGAGCCATAAACGGCAATATGGGTCATGGCCGCATCAAGGCCATCCACCACCCGAATGGCGATTATCGGCGCGAGGTACTCGGTGGTCCAATCCGTCTCGGTGGCCGCCACGGTGCTCATGCCAACCGCGCATAGGATTTCCCGGCTCGCTTCGCACGCCCGCATCTCAACATTTTTTGCCGCGTAGATGGCGGCAATTTTTGGCAAAAATTGTGCGGCGATTGGCCGGTCAACCAATAACGTCTCCATGGTATTACACGGCGAATAACGCTGGGTTTTGGCGTTGTCGGCAATTGATACCGCCATTTCCATATTGGCGGATGCCTCGACAAACACATGACAAACGCCATCCAAATGTTTGATGACCGGCACCTTGGCGTCATTGGCGATACGCGATGTGAGACTTTTACCACCACGCGGAATCAACACATCAATCACCCCACGCATGGCCAGCATTTCCCCCACTGCGGCACGGTCGGTGGTGGCAACCAATTGAATCGCCGTCGCCGGTAGCCCGGCGGCCAACAAACCCTCAACCATGGCGGCGTGAATGGCTTGATTCGACGCCATGGCTTCCGAACCACCCCGCAAAATGCAGGCGTTGCCACTCTTGAGGCACAGAGCCGCGGCATCCGCGGTCACATTCGGACGCGACTCGTAAATAATGCCGATCACGCCCAATGGCACGCGCATTTTTGCAAGTTCAATGCCGCTTGGTCGCCGCACCGCCACGGTCATTTCGCCGATGGGGTCGGCCAGCGCGGCAACCTGGCGCAGACCAGCGGCCATCGCATCAATACTTGCCGCGCTCAGTGTCAACCGATCCACAAACGCCGCGTCATGACCGCTGGTTCTCGCCCGTGCCACATCGTTGTTATTGGCCGCCAAAATTTCCATTGCCGAGGTCAACAAACAATCGGCGGCCACTGTCAGTGCCCGATTTTTTTCCGCCGTGCTGGCACCCGCCAAACGACGCGCGGCCACTTTTGCGTTGGCACCCACCACCCGCATATAGTCGACAACATCCGCTGCTATGGCGTTTGTGCCGGCATCAATATTTATGGTCGTATTCATGTCGGCATCTGCACCCGCAACCGCACACCACCCAAACCACAGGCAAATTGCAATAACGCATCCCACACGTCGTTGGTATTCACACCCTTGATCATGCGATCTATTTTTGCGGCTTGCAAATTGAGGCGAACCAAACTCGCCGCCGAATGTTTGCGGGCGAGTTTGTCAATTTCACGCGCCTTGGCGGGGAACGGCGCACGACCGGATGTGGTGACACCTACCGCGCGCAACAGGGCACGCATTTCACTGGTCAACATCCATAAAATCAGCGGCGGCGGCTCCCCTTCCGCCTTCAGGCCATCGAGCATGGTGGCAATGCGTCCGGCGTCGCCGGCGTGGATGGCACCGACCAAATTTAGTGTTGAATAACGCGATACATTGGCAACACAGTCTTGCATCATCGCCAACGATACCTCGCCGGGCGGGCAAATCAGCGCGAGTTTCTCAACCTCCTGTTTGGCGGCGGGCAAATTGCCTTCGACGCAGTCCGCCAAAAATTCCAGCGCTTCACCGCTGGCGGACAATTGCAGCCGTGCCAAACGCGCACTCAACCAACGCGGCAAATGTTGCCGCTCCACCGGCGGCGACTCAATCACCATCGCGACCGATTCCAGCGCAACAAACCATTTGGTTTTTTTTCCCTGCCAATCCATATCCGGCAACGTCACCAGCGTAATTGTGTCCTCAGGCAGGCGCTGGCAAAAACTTTCGATGGCGGACGATCCGGTCACACCCGGCTTACCGGTTGGCATTCTGAGCTCGAGCAATCGTTGCGAGGCAAACAACGATAGGGCACTGCCCGCCGCGGCCAATCGTGTCCAATCAAAACCAGACTCGGCGGTGAGCACTTCGCGTTCGATATAACCTTGTTGGCGGGCGAGATCGCGCAACACATCGGCCGCCTCCATGGCGCCCTGCGGCTCGGCACCATAAATCACCACCAACGGGCTTAGGGTCTTGGGCGGCTGGGTGACAAATTGTTCGGCGGTTATACGCATGGGCGCATGGGCAAATTGGGGTGGGATACGGTCACGGCGTGCGACTGATAGCGATCATGCGTCGCAATATTTGTCCGCTGGCATCACGCTCCATATCCTGATACAACATGGCCTCTTCCTGCTGTTTGGCGATCACACGTGTGTCGTCATATGCAAAGGTGCGCTTCAAATTGATTTCGCTGGTGGGAATAATCACCGCGCCTTTGCTGTCAACAAATTGATAGTTGATATTCAGACGCAACTCATATTCACGTACCCGGCCGGCGCCGGACAACGACAAAATTTGCCGGTCACGTCGCTCTTGGGAAATGGTCAACACCGCTTCGGCATCTTTTACCGAGCCGACCAATTTGGTTTTGGTATCGGTCAACTCGCGGCGGATTTGACCGGCCACCACCGAATTGCCGGTCGAGGTGACAAAAATGGTTTGATAAGGCAATTCATACGATCCACGCAGCGTGAAACCACACGCTGCCAAGGTGGCGAGGGCAGCCAGTGCCAACAATGATTTTGAATTAAACGACCACATTGATGAGTCTCCCCGGCACCACAATTAACTTCTTAATCGGCTTGCCTTCGGTATGTTTGGCGACACCCGCGTCCGCCAATGCGAGCGCTTCGATGGCTTCTTTACTGGCTGCTTTCGGGACAAGAATGTGCCCGCGTAACTTGCCGTTCACTTGTACCACCAACTCTAATTCGTCTCGCTCGAGCGCGTTGGTATCCGGCAGCGGCCAGCCGGCATCAATAATCTCACCATATTGCGCGACATAGCCCAAATCGTGCCATAACTGCCAGGTCAAATGCGGTGCCAGCGGATAAAGTGTGCGCAACAATATGGTCAGGGCCTCGTTACGCGCCATCTGCCAATCTGCGCCCTGTTCGGTTTTGCAGTCGTCGAGTGTGTTGAGCATTTTCATCGCCGCCGACACCACCGTGTTGTATTGCAAGCGGGTGTAGTCATGATTGGCCTGCTGAAGAATGCTGTGTATTTCGAAACGCAGTTTCTTTGCACCGGCAGACAGGCTTTCAAACGCCTTTACTGGTGCGCCTGTCGAGGCATTTTTGCTCCAAACGCCGTACGTATAAAGGCGTTTCAAAAATCGATGGACGCCTTCCGCACCCGAGTCAGACCACGCCGCACTCTGCTCGGGCGGACCGGCAAACATTACATACGCGCGCGCCGTGTCGGCGCCAAATTTGGCAATGATGTCTTTGGGTTCCACCACATTGTTTTTCGACTTGGACATTTTTTCCATGCCGCCGAGTGTCACCGGCAGACCATCATCAACCGCCACCGCACCAGTCGGCCGGCCCTTGTCGTCATGCGTCACGGTCACTTCGTCCGGATAATACCAACGCTTTTTTCCGGCCATATCGGCACGGTAAAAACACTCCGCCGACAACATGCCCTGCGTAAACAGATTGGTGAACGGCTCATCAAATTTGACCAAACCCATATCGCGCATAACCTTGGTCCAAAAACGCGCATACAGCAAATGCAAAACGGCATGTTCGATGCCGCCGATGTATTGATCCATCGGCATCCAATAATCGTTGCGGGCATCGACCATGCTCGTGGCTGCATCCGGCGAACAATAGCGCATGAAATACCACGATGAATCAACAAACGTGTCCATGGTGTCGGTTTCACGTTCGGCCGGTTTGCCGCATATTGGGCAGGCGCATTTGATAAATCGTTGATCCTTTTTCAGCGGACTACCACTGCCATCCGGAATCAAATCTTCTGGCAAAATCACCGGCAGATCTTTTTCTGGCACCGGTACGGCACCACATCCCGGAGAATCCGGTCCACCATGACAGTGAATGATCGGTATGGGTGTGCCCCAATACCGTTGCCGCGAAATGCCCCAATCCCGCAAACGCCAGGTGGTTTTGCGTTCACCGCCACCGGCCTTGGTTGCGGCCGCAACGTAATCAATCGCTTGCTCAAACGGCATGCCGTTCATGGGGCCGGAGTGAATACACAAACCCCGTTCCGCATAAAACGCCTGCCATGCATCAATTGTGTACGGCTTACCGAGATCAATGACCGGCTTGATGGCGAGTTTGTATTTATGGGCGAAGACAAAATCACGCTCATCGTGCGCCGGCACACCCATGACCGCGCCGTCGCCATAGGTCATCAACACATAGTTGCCGACCCACAGTGGAATTTTTTCCTGTGTGAGCGGGTGAACAACAAACAATCCGGTGGCCACACCTTCTTTTTCTTTAAGCGCCAATTCAACTTCGGTGGTCCCGCCGGCTTGCGCATTCCTGATAAATTCCGCCACTTTGGCATCACCTTTAGCCGCGTGTTTGGCCAGTGGATGCTCCGGTGCCACCGCACAAAACGTCACCCCCATGATGGTGTCGGCACGGGTGGTAAATACAAATAATTTTCCTTCCTGAATAAGTTTGCCGCTGGTTTCATCTGACACGTTATGCGTAAAGGCAAAACGCACCCCCACCGATTTGCCGATCCAATTTTCTTGCATGGCACGCACCTGCGACGGCCAGCCACCCAGCTTGGTATGCACACTGTCGAGCAATTCATCGGCGTATTTTGTGATGGCCAGGTAATAACCGGGGATTTCCCGTTTTTCGACCAAGGCACCGGACCGCCAGCCTCGGCCGTCGATGACTTGTTCATTGGCCAACACGGTTTGATCAACCGGATCCCAGTTGACCAATTGGGTCTTGCGATAGGCAATGCCCTTTTTCAGCATCTTCAAAAACAGCCATTGGTTCCATTTGTAATAATCCGGCTTGCAGGTGGTGACTTCACGCGTCCAATCAATCGCCAACCCCAGCGGCTGCATTTGTGCCTTCATGTCGGCGATGTTTTGATAGGTCCATTCGGCCGGTGGCGCCCCGTTGGCAATCGCGGCGTTTTCGGCCGGCATGCCAAAGGCGTCCCAACCCATTGGCATCAGCACGTTAAAACCCTTCATTCGCAAATGCCGCAACATCACATCATTGATGGTGTAATTGCGTACATGGCCCATGTGCAATTTGCCCGACGGATAGGGCAGCATCGAGCAGGCATAAAATTTTGGTTTGGGCAGCCCGGATTTGCCTTTGGCGTGTTCGACAACCCGATACACATCCGCTTTGGTCCATGCGTCTTGCGCGGCTTTTTCAATGATTTTTGGTTGGTACGTTGAATCCATGTGGCCTGTGCGTGCGTAGTAGTGAGCTGCGAAAGAGACGAATCGACCATTATACAGACGCACCCCTGCCGTCCCGCCGGGATTGGTTGATGGATTAGACTCATTTTGTTGCAACCCCCTAAAAATTTTCCTGGTGCCATCATGAAATATTTCACTCTAAGCAGGGTCCTCATTCTGGCCGGCGTTTTGGCATGTTTTGGATTGCCGTCAGGCGCGGCAATGGCTGCTGCCACCATCGGCAAAATTGACGGCCTGGTGCCACCCGCTTGGCTGGATCGCAATAATCTGACCGTCCCGGCCACTCCGGCAACGGAATTGTTTGCCGGTGACAAATTACGCACCGGCAATGGAGCACGATTGATTTTGCGATTGAATGAAGGCAGCGCGGTTCAGCTTGGTGAAAATGCCATTTTCGAAATCGTCTCCGCGCAACAAAAAAGCCAGGTGTTTACCGCCGCACTTAACGTCCTGGAGGGCGCCTTTCGTTTTACCACCCGTGCGTTGGCGAAAGCGCAACCACGCAATGTGAATATCCGCGTCGGCAACAACGCCACCATCGGCATTCGTGGCACCGACCTATGGGGCCGGGGCAGCGTCCAAAAAGATATTGTCTGTCTCATCGAAGGCAAGATTGACGTGACCGGCAATAATAACGTCACCCTGCGACTCGACCAACCATTGCAATTTTTCCAGTCCACCCGCAACAGGCCGCCCGAGATGGTTTCATTTCTCGATCGAAAACAACTCGACATTTGGGCGAAAGAGACCGACATTGAAGTGGGCAAGGGCACAACTATCGACGGCCAATGGAAGATCATCATTGGTGATTTCCCGTCTCGGAATGCGATGTTAACGGTGAGCCGTACCTTGCGGGAGGCGGGTTTTGCAAACGACCGCACGGCAAACAATACCCTCACCATTTCGCGACTGGTTGGTGAAGTTGATGCCAAGGCGTTGGCGGCGAAAATCAGCGAACAATTTAAATTGAGCGGCGTGCAGGTGTCTCGGTAACGGATTTGCTACCGCCGCCAGCAATTTCGGTACGTCTTGGCCGGATTCGGACTGTCGGCGTCCGATAGTGTTGTTTTGTTGCCATGCAAAAATGAATTGGAAATTCATCTATGCATGAATTCTTGCGCGGAATAAAACAGCCCAAGAAATCAAAACCTTAAGCACATCAAACCACTATTGGGCTACCAAAACTCACATCACCCGACGCGCCGTCAGGGTTGATTGCGGAATTCCACTGTGACCAGATCGTTACAAGAAAAAATATATGTTGCGATGAATATGGACGGCCAAATTTGCACATGTTAATGTCCGCAAGCCTTTTCTTAAGTGCGCGCGCGTACGCTGCATCCGCGGCCGCGAGAACAACAACTTTTGCAAAAGAACGCATTCGAGAACAGGCAAGTTAGAAAAAACATTAACCATTGCAATCTACCACTCAGGAAGGTGAAAATGAAACGATTATTTCTATTGGTTCTTCTGTGCTGCAGCACGATCGGAGCGGCATTCGCAGGCGGGCAAGGCGACTTCAGAAGAGTCGACAAACCGTTGCTTAACCGTTATATCGTCGTGTTTGAAGAAAATGCAGCGCGTGATGTACGAGCCACCAGTTTTGCATTGGCGAATACTCATCGTGGCCGGGTCGGCCACATTTATGAGCGCGCAATCAAGGGCTTTTCGATTGAACTCCCGGAGGCGGCTGCCCGTGCCCTTTCCCGTAATCCGAACGTTGCCTACGTGGAAGAAGACGGCGAAGTAAAGCTCGGGGCAACGCAAACCGGCGCAACCTGGGGGCTTGATCGTATCGATCAGCGTGCGCGCCCTCTTAACGGCAGTTATGTTTACAACTCAACCGGGGTCGGCGTTAAAGCGTACATCATCGACACCGGTATTCGCCAAACTCATGTCGAGTTTGGCGGCCGCGCGGTTCACGGCTTTACCGCGATCATTGACGCCAATGGCAGCAATGATTGCAATGGCCACGGCACGCATGTTGCCGGAACTGTTGGTGGCACCACTTATGGTGTGGCTAAATTCGTCACGCTGGTTGCCGTGCGGGTGCTCGACTGCGCCGGATCCGGAACCAATTCCGGTGTCATCGCCGGAGTGGACTGGGTGACCGCAGATCACGTCGCCGGTGCGCCCGCTGTCGCCAACATGAGTCTCGGTGGCGGTGTGAGTTCGGCGCTGGATACAGCCGTCAGAAATTCGATCGCAGATGGCGTCACCTACGTGGTCGCGTCAGGCAACGACAATCTCAATGCATGCAACGGTTCGCCTGCCCGAGTGAGCGAAGCGATCACCGTCAATTCGTCCACATCGACAGATGCCCGCTCGTCATTCTCCAACTTCGGTTCCTGTACCGATATTTTTGCACCGGGTTCAAGCATTACCTCTGCCTGGCACACCGCCGACAATTCGACCAATACCATTAGCGGCACGTCGATGGCAACCCCGCATGTTGCCGGTGCCGCAGCGCTGTTTCTTGAAACCAACCAGACCGCAACGCCTTCTACCGTGTGGGCGGCCATCCGCGACAGAGCCACAGCGAACGTAATTACCGACGTGGTTGGATCGCCGAATCTGCTGCTTTATTCTTTGCCGGTTACAGCGCCACCACCCACCACCACGACTCAGTTGCTCCTGAATCCCGGTTTTGAACTGGGCAATAATGGCAACTGGACTATCAGCAGTGGGGTCATCACCAACAGCACCGCGCGTACGCCAAACACCGGTGCCTGGTACGGTTGGTTGAATGGTTATGGCACAACCCGCACTGATTTTGCCCATCAGAATGTTACGATTTCGTCCAGCGCCACCGCTGCAAAACTGGTGTTCTTTCTCGGCATCGATAGCGCCGAGACGACCACCACAACAGCTTATGACAAGTTGACCGTAACGGTGCGTAATACCGCCAACACGGTACTCACAACACTTGCCACCTACTCAAACCTGAACAAGTCGGCAGGTTACGTCCGCAAGGAATTTGACCTGCTCGCCTATAAGGGGCAAACCGTGCGAATTTATTTCAACGGTACGGAAGACTCCTCACTGCAGACCTCCTTCCGCATTGATGATGTGACAGTGAACGAAACCAAGTAACCAAATAAACAGCGCCGCCTGCGGCGCCATTCAGCGGGGGCTGAGGATGGTCACACGATTCGTGGCCAGTCTCCGCCCCCGGTTTATTTTGCGTGCTGATTTTTATGTGATGCCATTCCACTTGCTGAAGGGGTTGCAATGGCGTGTTGCGCGCCCGATAAGCGCTGTTCCATTTTGCAAATGCGGCATCACTCAAATTGCCATCTTGTGGTGTCAGTGTGGTGTCAGCCAAAACATGTGGCCCATGAGCCTTTCCGCCAGCCTTTGGAAAACACGAATGGGCGGCAAATGAAGACACACTTATCATCGATCAGTGCCCATGCGCTGGGCTGGCCGTCTTTGACATCGGCGGCAAGCCGCGTTTGCGGAAGCGCCTCCTTTGTCACTTGTGGGCACACCCGTAACCACGCGCGCGCGTCCTCAAACATGCATGTGCTGACCGGGCTGCCAAACAGGCGGGATGAATGAAACTGTTTTGCGGCACCACGGCGCGTGCGTTCGTTAAATACCTGTTGCTGTGGGACAGCATACCTTGGCATGGCGTTGAAAGAAATTAGCCTGCATATTTCACGGGGTTGCGCTCGATAGTGGGCCGCTGAAGATGCAGGCTAAAGCCGCCTACCCCCTTGACCGACGATTGCCACACAGAAATTGTTCTTCATCTGTATCTCCGTAATAAAACCAAATGCCACCGAATTGGTGCTGACAAATGGTAACAACCCCCCCCCCCGCCCCCACATTGTCAAGGGTTATTTGCGGAAGTACTGCGATCAGGCCACAACACGGTGAATCATCGTGTGGCTCTGTGGGACTGCGCCGAGTACACGGGCATTCATCCCACGCATGGGACGCACAACAAAGTGCGCACTCGCCTGATGCATCCGGTGAATTCTCGCAAAGTCCCAAAAATAGGCTCGTGTTGAATTGGTTTGCTTCTACTGCATCCAAAGCTGAATTTGTTCCAAATCAACACGCCTATAATCATGGCTAACCCATTAGCAGTGATCCATGATGTCCAGAGACACCTTCGCCCCACCCAATCTTTCCGCCGTTCACCCGCGCCTGCTCGACAATCTGAATCCCGAACAATTAAAAGCGGTCACGCTGCCGCGCCAGTCATCGCTGGTTTTGGCCGGTGCCGGTTCCGGCAAAACGCGCGTGCTGACTACTCGAATTGCTTATTTGATTCAATCCGGTCAATCCTCACCGGGCGGTATTCTCGCCGTCACCTTTACCAACAAAGCCGCCAAGGAAATGTTGACGCGGCTGTCGGCGATGATGCCGATCAACACCCGCGGCATGTGGGTCGGCACCTTTCACGGTTTGTGTAATCGCCTGCTGCGCGCCCACCATCGCGACGCGAATTTGCCGCAGACCTTTCAAATTCTTGATTCCGCCGACCAACAGTCCGCCATTAAACGTTTGATGAAGGCGCTCAACATCGACGATGAAAAGTTCAAACCACGCGAGATGGCGTGGTTTATCAACAGCGCCAAGGAGCAGGGACTGCGCGCCGCCAGGGTCGAGGCACCGGACGCACAGACCCGCCGCCAGGTCGAGCTGTATCAGGCCTATGAGGAACAATGCCAGCGCGAAGGGGTGGCTGACTTTGCCGAATTGTTGCTGCGCTGTTTTGAACTGTTATCAAAAAACGTCGCGTTGCTCGAACATTATCGCGATCGTTTCAAATTTATTCTGGTTGATGAGTTTCAAGACACCAACCGCTTGCAGTATCAATGGATTCAACTGCTTGCCGGCAAACAGACCGCGGTGTTTGCAGTGGGCGACGACGACCAATCGATCTACGCGTTTCGTGGCGCGGAAGCGGCCAATATGCGCGAATTCCAGCGCGATTTTGCGCAGAGCAACGTCATCAAGCTCGAACAAAACTACCGCTCGCAGGGCAATATTCTCGACGCCGCCAACGCGGTGATTGAGCACAACAAGGACCGCCTCGGCAAAAATCTGTGGACCGATGCCGGCAAGGGTGAACCTTTGCGTATTTATGCGGCCTCGACCGATGGCGACGAAGCACAATTTGTCGTCGACGAAGTCAAAGCATTGCATCGGGAAGGGCGCGCCTTGTCGGAAATGGCATTGCTGTATCGCTCCAACGCGCAATCGCGGGTGTTGGAACACGCCTTGTTCAGTGCCGGCATTGCTTATCGTGTGTACGGCGGATTACGCTTTTTTGAGCGACTGGAAGTCAAACACGCGCTGGCCTATTTACGTTTGGCCGGCAACCCCAACGACGACGGTGCATTTTCACGGGTGGTTAATTTTCCACCGCGTGGCATTGGTGCGCGGTCGGTCGAGCAGATCCAAGAGTTGGCCAAACGCTACAACGTTTCGTATTACGAAGCGGCGTTAAACGGAATCGCACAAAACGCGATAGCCGGTCGCAGTGCCGCCGCCATCGGCGTGTTTTTACGCATTGTCGAGGGCTTAAAAGCGTCCGGCGAAGCAAAAATTTCGCTGGCGGAATTGGTTGATGAAACGTTGGTAAAGAGCGGATTGAAGAGCCACTATGAAACCGAACGGGAAGGTGCCGACCGGTTGGAAAATTTGGCTGAATTGGTTTCCGCATGCGCCCAGTTTGAAGATGCCTACGAAGGCGACGATACCGCACTGATCGGTTTTTTGACCCACGCCAGTTTGGAAGCGGGCGACCATGAAGCCGCAGTCAGTGACGACGCCTTGCAGTTGATGACAGTGCATGCCGCCAAAGGCCTGGAATTTGATCACGTTTTTCTGGGCGGGGTGGAGGAAGGTCTGTTCCCGCATGAAAATTCGTTATCCGACTTTGCCGGCGTGGAAGAAGAGCGGCGTTTGATGTATGTGGCCATCACGCGGGCACGCAAACGGCTTTATTTATCCTACGCCGGGCAGCGTATGTTGCACGGCCAGATTCGTTACGGCATTGTGTCGCGTTTTATTGATGAAATTCCCGCGGCGCTGTGCAAATGGATTGTGGTGCCACAAAAACAAGCGGCATACGTGGGGGGTAATGGCGGCGGCGGCTGGGGCAATCAAGCCGGCACCCGCGGATCGTACGGGCAGGATCACCGGGGCAGGGGCACTAACGGCGGCGGCGCCTACACCGGCTTTAAACAAACTGTTGTTAAAGATGAAAACGCCGCCGAATACGGTCGCGAAGGCTCACCCGATACCTCGCGTGCACCTTTTGAAACTTCGCGCGCAGATGCCCATCCATTTCGCGTCGGCCAAAATGTGGCACATGCCAAGTTTGGCGAAGGCGTGGTGCTGGCGTTTGAAGGACGCGGCCAGGACGCACGCGTACAGGTGAAGTTTCGCAGTGATGGCAGCAAGTGGCTGGCCATCCAATACGCCAAGCTCACCGCTGTTTAGGAAAGTCGCCGGAAGGCACCTACTGGCGCGGTGATCGGGCATAAAATGTCCCGACCATCGCGCCGGATGGCGACTTAGGATACAGTCGATTCCGCCTTTTGCACATCTGCATCGGCGCGGAAAACCGCTTTAAAACTGGTGTAGTGACAGATGGCGTAAACCGGCAAAAACACAATCAGTCCGAGCATCCATGGAATGGTCGCAAGCAGCAGCAACAACAGCACAATGACACCGAACACCAGTAACGGTAAAAAATTGCCAATCAGCGCATAAAAACTCCAGCGAATGGCGTGGGACGCGGGCATTGGCTGGTGCGCAATGAGCGCGGCCGTAAACCACAACACGCCCTTAATCAAAACAATGGCGACCAACGCGGCAAACCACAATGGACCTTGACCTTCAAAGGCGAGGCTGATGGCTTCAACGGTAAGGTTTTCACGATCAAGCCCTTTTAATCCGTCAAAAAATCCAAAAGCGCTGAGCGCCATCATCACCAACAATTCAAGCAATAACGAAATTGCGCCGATTTGAATGAGGGTTCGACCACTGACTTTGAATCCGGCCAACAAATGAGTGATGTTCACCGCCTTGCCCATTTCTTGATCGCGACACGCAATGATAAATCCGGCAAAAAATCCCGGCTGCGCCATGGTCATGGCCGGTGCGCCAACCAACGGCACCAGCGCCATAAAAAACGACACGATCACCCATGTCGAAATCAGCGAAATCCATTGCAAGGGTTGTGCCTTGAATAACTGCCAGGCCTGTTTGACCCACACTGCGCCGCTACCGGCAGAAACATCTACAACTCGCATATCAGGCTATCCGTTCAGTTTTGGAAAAAAATTTTGCGCTTGCTCGTGGTTTTCAATATGAAACCGCAACAACCGCTCCGAATAATGATGGTCTTTGCTGTGCGTCAGGGTGGATGCACGCGGGTAATAACAATACCCCAGACGCCCCAACCAAGAACGTAATGCCGCCGCCCGCAACATACGCGGCCAAACCTGCCGCTCCGTCGGCAAAAAAGTACGCACGCTTGCATAACCGGCCAATAACGCCGTTGTGTTGGCCGGATTCAATTTTGCCTGCGGGTATGCGGAAAAATCGAGGCACCAATCATTTACCGTGATCGCCACATCCCAAATAAGCCACTCGTGACAGGCGAAATAAAAATCAATCATTTGCGGCCGGTGCAAGCCGGCATGATCGTCCCACAAAATATTGTCCCGAAACAAATCCGCATGTACCACGCCTCGCGGCAACGTCAATTGGTCAAAATCGGCCTGATAGGCAATTTCACTTGCCAACAACGCACACTCCGCGGGGTTGGCGAGATTTTTCAAACTGCCCGCTTCACGCCGCCACCAGGAAAGACCACGCCAATTTGGCATCGGCAGGGCAAAGTCGGCGGCGGCTTGGTGCATTTCTGCCAGCGCCCCGCCTACCGCAAAACAATCATCCGCATTCGGGTGGGCGATATCGTTGCCACCGAGCCTTGCCACCAGTGCAGCCGGCTTTCCCTTTAGGTTCCGCAACACCACCCCCGCAGCGGTTTTGATCGGTGCGGCGCAGGCAAATTGTTTTGCGTGCAAATGCGCCATCAGCCCCATATAAAAATCGAGATCTTCACGTGGAATTTTTTCGAAGATGGTCAGAACATATCGACCCCGTGTGGTCGTGACAAAAAAATTACTATTTTCAACACCGGCGGCAATGTCCTGGAAATCAATAATGTCACCGATGTTGTAAGGGGCAATAAATTCCTGCGCCTCATTGATGGTGACAGCGGTAAAAACACTCATGCGGTGATTCCATTCACCATTACCATGTCAACAATACCCACATCGGCACGGCAATTTTGGTGCTGACTTCGCCCATACGAACAAATTTCCCCTCGCCTTTTTCGTCGATCAGGGTGTAGGCCGGACCAACCACCGGCTTGACCTCCATCTTGTACAACTTGCCCTTGAGACGATATTCGGTGACCGTTTCTTTGTCTGTTTTACGAACTGTGGTTTGATGGTCGCGTGAAAAATCTTCACGCGTTTTGCCCTTTGGTAGAACCGGCAGCTCCGGCAACAATACATCATCAATCACCACCGCATCTGCCGGACGGCGTGACGTATCGGCGACCGGCTGGGCAATACTGGCGAACGAAAAAAATACGCAAAACGCGGCGAGGGTGTGAATGGATTGACGCATGACGGCTCCTTGGGAAAAGGGTAAAACTGATCCGGCTACCAGCCGGGAATAAATTGAAGTTTGGTGCGCCGCCTTTCCAGACCGGCCGGCGCATCAATCACAGTGACATTTCGAGTGCCTTTTCATCTGCATTCGGATGAAACGGCCGTTTGTCGTAATGGGCAAAAATCGAATCGACCACCATGTCCGGATCATCAATCACTTTGAACAAATCCAAATCATCGGCATTGATCACCCGCTCTTCGAGCATACGGGTTTTCATCCACTCGACCATACCCGCCCAGAACTCAGCACCAACCAAGATCACCGGAAACTTGCGTATCTTTCCGGTTTGAATCAGCGTCAATGCCTCCCACAACTCATCGAGTGTGCCAAAGCCGCCCGGCATCACCACATAGGCGGAAGCGTGTTTGACAAACATCGTTTTGCGCGCAAAAAAATGTTGGAAGGTGAGGGAGATATCCTGATAACCATTACCCTCCTGCTCGTGCGGCAGCAGGATATTCAAGCCGATACTCGGGCCTTTTCCGCCGAGCGCGCCCTTGTTAGCAGCTTCCATAATGCCCGGGCCGCCGCCTGACAACACCGCAAAACCGGCGTCGGACAATTTGCGCGCGATGATTTCGGTGAGTCCATAGTAGCGATTGTCTTCCTGTAGACGGGCGCTGCCGAATATCGCCACAGCCGGGGATACATTGCCCAGACGTTCGGTGGCGGAAACCATTTCGGACATAATGTTGAGAACCCACCACGACTCACGCGCCGACTCGAGGCTTTGCTCACGCAGCCCCGGATCCGCAAGCTTCGGTAGCTTGACCGCCAGTGGCTTGAACTCTATCGCTGATTTTTCCGTTTTTTTCAACAATTCCTCCAATGTCTGCAATGTCCAACCAGCCCGACCCATCCATCCAGCCCACCGCCCAAAACGCTTCACCCGCAAAGCAAAAGCGACTGCTGCTGGTCGATATTTCCAGCTACTTTTATCGGGCATTTCATGCCATGCCGGACTTCAAAAGTCCGAGCGGCGAGCCGACTGGCGCCATTTATGGCGTCGCCAATATGCTGAACCGGCTCAGACACGATTACCCCTCTGATTATAGCGCCTGCGTTTTCGACCCGAAGGGCAAAACATTTCGCGATGATATTTATCCAGACTACAAAGCCACACGTTCACCCATGCCGGAGGATCTGGCCCACCAGATTGGCCACATTCGCGAGGTCTGCGAGGCACTCGGCTGGCCCTGTGTGGAAGTGGCCGGCGTGGAGGCGGATGACGTCATTGGCACGCTGAGTGTCCACGCCACCACACATGGCGTTGACACGGTCATTTCAACCGGTGACAAAGATCTGGCGCAACTGGTGAACAAAAACGTCATGTTGATCAACACTATGACAAATGAAAAACTCGACATTGACGGCGTCATCAACAAATACGGCGTGCCTCCTGAAAGAATAGTTGATTACCTCGCGCTGATGGGCGACACGGTCGACAACGTTCCCGGCGTGGAAAAAGTCGGCCCGAAAACGGCGGTGAAACTAATCGCCGAATACGGCTCGCTGGAAGGCGTGATATCCAATGCGGAAAAAGTCAAAGGCGTGGTTGGTGCCAACATAGTTAAAGTCCGCGATTGGTTACCAACCGGACGTATGCTGGTGACTGTCAAATGTGATGTGCCGTTGCCGTTTGATTTTGACAGCATCGACCATAAACAGATCGATGTGGCACGGTTGGACAAGCTCTACGAATCATTTGGTTTTCGCACGCTGCGCGCACAGTTACAAAAAAGTGCCGGCATTGAAGCCACCGATGCGCCGCCACCCAACGAATCGGATGCGGCTGCCGCCACCGTTTTTAAACAGGCAAACAAGGACAGTGGCGCAGCGCGCTGGTCGTCCGGAGAGGCGGCGACAATTGTCATCCCCTTCGTCGATACCCGCCAATACGAAATCATTTTGACCAATACCCAGCTGGACCTGTGGCTGGAAAAACTCAATCACGCCGACTTGGTCTGTCTGGACACCGAAACCACCAGTCTCGACCCGATGCTGGCCGAAATTGTCGGCCTGTCGTTTGCATGTGTGGCCGGTGAAGCCGCCTATTTGCCGTTGCGGCATGTTTATCCCGACGCGCCCGCCCAGCTTGATTTTGATGCCACCATCAAAAAACTCACCCCCTGGCTGACCGATCCATCACACAAAAAACTCGGCCAAAACATCAAATACGATTTGCACGTGTTTGCCAATCACGGCATGGATGTCAAGGGTTACGTGCACGACACCTTGCTGCAATCGTATGTGCTGGAGTCGCACCAGCGCCACGATATGGATTCATTGGCCACCCGCCATCTGGGCGCGACCACCATCCGTTATGAAGACGTGGCCGGCAAGGGTGCCTCACAAATCGGCTTTGAACAGGTGTCGGTCGAAACCGCCGGCGAATATTCGAGCGAAGATTCGGACGTAACATTTCAACTGCACGGCGCGATGCTGCCGCAAATAAATGCCGACGCAAAACTGAAATTCGTTTACGAACAGATTGAGATGCCGGTTGCGCGGGTGTTGCTGGTGATGGAGCGCAACGGGGTATTGATTGACAGCAAATTGCTGGAAAAACAAAGTGGCGAGCTGGGCTTAAAAATGCTCGAACTGGAGTCGCGCGCCCATGAGCTTGCCGGTCAGCCGTTCAACCTCGGCTCACCCAAACAACTCGGCGAAATCCTGTTTGACAAACAAGGCATCAAGCCCCTGAAAAAAACCCCCGGCGGCGCGCCCTCCACCGACGAGGAGACACTGGAAAAATTGGCGCTTGATTATCCCTTGCCCAAAGCCATTCTCGAATACCGCAGCGTCGCCAAACTCAAAAGCACCTATACCGACAAACTGCCGCGCATGGTCAACGCCAAAACCGGCCGGGTCCACACCAACTACGCGCAGGCCGTGGCGGTCACCGGACGGCTGTCGAGCACCGATCCTAACTTACAAAACATTCCGGTGCGCACCGCCGAAGGGCGGCGTATTCGCGAAGCCTTCATCGCGCCGCCCGGCAGCGTCATTGTTTCGGCCGACTATTCACAGATTGAATTGCGCATCATGGCGCATTTGTCCGGAGACAAAGGATTGTTGGCCGCGTTTCATAACAACGAAGACGTGCACCGTGCCACCGCATCAGAAGTATTTGGTGTGACCCGTGATGAGGTGTCGGCTGAACAACGTCGTTATGCCAAGGTCATCAACTTCGGCCTGATTTACGGCATGAGTGCCTTCGGCCTCGCCGCCAATCTCGGTATTGAACGCTCCGCGGCGGCCAGCTACATCGAACGTTATTTTGCGCGTTATCCCGGAGTGGCCGATTACATGGAGCGCACCCGCAATAGCGCCAGGGAATCGGGCTATGTGGAAACCGTGTTCGGCCGCAGATTGTGGCTGCCCGACATCCGCTCGTCTAATCAAGGTCGCCGCCAAGGGGCGGAACGCGCGGCGATCAACGCGCCGATGCAAGGCACGGCGGCGGATTTGATCAAGCTCGCCATGATTGCAGTCCAAGGATGGTTGGAAACAGCCAAGCTACAAACAAAGTTGGTGATGCAAGTGCACGATGAATTGGTGCTGGAAGTCCCCGAATCTGAATTGGACATCGTGAAAGCGAACGTGCCAAGGCTGATGACCAATGTGGCGAAGCTGGATGTGGCGCTTGTGGCCGAGCCGGGTGTGGGTGTGAATTGGGAGGGTGCACATTAATTGCAGCTACATTGTCGGAGGTCAGATTCAAGCGACTCAAATGGTTGATTGTAGGCACAATTCTATGGACGACAATCCTTCAATTGCCGATGCAAGAATATCCGGAATGGGTTTTCTGGCTCTTCCACGCGAGCGTTGCTGTAGCCCTTAGTATTTGTTTGCTCCTTTCTTATTGGTGGAGCGCAGACGACCGAGCGAAACGAGGGCGGTTTTTTGTGGTTTTCGTTACCAGTTTTTTAATGCTGGTTGGTTTCGCCGCCAAAGCACTGATCGTATCTGCATCCCTCGACCATATTTTTCTATCGATGGCGCGTGCTGACATGACGTGCACCCTTCCGGTCAGGGCATGCATGTCGTATCTGGCGGAATCGAAGCCAGACAAAAAGGCTGAATGGAACAGCCTTTTCTTTGGCTCCTCTGGTGCCAATCTGGACGCCGCGCAAAGTGGCACCAACAATGCGGTCGCGCCGAACGAAAAATCAAAATTGATGTGGGAATCGTCACAGGCTTCGGAACAAATGCGGCGTAACTCAACCAGGCAAGTTGATGAGATGCGCAAAATGGCGCTGAATCTGTTCCTTCTCTACCTTGGTATAGCGACCATTATCTTGACAATTGGTGGTTGGTCGCTGAATGCGATCGCGAAAAATCATCAAACGAACTAATCCAAACAACGGCACATTAATTTAGATAAAACCATAGCGGATAAGCGCATCTCCAGGCGCTTTCACCTGAAAACCATTGCTGGGTAACGAGTTTGACAGTTGAATTTGAATGCGTTGGCCGCACCAAGTCATATATTTGACGCCACTCTGTATATCATCATAATATACGTCCATGATCGATTTCACAAAAATTGTCGGCTTTGATTGGGACGCAGGAAACATTCGCAAGAACGACAAGCATGGGGTCATGTCTGCTGAAGCGGAACAGGTATTTCTTGATCCCGCGCTTGGCATTCTTGAAGATGTACAACACTCAAATGGCGAGATTCGGTATTTGGCATACGGCGCAACAGGTTCGCGTCGGCTGTTAGCCGTCGCGTCTACGCCACGCGCAAATGCGACCTTGATTCGTGTGATCTCTGCCCGCGATATGAACCGCCGGGAAAGGAAAACTTATGAAAACCAAAATTAAAACGACACCAAAATTCAAAACGGAAGCGCAAGAGCGCGCGTTCTGGGAGCGCGCGGATAGCACCGATCATCTCGATCTCTCAAAAATGCAGCGCGCCAGTTTCCCTAATTTGAAACTCACGACACAAAGTATCTCCCTGCGGTTGCCTATCGGCATGTTGGAGCGCATCAAGATCGAGGCGAATTCGCGCGATGTGCCGTATCAATCGCTGATCAAGGTGTGGCTTGCGGAGAAGCTGTCGGCGTGAGTGTGTGGTTTTGTATTGCGATGTATTGCGAATGCCGCCACGCCGCACCTGAGTAGTTACCCCAAACAAAAACCGCCGGTCACCCGGCGGTTTTGTCATGCGGCAAAACAAATTCGCTTAAAACTTTTTCCACAGTCGAATAAAGTACGACGCACCGTTCAAGCCGAACTGCACGCTGTCATAAATAAAGCCGTTGTCGGTTTCGTTGGCGTCTTGTTTGGTCGGCTTGACGTTGAAGATGTTGTTGCCGCCGACAGTCAGCTTGGTGTTTTTGTCGAAGCTCCAGGTGAAACTCAAGTCCGCTGATGTTTTTGGCGCATAACGGGCGTTGGGCACACCACCCGCCGTGCCGGAGAAGGTGCCGAGGGTTTGTTCGCCGAAGTGGATGATTTTGAAATCGGTGCCGAACGCGCCGCTCAGGTAATTGAAGCCCAGTGTGGCCTTGGTGCGCGGGCCGCCCTGCTCCAGAAACAAACGCTCACGCTCCGACAGCAGCACATCTTCAAAGCCGGTCAGCGACGCCGGCGTTTTGATTTTGGTCACGCTGGTTTTGCTGAAGTTCATGGCGAGGAAGGTTGCTAACTTGCCGCCACCCACATCGGCCTTGTGCGACATGGTCAGGTCGAGCCCCTTGGTTTCGGTGTTGACCGAATTGACAAAAAACTGAGCCTGCCCCACGCCGAGACCGCGCAAAATCGTGCCCAGCGCCGGGTAGTTGTTTTCGTCAAAACGACCCGAGAGCACGATGCGGTCATCGATGTTGATTCGATATAAATCGGCAGTGATGGCGCACGCCGGGGTGGGTGTCCAGGTCAAACCGAGCGTGGCACTGGTGGATTTTTCTTCCTTCAATTTGGGGATGCGCGCGGCATTGGCGATGACGCTGCCATTGGGGGCGAGCACCACGTCGAGCGGCACACCGCTTATGAAATCTGTGAAGGTGGATGAAAAATACACCTGCTGCAGCGAGGGGGCGCGAAAGCCGCTGCTGACCGAGCCGCGCAGCAACATTTGTGGATCGAGCTTGAAACTCGCCGCCACTTTGCCGGTGACGGTCGAACCAAAATCACTGAATTTTTCAGCGCGCAGCGCGGTTTGCAGTTTGAATTTCGCGGTGACATCGGTCTCGACATCCACATAGGCGGCGACACTGTTGCGGCTGCGGTCGGTGCGGTCACCCGGCTGGAAACCGGGGAAGCCCTGGCTGCCCGCGTTGCCGCCGACACCCACACCATCCACATCACTGTAGGAGCCGGATTCACCGGCGCGGATTTGGTAATTCTCGCGACGGTATTCGGCACCAACGGCGACATTCATGCCATTGGCCACGCCGGAATAATAACGACTCATGTCGAAATTGGTGGTCAGTTGTTCAAACGAGAAACCACCCGCGTCAAATGTGGTCGGGCTGATGCCGCGGCCGCCGCGTGTCAAATCGCGGTTGGCAATGGAGGCGTTGAGCGTGTTGTTGATGGTGTACTGGAGATCGTTGAAGCCGTAGGTCTGCGAAATGTCGGTGTTCCACTCGCCCCATTGCGCGCGATGGCCGATGGAAAGGAAACGGTCATCGACCTCGCCGTCGATGAACGGCACAAAGCCGCGCGGATACATTGCCGCCGAATTGCGCGAGGGGATGTCGCCCGTGCCGACGCCGCCGCGCGCGAACGCGCCGGAGGACGCCTCGCGTTGTTGTGTGCCGAGTGTGAAATAAATTTTGCCGGTATTGCTGGTGGGCAGCTCACCATTCAAATACAGGGTGGCATTTTTGGATTGGCTGTCGCCAATGATGCGCGGGTTGCCGGCCTCGGC
The DNA here is from genome assembly GCA_947085425.1 of uncultured Burkholderiales bacterium. GTDB lineage: Bacteria > Pseudomonadota > Gammaproteobacteria > Burkholderiales > Usitatibacteraceae > UKL13-2. The sequence goes on along the minus strand of CAMTWK010000028.1, from coordinate 16,168 downwards.
GCGGTTGGAGCGGCCACGGTCGAGAAATTCGGCGGTGATGCCCACCACGCCCTTGTCTCCCACCTGCAAGCCGCAATAGGCGGAAGCCAAATAATTTTTGCCGTCGCCGACCGAATATTGCCCATAGCCCAGCACCGCCTCACAACCGGAATGTTTTTTCAGGCTGATGTCGATCACGCCGGCAATCGCGTCAGAGCCGTATTGGGCGGCGGCACCGTCACGCAACACCTGAATATTTTCGATCGCCAATAACGGAATGGCGTTCATGTCAGTGCCGGTATTACCGCGATTACGCGCGCCGAAAATATTCACCAGAGACACCGTGTGGCGGCGTTTGCCGTTGACCAGCACCAGCGTCTGATCCGAGCCAAGGCCACGCAGCGCCGCCGAGTCAATCAGGTCAGCGCCATCCGCCCCGGTCTGGCGGGTGGAATTGAATGATGGCGAAATATTTTGCAGCGCCTGCGCCAGATCAAATTGTCCGCCCTGCTCGGCAACTTTTGTCATCGGGATGAAATCAACGGGTACCGGTGTATCGGTCGCCGATGCGTTAACGCGTCGTGAACCAACCACCGTGATGGCCTCAACAACCGCTGCTTCCTTCGATACCGCCGCGTTTGGCGCGGTCTGGGCGAAGGCCGATGACATTGGCATCGCCATCGCGCCATAAAGCGCCATCAATACGGCACGACGCAATGTGCTTTTCGAAGGGGCGGCGCGCTGGCAATTTGGTGTTTTCATGATTGTTTCCCTATCAATTGGTGTTTTTTTGAGATATTGGAGAAAGCAGCGAAATCTAACCGTCATGTAGGCGATTTCCGCGTGAAGCGAAAACCGTCGTAATGATTTTCGGCTAACTTATACAAGACCTCAAGACCGGCACAAAAAAATTTGTGCCGACGCAACAACTTGTTTTGTTGCTTGATCCACCTGCAAAGACGCCCGGGGGTTTGGTCGTCAGGTCATTGCTGAGTATTCGACAGCGTCGCCAAGCGACGACACTGTGCGCCCATTCGAATCCGTTGTCCGATTTGGCTTTTTCACCAAGCGGAGAATTTTCATGGAAAATGAGCCCATGACTCATTTTCCGGCAATCTCCCGCCTTGTTTGCGTCGCCGCCATAATCGGGTCGGCATTTTTTGGCGTAGCGCGCGCCTCGACGATTACCGCGCTGAACCTAGTTGAGGTAACCCCGAAAATCATAACGTCAGGCCAGCCGAGTGTCGAGGCGCTCGAAACACTCGGCAAACAAAAAATTGAAGCGGTGATCTTTCTGGTGCCTTCCCACGTCCCCGGCGTGATCGCCAACGAGGCGGCGATTCTAGCGAAGCAGGGCATTGCCTATATGCACATTCCCATTCCCTTCGGCGCACCAACTGAACAACACTACCTCGCATTTGCCGAGGCCATGGCAAAACTAGCCGATAAAAAAGTGTTGGTGCATTGTGAAATTAATTTGCGTGCGTCCTCTATGGTGTTTTTGTATCGCGTGATCGCCCTAAAAGAGGATCCATCTGTCGTTTATGATTCAGTCGCGAAAGTGTGGTCACCGCGTGGCGCTTGGAAACCCTTCATCGACAACCTGCTCAACAAACAAAACATTAAATTCACGACCTATTAGACGTCGCTGCTGCGATCCACACGCGACGATCTAAAACGCCGACGCCAACAGCGCGGCCAACGGAATCTGATTGCTGATGTGCGGCACACTATCGGTGCTAGTGACGTTGCTGATGCCTGCGGCGGTTAATTTGTGCTGAACGTTCTCGCCAAACAATGCATGCACCACCACGGCGTCAACCCGGCGGGCACCCTTTGCCAAACACAAACGTGCGGCGGAGATGAGTGTGCCACCGGAGCTGGCGATGTCGTCGATCAACACAATGTGCCTGCCGGTCACGTCAATGGACGGCAATGCAATACTGGTGTCGTGATCACCATGACGTACTTTCTGGCAAACCGCGTAGTCCGACTGCGCCGACTCTGCCGCCACCTTCACCCACTGCGCCGACTCTTGGTCCGGGCCAAGCAACAATGCACCCGGCGCATTTTCTCGCACGTAATCGCCCATTTGTGTGGCCGCCGATAACGTGACGGCGCGTTGCGCCGGAACGGCCTGTTCGAGCCGATCAATGCGATGTAGATGGGGATCAACTGTGACCACGGCATCAAAACCATCCGCCAACCATGCACCAACAATGGTTTGGCTGATCGCTTCACCCGCGTTGAACGCCATATCCTGACGCATATAACAAAGGTAGGGGGCCACCAGCGTCAAATGTTTTGCGCCGAGGCGGCGGGCTGTTTTGGCCGCCAGCAACAGTTCAACTAATTTTTCATTTGGGTGGTGCAACGATTGGCAAAAAATCACCCGCTCCGGCAGGCTGGGCGGCAGGGCAACACGACTTTCACCATCGGGAAAGCGGTGGATTGATACCTCGGCGTAGGCCATGCCCAACTGCGTCGCGAGTCGGCGGGCACTGTCGCGGTAATCGGCAAATCCGAGCACCATCATGGTGCCACCAACGTCGGTGAAATTTGCTCAACATGGTCCGGGGCACCGATGGTCACACCGATATTTTTTTGGGTCAGCTGTCGGGCAAAATTTTCATCCGAAGGGTATTGGCTATATACCCGGTAGAGCGCGTCCCCTTTGCCGACCCGGTCACCAATTTTGTGAAACAGATCGACCCCGGCACCTTTGTACAGCGGCGCACCCGCATAACGCGCCACCCGCGCCAAACGCAAATTATCCATCGCCATCACCACCCCGTCTGCGGGACTGGTGACATCAAAGATGAGTTCGCCAAGTGATGGTCGTTCGGTACAACGCCCCTGGGCATCAACAATTTCATTCATTTTTTTCAAGGCGCGACCCGAATCCAGAATATCGCGGGCAAGGGTATATCCCCTGCCACCGCGTACGTCCGGGTCAAACTCAAGAATTCGCCCGGCCAGTTGCAGGGATTTTTCGCGCAGGTCTTGCGGCGCATGGGCGTCACATTGCAATACCTGCATCACGTCGCGCGCCTCCAGCACCGGCCCGATCCCGCGTCCGATTGGCTGACGACCATCGGTGACCACCACTTCCACATGGATACCGGTATGATCGCCCACGTATTCGAAAATTTTTCGCAATGACTGCGCATTTTGCATGCTGCGCACCTTGGCGCTCGGGCCAATTGGAATGTCGATCAGCAAATGGGTGGCGCCGGCGGCGAGTTTTTTCGACAAAATGGATGCCACCATTTGCCCGATCGAATCAATGCCGAGCGGCCGTTGCACGGAAATTAAAATATCATCGGCGGGTGACAGGCCGGCATTGCCGCCCCAGGCCAGACAACCGCGATGAGCGCGCACAATCGCCTGTAATTGAGCGATCGGCACTTTTACGTTGCACCACACTTCCATGGTGTCCGCAGTGCCGGCGGGAGAGGTGATGGCGCGACTCGAGGTTTTCGGCAACAACATGCCGTGCGCAGCAACAATAGGCACCACCAACATCGAGGTGCGATTGCCTGGAATGCCACCGATACAATGTTTATCCGCCACCAACGGTTCATGCCAGTCGATACGTTGGCCGGATGCAACCATTGCGCGTGTCAGGTACAACACCTCGTCACGGTCGAGTTCATTTTGTTTGGTTGCCACAACATAGGCGGCGATTTCATTTTTACTGTAGTGGCTGCCAGCGATATCGGCAATGATTTCACGATAGTCGTTTTCATCAAGGCGCTCACCGGCAATTTTCCGCCGCACCGCATCCATCGACGCCGCCCGCTCCGCGTGCGCCACACTCACCAAAGCGCCGGCGCTCGCACCCAATTGCGAAAACGCCTGCTCGGACAAACCAAGCTGACCTGGCGTGACGATACTTTCATCGTCCACCACGTTCAAGGTTGCCATGATCAAGTTGCCGCCGGCCGCGTGTATCTGTATTTTTGACAGCGCCTGAAATCCTTCGGCGCGATAAATGGCGCAGTTGCGATGCAAATATGCGACATTTTCCCGATAGGTATCAATGCCTATTCTGCGCACACTCAACGTATTGTTGTTTTTATAATTGCCTGCAGACATGAGGCTTGATCCCCGTCCAAATTGAAAAAGAAATTAGTGGCGTAATTTACGGGTTAAGTGCAATGTCGGCCAGACATTCACGACCCTTGTCGGTGATCTCATAACGGCCCGCCGCCGCAGCGGCAACAATATAACTTTTGCGACCCAGAAAGGCGGCAACGTCGGCAGCCAGTTTAACGCTGCTATCCGCGGCCACCGCGTTTAATCCGGCAATACAATTTTTCACAAACAACGCTTCGCGCCCCTTGTCGGTGAGCGCATAACTGCCGTCGCGACGATGATCGAGCATTTTGATACCGGTGAGAAACTTGCCGTTTCTGGCCACACAGGCGCTGTGTTTCGCGCCCTTGGGTAATTGGCTGACCTGCTCAAGCGCTTCAAATTGATCGCGTGATAAATGTTGTTTCATGTTGATTTCCTGACCATGCTCAGACTATGTTTTAACAAACTGCGGGTTTCATGGTAACAATTTTACGTGCGATCACTCATTCTAAATAGTCGTCGTATGTCTCCAAAGATTTCGAATAGCCAAACTAACGCCAGAACAACCAACAAACCGTGGACCATTTTGTTCAGCCAAACCTGTGCGTTGCCATACCGGCCGATCTCCATCGCCTCGTTCGACACCACTACCAGCGTTTCTTCTTGGAACAACATATAAACAATGCCGATTGAAACAACGTTCAGCAAAATTCGGGACAATAATCGGTCCCAACGCCATGTGGGGGAAATGAGGTTAACCACCGAAAGGCCAATACCACTAATGCTCACTATAAGAATCGTCCACCAATACGGGTCCCAGGCTGTTGACATCGCGAATGGCACAGATTTCCCGTGATGTGGAAATTGCGTCGCGAAACTAATCAGACCAACCCACCACAAGACAAAAATGACCTCGAACACGAGGTCAAACATTGTCTCACCCCGACTAATTGAAGACCGTGGTGCAACTGGTGCCAATTTGGTTGGATTCCAATTTTCCAAAAAGCCGAATCGAACCTGATTTCGCTCAAACAACCAAAATACCAAGGTGACCACGGCCGCGTAGAACAACGCTGTATCAAAAAAGCCGTTGGTTGATTGAAGCAATGTTTGAATTGGTTTGGAATTGGTAATCATGCCGACTCCTGCCAGCACCACGTAAACCAAACCAACAACCAACAGTGTGATTTTCATACTCGCCCACCAGAACGGGAACATGGCGGGGCTGACCAAATACTGTTGCGACTGAAATCGGCTTGCAACCAACATTGGATGACCCGATTGTTTTATGATTGCGGCATATTCATCGGCGTTCATTTTTCGGCCCAGCTCGGCTTCTCGATCTTCGACCTGCGATAACAAACCGTCCTTGAGCTCAGCAACGATGTCGTTTTGCTGGTCCTCTGGTAAATATCCCTTTACCGCTTGTAAATAGCGTTCGATTAAATCCATGATTACTTCTCCTGTGTACGGTTGTTGGTGTTTTCGCCGCAGGTGCCACTGGCGGTATGAATACTGGTCAGCGCGCTGTCGATGGCACGCCATTCGGTCAACAATTGTTCGAGGATCGGTTGGCCTTGGTCTGAAATTCGATAAAAGCGTTTATTGCGTTTGTCCTCCTCCCGCCATTCGCTGGTGAGCAGTCCCTGTGTCTCCAGTCGGCGCAACAGGGGATAAAGTGTGCCCTCATCAATATCCAGCCCGTGTGCGGCGAGCGCCTTACGCAAGGTATAACCGTAGTGCTCACTTCTGAGTTGAACCAATACGGCCAAGATGAGGCTGCCGCGACGCAGCTCCATCCGCAGCTTTTCAAATAGGTCGGTTTCCATGTTTTGACATACCCTGTGTGAGCTATCCGATGTGATGCACACTGTACATCGCACAGGAAATGGCCGTCAAGCATTATTTGCGGCTGGGCGACGTCGAGAATAGAGAAATGATGCTTATTTGTGAAAATACGTGTATTGACGCTTAGTTTCAGCCATTTATAGCTGAAACTAAGCGTCAATACTCGAGTTTATGTTTTATCAATATTGCCGTGCAGGAGCTGATGCTGCACATACAGTTGCTCTAGGCGCTGCCGCGCCCACGGCGTCCGCCGCAAAAATGTCAGGCTGGACTTGATGCTGGGATCATGCGTGAAACAACGAATCGGAATCGCAGCGGCCATTGATTCCCATCCCATGTTGTCGGACAAATAAGTGACCATGGCGGCCAAGGTGACGCCGTGCAATCTGCCAACATTTGACGGCGGGAGCGGGGGCATTGAAGTCATTGGTGAGTTTGCATCGTAAAAATTGATGATCAAACTCTACCTGCTATGGTGTGGTCAAACCGGCTTGCCTCACAACTTGGCAGTTTGTTGAAATTCTGCCGTGCCCGGTGATGCGGCGTTGGCAAGCGGCTCAAAATCCTCTTGTATACCGCATACATTCCGGTTTTTCACCGCTTTCCGCCTTGCCTGACCTTCGCTCGCGACGAATTTCAACAAACTGCTAGCGCGTGTACACAAGAATCCGGGCAGTATCTTTGTGCAAGTATCGCAGTCCCGCCATGGCGGGCGCTTACAATGACGCTCCCCTGATTACTCTTTGTGCCGCCCCATGACCGAACCCGTCCGCCTGGCAAAACGAATCGCCGAAATGGTGCCCTGCTCCAGGCGTGATGCCGAGCTTTATATTGCCGGCGGCTGGGTGAGCGTGAATGGGGTGGTGGTCAACGAACCGGAATCACGGGTGACCAACGAGGCAATCGTGTTGCATCCTGAGGCAACATTGACGCCGATCGAGCTGGTGACGATTCTGCTGCACCAATTGCCGGGTTTGCCGATGGGCACGTTGCCGTCGATCACCATCGGCAATCATGCCGCCGATGATGACGCCGGTATTCATCCGCTGAAACGACATTTTTCGCGGCAAACGGCAGCGTTGCCATTGCAACCGCTCGCCAGCGGTCTGGTGGTGTTCACCCAGGATTGGCGGGTGCTGCGCAAGCTGGTGAATGACGCGGCCACGGTCGAGCAGGAATACGTGGTGGACGTCACCGGTGAAATTGCGCCGCACGGCTTGAAACAACTGAATCACGGACTGAGTTTTAATCGACGCGCACTGGCACCGGCAAAAGTGAGCTGGCAAAATGAAACCCGTTTGCGCTTTGCCGTGAAAGGGGTGCAGCATGGTCAGATCGCACATATGTGCCAATGCGTGGGGCTGCAAGTGAAATCAATGAAGCGCATTCGTATCGGCAAAATATCCATGGCAAAATTGCCGCCGGGACAATGGCGTTACCTGCCGCCGAACGAAAGATTCTGACGGGCATGCCGGAAGTCAAAAACCAAACGGCACCAGCAAATCGCCTTTGCCTGCTTAAGACATAAATCCACCACCGGTAAATTGGCCGTTATTTCAAGCGGGTCGCTGTCACCACAATAACGTCATGCGCCTTCACCATTTGTTTGGCGGGGACAACAACAGTTTGTGTTTCGACCGATACAGCCCGGGCTGAATAGGCAGTCGCGTCGGCACTGATGAACGCGGCGGCAACAGTCATGACAAACAGAGCGGCCAATAACGTCGTGTAACCTGCGTCGTCTTTATTGATTGGGTTGGTATTGTTCATTTTGTTTTCCTTTGTCTGGTGGTGAGTGTTTGTTGTTGATGTCTTCACTTTATTAAAGGCCAGCACGCTGCACAATTTGAATTCGACGAATCGGCAAAAACATTGCGTGAACGAACAAAGACACGGATAAAACGCACATGAATAATGCGGGACAATTTCGGCAATCAAAATGTTGCCGATATTTTTTCGTCCCGATGTTGCCGTTTTTTAGTCTGCATATTTCACGGGGTTGCGTTCGAGAGGGGGTCGATGGGCGTGTGATTTTTCGTTCGACTGACCACGGCGTAGCCGTCCTTGTTTGGCAAATGAGCACGGGAAGAGAACGCAAAAGCGCATGTTCAGCGGCGTGTTATCGGGCGCAAAGGTGCCATGTTCAATAAAAACCAAATTGGATGACAAAGTGCAAAAAAACTTAACGGGCCAGCCCCCAAGCGGAGTGGGGCCGACCCGTGAAATATGCAGGTTAGATCATAAAAATTTACTGTCTTCGCGGTGTACGCCGATAGTGGTTTGTTGAAATTCTGCTGCGCTCGGTGATGCGGCGTTGGCAAGCGGCTCAAAATCCTCATGTATACCGCATACATTCCGGTTTTTCGCCGCTTTCCGCCTTGCCTGACCTTCGCTCGCGACGAATTTCAACAAACTGATAGAAAACGCCAACAATTTCCAGACAAAAAAACGGCGAACCACAGTTCGCCGTTGGAGGTTGCTACGGGCGCCGTTAAATTAAGACTGCAATCGGGGCGCAGTAACCACAATGACATCAAAAGCTGTCTTGTTCATGATCTGATTGGTGGCGGTTGTCGTTGAAACTTGCTGCGCCACTGGTTTGGTATTTTTTACGTCGACGCCGGCACCACCAAAGATGGCGGCGACAATCAAAACCAACATTGCGGCCAACACACTTAAGTAGCCGATTGCGTCTTTATAAATTTTGGTATTAAACAATTTCGGTTTCCTTTCAAAGTTGGCTGGGGGGACGGGAAATATTTTTATCCCAGGCACTCATCTTATAAAAATCACGCGCACCACTCAAGCCGATTCCGACGAAATGGAAATATCGTGGTTTGAAATACCGTCAAGACGGATAAAGGACAACCAAAACTGCGCAAATGTGGCGCACTAACCTTCGTCCCGCCACCCGCGTAAACGAATCGCCACGTAGATCATCGCCGCACCCGCAGCCGCACCCAGCCAAAGATTGGCGCCGGCCAGCAATTGCCATGACTGCTGCAACACCTCACTGAATGCTGTCAGCGCGCCGCTGCCGGAATCACTTTCCGGCATACGTTTGTCTACCGACAACCAAGCTCCAGGAAACACGCTGCCAAGTAGTCGGCCGATTATATTTTTCCAAAACCAGGCGACATCCACACCCAACGACAACAAACGCTCGGCCCAACTCATCATGATTCCCGCCATGACGGGCACCGCCACCGCCCATAACAGCGGCTTGGTCCGCGCCCACGCTGACACCATCAACAACCAGCCAATGGTCGGCAGGGCCCACATCGCGTAGATCGGCAGGATGGCGGCAATTTGCAGTGGGGCCACATAGGTTGCCGGGTTGGTCATGACTGAACCAAAAATATTCACCCCGGCCGCGGCGGCAGCCACACAAACGACCAACACAATAATCAATGACGTGACAGTGGCAATCACAAACGCCATCACCGGTGCGATACCGATCGCAAATACGACCTTCGATAACACGGTTGCATTGTCAGAGATGGGCAATGACTTCCAGAACAGCACACTGCGATCACGCCGCTCGTCAAACAACGCGCCCAGACAGAAAAAGAAAATACAAATTCCCAAAACAATAAATATCGGCATGGTAATACCGGCGTAACTAAAAATGAACTTCTCGGCAAATGCTGATGCCTGTTCCGGCGTCATTGCCGCCGCAAGTTTGGCGATGTTCACTCCATTGATTCGCAACCCGTCGCCCGCACCCGAAAGGGCGATCACCATTGAAATCGTGATGAATGCTGTCATCAGTGCACCCACCACCAACGGTGCCCAAAAAAATGCGCCTTTATGTTCCCAGTATTCGCGCTGAAGCAACCATTTAAATGTGTTCATACGTAGGTACCTTTCATGGTTGCAACAAATAGGTCGGCGATGCCGGGGGTGCGCACTTCGCCGAGCGCCTCAAGCACCGGTCGCGGCACACCGTCAAACAACATGACGGCTTTGCCAAACACCTGGCGCTCATCAATCGGATTGAGTTGGCGCGCGACATCCGTATTGGCCGCCGGCACCATCACCTCACAAAAACGCCGGCCGATTTCATCCATGGTGGCGGTCAATGCGAGTTTGCCATCACGGATAAATATCAGGTCGGTGAGAATGTGTTCAATTTCTTCCACTTGATGGGTGGTGACAATGATTGTTTTGTTTTGATCAAAATAATCCTCCAACAAATGCTGATAAAACTGTTTGCGATACAAAATATCGAGGCCGAGCGTTGGCTCATCCAACACCAGCAATTTGGCGTCGATCGCCATCACCAGCGCCAGATGTAATTGCACAATCATGCCTTTGGACATTTCTTTGACGCGCATGGTTGGTTTGAGCTTGGTGCTGGCGAGATTTTGTTCGGCCTTGACGCGGTTAAATTTTGGATGCACACCCGCCACAAAATCGATGGCGTCCTGCACGCGCAACCAGCGCGGCAATATCGCCACATCGGCAATAAAACACACCTGCTCCATCAGCGCATCACGATGCAGGCGGGGATCCATGCCCAGCACACTGAGCTCCCCCTCAAAAGGTGCCAGCCCGAGAATTGTTTTTAATGCGGTTGTTTTACCTGAACCATTTGGTCCAATCAGGCCGACAATACGTCCACTCGGAATGTCCAAATCAATATGGTCTACCGCAACCACCTTGCCATAACGCTTGGTGAGTCCCCTGGCGGAAATGACGGCGCTCATAACGCACCGCCGATTTTGGCCTGGGTCAACAGTTCATGGCTATTTAATCCGAGGCGGCGGATGCGTTCAATCATGGCGGGCCATTCTTCGTTGAGAAATCGTTCACGTTCGGAGGCAACTAATTTTTCGCGGGCACCAGCGAGCACATACATACCAATTCCTCTGCGTTTTTCGACCAGCATTTCGTCCGCGAGCTCCTGATATGCGCGCGAAACCGTGATCGGATTAAGTTGAAAATCTGCTGCGATTTGCCGCACCGATGGCAGCGCATCGCCCGGCTTGAGCACACCATCGAGCAACATTTCAATGACGCGCTCTTTGAGTTGCCGGTAGATGGGCGAATTGTTGTTCCAAGTGTCATTCATTCCGTTTGCTCCGCCCATTGGGTTGGGGAAAGATCATTCGATTGGAAATAGCGATCAATGGATTGAGCGTTAGATCGCGTCGCAACGACGGCTTGCTCGCCCGTGGTAATGGTTTTTGCCGATCTCACCAGCTGATCATTTTCGCGAACAGCCGATTTGAGTGGCATGGAATTGCCTTGTTTTTCCAAGAGGTTCAGGATGAGCTTGTCCGTAATTTTTTCGGGTTCACCGCGCCAAACGATCTTGCCAGTTTGATCAACAAAGATGGCATAGGGAAGGGCCTTAATGCGCAATGCCCGATGCAGGCTTGGGCTGCCCTCAACGGCATGCGCGTATTGAATTGGCTCTGGCAACTTTGACATCAACTTGGAAACAACTTCTTTCTTTTCCTGACTAACACCAATCACCGCCAAGCCGTGCTTTTCATATTTCGCGTGCAACGTATTGAGTTTCGGAATCGCCTGCAGGCAGGGCACACACCAAGTTGCCCAAAAATCAATCAGCACCAGTTTATTTTCTGTGATTGGCGTTGCCGACAGATATTGCAGATCATGTGAGGGGAGTGGCGCACCCACCTTTGCGCCGTTGACCCAGTCAGTCACCCCTGCTGTAGCCCACCCCGTAAAGGCGCAACCGACAATTATTCCGAGGAGTTGCTTTTTCATTTTGTGTGGACAATCCAAAAAATAATTTCGCTGGTTAACGGGACAAACGCAATCGCGACGACGCTCGTCACAACGTGCGCATCTTGATGTCTGGATAACCCATCATCTTCAAGATGAAATAGTTGACCGCCGCTTCGCCTGGGTCATCGGAGACACTCACCAGTTCAGCGTATCGGGGAACACCGGCCTTGGACAAAATTTTCCAGATTTCCATGGCCGCTTTGGGGGTGCCATTGGCGTTGAGTAAATCAGTGTATGGGACATGCACCATTTTGCCGACTGTTTGTTTGGTCGGCATTTTGATTCCAGAAGCGATCAATACCTGCGGGTAAAGTCCTGTTGGTCGCTGCACGCGTGTGTTGTCTGTGTTTTTTCCTGATTGGTCTGGGTAGGTTGATAACGGGATGGTTAAGTCAAACGGTGATTTTTTGACACCCACTGCTGTGGCTTCCGCGGTCACGACGAATCCGAGCTTTTCCCATTGATCGGCTGCCTCCAAAAATAGCGAGACACCTTTCTGCCCGAGTTTTTCCAACATCACGTAGGCTAAAGCCGCTTCTTTTGTCAGTCCTGCACCGGATACAATTACCGCTTCGTGTTGGCCATTAACTCCTGCCTGACCGAGATGTTTGGCGAGCGTGGCGGGGTCGGCGATGTTGCGTTTGAACTCGTCCGCCGGAACATTCAGCGCAAACGGTATATGCCCGTCTTTGTAGGCTTCGATGGTTCGCACATCAACAACGCTGATTTGACTGACCCCGTACATTCTGAGCATCGTGCTGTTCCAAGACTTGAGCCAGTTCGCGTCGCGGATCATTGATGGATCATCATATGTCCAAAACGGCAGGTCGCGCGGATCACTCAGCCAACCCATTTGTGACTCAATAAAAAGCGTGACTTTCGGGTATTGCACAATATTTTTAAGCGCAAAAAACGGCACCGCTGCGGCGCCGCCGCCACCGCAGTGGGTGTGAATTGTTTGTTCTGCATGAATGCCGAAATAATTGAGTTGTTTGCGAATCTCCGCAGCAGACTTGAATGTTTTGTCGGCGTTAAAAAAATCATCACTCGGCATCATGATGGCGTTGGGGATATGGCCGCGTTTACCAAAGGAAAGAATTTCGCCAAAATGCCAGTCCGGGGTGAGCGCCTCAAGCAGCACATTGTTTTTCAGGTCACCTGATGCGGTGATGAATTCTGGTAATCGCACCCGGATGGATTCATCCGTTGTTTTGATGTGAAAGTCACCGTTGCCAGGCGGCGGGGCGGTGTCCTTGGTGACGGCATAACCAAGTGACTGCCATTTAGTCAGACCGCCATCGAGAAGGGCAATCTGACTGGTCGGCACACCATGATATTGAAGCGCGAAGAAGAGTCGGGGCGCAAAATACTCTCCGCCCTGGTCGTAGATGACAATTTTTTTGCCGGCCCGAATCCCCCACGTCTGAAAATGTTTTTGCATCTCAACAGCCGTGGTTGACGGTGTTCCGTAGGCGAAGTAATTAACACTGACAGCGCCGGCGATGTGTTTTTGTTGATAGATTTGCCCGGGCGAGGCGTCCAGTATCAGCAGGTTTTGATCGGACAGATTTTTTTGTAACCATTCCGCCGTTATCAAATTGCCGGTGTTCTGTTCTGATGCAAAAACGGATTGGCTCTGCATGAGGCCCATTACGAGTACAAAAAAGAGAATTGCCGCAAAGAACCCCGCCAAGTCACGACGCGTGATTGGCTGTACTTTTCCAGTGGTTTTTCGATTTGAAGCCATGCTGCCCCCTCGATGAAATAACACGTTCGACTGGACTCAACCCGACCGATGCATCACAGATATAGCGATGCGGTGTTGTAGCAAACTATAACACCTTTAAATGACGTGTCAATAGCGGGCTGACTTTCAACGTGTTTACTTGCCAGCAGACACCGGCCAACCCATTTGCATCATTGTAAGTGGCCGCAAACTGTCGCTAAATCACCCACAAGATGCGGTCCACTTGAGGAGGCCAGACGATTGGACCCGGCCAGAGAAAGTGATCAGCTTAATATTAAACCTGCATATTTCACGGGTCTGCCCGCCTTATATACGTTTTTCATTCTTGGCGAGCAATAAATTCTGCGAATCCAAACTGTACTTCGTAAGGTTGATGGCCTACGCACTCGAGAGTGGCAGGATGCGCGAGTGATTTTTCGCTCAACTGACTGAATAATATCGAGATATTACGAGCGAAGAGAACGGAGAAGCGCCGCTCAGCCGCCCGCGCTCGAGTCCGTTCCCGTGAAATATGCAGGTTAAAGCGCCGCTGTCAGCGTCGCAAAAGTGAAAGCTGTTTGTAGGCGGCCATTTTGAGACTATTTTGCTTTAAACGGCACGTCCTATATGGGATTTATCGGAAAAACAAAAAGTGCTAGTTTTTTTCCGCAACAATTTCCTTCACGAACCACTCGTCGAGCATTTTTTTCTCGTAGCGCAGCGGTTCGTTTGCACTATAACGATTCAGCCCACGCAAATAATTAAAATCGGTAACACGCGCGTCGCCACTTTTGATCACTTTGCCTTGGGACTCAATAACGTACTTGAATTCCATCATGGGGAAATCTGCGCCACCACGCAAAACACGGAAATCGCCATCGGTACTGATCCTTTGTGGTTCGATCGAGCCGGCCAGATTAATGTCACGTATGTCGATTTTCAAATCCTGACCGGCCGGCAACTTGGCACCGAGCTTGTCAAAATGGCGTCGCAACTCTTTGTAAACGTCTTCTTTGCCCGAGTCGGAAAACGGCATGTCGGCAAAACCTTCCGGCTTGGTGAATTTGACACTCACAGCTGAATACGCGTTGGCTGCAAAAATGATGGCTCCTGCTGCCACGAACACGAGACCGCTGAATTGGGAAATACGAGAAATTGTGTTCATGATGTTCCTTTCACGCCTTGGCCACGTTTGCCCGCTGGATTCAGCAAGTTTGCAAAGGCGATGTGGGTGGTGTCAATCACTCCGACCAATGCGATCACCACAAGTTCGCACCAGTCATGTTCGCACAACGCCGACCAGAGGGGGGGGTTGACACCTGACCATATGCGTCAGGTGTTGCTTGCATTGCGGCGCACACGCCGCTGCAAATCCAAATCACCAACCCATTTGATATGATGGGCCTTCGATTGGCCGACTTTTTGCGAGGCAAGGTTGCAAACCCACCAACTCAATGCGCGGCAATTAACCCGCGATTTATTGCATTTCAACACCATCAATCCACCCGGTCAGGAACGCGATTGCGCTTATTTTCTGGGCAAGATATTGACCGATGCAGGTTTTGATGTGAAGTACCACGAGTTTGCTTCAACCCGCACCAGCGTCATCGCCACCATCGGCGGCAAACAAACCAAACCACCAATTTGTTTTACCGGACACATCGATATTGTGCCGCTCGGTACCGCCCAATGGAGTCACGATCCGTTCGCCGGCGAAACCGATGGTGATCTGCTTTATGGGCGGGGTTCAACCGATATGAAAAGTGGCATCGCCGCATTTGTGATCGCCGCCATTCAACTCGCCCCGTTATTAAAAAATTCGCCCGGTGTGACTTTGGTGTTGACCGCATCAGAGGAAATCGGTTGTGAGGGCGCAAAATTTCTGGCCGACGAACAATTGCTCGATCGGGCCGGTGCCATCGTCGTGGCCGAACCGACGCTGAACTATCCCTACATCGGCCATAAGGGGCTGATCTGGGTCGAGATTGAAACCAAAGGCAAAACCGCCCACGCGTCAATGCCGGAGCAGGGCGACAACGCAATTTTGAAAATGAACAAGGTCATCAATGAGCTTGCACACTTTCAATGGAAACATCATTGTGGCATTGACTGCCACCCGGTGATGGGCAAACCGAGCATGAATATCGCCACCATTCACGGCGGTCTGAATACCAACTCGGTACCGGACTCGGCGAAACTGACGGTTGATATGCGCACCGTGCCTGGCATTGATCATGTGCACCTGTGCCATTCCATTGCGCATCTCATCGGCGACCTGGGAACAGTACGAAAAATAATTGAGACCCCGCCGCTGTACTCCGAACCGGACGAGTGGATTGAGAGTGTGTTTGATCTCGCCACACCCTACATTGGTGCGGGAAACGGTGATCGACCCACTCCCCAAACCATCATGTTTTCCACCGACGGTGCGGATTTAAAACGCGGCTATCTGGCCGGTGCCGCAGCGGCCGGTAATGGTGCCGTGCCAACCATCATCCTCGGCCCGGGCCAACCGGAAATGGCGCATCAAACCGACGAATGGTGCTCCATGTCCAAGCTGGACGCCTCGGTGGAAATGTTCAGCAGAATCATGCGCGACTGGAATCACATTTAGGTCGGCGCTGTTAACGGTCCTAGCCTGCATATTTCACGGGTCGGCCCGCCTTATATACGCTTTTCATTCTTGGCGAACTATAAATTCTGCGAATCCAAACTGCACCTCGTAAGGTTGATGGCCTACGTACTCGATAGCGGGCGGCTGAGCAGCGCTTTTCC
>CAMTWK010000027.1:0-59538 GCA_947085425.1 uncultured Burkholderiales bacterium | reverse complement strand
AGTGATTTTTTGCTCGACTGACCGAGTAATATCAAGATATTACGAGGGAAGAGAGCGGAAAAGCGCTGCTCAGCCGCCTGTTATCGAGTACGTAGGCCATCAACCTTACGAAGTACAGTTTGGATTCGCAGAATTTATAGGCCGCCAAGAATGAAAGCGTATATAAGGCGGGCCGACCCGTGAAATATGCAGGCTAGCAGCCGGCAACGGCCAGAAATTATTCAAATCGCGTGACAATTGCGGGTTGCAATGGGTCATGGCCAACCGGTTATGGGCAATGGCACGGCAAACTTGGTGTCTCTTGAAAACCGAAACCTATGACCGCCCGCAAAATTGGAAATCAAAAATGCATATACAACGGCTTAATCACCCTGCTGGAATGGCGACTGTGGTGACGAGAGGACTGGTCCTGTTGGCCATATTGATTTTGCCTGGCGGCTGCGCATTCACGTCGTTATTTAAGCAAGATTTAGTGTTGAGCCAAATCGAAATGACGGATCGATTGGCTGCCCGTTTTCCAATTGAACGAAATATTGCCGACCTGTTGCGGGTCAAACTTTCCCGCCCGCGGGTGTCGATATCGCCGACAGACACAGCCAACTCTGAGTTACGGCTTGCCGTTGGGGTGGATCTGGAGGTCAATTTACCACTCTCCTCCAAAACCCTCTTTGGACAGATGACCTTGTCCGGTATGCCGCGTTACGATGAGGCTGCAGGTGCCATATTTTTGCAAAATGCCAGGGTGGAACAGGTTCGTGTTGATAATATGCCCAACGCGTTGTCAGCGGCACTCGCAAAATCTGCAAGCCAGCTTGCCGGGGAACATTTTGCAGAAAAAGCGATTTATACATTGAACAAAACCGAGCGGATGCGGTCAGGCCAATCGATTCGTGTGGCGAGAATTGAGTTACGGCCGAATCAATTGGTGGTGGTACTGAAATGAGTGCGTTTCGAGGCGGCCGGTGTGATGGCGTGCGCAACCAGTGAATGGTGTCAAAATTGCCGGCCAAGAAAAGGTTCTGCAGGTTAGTTTCTTTTACTCATTTCACTTAGGTATTTGATGGACATTGCGCTGCTGCTCAAAGCACTCATTCTCGGCATTGTGGAGGGGCTGACGGAATTTTTGCCTATTTCATCCACCGGACATTTGATTTTGGTCGGCGATTTGCTTGGTTTTAACGACGAAAAAGGCAAGGTATTCGAAATCGTCATTCAGGCCGGGGCTATTCTTGCTGTTTGTTGGGAATATCGTTCGCGTTTGATGAGTACGTTTTCCGGAATCCTGCGCGATCGTATCGCCCAGCGATTCGCCACCAATTTGTTGATCGCTTTTCTACCATTGGCCGCATTGGCGTTTTTGTTCAGCAAACATATTAAGTTGCTGTTGTTTCACGCCGTTCCGGTCGCCATGGCATTTATTGTCGGCGGCGTGGTCATTCTATTTGCTGAACGATGGTATGAACGTCGGTCTGCCGATGCATCCAATCCGGTAATCGATAACATTGATGAGTTGACCTGGAGGGATGCGCTCAAGCTCGGATTGGCCCAGTGTTTTGCGCTGATTCCGGGTGCCTCGCGGTCGGGTGCCACAATTATTGGCGGGCTGTTCTTTGGGCTATCTAGAAAATGCGCCACTGAATTTTCGTTTTTTCTGGCTATCCCAACCCTGTTTGCGGCGACGATCTATTCACTTTGGAAAGCCCGTGATTTATTGTCACTGTCAGATTGGCCGACTTTTTCCGTTGGCGTTATTGCCGCATTTTTGTCGGCCTTTGTTGTCATTCGCTGGCTTATTCGTTACGTATCTACCCACAACTTCGTCATATTCGCTTGGTACAGGATTATTTTTGGATTGGTGGTGTTGGCAACCGCATATACCGGCACGGTCTCTTGGAGTGCGGGCTAAAAGTAAAGATCGTTTATGGGTGCGCGTTTCGGAGCAAAAAGCTCCCGAAATCGTTGGCTATAGCCGATTTTCGCCAAGGTGGATTGGCGGGGATCGACGGGCTATGCCCCGGCTTGCCGTTTGGTAAATTGCCGGATCAGCACTAGTAGCTGCTCTTCCTGATATGGTTTACCCATATATTCATTCACGCCCAATTCCAATGCGCGATTGCGGTGTTTGTCCGCCGTTCGCGAGGTAATCATGATGATTGGAATATGTTTGGTCTTTGGATCAGCGCGAACATTTCGGGCGAATTCGAAACCATCCATGCGCGGCATTTCAATATCAAGCAAGATCAGATCTGGCTCGATATCCTGCAGCTGCTGCAATGCATCCACTCCGTCTTTTGCCGTCGCCACTTCAAAGTGTTCACGCGTCAACATGCGGCTGGTGATTTTCCGCACCGTCAACGAGTCGTCAACCACCAATACCAGCGGGTTTGCCCGCAGGCGTTGGACATTTTCACCGGCCATAAAGGCGCTGTCGGTATTGTCGGCAAAGGTTTCTGCAAGGGATTGTCCCGCCGGCACCACCTGCTCGGTTTCGCCGCCCATCCTGACGGACGAAGGTGTGGCATCGTCCGCCGTAGATGAAAAAACGGTCGCCGGTTTGTCAGAAACGCTTTGATCAATGGTAATCGTCGCAGCTTCACGGAACACCAATTTCACCGGATTCATGATCAACACAACCTGACCGGAGCCCATCACTGTTGCACCGGCAATTCCCGGAATGCGGGCGAGCTGCGGGCCAATCGACTTCACCACAATCTCGCGATTGCCAATGATGTTGTCGACTTGAACGGCCGCACGCTGTTGTGCGCTTTTTGCCAAGATGACAAAAGCATGACGTTGTGCAGAAACCTTGGGTTTGCCACCGAGGATGACTTCCATCGAGCGCAATGGATACTTGTTGCCTTTCCATTCAATTTCATTCAGTTCCAGCAACGGTTCATACCGCTTGCCTTTGTATTCCTGAACCTGCTCAATCATCACCGAAGGAATGGCGTATGTTGTGTCGCCCACGGTTACCATTACCGCCTGTGTAACTGCCAAGGTTAACGGCAACGCAATGGTAAATGTGGTGCCGTGTCCGGCGCTGGAGGCAATATCGATTCGGCCGCCCAGCGAGATAATTTCATTGCGAACAACGTCCATACCGACGCCGCGCCCGGCAATCTGGGAAATGTCGTCCGCTGTCGAGAAACCGGCGGCGAAAATAAACTGGGTTAGCTGTGCATCGGTGACAACGGCCTGGGCGTCCAACATGCCCTTTTCAACAGCCTTTTCGCGAATGCGTTTGAAGTTCAAACCTGCGCCGTCATCCGCGATGGTTAACACCACTTCATTGCCGATTTGGCGGGCATCAATGGAAATTTCACCAATCTCGGATTTTCCAGCCGCAGCACGCACAGCAGGCGGCTCCAAGCCGTGAGCGACAGCATTGCGCAGCAAGTGCTCAAATGGCGCGGTGATTTTTTCCAACACGGACCGGTCAATTTCAACCCGCACGCCACGGAATTCAAGATTGGCTTTTTTGTCAATTTCTTTGGCTGTTTGCCGAATCAGGCGATAAAAACGATCTTGTAAATTGCCGAGCGGAACCAGGCGGACGCCCATCAATCCCTGTTGCAGGTCACGATTGAGTCGGCTTTGCTGCAACAGCGCAGAATCCGCTTCATCGATATTTTTTGCCAACGATTGCTGCAGCGTGACCACGTCATTCAGGCTTTCGGCCATAAATCGTGTTACTTCTTGCATGCGCGAAAAACGGTCGAATTCGAGCGGATCAAACTGCTCGCCGAGTGCTTCCGCCTCTTTGATGCGTGATTGAATCTGCGATTCCGCACCAATTTCAACTTCACGCAGCTGAACCTTCATTCGCGCGACGTTATCGTTCAATTCCAACAATGCTTTTTTGAACGCTTGCAATTCGAGATCAACACGCGAACGGGCAATCGCCAATTCGCCTGCTTCGTTAACAAACCGGTCAATCAAATCCGCATTGACCCGGAGTAATGCCTGGCGTTCGCGGCCATCGAGCTTTTCGCCCTCGGCAACAATCTCAGCGCGGGCAGCGGCAATTGCCGCCATGGGACCCGGCAACAGGCTCGATATTTGCGCCGCAACCGCCGACTCAATGGGAATCTCAATGACGGGTGAAAGATCGCCCGCGCTCAAACTTTCCAGCACATTGCTAAACCGATCAAGACGATCATCAATCGCATCAAAGTCGCCGGCCTGCGGTGCGGGCTGTCGATCCATGTTGATGATGCGCTCTTCCATTGCGTGCGCCAATTCCCCCAGACGCATCAGACCGGCCATACGCGCCGAGCCTTTTAAGGTGTGTAGATGACGGGCAATTTCATTGACCGGGGCGTGGTTATCCGGTGCGGCGCGCCAGTTGCGAAGCGCATTGCCAACTTGTGGTGCGATTTCTTTTGCCTCTTCCAAAAAGATCGGCAACAGGTCGATATCAATGTCGTCCTTGACCGCCCGCCGGTCTTTACCCGACTCAAATACCTGCTCATTGGCTGGCGCGGAACTCAGCGCCGGTTCGGCCTGCTTTGGTGGTGCCGGTGTTGGTGCCGGTGTTGGTGTCGGAGCCGGTGTTGGTTCAGGTATTACTTCAGCGGGGGCGGTTTCCGGCTCACCCGCAACAAATGCGGCAGTCGCAGCGTCGAGGTCCTCAGGGGTAGTAATGGCAAAAATTTCGAAAGGGTCGGGCGCCAAGTCTGGCGTAACCGCCTCGGCCGGTTCATCCGCCAAAATAGGCGATGGATCCGTTGCGATAACCGGTTCGCTCGCGGCCAAATCCGCCTCTTCAATAGGCGGCAACTCCGGTTCAACGGGTGGAGTCGCTGCCGGTTCAGAGGATTCGGGTGATGCCTCGGAATCCGTGTCGTTAATTTCCACCAGTCGCGCTGCATCATCCGGCATCAACGCCGGTATGTCGGGCGGCGCTTCAATTGGCGGGGAATCAGGCGTCGCAAACGGCATCCGCAGGTGTGTGCGTTCACCCGTGCGCGCAGATGCCTTGAGCTCTTCGCGCAAATTAACCAGCAACCCCACGATGTCCTGGCGGGTGTCGGGATATTCGCGGCTATATAGCGCCAGAACCATACTCGCCAGCGCATCAACCGCCTGACGTGTTCCGACTATGCGTTTTTCGTCAAACGTGGGCACCAATTCGATGGCACCGGTCAGCCATTTTTCCATTGCAAAGGCGACAACAGCAATGGACTCGAATCCGGTGGTGCGCGACGAACTGGTCAATGTGTGTGCGGCCCGCATAAAGTCGTGCGAAACCGGGGAGAGCGGATTGGCCTCGATAGCGGCCATCTCGTTTTCGAGAACTTCAATATGCAGACTTGATTCGCCCAGGTATATTTCGTAAAGCGTTTGCGACAAACGCACGTGGCCAACGAGAATTTCATCGTTTTCAACAACGTCTTGTTTGCTGTCGGTCACTAATGCCTGCTGGTCAGGCGTTGACGGCGTAAGCGCCGGCAGTTCGGCAAAAATATCAATTGTTTTGTCGCTGGCGACAGCACCCTGATCATCCGAGCCATCCTTGATCGCGATACTGCTGTCGGGCGCTTGGCCAGAGCCTGCAAACTCGACGCCGGCCAATTTGTCGGTTGATTGTTCGGCATTGAAGGAAGTCGCGGTTGGCGATGGCTTCTCAACGGCGGGCAATGGGGTGGTTACATTGGAGACTTCAGCATCAGATGGAACACTCGGCGTCGCGTTTGCGCGACCAGGCTGCGAATCGCCACCGTCAACTACCGGCTCCTTGTCGTTTTTCAGCAATTCGCAAACCACGTCGATACGACTGGCGTCAATCGCCGCCGTCCCATTGGATTGTAAAGATCCCACCCAGCCTGCAAAGCTGTCCGACGCTTCGGAAATGAGCTGAAGTAATCCTTGTGAAGCGACTTTTTCACCCTTCAGCCACTTATTCATTACCTGCTCACAGCTCCATGCGACTTCGCCTAAATCCGTCAGACCAACCATCCGACCGGATCCCTTCAATGTGTGAAATCCACGTCGAATGGTAATCAGCGCTTCTTTGTCATGCGGCGATGTGCGAACAATTGCCAGACTTTCGCGAATGGTGGCGACGACTTCGGTCGCCTCTTCAAGAAATATGTCGAGCAGCTCCTGATCAACTTCCGATGCCGGCGCGTCAATCAGCTGAACCACCTGCTGTGTCGGCGCATCAGCCGGTTTGGCCGGCGCGATGTCGGCAAGCGCTGCGCTGACACCGGTAATATTGGGGTCAAACGATGCCTCAATGGCACGTAATGACGTTTCGGACGACTTTACGGCGGCGGCATCACCGGAAACTTCCGCATTTTGCTTGAGCTCCTCAACAGCCTCGCGCAAATTGCTGCGCGTGGCAGCGTCGTCTGGCTGTTGTTTCCAATCCGAATAGAGTGCCTGCACTTTTTGTTTGTCGACCTCAATATCCGCCTTTGATATTGGTGATTTGATGAGGCTGCCCTCGCCGACAGCGGGCTTGCTGGCCAAGCCAAACCGAATCAGGGCGGGAAGCAAAGCGGTACGTGCGTCAGCCGCGTTTTGCTGCATCGCCGAGATATAAAGCCCCATCGCCGAAACACCCTCGGCAACTGCTTCAGCGTCGTCACCGGCACCTTTAATCGCGCCAGATGAAAATAATGCGACGCGTTCGCGAAGCATTTGATTCAGCGCCGCCGCCTCATTCAGTTCGAGAATGGACAAAGCGCCTTGAACCTGCGAAAAAAGCGCCGGCAATGTTGCTAATTCGGCGGTTTTAACCGGGTCGCGGAAAAATGCGTCCAACGTTCCTTCAATGGTTGAAAGGTTGACTTGAATTTCTTGCCCGACTTGAAACATCAGCAGGCGTTCTTGCGCGCGCCGGGTGAAATCATCAATTAATGCATTAGTAGATGCATCCAGTGCCGGCAGAGGTGTGCCGGACATGGCGCCTTTGATGCGACCAATGACACCATTCGCCTGGCCGGTAAATTCCGGAGAGAGGCGGTCAAAATTTTCGAGAGATGACTCCGCAAATAATAGTGCGGACGCCACTTCAAGCGCCTGAACTTCGGTGGCGGGCATGCCGGTTTTTTTCAAATGTGGCCCGACCAGCCCGAGCACGCGCAGCAATTCCGCCATGCCGGTGTTGGGCAACGGCTGGGCATGTTGTGCCAACAGGGCGCCCTGTTCGGCAAACGCTTCCAGCGCAGCGCGATTGCCGCTGGTAAATTTCAGCCAGTTTTCCTTGCCGATTTGCACTTGGTCGCGAAGTGAGCGGACCAGCGTCCGCACCACCTCGCTGGAGGCGGAGTCGCTCACCGGCGCGGCGGCAAGCAATTCGTCCAGACGATACAATGCGCGAATATTGCGAACCCGCTCGGTGCTGGTTTTGGATTTACCAATGACAAGCAGTAGGTCGCGAAACAGGCGTTCCGGGACTTTTTGCACACCTTCGATTAACAATTTGATCTGTTGATCGATTTTGCCAAACAGCTGAACGGCAAGGGCACCCGCTTCTGCAGGGTTGGTTGCAACGGTGTCAAAAAAACCGCTGGCGGTGTACCAGAAGGCGCGGGTCGGCGAGGTGACCTGCAGGGCCTCAATGGCCATGGTCGCGTTGCGCATATCACGGGCGCCACCCGGCAAATCTTTTTCCCGCAACAATTTCAGCAACCCCGCCTGATACAAACTTCGCCTTTGTTTGACCGCTTCGGTCAGCATATCTGACTTCGGCAGTGCAACCGTATCTTCCGGCATGGGCACAATCACATTCAAGTCCGGCGAAAACAAATCGCTTTCAGCCGCGCTGCTTTCGCCACGTCCGCGGTTGACGGCAAGATAGGCGGGCACCAATGACATAGGACGATCCGGCGCGCCGGACATCAACGAATCCAGATACGCTGAGAGTGATCCTGTGGCTTGTTTGGCCAGTGCGACGCGTTCCTTGATGACTGCCTGTGCTTCAGCGCCTCCCAAACCGGCCACCAGCGCTTCAATTTCCTCGGAAAATTTTGTGGCCGCACCCAGGCCCACCATTGACAGCGCACCGGTTACTTGGTGAAGGTGCGTAGATACGTATTTAAGAGCCTTAACATCACCTGCGTCAACGGCAAGTTTGTCAAGATTGGATCGCGCCTCTGCAAGCGAGTGCTCAATCTCGGTTTTTACCCAAGAGAGCGGTCCTAAATCCAGAGTTGATGGCGTAGTCGGATTCATTAATACAGCGGGCCGTTTTCTTTAGCAGTCTATTTACAGCTTAAAGCCAGAAACAGACGCCTTCAAATCTGAAGCCACGTCCGCGAGATCTTTAATGGAATTCGCAGTTTGCTGCGTACCAGCCGTTGTTTGCCGATTGATTTCCAAAATATCCTGCATGTTGCGCGCCACTTTGTTTGCCGACGCCGCCTGAGTCTGAGTGTCGTTTGATATTTTTTCAATCAGGTCGGCAAGGTTTTTCGTCACCGAATCAATTTCGTTCAAGGCTTGACCGGCCGCGTCAGACAGCTTGGCTCCTTCAACCACACCAGTGGTTGATTTTTCCATGGCGGCAACCGCGTCCTGGGTATCCGCCTGAATGGTTTTTACAATGGCACCGATTTGTTTTGTTGCCTCACCGGAACGTTCGGCCAGTCGTTGCACCTCTTCCGCAACCACCGAAAAGCCGCGTCCGGCTTCGCCAGCGGACGCGGCCTGAATCGCCGCGTTCAACGCCAGCACGTTGGTTTGTTCGGTAATGTCAGAAATCAACTCAACAATCTCACCAATTTCCTGCGAAGATTCACCGAGCCGCTTGATTCGTTTTGATGTTTCTTGAATCTGGTCGCGAATATCGTTCATGCCGGAAATGGAGTTTTGCACTGCATTACGCCCCTTGTCGGCCGCAGCCAATGAGCGCAACGCAACCTTGGAGGATTCTTCAGCATTGGTTGACACCGTTGACAACGTGTTTGCCACGGTCAACACCTGCTCGGTGGTCATCTGAATTTCTCTTGACTGCTTTTCTGCAGCATCCAGCAATTGCACCGACACGGCTTGCGCTTGATGCGACCGTGCGGACACCTGAGTTGACGCGTTATTGACGCCTGTTACCAGCGCCCGCAATTCATCAATGGTGTAATTCATCGAGTCGGCAATCGCGCCGGTAATGTCTTCTGTTACCTTCGCGCGGATTGTTAAGTCGCCGTCGGCCAAGTCGCCCATTTCGTTCAACAATCGCAAAATCGCTTCCTGATTTCGTTTGTTTTCCAGTTCGGACTCGACACCACGTTTGCGCTCATTCACCAAATACAAATAACCAATCGCACCAATGGTGACAAACATCAACACGCCAAACGCCGCCGCCAATATCAGCGGCAATTGCCTGGTTTGTGCCGCCAAAGCGTTTTGCATCAACTCCACATTGGCCAGCAGCTGTTCAGAGCCTTGCTGAAGCGCGCGTCCAGACTGTCGCGCGGAAATCAGTTTTTGCACGTTATCCAGAATCGGTTTGACGTTGCTTTCGAAGCTTGTAAATGATTCACGAAGCTTTGCAACCCGCGTACGATTTTCACCAGTCACGGCAGACACACCAACGGCATCCGAACCGGTCTCCAGTGCTTTTACCAGGTCGCGAAAGTCGTTGGTATCCTTACCCATCAAGAATGTTACTTCCGGGTCAATAATCTCCGCGCCTAGAATTTCGGCAGAGCCGCGACCAAGGCGTTCCGCCAAAAATGTAAGCCGGTTCACTTTTAAAACTTGCGCCGGGTTGGTTCCCGATTGCTGCAGGGCAACCGTCAATTGTTGTGAAATGCCTGCCAGCTCTTCCGAGCCCGCGCGTACTTGTGAAACATTTCGACTCAGGTTGGTCAAGTCACTTCTTGCGGCGAGAATGGCGGTTGCGGCGCTGGATGCGTCTTGATAGCGTTTGGTCAACTCCGCCATACGCGACGTGAGTTCTTCAGAGACCTTGGCGTTCGGGACGGTGGTATTAAACGCTTCACCACCGTTATTAAGTACGTCCATGTAAATTTGGAACTGGTCGCGACTGTCCTGCAATTGCGGAAATGCGACCAGTTCACCGCGGGCGGCAAGGCCGGCGGATTTTGCCAGTCGCTGGGTATGAAACTGCAGTTGGGAAGTGATGTTGGTCCAGGTCGAAATATTGCCGCGGTTGATGGTGTCCAATGCTATGGCACCGAGCATGAAAATAAAGCAGACACCGGCCAGCGTACCAAGCACTTGAAGTTGCACTTGAAGAGAATATTTTCCCAACAACGGCAACCTGAATCCCGTTGATTCAGGCTTCTGTTTCGCTGTTTTATTGGCGGCAACCGTGGCAGCTATTTTTTTGGATTGGTCGCCGGTATTGCCAAAGCCGGAGTTGGTGGTCGGACCGGCATTCGACTTTGATGCTGTTGTCGGGCCGGTCAACGCATTTGATTTCTTCTTCCCGGAAAATAGCGAACCAAACAGGCCCCCGCCGCCGGCTTTTTTGGCCGGTTGGGACTTGGATATGGAGGACGAGCCGCCAGATGTTTTCGACAAGTCAGGCTTGGCTTTGCCCTTCAGAAAGGACGGCGTAGGTATTTTGAGTGCCATGATGGTTTCTCCGAACCGATTGATATCAAAAAAATTTCAATGCCAGGCATTAAAAAATTGTCGTATCGTTAATGCAAAGTTACGAAAGTACAAAAATGCGTACAAATACTCGAAATCCAAAAGCGATAGCAAAAACTGATCGCTGACAGCATCGATCAATTGACCATCAAGTTTAAAAACTGCCGGAAACTTGAGAATGGTCAGTTGTCGCTTCGTCAACGTTTAAAAATGCGATGTTGCCGGCAAGCGCCTTCACATCAAGTTCCAGCCAAATCTTGTCGTTGGCATCACGATATTGCGCCCCTATCCAGGGTCGCGAAGTATCAGCAACAGCTTCCCGGGTAAACAAATCCGGATTACGCAGACCCAACATGCGGCTGACAACTATGCCCGACGCCTCCAATAGCCGCTCATTAATCAGCACCACCCTGCGTTCCGCATTGGCGGCGATGAGCGCATTGCCCTGAAATCCTGAAAAATCGGCGATTGAAAATAATTTGCCACGAATGTTGGCGACACCATAGAACCACGGCTTGGTTTGAGGCACATTGACAAAACTTGGGGTGGAGATAACTTCGGCGACATCCGACAAGCTGACAAACCAATTTTCGTCGCCAACCTGAAATCCAAGTTTAGAGGCAAACGCGCGCAGCCTCGACGGATCGCGCAGTCGCTCAGCCAAGTTGCGCTGAAACTCGCGAAGACTCGTTTTACGTGCCATTGTGTGCGCGTAAGGTCAGAGATTAACGCTGTTACCCGAGTGACTTGATTTTGGCAATCAGGTCGGGGGCGTTGATTGGTTTGACAATATAGTCCTTGGCGCCCTGACGCATGCCCCAAATTTTGTCTGTTTCCTGATCCTTGGTTGTGCAAATAAAAACCGGAATATGTTTGGTGGTTTCTTCGCGGGTAATGGCCCTTGTTGCTTGAAATCCGTTTAGGCCAGGCATGACCACATCCATAAGCACCAAGTCGGGCTGGGCGCTTTTGGCGACTTCAATACCTTCTTCGCCGCTCGAAGCAAAGATAACGGTGAAGCCCGCCTTGATTAGTAAACCTTCCATGAAGGTCCGCTCAGTCGGCGAATCATCAACTACTAAAATTTTATTTATGGCCATTTTGTTTGCTCCAGTCCAGTCGTGCTTGTTCAAAAATTGTTAATGGTGAAAGTCCAATTTTATAAGTATTGGAGGAAACTTTAATATTTGATAGAAAATCGATGTAATTAGAGTTTGGAGTTGCTTGATGCCCACTTTAAGCCACATTCTGCTGTGCACTCCGGTTTGCAAGGTGTGCTTCAACCGCTCTGAGCAGACTCTCTTTTGAAAATGGTTTGGTCAGGTACTCATCAGATCCAACCATGCGGCCCCTCGCCCGGTCAAACAAGCTGTCTTTTGAAGACAACATGATCACCGGCGTGGTTTTGTGCTTGCCATTTTTTTTGATCAATGCGCAGGTTTGATATCCGTCCAGCCGGGGCATCATGATGTCGACAAAAATGACATCCGGCTGATGATCGGCGATCTTGGCAAGGGCGTCGAAACCGTTTTCGGCCAGAATGACCTGGCAACCGGCTTGCATTAGAAATATTTCGGCGCTACGACGAATGGTGTTCGAATCATCGATCACCATTACTCGTGTTCCCGATAATGTTTTCGTCTCCGCCACAAAGCCACTTTCTTGAATTCGTTGAAAACAATCGCCGACAATTTGCCGCCTGCGCCGCATTGCCCGCCCATCAATATACACACCAACACAATCAATTTTCGCAATTTTGGCGCCAGAATCACCAGAATTCTGACGAATTATCAACCATTAGGGGAAGTGGAGGTTAGCGCGTTTGTCCTTCAAAAACAATAGTCAACCTGCTGCGAACCTATTATGGCCGCAATTTTTGGGGACAAACAATACGTCTCCTCCCGCCTCTATCGGCAGCCGGTCGGCAATCTTTAGTTTTTTGGTTGTTACCTTGCCGGACGAAGAGGGGGCGATTGGCACGGATCAAGGCCCGTAGGCACAATTGGATTGACCCACTTTTTGAGGATTAACAACCAATTCACCGTCACAGAATATTGACCCGGCTTTATTACTTGATTGGCATGGCTATTACAGTTCAACCATCTCAAAATCGTCTTTACGCGCGCCACACTCCGGGCAGGACCAGCCAACCGGCACATCTTCCCATCGGGTACCGGACAAAATACCATCTTCGGGCCAGCCTTCAGCCTCGTCGTATATCAGGCCGCAAACAAGACACATCCATGTTTTGGTCGCGGTAGTGGGATCAGCCATAAACACTCACAATAAAAATCCGGGGGAAATAGTCGGCAAGAAAACCGGTGCGCGCCTTGTTAGAGCGATACAATTCGACCGTAGAATCCTCGGGTGTTGAAATTTTAGCTTTTTTTTCGACCCAATTTGCGCTTTTGAACTTACCGGCTGCGTCGGCGCGATTTATTCCATAGACCATATTCATGTCTGATTTGTACAAATCACATCCAGCAGTACTGACTTTTGCCGCTAGCGACCCCTCGGGCGGTGCCGGCCTGCAGGCCGATCTGCTTACCTTGGCCAGCATGGGTTGCCATCCGCTGTCGGTGATTACGGCCATAACTGTGCAAAACACCTCCGGTGTTGAGGGAATCCAGGCAATCGATGCAGATTGGGTATCAGATCAGGCGCGCGCAATTTTGGAAGACATTCCGATTGCAGCATTTAAATTGGGCGTAATGGGAAGCGCGGAAAACATTGCGGCAATTGCTGAAATCGTTTCGGATTATCCGGAAATCCCGCTTATTTTTGATCCGGTTTTGTCGTCAGCGCGGGGTGATGAGTTCGCCAATGAAGAGGCGCTGGAAGCAATGCGAGAAATGATTATTCCGCAAACCACGGTGATTACACCCAACACGTTGGAATTGCGACGCTTGATGTTGCCGGACGACGACGATGAAGAATTGAGTCATGAGCGATTGGCAAGGCGTTTGACTGATCTTGGCGCGGAATACGTGTTGGTGACCGGCACACACGATGCAACATTGGAGGTGATCAACACCCTGTATGGGGATCGTGGCATGATGCGGGCCGACCGGTGGCTGCGACTGCCCGGAAGCTACCACGGCTCCGGTTG
Source organism: uncultured Burkholderiales bacterium (assembly GCA_947085425.1). Lineage (GTDB taxonomy): Bacteria > Pseudomonadota > Gammaproteobacteria > Burkholderiales > Usitatibacteraceae > UKL13-2. The sequence continues at coordinate 45,866 of CAMTWK010000027.1, read as the reverse complement.
CACACTTGCGTCCGCATTGGCGGCAACAATTGCGCGCGGCATGGATATTGAGGAGGCGGTGCGCGAGGCGCAAGAATACACTTGGCAAACTTTGAAATTTGGATTTCGGCCGGGAATGGGCCAGCATATTCCAGATCGTATGTTTTGGGCGCGCGATGAGGACGATATCGATAACGTTGGCAATTCGAAGGCGGCCGATGGCGCAGTGGTTGCTGATGAATCCGGCGCGGATATTGTCGACGTCGAGCCACCCAAATCGCATCATTGAGTGTGCGGGTGATGGCCGGTCGGAACAACAATTTTGCAGTCGACAAAATCCGTGGCTTATACGTCATCACGCCTGAGCACGTCGATGGCAACCGGCTGGAGTTGATGGTCGACGAGGCGTTACAGACCGGCGTGCGTTTGATTCAATACCGCAGAAAATCCACGGATCTAAAATCACAAGCAATTGATGCGCAGCGATGTTGCCAACTGGTGCGGGCGTCTGGGGCGACTTTCATTGTTAATGATAGTCTGGAATTGGCCATGGCCGTAGGGGCGGATGGCGTTCATTGGGGGCGGGAAGACGCGTCCTTGGAACAACTTCACAAAAAAATCGACTTGGCGAAGAAAAAAAATGGCGAGCAATTTATAGTTGGTGTGTCGTGTTATGGTGACCTGCACCGTGCACAAATTGCCGTCGCCGCGGGTGCCGATTACATTGCGTTCGGCAGCATGTTTGTCTCTAAGACCAAACCAAACGCAACTGTGGTCGGATTGCAAATCATTGTTGATGCAAAGGCGATGTTTAATGTTCCTATTGTGGCCATTGGCGGTATAACGCGGATCAACGCAAAACCAATTATTCGTGCGGGAGCAAATGCGTTGGCGGTAATTACAGATATTTTTCCTCAAGATATGGGAGCCGAAGGTATATGCGCCCGTGTTAATGAATTCAACCGACTATTTTGAAAAAAGAATTGAATGTCAACCATTACCAAATTTACCAATAGCCACGCCTTGTTTGAAAAATCACAGCGGATCATTCCTGGCGGCGTGAACTCGCCGGTGCGCGCTTTTCGATCGGTCGGTGGCACGCCGATTTTTTTCAAAAAAGGCCAGGGTGCCTATTTGTGGGATGTCGACGACAATCGATACATTGATTATGTCGGCTCTTGGGGGCCGGCCATTGTCGGGCACGCCCACCCGGAAGTTGTGGCCGTCGTGCAGGCCAGCGCTGTTGACGGATTGAGTTTTGGTGCGCCAACCGAGGCGGAACTCAAAATGGCAGAAATGTTGTGCCGGCTTTTGCCTTCACTAGAGCAGGTGCGGTTGGTGAGTTCCGGAACGGAAGCGACCATGAGCGCAATTCGCCTGGCGCGCGGGGCAACGGGTCGAAACAAGATTGTCAAATTTGAAGGTTGTTACCATGGTCATGCTGATTCACTATTGGTCAAAGCCGGCTCAGGCGCGTTGACTTTCGGTAATCCCAGCTCCGCGGGTGTGCCGGCCGCAGTCGCAGCAGATACCGTTGTTTTAACCTTTAATGATCAAGTCGAATTAGAACAGACCTTTGCCGCGATCGGCGCAGAATTGGCGTGCGTCATCATTGAGCCGATCGCCGGCAATATGAACTTTGTTAAACCATCAAACGCCTACATGCAGGCACTGCGCACTTTGTGTACCCAACACGGCACCATCCTTATTTTTGACGAAGTCATGACCGGATTTCGTGTTGGCTTGGGCGGGGCACAGGGTTATTACGGCATCACACCTGATTTAACAACGCTCGGTAAAGTGATCGGTGGGGGCATGCCGGTGGGCGCTTTTGGTGGACGACGCGATTTAATGGCACACATGGCACCTTTGGGTGGTGTTTATCAGGCCGGCACCTTGTCTGGAAATCCGGTCGCGGTCGCCGCCGGGCTCAAAACACTCGAACTGATCTCGGCGCCCGGGTTTTATGAAGCCCTGTCTGCGCGCGCAACGCGGTTATGTGCGGGATTGACCGCAGTCGCAGGCGAAGCGGGCGAAACATTTTGTGCGACCAGTCTCGGCGGAATGTTCGGGATTTTTTTCGCGGCGTCGCCACCGAATTCTTATGCCGATGTGATGCGCTCAGATCGAGAACGATTTAATCGTTTTTTTCACGCCATGCTGGAACGGGGGGTGTATTTGGCCCCATCTGCATTTGAGGCCGGATTTGTCTCGATAATGCATACCGATATGGATGTCGATCAAACGGTGGCGCATGCGCGGGATGTTTTTGCCCTGTTGCAACGATAATTGCGCCATCATGACTATCACACATCGATTCGTGCGCGCCTTATGGTTAGAACCCGACAACGGCAATCTGGGCACGCTTTTACCCTTTATCTTTCGTTGATCAACTTTAACTTTGTTATGAGCAATTCATTGCTTCAATTGGCAAATTGCCCGGCTGCAATTGCACACCTTGATGCGCGATTCGCGGACGCAGCAACCCAGCGGGCGTTTGGCGGCTTTGCGATCCTATTACTCGACTTGGACAACTTCAAATCTTTTAGTGAGGAAGTGGGCATGCTTGCGGCGAATTCCGTACTCAAAACGCTATTTGAGAGAATCGGCAATGCGTTGCGTGACACTGATTTTTATGCCGATCTCGGTGGCGACAAGTATTTAGTGGTTGTACCGCAAATTTCAGATGTCGAGACCGTGACGTTGGTGACAACCAAACTGATTGAAATTATTGCCACACCCATTTCGCTGGGTGGCATAAAAAAACAAATTACCGCCAGTATTGGCGTCAGTTTTTTCCCGGAGCATGGCGATGACCGGCTGTCTTTGGTGTCGTGCGCAGGACTGGCATTGGCTGCCTCCAAACACGGTGGGGGCAATCGCGCCACCGTTTATTCCGACAGCTTGCAAACCGCAATTTGATCGGGATTCAATGCGCTAAAAATAAAAATGCCGCAAGAACAATGCGGCATTTTTATGAATGACAGCCGATCCAATCGGCACCTAACAGGGCGAATTCATAATTTTCAACCCGCTTACTTGACCTTCAAGGTGACATTGGTACGCATGCCGGCCATGTATTCGGCAACAGCAACCAGATCAGCGTCTTTCATGCGGCTGGCGATTGCGTTCATTTGCGTGTTATTGCGATCACCTGAAGAATAAGCACGAAGCTGCGCGACCGAATATTCGGGCCATTGGCCGGCTACTTTTGGATATAGGGCGGGAATTCCCGCTCCCATTCCGCCGTGGCAGCCAGAGCAGGCCGGTACATTGGCGCTTGGAATACCCGCCCGATAAATGGTTTGGCCACGTAAGGCGATGGCCTGATTGCGTGCCACCGCTGAGGTTTTGCCACGCTGGGCATAATAGTAGACTCCTACTGCTTTCATATCGTCAGCCGACAAGTTTGCAACCATCCCCTGCATAATTGCGTTTGAACGTTTACCCGACTGATAGAGTTCGAGCTGCTTGGCGATATACTCGACGGGCATGCCTGCAATGTTTGGATTCGCCGAAATCGGGCTGTAACCATCGAGCCCATGACAGGCGACACACGCTGCGCCGGCAATTTGTTTGCCACGGTCCAGTCGTTCGCCGTAGGTTGGTGTCGGCTCCATACCGGTCGTTTTAGTGGATTCAGTCGTGGCATACACGGACGTGCTTGCCATAGTCGAAACCACAGCCAACATTTTGATCAATATTGCGCAATTCATCTTCATTTCAAACCCTTTTTACGCTTTTTGCACGGTAGGCGACATTTTAGCCCATCAGCCGCAAAATCGAAACCAACACACTAGATCGAGCCCGCCTGTGAAACTGTTTGCCAACGTTGTGTATACCGCTTCCGCCCATGATTTGGCGCAACTACCCCCGGATATAGGAGCTGAAATTGCGTTTGTTGGTCGTTCGAATTCCGGAAAGTCATCGGCAATCAATACGTTGGCCAATCACAACCGTTTGGCATTTGTCTCGAAAACGCCGGGCCGCACCCAATTGATCAATTTTTTTTCGTTGGGGGGCGATAAGTCACTGGTCGATTTGCCCGGGTATGGTTACGCCAAGGTGCCACCGGCGGTGAAGGCCCATTGGGAAGACACGCTGGCCGGATATGTCTCCGGTCGCAATGCGCTCAGAGGCTTGGTGTTGATCATGGATGCGCGGCATCCACTGAAGCCGACCGATGAGCGGCTGCTTGACTGGTATGCGCCAACAAAAAAGCCCGTGCATTGTTTGCTCACCAAGGCAGACAAGCTCAGCAAGAGTGAACAAGCGCAAACTCTGGTGCGGGTGCGGGATCAACTAAGACTGGCGAATCGCAATGCAACCGCACAGCTTTTTTCTGCCTTGAAGAGAACGGGTGTTGAAGAGGCGGAAAAACAAATTGCGAAAATGATGAGCTAATTGTTTGTGCCGGCATTTTTGAGGAGATGCTGAAGTAAATGCACGGCGGAATAGAAAAGGGGCATAGGAAAAGGGGTTAACCTATGCCCCAAAGCCTTTTTTGAAAGGCCCCGCTCAGGGAGGTGAAGCGGGGAAGCGCAAGCGCTTCAACTGAGTAGACGCATAAGGTTGGTAATAGTTCAGTATCAGAATGAATTTTTCCGGAATTGATTATGTTGAATAAAAGGTCGGTTTATGGATTTTCTAAACACCTCATTCAAAATCAACTTAGCTTAGGCAATGTATGAATATTGGTCAGTTTCCACAACGGCGGATGCGCCGCCTGCGACGAACCGCATTCTTGCGCGACATGGTGCGTGAGTCATCGCTTTCCGCTACCGACCTGATTTACCCCGTTTTTATTGTGGCAGGCAGCAACCGGCGCGAGTCCATTGCCTCCATGCCCGGAATCGAGCGTTTATCGATCGATGCGTTGTTACCGGTTTGTGAGGAAGCGCTGCGACTGGGGATTCCGGCGATGGCTCTGTTCCCGGTGATTGATGCCGCCAGCAAATCGGCAAATGGAGAAGAGTCCCTCAATCCGAAGGGGCTGGTGCCCGAAGCAGTCAGGGCCCTCAAAACACGTTTTCCGGAGTTGGGGATCATCACCGATATTGCGCTCGATCCTTATACCTCGCATGGTCAAGACGGCGTGATTGATGCTGACGGATACATCCTGAATGATGAGACGATTGTAATTCTGCAAAAACAAGCGATTGTGCACGCAGAAGCGGGTGTAGATATTGTTGCGCCGTCGGACATGATGGATGGCCGCATCGGTCGGATTCGTGCCGCTCTCGATGCCGGTGGACACATCCACACTGCCATCATGGCCTATGCGGCCAAATACGCAAGCGCCTACTACGGGCCGTTCCGTGATGCAGTTGGCTCGGCAGGATCGCTTGGCAAATCGAATAAGAAAAACTATCAGATGGATCCGGGTAATTCGGATGAGGCGCTACGTGAAATCGCCCTGGATTTGCAAGAGGGCGCGGACATGGTGATGGTCAAACCGGGCCTGCCCTATTTGGATATTGTCCGGCGGGCAAAAGACACCTTCGGCGCACCAACCTTTGCTTATCAGGTGTCCGGGGAATACGTGATGGTCAAAGCGGCAGCACAAAACGGCTGGCTCGATCACGATGCGATCATGCTGGAATCCCTGCTTGCTTTTAAACGCGCCGGCGCGGATGGGATTCTCAGCTACTTTGCGCTGGAGGCAGCCCGCTTGCTTCAATCGGACAAATGACGGTCAAACAGCATCTTGCGGCGCTGGCGTTGGTGGTGCGCGATTACGACGAGGCGATTCACTTTTATACGACTGTGCTCGGTTTTGACTTGATCGAAGATAGCGATATGAGCGCGACCCAGCCAGGCAAACGCTGGGTGCGGTTGCGACCAAAGGGCGCAACCGAAACGTGTTTTTTGCTCGCCAAGGCAGTCAACCCGGCACAACTTGCCAGCGTGGGCAATCAGTCCGGCGGCAGAGTCTTTCTATTTTTGAATACCGATGACTTTTGGCGGGATTTTAATGCACTGAATGCACATGGTATTGAATGGTTGCGGCCGCCTACTGAAGAAAGTTATGGCACGGTAGCGGTGTTTGCGGATCTCTACGGCAACAAATGGGATCTGATTGGTCCGGCACCAACCGTGGCAAAAACAACACCGCACGTCTGATCACCGTTGAGGCGGTGGCAAGCGCCCGCGCAAATCAACTGTTTGCGCCACTCTTCGGGCCATTTTGCCTCAAGGTGAGCGTGGAGCCTTGTTTTTGTATTCTTGACAAGGCCGACTCGATGTTCCCGGCGATTACGTTGATTTAAGATATTTCTGCTCGCGCCGAAAGTAGGGGTACCCCTCTGATGCGAGGCAACCCTTTTCGACGGTAAAGCTGGCGATTGTCATGATCAAACTGATCCCTACTCAAGAGCTCAAAATTGGTATGTACGTTCACGATCTTAATTGTGACTGGATGGCCCATCCGTTTGCGTGGAGTAAGTTCAAAGTTGGTACCGACGAAGAAATAAACAAGATTTCAACGGCCGGCATTCGGGAAATTTATATTGATACCGAGCGTGGCTTTGATGCCGTTCACGCGCCGACCACCCAGGAAGTTGCGGAGAAAATTCAATTGGACCTTGTCGCGCTGGCGGCAAAACCAAATGTGCCGCAAAAAATGAGCTACCACGAAGAAATTGAACGCGCCCGCAACGTAAAACACCACGCCGAGCGAACTGTGATCAAAGTCATGAACGATGTCCGCTTGGGCAAGGCGCTTTCACTGGAGACGGTTGAGCCGGTTGTAACCAACATCACGGCATCGATTTTGCGAAATAGCGGCGCGCTGATTGGTCTCGTTGGTATAAAAGACAAGGACCTTTACACCTTCCAACACTCGGTTGCGGTGTGCACACTCATGGTGGCTTTTTGCCAGCATGAAGGCATGAGTGAAGAATCGGTTCATCAAGCGGGCTTGGGCGGATTGTTGCACGATGTCGGGAAGACCCGCATGTCGCACGCCTTGTTGAATAAACCGGGACGCTACAATGATGAGGAGTTTGCCATCATGCGCCGCCATCCGGAAGATGGTCACGCGATTCTTTCGGCGCTGGACGGTGTCGGGCCGACACCGTTGGCCATCACCCTTGAACATCACGAGCGCATGGACGGCAGCGGTTATCCGTTCAACCGTGGGCCGGAAGAAGTGCAACGCGTGTCGCAAATGGCCGCGATTGTCGATGTTTATGATGCCATTACCGCTGATCGCTGTTACCAGCAGGCGATTCCACCGGCCGACGGTTTGCGCAAGCTAATGGAGTGGAGCAAACATTACCTCAGCCCCTATTTCACTCAATCGTTCGTCCGTTGTATCGGTATTTATCCGGTCGGTACCTTGGTGCGATTGGAGAGTCAGCGCTTGGGGATTGTGACGGAACACAATGCGAAGGACCTGCTAAAACCAAAAGTCAAAGTCATTTTTGACACCAAACGCAATCAGTATATTGCGCCGAAAGAAGTCGATTTGGCGCGGTCTGTGGGGCATGGTGGTGCCGACCGAATCCTCGGCCACGAGTCCGCCCGCACTTGGTTTATCGATTTGTCGTATTTTCAGTAGCCGGCCAAATCCAAATCCTATCCGCGAATGAGCCCGACCATATCATCCGGGCTGATGCCGAGCTGAGTGAGTGCAAAGGCCTCGGCAATTTCCCAGTCAGCGGTAATGCCGCGATTATTTCGAAGCGCGACGATTTGATCAATTAATAATCCAAATGCGGCGAGTTTGACTGGTGTGCCACGCAATTTAAGTGGCTCACCGGCTGGTTTGGCAATCTCATGATGGCAAAGAATCGCTATGGACAAGGATTCCGGCACTCGCCACTCACGCGCCAGTGCATAGCCAACGTGGGCGTGATTGGTTTGATGTTGCTGTTGCTCCATCTTTAAGGCGTCATAGGCGCGACCCTCACAATGGGCCTGCCAGACGGCGGCATAGTCCGGGAAACGGTTGATCATCACCGCCATTCCGCAGTCGCGAAACACCATATAGGTGGTGGCCTCGTCAGCATTTAGGCCCCGAATTTGTCTGGCGATTTCCATCGACGTATCCGTGATCGTAGACGATTCTTGCCAAAATTTTTGCATGGTTGCGCCGGAGCCGGCAGGAAAGGCCTGTCGAAAAAGTAGCCGCGACAACAAACTAGAGGCCGCGCGCAAACCAATTATGGTGAGCGCCTGTTGAATGCTGCTGGTGGTGCGTGATAAACCATATGCGGGGGAATTGACCGTTTTTAATACGGCGGCGCTCAGCGCCAAATCACCGCTGACCAGCTTGACCAGTTTGGATTGATCGGCTTCATCGTCGTTCATAGCCTTGTGAAATTGATCCAGCAGCGTTGGGCAGGGCGGTAACTTTAATTCGCGCGCAATGCGTTCGGCCTCGAGTTCAAGTTCAATGCCTTCGGCGGTGACGGCGCCCGCAAACGCGACGGAAGACTCGGAATCAGATTGTGTGGGAGCCGCATGCATATTCGATGGTCGTTGCGAATTGAAACAAGCTGCGCAAAAATGCGTACACGAATATTAACGAGCGACAGTTTTCTGAAAATGCCTGAACAAGGGCATAAAACGCGGGTATATCGCTGGATTAGTAAAAAGCTTAAAACCGGATTTGACCGTCACCGGTAGAAAAATGTCTAGGGGAAAACTCTGATAACAACGGATGCTGGGAGGCATTATTGCCGCAAAACACCCGCCAATGTTAGCCTTTTGTTATGCTGCGCTAAATCGTTTTATCGCTTCGGCCAACTGAGCGCGGTCATGCTTAATGCTGGCGCGTGGGTAAATCGCCTGCCGTTCAGCGTGGCTGTCATAAAGCGAAATTTTGACAGCGACGTCTTCGAACGTGAGTTCATATGAGTAACCGGATGACGCGGACCTGGGCTTAAAACTTCGCGTGCGGTTTTGGCGATCACGCCGACCGGCGTGATGCTCACAAATGTCGAAATCGACCGCTTGATTTAACAAGAATAATTCAAAGATTTTGGCATCGATACCAATGAGCTCTAATTCGATTGCGCTGGATTTGCTCGCCGTGCCGGTAAAAACCGCTCCGCTGAGCCAGGGCGAAAATGCTTCCAGCCATTGCATGGCTCGAATGGCAGTCTCACGCAGTTTTGCAAGTGCAATCGGTTGCACATCGGCGGCAAACAAGGCTTGGTACTGTCGTAATGCGACTTCAATTTCATGATTGTCCGGCAGTACATTTTGATCGTGGGTGGACAGCCCGAGTTGTTTGGCTGCTTTGAGTTTGGCCGCATGGTAATCGTCCATTCCGCCGGCAAGTAATTGCGCCGCACGTTCTGCTAATTCCCGGCGCGTTTTCATTTGCGAGTGGTCGGGCGGTGGGCTGCCGCCGATCGTCTTCGAAGTATTGTCGACCGCCGTCGGTCGGCGTCGTCTGGTGGGGTTGGCAGGCATGATTCGTCAAAAAATCTGGTTTTTTACTTCTTCGGAAGGTTTGTTCGCCTCGCGAAGGGCGGCGGGGCTGTTGCCGATATTGCCAACGCTCTCCGCATAAACAAACTCAGTAATTGGCGGGCCGCCGCCGTTACTAACAGCAACGCTGACCACGCCGTCCGGCGGGACCAAATCAATTTCTTTCACGCCTTTCATCGAACGCGCCATATAGTGCATCCAAATCGGCAACGCGGCCTGACCGCCGGTTTCATTGTTGCCCAGATCTGCCGGGTTATCAAATCCAATCCAGGCGACGCCAACCTGCGTTGAGCTAAAGCCGGCAAACCACGCATCAAAATGATCGTTCGTTGTGCCGGTTTTGCCACCCAAGTCATTTCTGCCCAGACTCATCGCGCGGACGGCGGTGCCATAACGCACCACATCGCGCATAAGTGAAGTCATGATAAATGCATTGCGCGGATCAATAACCCGCTCGGCTGTTTTGATGGCGGATTCATCGGTGGTGGCGCGCTCCGGCAGGGCGGTAAACAAAACTGCACCCTTGTCGTCGACAATTTTGGCAATAAAGTAAGGTTTGATACGAAAGCCACCGTTAACAAACACACTGTACGCACCGGCCATTTGCAAAGGCGTTGCGGAACCGGCGCCCAAGGCCATGGTGAGGTAAGCAGGGTGTTGTTTGGCATCAAAACCAAATCGGGTGATGTAATCCTGCGCGTATTGCGGTGTGATGGCCTGCAAGAGTCGAATCGACACCATGTTTTTTGACTTGGCAAGAGCCTGTCGCAAACGCATCGGACCTTCATACTTTCCGTCGTAATTTTTCGGTTCCCAGATTTGGCCGCCATGTCGACCCGGGTCAAATACGATGGGCGCGTCATTAATAATGGTTGCCGGTGTGAATCCCTTTTCTAGCGCCGCCGAATAGACGAATGGTTTAAACGACGAGCCGGGTTGGCGCATCGCTTGTGTAATGTGGTTGAACTTGTTGGCGGAAAAATCAAAGCCACCCGCTAATGCGCGAATGCTGCCGTCAAACGGATCCAAAGCGACGAATCCGGCCTCGACCTTAGGCAGCTGTACAACGATGGGGTTACCTTTTTCGTCCTGGCCGATGCGAATGATTGATCCACGTTTAAGTTTGGCTGCACCGGCTTTGTCCCCCATCGAGCGGGTGACAAACTTCAGCGCGTCACCAGACAGAGTGAGGGTATCGCTGCGTTTGGTGACCGCGACAATCTGCTTGGCGTCGATTTCTGTAATGACCGCAGGCATCAATTCGCCAATGATCTCTTTGGTTGATAACACATCGTCGATCGCGTCCTCGATTTCATCCCTGCTGCTCTTGGCGACCGGCAGATTGATGAATCCTTCTGGACCTCGATATCCATGGCGGCGGTCATACTCCATTACGCCCTTTCTAAGCCCGCCTGTCGCTGACTCTTGGTCGGCTTTGCGGATGGTCGTAAAGACATGAATGCCGCTGACGTAAGCCTTTTCGCCATATTGCTCAAAAACCTCCTGACGCGCCAATTCGGCAACATGCTCGGCGCTCAACGAGTACATGGTGCGCGCACGATTAAACTTCAGCACTTCCGCCCTTGCAGTCGCCAGTTTTGCCGGGTCCAAAAAATTCAGTTCACCCATTCTGCGCAATACATAATGCTGTCGCAATGTTGCCCGTTTTAAATTATTGAAGGGGTTATACAATGATGGCGCTTTAGGGAGCCCCGCCAGCATCGCTGCTTCAGCCGCGCTGACCTGGCTAATATCTTTGTTGAAGTAAACGCGGCTGGCAGCCGCGAATCCATGCGCGCGGTTGCCTAGAAAAATATGATTGAGATAGATTTCAAAAATCTGATCCTTCGATAAATTAGCCTCTATTTTGTATGCGAGTAGCCACTCCGACATTTTTCGGGTGGGCGTCTGTTCGTTGGTCAAAAAGAAGTTTCTGGCCACCTGCTGGGTAATTGTTGATGCGCCGCCCTTTATTTTTCCGGACGCCAGAATTGCGCTGGCCGCTCTGGTCAGGCCAATGTAGTCAACGCCACCGTGTTGGTAAAAGCGCTCATCTTCGGCTGCCAAAATGGCCTGTTTCATCAAGTCTGGAAAGTCACCCACTTTCACAAACGAGCGCTTCTCCTCGCCAAATTCCCCAATCAAGTCACCTTCCGCCGTATATATTTTGAGCGGCAATTTTGGGCGATAGTCTGTGACGGCATCAATTGAAGGAAGGTTGGGATAAAGCAAGGCAAGGGTGAGCGCAATCACACCAACGGCGGCCAACGCCAACGAACCGACCAAAATAAGGGGATAAAACCACCATCGATGAACCATGTGTACTCAATTCCAAAAGGCCAACCATCTAGTTGGCGTTGAGATTATATCGGCACCCCTCAATCGGGTATGGATGTTGGCGATGCAAAGGTGGCAAGATTCGGGCAAAGAGTCAAAATGGGACCGATTTCCAGTTGCCAGTCAAAAATCCCCAAAAAAGGACACAAAGAGGTATATTTTGGCTTGGCCATTAACGGCGACAATTTCAAAAAAAGCTTTACACGTCCGTTACTTGTTGCTAGGATTTAATGTAAATTGTATAAAGTTGTTTCTAATGAACCGGTTTCAATGCGCTGATTTAATGTTCAGTATGTGGTTTTAGGCGTGGTTTTCCCGACGAACATAAAACTTGTTGTTTGGATTTGTTAACAAATAGTTTTAAACAGAACGCTTTGCGTCGGGGTTAAACCCGCGTTTACACGAAGGCTTAACCTTCCATGCTTAAAGAAAAACTGGCGGATCAGTTTGAATTCCTCCGGGCAAAAACGCCGCCGCTTGTTGGGGTCGATATCAGTTCGTCCTTTATCAAGATGGTTGAAATTGTTGACGCCGGAAAAGGATTGTTTCGCGTTGAGCGATATGTAATCGAACCGTTGCCGCGTGATACGGTTTCAGACGGGAATATCGCCAATATCGAAGCGGCGGGCGAAGTCATGAAGCGCGCCCACAAACAACTCGGCACCCGCATCAAGAATATCGCCCTCGCATTGCCGTCTGCCGCAGTCATTACCAAAAAAGTTTTGCTAAATGGCAACCAGCGGGAAGAGGATATGGAGTTTCAGGTTCAATCTGAAGCGAACCAATACATCCCATTCAGCCTGGATGAAGTTAACTTGGATTTTCAGGTGATTGGGCCGGCACCGAATAGCGAAACCGAGGTTGAAGTTTTAATCGCCGCGTCACGAAAGGAAAAGATCGAGGATCGGGTTGCCGTCGCCGAAGCGGCCGGGCTCAAGACCATTGTTATGGATATAGAGTCTTATGCTGCATTGGCGGCATTCGAAATGATCAAGGGTGGCGCATCCGGAATTAAAGATAAAGACGTCACGGCCATCATCGACATTGGCGCACAAACCACCCGCGTGACTGTGATGGCGGACGAACAACAGGTTTATTCCCGAGAACAACAGCTGGGGGGGTACCAGCTAACCCAGGACATTTCACGCCAATTTGGCATGCCGGCGGAAGAGGCGGAGGTCGCCAAAAAAACCGGCGGTTTGCCAGAAAACTATGGACCGGACGTTCTCCAGCCGTTTAACGAAAAAATAGTTTTGGAAATATCGCGGGCACTACAGTTCTTCTTTACTTCTACCCAATTTAACAAGGTTGACCACATTGTATTGTCAGGTGGCTGCGCCATGTTGGAAGGGCTGGAAGAAATGGTGGCCCAACGCACGCAAGTCCATACATTGGTCGCCAATCCATTTGCCAATATGGCGTTGTCATCGAAGATAAAGCCGCGCCAACTGACCGTCGATGCGCCTGCATTGATGGTGGCTTGCGGACTGGCAATGCGGAGGTTTGACCCGTCATGATTCGCGTCAATCTACTCCCCCATCGTGAAGTCCGGCGCAAGGCCAGACAGCAGCAATTTGCCGTTTTATCCGGTCTTACAGCTGTGTTTGCGCTGGCAATTGTTGGCCTGTTGTGGACCGTGTTTAATGCGCAGGTTGACAACCAGAAGGCGCGGAATAAATATTTGATTGACGAAATCGCCAAGCTCGATAAACAAATAGAAGAAATTCGCAAAATACGCGAAGAAACGGCATCTTTGTTATCCAAGAAACAAGTGGTCGAAGGACTCCAGCTAAACCGTTCCGAGCCCGTGCAATTGCTGGATCAAATGTTGCGGCAACTGCCGGAGGGGCTGTATCTAAAATCGATCCGGCAAACGGGTAACAAGATTAACGTAACCGGATACACTCAGTCACAAGCCAGGGTGTCCGCGTTTATGCGCAATATTGAGGCGTCCCCATATCTGGAAAACCCCAACCTCATTGAAATCAAGGCGGTAACCGTAAATCAGGTCCGGGCGAACGAATTTAATCTGGATTTTTTTGTTAAGCGCGCCAAGGCTGAGGGAGCAAAGGGTGGACCTCCGTCTAAGGCCGGGCCACCTAAACCTGGCGCAGGGAAAAAAGCATGAACGCCCTAAATAAGTGGATTGAAGAGCTTAAACAGCTTGATCCAAAAAACCCAGGCAATTGGCCATGGCTGTTTAAAGTCGGCGCATTTGTATTGGTGTTTATTGGCATATTTATCGCGGCGTGGTTTTTGATATTTGCCGATCAACAAGCCGACCTTTCTAAAGAAGCTGCGAAAGAAACCGATTTAAAGGCTACATTTCTTGAGAAGAAGAAGCTCGCGGTCAATCTTGAAGCCTATCAACAGCAGCGGGCGGATATCGAACAATCATTTGGTGCTTTATTAAAACAACTGCCAACAAAGTCCGAGATCGAAGCACTCATTATTGATATTAATACGGCCGGCCTTGGGCGCGGATTGCAATTTGAACTGTTTAAACCGGCTCAAAACGAGTCATTTACGGAGTTTTATGCGGAAAAACCGGTCGACTTAAAGGTCACAGGTAACTATCACGATCTGGGGGCATTCGCCAGTGACGTGTCTAAATTGCCGCGCATCGTTTTGTTGACCGATTTAAAAATTGACAATGTGAAAGACGGATTTCTTTCCATGGAAGCCAAGGCAAAAACCTACCGATATCTTGATCCGGAAGAAATTGCGGCGCAGCGCAAAACCGCAGCCAGCGCAAAAACAGCCGCCAAGCCGGGGGGCAAGTAATGAATCACAATCCGCCGTTCAAGCTCGCGTTGCTGCTGTTGCCGGTGTTTGTGTTAGCCGGTTGCGGCGAGGGATTTTCCGATTTGCGGGGGTTCGTAAAAGAGTCGGAGAAAAACGTTCCCCGCAAAATCGAGGCGCTGCCGCAGGTTAAGCCGTTTACGCCGTTTGCATACGAGGGTTTTGATTTGCCCGATCCGTTTAAACCACGCAAATTGGCAATCAAACAAGACGTTGCCGGCATTAATGCGCCGGACATGAACCGTCGCAAAGAACCACTGGAAGTTTTTTCGCTCGAGCAACTAAAGTTTGTTGGCACACTGACACAAACTGGCGTGACTTACGCATTGGTGCGGGCAGAAAAAACGGTATATCGCGTCAAAAAAGGAAATTATCTCGGTCAGAACTTTGGATTGATCGTCGATGTTACCGATTCCGAAATCAAACTTAAAGAAATTGTCCAAGACACCGCGGGTGACTGGGCGGAACGTGAAAGCGTCCTGCCGTTGCTCGATGGTTCTGTGCCGGGAGGAAAATAAATATGCATGCTAATTCGATTTTATTCGCGATACGATTGCCGATGATGATGAAGTCCATCATGTCGGCAATGCCAAGCGCCATCGCGTGTTTTATTGTGCTCCTGTCGTTCGGCGGGCAGGCTGTTGCACAGGAAAAAAACGTGCTTGAATCCATCACGGCGACAACATTGCCATCCGGCCAAGTTTTGGTCCGCGCAAATTTTAAATTGCCCCTGACCGCCATTCCGAACGGCTTTTCCGTGACGAATCCCGCCCGAATCGCGATCGACCTGCCAAATATAACCAACGGTACCGGTAAATCGGTGATTGAAATTGCGCATGGCGAAGTGCGAACTGTTAATGTCGTGGAAGCGGGCAATAGAACCCGGCTCGTGTTGAACCTTGGCAGGGCAATATCGTATGTTTCCACCCTTGATGGAAATGCTTTGGTGCTGGCAATGGAAAGCGTCAATTCGGGGCAGATGAAAGAAACGACCCAGGTTACGCGATTTGCAGAGCCCGCATCTTCTTCGGCGGCCCTAAAACCCAGGCACGCAATTCGTGACGTCGATTTTAGACGTGGCAACAACGGCGAAGGCCGGGTCGTGGTTGATCTATCCTCTGCGTCCACCGGAATTGATATTCGACAGCAAGGAAAAACAGTGGTTGTCGATTTTGTCAACACCAATGCACCACGTAACTTGATCCGCAGACTCGATGTGCTTGATTTTGCAACGCCGGTCCGCACCGTTGATCTGATTGAGCAAGGTGCCAGCACCCGCATGATCATAGAGCCGCGAGGTAGCTGGGAATATTCGGCCTACCAAACGGACACACAGTTTATAGTCGAGGTCAAACAGTTAAAGGAAGACCCAAACAAACTTGTTCAAGGTACTGGCTACAACGGCGAAAAACTTTCCCTGAATTTCCAGAACATTGAAGTGCGTGCGGTGTTGCAGGTGATTGCCGATTTCACCGGGTTGAACATTATCACGCGTGACACCGTAGCCGGCAGTTTGACGCTGCGTCTAAAGGATGTGCCTTGGGATCAGGCGCTGGATATCATTTTGCAGTCAAAAGGACTGGCAAAACGCAAAAACGGCAATGTGGTGTTGATCGCGCCGGCAGACGAATTGGCGACGCAGGAAAAACTGGCGCTCGAAATTTCCCAGCAAATCACTGAGATTGAGCCGATGCGGACGGAAAGTTTTATTCTTTCATACGCAAAGGTTACTGACGTCAGGACGTTGTTAAGTGATGGACAACAAAAGATTTTGTCCAAACGCGGCTCCGTTACCATAGACGCGCGAACAAATACTTTGTTTGTGCAGGATGTCTCGGTTCGTTTGGACGAAGTACGACGACTGCTGGCACAACTTGATGTGCCTTTGCGTCAGGTGCTGATTGAAGCCCGCGTGGTCATTGCGGACGATAATTTTAGACGCCAACTGGGCGCACGATTTGGCATCGGTGCGGGTGCCACTGCGGATGGCCGTAATTTGGGCATTTCTGGAAATGCCTCACAATCAAACAGCATCGCTCGAGGCAATCCACCATCCGTATTTTCTGCGGGGGATTTGAACGTAAACCTGCCGACACCAGGCGCGGGTATTTTGGGGCTTACGTTTCTGAATTTGGGTAACGGCAACGTTGTAAATTTGGAGTTGTCTGCCTTGGAAGCAGATAACCGGGGTAAGGTTATTTCAAGCCCGAGGATTGTGACGGCAGATAAGAAAAAGGCTACGATCAAACAAGGTGTGGAAATCGGGTTTCTCACACAGGCTGCGAGTGGCGGCACCACCACATCATTCCGGCAAGCCCTTCTACAGCTCGAGGTAACCCCACAAATTACGCCAGACGATAAAATCATTCTGGATTTGGAAGTCAAAAAAGATACGGTTGGCGCAACGATTGGAGGCGTGCCGTCAATCGATGTTCGAACAGTAACTACGCAGGTGTTGGCGGATAACGGTGAAACAGTCGTATTGGGAGGAATTTTCGAGCAAACAACCAGAACGGACGTGACAAAAGTTCCGTTCCTTGGTGATATTCCGTTGTTCGGTAATTTATTTAAAACGACTAACAAGCGCGATGAAAAAACCGAGCTGCTGATTTTTATCACGCCCAGAATTATCAAAGATCAATTGACCGTGCGTTAAATGGCACCGGACAGGCAGCAAACAAAACGGGGCGCCTTTGGTGCCCCGTTTTGTTTGATCGCTACTATTTAATTCGCAACCGCACATATTTTCCACAATGTCCAAATCGCAGAATATTTTTCTCATTGGCATGCCGGGTGCCGGCAAGAGTACTGTCGGCAAATCATTGGCAAAAATTCTCGACATGCCGTTCATTGATACCGATGACGAAATTGTGCGCCGCAACGGCGTCGAGATTGCGACCATATTCGAAATTGAAGGCGAGGCTGGTTTCCGTCAGCGCGAGGTAGTGCTCATAGACGAGTTAACCCGGCAATCTGGTTTGGTGATGGCGACCGGTGGCGGGGCAATTTTGCACCCGCACAACCGTGCCGTCTTGTCCGCCAGGGGGTTGGTTGTGTATTTGCGTGCGGACGTGGATACCCTGGTGAAGCGCATTACCCAAATGGGCGGTAAACGAAATAAACGACCCTTGTTAAACAATGCCAATGTGCACGAGCGGTTAACCGGATTGCTTACGACTCGCGGACCGTTATACAATGAAATTGCTGATCTGACAATCAGCCTCAATCACAGCAACCGGTTGCAAATTGCGCGTGAATTGGCGTCAAAAATCGCGCATCACAGTGCGCAATTAACCGCCCACAGTTCGCCCACGCCACCCAGTAAGAAATAAAACTTTAGTATGCAAAATTCAATCCAGACAGGTGCGGCCGTGCAACCGCCATCGCCCGCAATGTCGGCGGTTACATTGCAGGTACAGCTGGGTGCGCGCACCTACGAAATAGTCATCGGTGATGGCCTGCTCAACGATATATCAAATATTATCCAGGGCAGCGTTGACGCACAGATTGTCGTGGTCTCGAATATCCTTGTATATCCGTTGTATGGTGTGCCATTGGAAGCGGCATTACGAAAAGCCGGTATGCGGGTATTTAGCATTGTTCTGCCGGATGGCGAGGTGAATAAGGATTGGCCTACTCTCGACAAAATATTTGACTCCCTGCTGGAGAATGCTTGCGATCGAAAAACAATGCTGATCGCCCTGGGTGGGGGCGTGATCGGTGATATGGTTGGATTTGCCGCGGCCATTTATCAGCGCGGCATCCCATTTATTCAGATCCCGACAACGTTGCTGGCGCAAGTAGATTCGTCCGTTGGCGGTAAAACCGCGATCAACCATCGGCTCGGAAAAAATATGGTGGGCGCGTTTTACCAACCACGTCGGGTGGTCATTGATATTGCGACATTGGCATCGCTGCCAGAGCGGGAATATCGCTCCGGACTGGCAGAAATAATTAAATATGGCGTTGCATTGGACGCCGATTTTTACAATTGGATCGAGCAAAACATTGATTTACTGCTTCAACGTGAGCCCGCGGCATTGATGTATGCCATTCGCCGGTCATGCGAAATTAAAGCGTCGGTTGTTGGTGATGACGAATACGAAACCAAGGGCGGTCGCGCATTATTGAATTTTGGCCACACCTTCGGACACGCGATTGAAAGCGCACTTGGCTACGGCGTCTGGCTGCATGGTGAAGCGGTCGCCAGTGGCATGGTGATGGCAACAAATTTTTCGTGCGCGATGGGGCGCATCGATTTGAAAACCACCGAACGCATCATCGACGTTATCAAACGGACGGGCTTGCCGCTTCGTCCCCCGGACATTCCTGCGGACGTGATGCTAATGCATATGTCACGTGATAAAAAAAATGAAAATGGCGACATTCATTTGATCTTGCTCGATGCCATTGGCGCTTCATCGCTAGACGGCACAGTCAAGCGCGACGCCATTCATAACTATTTGGCCAATCTGCCCAACATTAACCAATAGTAGTTGACATCAAGATGTGCGCGAACGTCAGTGGGCGCGTTCCACGTCACGCACGCGCCGCCGCAATCGACAACTATTTTTGCAAGCGCTTCAAAAATACAGTCATTTCTTTTGCCGCTTGTTTGTCGCCTTTTTCGATGGCGACCGCAATGCCACCCTGATACGCGGCAACAGCAAACGGAATATTGTTGTTCGCAACATGCGCCTTGCCAAGCAGTTTCCATGCGGCGGAATAGCCCGGATCCTTTGCCACCGCCTCGGTAAGATTTGCAACCGCACGATCAAAGTCGCCGGCTTGCAAATAGGCATTGCCGAGCGAAAATCGCAACAGCGGCGAGTCCTTGCCGGTTGCCAATAGTTGCTCGAACTTTTCGATCATTGCCAATGGTCGTTCCTGTACACTTTCCCGCCTGAAATATGCCCGGGTCTGGCTTTCGGTTATTATCACCGCTCAGCAAACAAACCATTCGCCGGGAGCTTATATGTTTCGAGACTTTGCCGCGTTCGCCGCTTCAGCGCTATTTTTGCTGGTGACCACCAGTACCAATTTATTCGCCCAAAGCAAACCGCGCGATGTGTCGATCGGATTGCAGGCGGCGATTACATCCATTGATCCGCACTATCATAACATCGGACCAAACAACGGCCTGTTGCGCCATGTGTTTGAAGCGCTGGTAAAAACGGATGAGAACCAAAAATTCATCCCGGGACTGGCAACCTCCTGGCGGGCGCTTGACGATTTAACTTGGGAGTTCAAGTTGCGCAAGAATGTGCGTTTTCATGATGGCTCGCTGTTCACGGCCGATGATGTCGCATTTACCTTGAGGCGGGTGCCGACCGTGCCCAATAGCCCGTCATCCTTCATCACTTTTGTGCGCTCAATTGTTGACATCAAAATTGTCGACCCGAATACGGTGGTGCTGAAAACGGCGACACCAAATGTATTGTTGCCATCCGACCTGTCCACAGTTCTCATTGTTTCCAAAGCCGTTGGCGGGAAGGCCAATACCGAGGACTTCAATTCCGGTCGCGCAGCCATTGGCACGGGCGCATACAAGTTTCAAGAGTACATACCTAATCAAAAAATTACTCTAAAAGCCAATTACGGATATTGGGGCGGTGAGGAGCCGTGGGATGTGATCACTTTCAAAATGTTAACGAATCCGGCCGCGCGGGTGGCGGCGTTACTTTCGGGCGACGTGCAATTGATTGAAACGGTGCCAACTGCGGACATTGCAAAACTGTCAAAAGATCCCAAATACAATTTGGCGGACAAAATTTCCAATCGTGTGATTTATGTGCACCTGAATCAAAGTACTGAAAAAGCGCCGCCATTTGTGTCTGGCAAAGACGGCAAGCCGCTCGACAAAAACCCGTTTCGTGACGTGCGCGTACGAAAAGCATTGTCGATGGCGATTAATCGTGACGCAATAGTTTCGCGGGTGATGGAAGGCAAGGCACAATCGGCCGCTCAGTTATTGCCGGATTTCTTCTATGGCACCAGCAAAAAGTTGAAGCCGATGAAGTTTGACATTGAAGGCGCAAAAAAACTGTTGGCCGATGCCGGATATCCCAATGGTTTTTCGATGACCATTCATGGACCCAATAATCGTTACATTAACGACTCCGGCATTGCCCAGGCACTCGCACAAATGTACACGCGCATTGGCATTGATGTAAAAGTGGAAACCATGCCTTCCGCCGTTTATTTCACGCGGGCAACCAAACTCGAGTTTGGTTTTATGTTGCTTGGATGGGGAACGGAGTCGGGCGAACAGGGCTCCGCCATGCGCTCTTTGCTCGCCACGTTTGACTCTGCAAAAGGCATGGGGGTCACCAATCGCGGCCGATATTCGAATCCCGCATTCGATTCATTATTGACGACCGCCTTAGTAACCATGGACGATAAAAAGAGAGAGGCCGCAATTATTAAAGCTGCGGAAATGGTCATGGAAGATGTCGGGCTAATCCCGCTCCATTACGAAGTGTCGACCTGGGCGGCGACAAAGGGTCTGAAATACACCCCGCGCACCGATCAATACACATTGGCCATGGGTTTAAAGCCGACCAGATAATTCGGCAACATTTTTAATTTCAGGTGGCGCGGTTAATTCGGCGCCGTCAGGTTTGGTTGTTTCTTTATGCTCGCGTATCTACTTCGCCGACTGGGTCAATCCCTATTTGTATTGGTTGTGATGTCGCTCATTGTTTTTCTGGGCGTGTTCGCCATTGGTAATCCGATCGAATTATTGGTCAACCCCCAGGCCGATGAGGTCGAGAGAATGCGCGCAACAATTGCGCTCGGGCTGGACAAACCCCTTTATGAACAATATTGGGTGTTTCTCAAAGGCGCGGTAACGGGTGACTTGGGCAAATCCTTTGTGTTTGGCGTGCCAGCCTTGGAATTGATTTTGTCCAAAATGCCCGCCACCATCGAACTGGCTTTGTCTGCAATGCTGATGGCAATATTGTTCGGCATTCCATTGGGGATCATTGCGGGTCTGAATCCAAATTCATTCGTGGGCCGCAGCATCATGGCGATATCAATTGTCGGCTTTTCATTACCAACTTTTTGGGTCGGGCTGGTATTGATCATGCTTTTTGCGGTTCAGTTGGGCTGGTTGCCGTCCAATGGGCGTGGCACCACCACATTATTGTTTGGCGTGCCGGTCAGCTTTTTAAACTTGGATGGCATTTCGCATTTACTATTGCCTGCAATCAATCTGGCGCTATTTAAACTTTCCTTGCTGATCCGGCTCACCCGTGCGCAAGTGCGGGAAATTGTCCTGCAAGACTATGTCAAATTCGCCCGCGCCAAAGGGTTGTCGTCGTCGCGGGTGATTGGCGTGCATGTATTAAAAAACATCATGATTCCGATTGTGACCATTATCGGCCTCGAGTTTGGTTCGGTTATTGCGTTTGCCATTGTCACCGAATCAATCTTCGCGTGGCCCGGTACCGGAAAGTTGTTAATTGATTCGATCAACCAACTTGATCGCCCGGTCATTGTTGCTTATTTGATGGTGATTGTTTCTTTGTTTATCGTGATTAATCTGATCGTTGATTTAGTCTACTCGTGGCTGGATCCACGGGTCCGGCTGGGTGGCGCGGCAAATGGCGGTCATTGATATGACAAATGTCCAAGCGGAAAAAAATGTTGTGGCCACGGTTGCGCCGCCCCCTGAGTCGCCATTGCGTCGCTTTTGGGCGGAATTCTCCGAGTCAAAATTAGCGTTGGTCGGACTGGCAATGCTCGTGTTGATTGTTGGCATTGCAATATTTGCGCCATTCATCTCTCCGCAAAATCCCTATGACTTGGCCCAGTTGGATGTGATGGACGGTAAATTGGCACCGGGTGAAAAATCGATGGCCGGAAAAGTGTTTGTACTCGGCTCAGATGATCAGGGGCGCGATATGTTATCCGGCATTTTTTACGGTCTGCGCATATCACTGGGCGTCGGCGTCTTATCGACCGGGTTTGCATTAAGTATCGGTTTGGTATTCGGCATGCTCGCCGCCTATTTTGGCGGCTGGGTCGATACCCTGATCATGCGTATTGTCGATATTCAGCTTTCATTCCCGGCGATTTTGATCGCGCTGATCTTGTTGGCAGTATTTGGTCAGGGGGTGGATAAGGTCATCATTGCGCTGGTGGCCGTGCAATGGGCTTACTACGCGCGTACCGTGCGCGCGTCCGCCCTGGTGGAGCGACAAAAAGAATATGTTGATGCCGCCACCATTCTGGCGTTGTCCAAACCGCGCATTGTTTTTCGCCACATGTTGCCCAATTGCCTGCCACCATTAATTGTTGTCGCCACTGTGCAGGTTGCGCACGCCATATCGCTCGAAGCCACATTGTCCTTCCTGGGCCTGGGTATGCCAATTACCGAACCGTCGTTGGGGCTGTTAATTTCAAACGGATTCACCTATTTGATGAGTGGCAAATATTGGATTTCGTTTTATCCGGGTGTGGCATTGTTGGTGACGGTGATGTCGATCAATCTGGTCGCTGATCAATTGCGAGACATCATGAACCCCAGGCTAAAAAAATGACGGCAACCTTGCAGGTTGAAAATTTGCAGACCCACTTTTTCACCAAGGCGGGTATGGTGAAAGCCGTGGATGGCGTTTCATTTTCCGTCGCCCGCGGCGAGGTGTTGGGATTGGTTGGCGAGTCCGGCTCCGGCAAATCAATGACCGGTTATTCGGTGATGGGCCTGGTTGACGCGCCGGGTAAAATTGTTGGCGGTAGGATTTTGCTGAACGGTGTGGACGTAACCGCCTACAACAACCAACAGTGGCGCACGTTACGCGGCAATCGTATTGCAATGATCTTTCAGGATCCGATGATGACCCTGAATCCGGTGTTGAGAATTGATACGCAGATGATTGAGGCAATAACGGCGCACGACACGGTCAGCCACGCCGCTGCCCGCGACCGGTGTCGTGAGGCACTCACGCTGGTCGGCATTGCCTCGCCGGACGAGCGACTGACCGCCTACCCACATCAATTTTCCGGCGGGATGCGGCAACGGGTGGCGATTGCCATTGCGCTGTTAAACAAACCGGATGTGATAATTGCCGACGAACCCACCACCGCACTCGATGTCACAATTCAAGGGCAAATATTGTTCGAGATGCAAAAGCTGAGTCGGGAAACCGGCACGGCGTTGATCTGGATCACGCATGATTTGTCGGTCATTGCCGGCCTCGCTGATAAGATAGCCGTTATGTATGCCGGTAAAATTGTTGAACAGGGTAACGTGAGCGAGGTACTGGATCGACCTTTGCACCCCTACACCAGCGGCTTGCTTGGGTCGGTGCCGTCGTGTAACCCACGGGGTCAGCCACTGCGGCAGATTCGCGGCATGACACCGTCATTGCTGGAAATTGGCGCTGGATGTGCATTTCGTGAACGATGTGAAAGCCGTGTCGCAACCTGCGAGGTCATGCCGGAATTT
The DNA here is from genome assembly GCA_947085425.1 of uncultured Burkholderiales bacterium. Taxonomy (GTDB): domain Bacteria; phylum Pseudomonadota; class Gammaproteobacteria; order Burkholderiales; family Usitatibacteraceae; genus UKL13-2. The sequence continues at coordinate 21,853 of CAMTWK010000027.1, read as the reverse complement.
GTCGCGCGCGGGCAGCGATTTGTACGTTGTCACTTTCCAATCAACCATGCACAATAAAATTGGCACCCCTTTGTGGGCATTCAAACAGTGAAAACCAAGTCGGCAATATCCACGACACTCTTGGGCACAAGATGGCTGAAAGTGCGCGCCAATAGTGCAGTTTTTTGCGCTGACCATTTCTGCCCGGCTATCGTATTGCGTGCCAACCCAATGTGTTTGGCCCGGTAATGACCGCGTTATTGGAGCTCAAAAATATTTCCAAGCGCTTCGAGAAAAAACTCGATACGGCGGGCAAAATCGCGCGCCATCTCGGCGCAAAGTTGGCGGACGAAACCGTGCATGCGGTTGACGATGTCTGTCTGACCATCTTTGAGGGCGAAGTGGTTGGTTTGGTCGGTGAGTCCGGCTGCGGAAAATCCACCCTTGGCCGCATTGTTGTTGGCTTGCACCAGCCTTCCGTGGGAGAGAAATTCTGGCGCGGCAAACCGGTGAGCGCCATGGGTTCTGCCGAAAAACGCGCCATGCAACTTGAAAGCCAGATGATTTTTCAGGATCCCTATGCGTCGTTGAATCCACGCTTCCGTGTTGAGGATATTATTGGCGAAGCGCCGGTGGTGCACGGGCTGGTGAGTACGGCGGGAAAATCACAATATGTTGCCGAACTGATGCAGCGGGTCGGACTTGATGCCAGTCTCGCGAAACGGTTTCCACACCAATTTTCAGGCGGTCAGCGTGCCCGCATTGGCATCGCGCGTGCATTGGCGGTCAAGCCAGGATTCATTGTTTGTGATGAGGCGGTTGCCGCACTGGACGTTTCGATCCAGGCGCAGGTATTAAATTTGTTTATCAAACTTCGTGAAGAACTGAAGTTGACTTATTTATTTATCAGTCACGATCTTGGCGTGGTGCATCATGTGTCGGACCGGGTTGTGGTCATGTATCTGGGGCGGATTGTTGAGGAGGGGCCGACCGCGGATATTTTTAAAACGCCCAATCATCCATATACTCAAGCGTTGCTCAAGGAAGTTCCGACTTTGACGGTGCGGAAAAAAGATTTTGTTGCGGTAACCGGTGAGATTCCGTCGCCGCTCAATCCGCCTTCCGGCTGCCATTTTCATCCGCGCTGCCCGCATGCGATGGCGCGCTGTAAAGAAACCGCACCGCCATTAAAACAAATTGCACCATTACGATTTGCAGCCTGCCATTTAAACTCCGATTGATGAGCCAATTGACGATTTAATCGTCCTTCACCATGTCAAACATTATTCAGCCAAGCACCGCATTTTCCTTGTTGCCATCTCGCACCACACACGACCATGACGTGCCGGTGGTATTTGATTCGCCACACAGTGGCACACAATACCCAGATGATTTTGGTTATGTGGTTGATTACGCCACATTGCGCCGTGCTGAAGACACACACGTTGAAACTTTGTACGAGGCTGCCCCCGAAATGGGGGCGGCGTTGCTGACGGCTCATTTCCCGCGAAGCTATATCGATCCCAATCGTTCCTTGCTTGATATTGACCCGGCACTGCTTGATGCCCCTTGGCCGGGGCCGGTCAACATGACGAATAAAACCGACAAAGGTATAGGCTTGGTGTGGCGGCTGCTGGATACGGGGGAGGCAATTTATAACCGGCGATTATCTGTGGCGGAAGTGCAAGCGCGAATTGCCAGCTGTTATGCCCCCTACCATAAGGCGCTTCGCGACACGATTAACCGCGCGCACAAACACTATGGCGTCGTCTGGCATATCAATTGTCATTCCATGCCGGCAGTATCGTCTGGTATTTCCGACGAGGGGCCGGGCATTGAACGTGCGGATTTTGTATTGGGTGATCGGGATGGCACGACATGTGCGCCGGAATTTACCTCCTTCGTCGCGATTACGCTCAAAGACATGGGTTATAACGTGAAAATAAACGACCCGTACAAAGGCGTGGAGCTGGTGCGCGCCTATTCGGATCCGGGCGACAATAAACATTCGTTGCAGGTCGAAATCAATCGCAAGTTGTACATGGATGAAGACACGCGCGCGCCGAACGAAAATTTTAATTTGTTCAAACAAGACATTTCCCGTTTGATAGAAGAAATAGCGGCTTACGCGCACCATCGCTTGCCGAAGGGGCGGGGGCACGCAGATTGCGGACACGACCACCATCATCATGACCACGAGCATGGCAAAGGACACAAACATGACCATTAGTCCAGGTATAGCTGTTGGCGGATCCCCCTATCGGGTGGAGCTTTCGCCTCCGGACATCACGATTTATCGAGCCGGCAATTCCGGGATTGAATACGTCACGACCTTTGACTCCGGCAAACCCGGCCCGCATGTGATGGTCAATGCAGTCACGCACGGCAACGAAATTTGTGGAGCCATTGCGGTTGATAGGCTGTTCAAAATGAATCTGCGCCCAATCATGGGCAAATTATCCTTATCCTTTGCCAATATCGAGGCCTATCATCGCTGGGATGCCTCTCATCCACACGCCAATCGTTGCGTCGACGAAGACTTTAACCGGGTGTGGACACAGGAAGCGCTTGACGGTCCGCGGGACTCCATTGAGTTGCGCAGGGCGCGTGCCATGCGTCCGATCATTGATGAGGTCGATTATTTGTTGGACATTCACTCAATGCACGACCCGCACGGACCGGTGATGATTTGTGGTTCTCTGGAAAAAGGCATCGCCTTTTCCAAACAAGTTGGTGTCCCGGAATTTATTGTCAGTGATCGCGGGCATAACAACGGCACGCGCATGCGGGATTACGGCGGTTTTGGCGACCCACAGTCGAAAAAAAATGCACTGTTGGTTGAGTGTGGTCAACATTGGGAAAAGGCCGCCGAGCATGTGGCCTGGCAGACCACCTGGCGTTTCTTGCGGGCCACGGGTTGTATTCATCAGGAAACGGCAGCTTCACAGATTGACCAGACCACCCTGTTGCCAACCAAAGTGGTTCGAGTCACCGATGCCCTGATCGCCAACAGCGCCAATTATCGTTTTCGCGACGGTACAAAAGGGCTCGATATTGTTGCCAAAAAAGGCGATGTGATCGCCCATGACAATGGCCACGCGGTGTTGGCACCCTATGACAATTGTGTGTTGATCATGCCCACTCTGGTGCATGCGAAGCCGGGGCTGACGGTGGTTCGTATCGGCAGGCTCGACTGATCGAAACGACTGGTATTGCCGACCAGAATTGCAGTTGCGGTCTACTCGGTTTTCCCTGAAGGACGGATTCCCAGTTGCTTGAGTTTTCGATAAAGGTGGGTTCGTTCCAGCCCAACCTTGTCCGCCACACGCGACATATTGCCGTCTTCACGACGAATATGATGCAAAAAATACTGATACTCAAAGCGTTCGCGCGCTTCACGAAGCGGTAAGTCATACGGGATGCCACCCATCGGTGCGTCACCTGCAGAAATATTGAGCCCCAATTCGACCGCCACACGCGCCACATCTTCAGCCGAAATTTCGGTGGCAAGACTGGTTAATGCCAGGGTTTTCACTGCGTTTTGCAACACGGGTAAATTGCCCGGCCACTCCAGGTTTCTCAAGCTGTTCAGTGCGCCTACGCTGAATGTCCGCATGACCGATTCATTCGCTTCGATCATTTGCAACAGCATGGTGCTGGCCAGTTCCGGAATATCCTCGGCGTGTTCGCGTAATGACGGGATTCGCAAAGTGATACCGGACACCTGTGCGTGCAAATTAGAATCAAACTCCCCCGACTCAATCATTGGCAAAAGTGAATGTGCGGTCGCTGCAACCAGCCGCACATTAAATTTTTCGAGTTTGGTGATCAGCTGTGACAAGCCGCGCTGTTCATTGCGGTTGAGTCTTTCAATATCTTCCAGAAAGAGTACCCCATCGCGTGCTTCCGCAAGTGGGGCGAACGGATTTTGCGCCAGCCAGCTATGATCGCTTGGCGCGAACCATGGTGTATTGCGCAAATGAACCATTCGCGCGATCAGTTCAAATCCGCAGCCGGTTTCACCAGACAACAGCAGCGGCACCTTCAGACGGCTGACCTGATCAAGGCGTTGCCGTAATTCCGTGATTACTTTTGCCCTGCCCAGATGCGCGAATGACAATCCCGGCTTCGCCAGCACACGGCCGCCTGCCAGCGCCTTGCCAACAGTGGCAATCAATTTGGGCAGGCTGATTGGTTTCTCTAGAAAATCAAACGCACCAATCCGCGTGGCTTCAATGGCAGATTCAATGGTGCCGTGGCCAGACATCATTACCACCGGCATGGTCAATTGTCCGTTTTGTGACCACTCTTTCAACAGCGAGATGCCGTCAGTGTCAGGCATCCAAATGTCGAGCAGCACAAGATCAGGCCGCGCCTCGCGACGGGCGATGCGGGCAGCCTGTGCATTCTCGGCCACTTTCACGGTATACCCCTCGTCCTTCAGAATTTCCGAGAGTAATTCGCGAATACCGATTTCATCATCTACGACTAAAATATTGTTTGCTGGCATCACCATTCCCTGTATGCAGTTTAACTTGTCTTAGCCAACTCAATTGCAGAATCGCGAATCGGATCAATCGGCAGTGCAATTGTTATTTCCGCGCCATGCGGCATTATGTTTTTCACGCTGATTGTCCCGTGGTGTTCGTCAATTATCTTTTTGACGATTGGCAGTCCCAGTCCGGTGCCCTTGGTTTTGGTGGTGACATAGGGCTCAAACATTCTGGCCACGACTTCGTCGCTAATGCCGCAGCCGTTGTCGGCAACGATCAAAAATAAGTTGCCGTCATCACGACCGGTGGTGATGGTGACAACGGCAGGTTCGTCGATGGCAGACGTGGCAAACGCATCCTGCGCGTTTTGCATCAAATTGTGAATAACCTGTCGTAATAACGAAGGGTCGGCAGAAATAATGGGCAGATTGGTGCCGAGGTTGAGTGTCATATTGGCCGCCATGGTCTCATAAAGCGCCAACACATCGGTCACCAATTCGTTGAGATCGACCGGACTGGGAGTCAGTCGTGAGGCGCGCGAATACAGACTGAAGTCATCAACCATCCCCTTTAACGCATTCACCTGGGCAACAATGGTGGATGTGGCTCGATTCAGCAAGTCCCGCTCCTCATCGGGCAATTTCCCGGCCAATTTCATTTGCAGACGTTCCGCCGACAACTGAATGGGGGTCAATGGATTCTTAATTTCATGCGCTAATCGTCGCGCAACTTCACCCCATGCCGCATCCCGCTGCGCTTGAATCAGGCCGGTAATATCGTCGAAAACCAATATGTAGTCGGCATCGGTGGATTGGGGAAGTTTGGTGCCGCGCACCAGCAAAGTACGATTGCGAATGACTGCGATCTGCCCGGTATTTGGCGGAACATTTGGCAGCGTATTTTGAACGGCACCAACCGGTCCGTTGGCCCCGTTGATGATGATAAATTGCTTTTCCCACGGCTTATCTCTTCCCATGGTCAATTGCTGGACAATGCCAGCCACCATTTCGACCAACGAGGAATACTGGTTACCCCAATCCGCCAGCGACAGCCCGTGCAATTTTTCCGGCTCAACCTCTAGCATATTGGCGGCAATTCGATTGATTGATTTTGGTTTCAGGTGTGCATCAAGTGTTACCACCCCGCTGGTCAAGTTGCCGAGAATGGATTCCAGATAGGCGTTGGCGGTGACCAATTGGTGCTGCTTTCGTGCCACGATTTCGGAGGCCTCGCTCAATTGGCGGGTCATGGTATTAAAAGACTGGGTCAGCACGCCAAACTCGTCACGGCTTTTGACTGGATTGAGCTTGGTGAAATCACCCTTGGCGATGGCACGGGTGGACTCGGCCAGGGCCGACAAGGGCGCCGACAATCGTTCGGAGAGGAGAAACGACAACGAAATCGCCGAGAAAAGTGTCAGTACCATTGCCAGCGTCAGGGTCAATGCAAAAACCCGGTTTAATCCTTCGCGCAGCAACTGCAATCGTTGGTAGTCGCGCGCGCCTGAATCAACACTCTGCGCATCCTGCATCAGTTTGCTGGGTGCTGATTGCATGAACTGGATCACCCGCGTGCCTTCGATTGAGGGCGCGGCTGGCATGAGTATCACCATGCGAAAAAATATGACCCGGTCGCCTAATGTTTCAGTGAATTTTTGCGGCCCTTTGGAAATGGCGTTTTTTACTTCGGCCGTTGTGGGTTTGTCTGGCATTAATCGCGCCCGTTTGGGTTGGGTGGGATCGTCAACACCCTGCCAGCCTTTGATTTTTGCGTCGTCGTCGACAATCACGACTTCATCAAATCCGTATTGCTGGCGGAGTTGATTGGCAATGCCGAACGCATCGCTCTTGGAGTCCGCCGCCTTCAGTGCGGCATCACGTGAACGGCGTAATAGTTCGTTGCCATTTGCTTCTAACGCGGCGCGGCCAAGGTTAAGCGCGCTTTCGAAGGCGCGATCAACCGGGACGTCAAACCAGGAGTCGACCGACCGATTTAAAAACTGCACGGAAATTGCGTAGACCAATCCGCCGGGAATGATCGCCATCAACGCAAACACCGCCATGAGTCGAAGCGCGAGCGTCGAGCCAAAAACGCGGCCACGTAATTTTTTCACCAGGCCGACCACCTGTACCACGATCAAAATTAACAGTCCGATTGTCAGCGCCAGTCCCAGCCAAAACAGACTCGCGTAATGCTGTTCAAACACGGCGTTATTGCTAGAGGCATAAAACAACATGGCGATCAAGGCGATGCCAAGTGCGATGCAGGAAAAAATGATGGCGCGGATCATGGAGCGATTCCGCCGTCTTTGCCAATGGTGATATTCCAGCGATGCCAGTTGGTCGAAAAATTCCACGCGCGCGAGCCAAAGGTGTCAAGTTGGAATGGTTTTGGCAACTGCGTGGTGTCGAGTCGAAAACGAATGGCGGCCTCGAATTTTTCGCCGGGTTTAAATTTGCCTTTCTCGACGATGGTCCACGAACGAACCAGCGACAATACGCGTCGAACATCATCTGCATCGGTGAAATTTTGATAAATTCCTGACGTGGCCACGCGGTATTGTTCGGTGAGCGGTGCATACGAGACACGACGTTCACGGCTGGCGCGCACAACAACATCGTCCAGCCAGTACCAGCGTCCACGGGTCAGTTCAAATTCGACCACATAGTAAAGAGGCACACCTTTGCGGATGGCCGCAAGATGGGTGTTGGATAACTGCAATTCAAAGTCAGCATTGAGTTGAATGCCGTCTTCGGTACTCTCGAGTTTGACGGATTTGAGCTGAACATCCTCCGCGAATGCGGGGGTGACCCAAATTGCAGTCATCAAAACAATGACTATGGTCGTGACCCGCATGTTTTGTGGACGACACCCGGCAGTCAACCCCCGGCGTAACCACCGGTGAATGATCAAGCCCGCCGACAACAATGGCCGGCTATCGCGACTTTTGCAAAAGCGCGTAATAAAAGCCGTCGTGCAATTCATCTGGCAGAAAAAGTACATCAAGCCCGGTCATGGGTGACCCATCCGCCGCCACCGGCATTACATTTTGAGGGATGGGAATCTGGCGGGCAGTCGATTCGGTTGCTAAAAATTGTGCGATCACGTCCTGATTTTCGGCATTAAAAACCGAGCAGGTCGCATACAAAAGTATGCCGCCATCTGCCAAAGTGGGCCAAACGCCACTCAGGAGGCGGATCTGGGTTTCTGCAAATTTCTTAAGATCCGTCTCCCGGCGAATCCACTTTATGTCCGGATGGCGCCGGGTTACACCCGAGCCAGAACAGGGTACATCAAGCAATATTCGATCAAACGGTTTCTTTTCCCCTTCAATCCACCACATTCCCAAATTGGCAACGTCGGCCTGTTTTAGCTTTGCCTTCAGTTGTAGGCGATTCAGGTTGTCACCGACCCGGCGCAGCCGATGGTTATCGGTATCTATCGCCGTGAGGTCAACATTGTTGCGCTCAAGAATGTGGCAGGTCTTGCTGCCGGGCGCTGCGCAGGCATCAAGCACACGCATGCCATTTTTTGCATCGAGCAATCGCGCAGCAATTTGCGCGCCGGTATCTTGTACCGATACCCATCCTTCCGAAAACTTAGGCAGTGCCGATACCGATACTGGAAGCTCCAGATGGATTGCTTCGTTGCCAACTGCCGTTGCGGACATGCCGCTCTTCGTCAATAAAGCAAGATAGTCCACCACGGTTGTTTTGCGAAGGTTGACCCGTAAATGCATTGGTGGCCGTGCTCTTGCCGCCAACAGCACCCGCTCCCAATCGTTTGGTTGCTCTTCGCGCAATCTGGTCATCCACCAGCGTTGGTGGTCATATTTGGCCACGACATCCTTAAATCGCTCACGGGCAAATTTTGTTGGTGCGCGCAAATAGTTTCGTAATATTGCATTCGCCAATCCTTTGGCGCGGGCGTACCCCATTGCCACAGCCGCATTGACGGCGTGATCAACAACCGTGTGTGCCGCGACCCGTGAGAATTGCAATTGTGAGAGTGCGATCAGCAACAAATGTCGCACCGGCAAGTCCGTAAGCGGGGCCGCCAACAACATGTCGAGCTGGGCATTGAGCAGACCGTAATGCCGCAGGGTATCAAAACAAATGGAATGCACGGCCTGTCGTTCGTTGGGAGACAACGTGCGGTGTTTTGCCAGCGCGTCCGCCAATTCCCGATCTAGATTTTTGCCGCCCAACACGCGGCCGACAATTTCCGAGGCTGCGATTTGCACGGCGACCATGCCGGTGACCAAGACGGGTGGAGATGATTCGGGCTTCATTTGCAAAGTGCTCCAGGTTGAATCGGTGTTTGTTGTCCGCGCAGCCACTCCGCAACGGAAATTCGTTTGCCACCCGGGCGCTGAATACGGGTGATGGAAAGGGCTCGCTCACCGCAGGCGACCGTCAGGCTGTCAGTCTGAACTGCAATCACGGTGCCGGACGGGGCATTAACAACATTATCGGCTGTATGTGCTTGCCAAATCTTGAGTTTTTCATCACCGATGGTGGTTTCGTATCCCGGAAAGGGATCAAATGCGCGAATTCGACGTTCGATTAGTTGCGCAGACTCGTCCCAGTTGATCGTTGCCTCGCTCTTTGTTATCTTTTTAGCGTAGGTAATACCCGTTTCCGGCTGCGGTTGCGGCAACAAATCTGACCAGTTCGCCAACGCTTCGACGATTGTCGCGGCACCAAGTTCGGCCAATTTGGCAAATATGGTCTTACTGGTGTCGTCAGGTTCGATCAATATCCGTCGTTCGAACAATACCGGGCCAGTATCCAGGCCCGCGTCCATTTGCATAATGTTGATGCCGGTTTCGACGTCACCCGCCTCAATCGCCCGTTGTACCGGTGCGGCACCGCGCCAGCGCGGCAAAATGGAGCCGTGAATGTTGATACAGCCGAGTCTTGGAATCGAAAGGACGGCGGGCGGAAGCAACAATCCATATGCAGCAACAACCATGATATCGGCGCCAACATTCCGTAATCGCTGTTGTACGTCAACATCTTTAAGCGATTCTGGACGATCCAAGCACAGTTGCAGGCTGCTGGCCCGCTCGGTCACTGCCGATGGTGTGCGCTTCATGCCACGTCCGGATGGTCGATCTGGTTGTGACAGTACCAGCGCAATCTCATGCCCGGCGGCGTGAAGAGCAGTTAAGGCAGCAGCAGCAAAAGGTGGTGTGCCCGCAAAAATGATTTTCATTTAGCGCGTGAACATGTGTCATGAAAAAACAAAAACGCCGACCTTTGGTCGGCGCAAATTAAAAACGTGCTGCCGTAGACGATGTCCAGCTAGCGGTGGAGCAGTCTTTTCAACAAATTACAATCGAGCAGAAGCGGAGACGCGGCGACGCGGTGCGGCCAACTCTGCATCTCGGTCGAGCTCGCGTTGACGCTTAATCAACTTGTTTCTTATGCGATTGGACTTGAGCGGCGACAAATATTCAACAAATACGTGGCCGTCCAAATGATCAAGTTCATGCTGGATACAAACGGCCAGCAAACCAGAGGCATTGATTGTGAATCGCTGGCCATCGCGGTCAAGAGCGGTCACCATGACTGTTTCAGCGCGCTCAACTTTGTCGTAAAAGCCGGGTACGGATAAACAGCCCTCCTCATTAATCGCGGTTCCTTCCTTGCGGATAATTTCCGGATTAATAAATACACGCAGCTGGTTTTTCTCTTCCGTGACGTCAATAACCATCAGGCGCTTTAATTCGCCGACTTGCGTGGCAGCCAAGCCAATTCCCGGTGCGGCGTACATTGTATCGGCCATATCATCAACTAACTTCTTGATTTTATTGTCAATAATCTTGACCGGCTCAGCAATGCGTTGCAGCAGGGGGTCGGGGTAACAGAGGACGTCCAAAATAGCCATAATTGCTTGCGAATTGAATAAATTAGGTGCAGAATCTTAATGTGATACATTAAGTTTGCGTCGGGTTGCCAACGTTCAAGTGTAGTAGAAGTCGCCGATTAAGGCAAATTTGATTGTGAGCCGACATTAACGCCGCCAAACGTAAAACGACTGATTTTGCATTGGTTGCCAAGGGCACAATGGCGCTCAGGCGACCAAAAATCCTCGCGAGGGTAAGACAGGTCATGAAAAAATTCCCGGCATTTCTTCCATTTGGCATCGGGCTGGGCATATTGATTGGTTCTGCGGTTGTCGCCCAGACTCCGGCAAATGTTCCATTGGAGACTAAAACGGCTACTAAAACCGCCGAAAACCCGTTATTGCTGAACAATGACGCTCCAACCATGTATGTCGTGGTGAAGGGCGACACACTTTGGGATATTTCCGGAAAATTTTTGAAAGAACCGTGGCGCTGGCCCGAGATTTGGAACATGAATCGTGACCAAATCAAGAACCCGCATTTAATTTACCCGGGCGACGTGGTCAAGTTGTCATTTGACGCAACGGGGCGGCCCATGTTGTCGATTGTTGGCGGCACCGACGGGCAAAGTGGTGCCACCGTCAAATTGTCGCCGCGCATTCGCTCCGAAGCATTGAGCGAGGCAATCCCGTCGATTCCGGCGCGGGTAATTGGTCCATTTTTGTCCATGCCATTGGTGGTTAATCAAGATGGATTGAATGCGGCCCCAAGAATTATCGCCTCGGAAGAGGGCCGGGTAATTGTCGGTACCAGCAATATTATTTATGCCCTTGGCATCAAGCCTGAGCAAGGTGTGCGATGGCATATATATCGACCCGGAAAAAGCTTAAAGGATCCAACAAGCAATGAAAATTTAGGATATGAAGCCCATTATCTGGGTGACGCCATCGTCACTCGATTTGGCGAGGGCAACACCACCCCAACCACCCTTGAAATAACCAAGGCAACCCAGGAAATTAATCGCGGTGATCGTTTAATGCCAGCGGGCGATGCCATCTTGCCGCATTACAGCCCACGTTCGCCGGGAAATCAACTCAAAGGACAAGTTGTGTCAGTGGTCGGCGGTGTCAGCGAGACTGCTCAGTATTCGATTGTGGTGGTAAATCTGGGGCGTCGTGAAGGTATCGAAGTCGGCCACGTGTTGGCCGTTCAGCGGGGTGGTGAAGTGGTGCCGACCAACACCGGGGCCGATGAATCGCGTCATTCGTTTAAATCGCTTATTCCGGCGGCCTGGCGGGACGACAAGGACAGTATACCGCCTGTAGTCAAATTGCCGGAAGAGCGCAATGGCTTGACGGTTGCATTCAGGGTTTTTGACCGGGTTTCATACGTGTTGGTGATGTCGTCAAAGCGGCCTATAAAGGTCGGCGATTTTGTGCAAACCCCCTAGCCTGCATATTTCACGGGTCGGCCCGCCTTGCATACGTTTTTCATTCTTGGCGACCTATAAATTTTGCGAATCCAAACTGTACTTCGTAAGGTTGATGGCCTACGTACTCGATAACAGGCGGCTGAGCAGCGCTTTTCCGCTCTCTTCCCTCGTAATATCTCGATATTACTCGGTCAATCGAGCAAAAAATCACTCGCTTATCCACCCACTATCGAGTGCGTCCCCGTGAAATTTGCAGGCTTGCTGGTTGTTTGTTGTCCCCGGTAAACGCGCGACATTGATCGCGCGTTTGTCTTTTTGGCCCCGGCTCTCTCCTCAACCCATTCACAAACCCATATGCCAATGCCTCCATCAGGGCTCGACCCCGTCTCATGGTTATCGCTGGACCTGATCCCGACACTTGGCGCGGAGGGCATCCGCAAGTTAATGCGTTCGTTCGGTGCGCCGGCACGCGTACTGACTGAATCCCACAGCGCGCTGACACGGGTGGTCGGTGCAAAAACCGCTTCGGCAATTGCCGCCGGACCCGACACCGATAAACTTGCACTTTCACTGAAATGGCTTGCGCAGGAAAACAATCATATTGTCACGCTGGCCGATGAGGACTATCCGCCTGCACTATTGGAAATTTCCGATCCGCCACCGTTGCTTTTTCTAAAGGGGAAACGCAATTTGCTTGGTCACGCGGCCATCGCGGTGGTCGGTAGTCGTAACGCCACGCCCGGTGGAAAACAAAATGCAGAGGCATTTGCGCGCAGCCTGTCGGATGCGGGACTATCTATTGTTTCCGGACTGGCGCTGGGAATTGATGCCGCCGCACATCGTGGTGGCCTGGATGGCGCATCATCGACCATTGCCGTCGTGGGCACCGGCCTTGATCTTGTCTATCCAGCCCGAAACAAAATGCTTGCCCAGGAAATTTCACAATTTGGATTGATCGTCTCTGAATTTTCGCTCGGTACTCCGGCGATAGCCGCCAATTTTCCGCGCCGGAATCGGATTATCAGCGGCCTGTCGCGTGGTGTTGTTGTGGTCGAGGCCGCGCTCGCATCAGGGTCGCTGATTACCGCACGGCAGGCGGCCGAGCAGGGGCGTGACGTCTTTGCAATACCCGGCTCAATACACTCGCCGTTTTCGAAGGGGACCCACCAACTCATCAAGCAAGGCGCAAAGCTGGTCGATGAGGCAAATGATATTTTGGTAGAACTAAGGCTGCAAATCGGCGTGAACATCCCTTCATCGGACTTGGAAAATAATCCGCAGTCAAACGTTGACCCGATTCTGACGGCAATGGGTTATGACATTGTTTCGTCCGATGAGCTCGCGTCAAGGGTGGGAATAGAAATTCAACTTTTGGTTGTGAAATTGACAGAATTTGAACTGTGCGGACAAATCGCCCAAATGGCCGGTGGCAAGTACCAACGCTTAATGTAATCGGTCGAGTAATCAAATTATTGTTGCGGTTATCAAACGCTAGCACGGGCGGAATTAAATTATTCTCTTGCCTTTGCCGACGTTCCGCGCCATCATGTGCGCCCCCACGTTGCGGCTGTGATGGCCGAAACGTACGCGTGAATCAACCTAAGAAAGCACCAACGCATGTCAAAAAGTCTCATCATCGCCGAGAAGCCTTCTGTTGCCAACGATATAGCCAAAGCGCTCGGTGGCTTTACCAAACATGCAGAATATTTTGAGAGTGACGATTTTGTCCTCTCCTCCGCAGTCGGTCATCTGGTTGAGATTGCGATGCCAGAAGAAGAAGAAGTGAAGCGCGGCAAATGGACCTTTGCGCACCTGCCCGCCATACCATCTTATTTCGCCCTTCGTCCGATCGAAAAAACCGAATCACGCCTGAAGGTTCTTCTCAAGCTGATTAAACGAAAAGACGTTTCTGAAATCATCAACGCCTGTGACGCCGGGCGTGAGGGCGAACTGATTTTTCGTTACATCGTGCAATATGCAAAGGCGAAACAATCAACCAAACGACTGTGGCTGCAGTCGATGACGCAATCGGCCATCCGTGATGGATTTAAATCGCTGCTTGCCGGCGAAGCAATGAGCGGACTATCCGATGCGGCCGTTTGTCGTTCCGAATCAGATTGGTTGGTTGGCATCAACGGCACGCGCGCCATGAGTGCATTTAATTCCAAATCGGGCGGCTTTCAACTCACCACCGTCGGTCGTGTGCAAACACCAACCCTGGCCATCATGGTCGAACGCGAAGAGCGCATCAAAGCCTTTAAGCCGCGTGATTATTGGGAAGTGCACGCCAATTTTTCCGCCAGCGGGGGCGATTATCCGGGTCGCTGGTTTGACGAAAGCTTCAAAAAAACCGACGAAGACGAACACCTCAAAGCTGAACGAATTTGGGACGAAAAAAAAGCCCGCTCATTGGTCACAAAATGTCTGGGCAAGCCGGGCATTGTTGAAGAAGAATCAAAACCGACCACCCAAGCGTCACCGTTGCTGTTTGATTTGACGTCATTGCAACGTGAAGCCAATTCTCGCTTCGGCTTTTCGGCGAAAACAACATTGGGCCTAGCGCAGGCCCTGTATGAAAAACACAAAGTTTTAACATATCCGCGGACCGACGCGCGCGCGTTGCCCGAGGATTACATCGCCACGGTCAAACAAACCATGGAAATGTTGAAGGACGGGGAATACAACGTCGCGGCGAAAAAAGTGCTTGATAGTGGTTGGGTCAAGCCGAACAAACGAATTTTTGACAACACAAAAATTTCCGATCACTTTGCGATCATCCCAACGCTGCAAGCACCGAAGTCGCTGAATGAAATTGAACAAAAACTGTATGACTTTGTAGTGAAACGTTTTCTTGCCGTGTTTTATCCGTCGGCAGAATTCTTGCAGACCACCCGCATCACCCGCGTTGAAAACGAAGCCTTTAAGTCCGAGGGTAAGGTGTTGGTCAATGCCGGGTGGTTGGCTGTTTATGGGCGTGATGCCGAAAACGACACCGCATCGACCAATCTTTCGGCAGTCAAAGCCGGTGAAAAAGTGAAAGTAGAAACGGTCGACGTTAAGGCAACCACCACCAAGCCGCCTGCTCGTTATTCTGAGGCAACACTGCTGTCAGCGATGGAAGGGGCCGGCAAAGCAATTGATGACGAGGAATTGCGCGCGGCCATGAAAGAAAAGGGGCTCGGCACGCCCGCGACCCGTGCCGCGATTATTGAAGGATTGTTATACGAAAAGTATATCCACCGCGAAGGTCGCGAGCTCATTCCGACCGCCAAAGCGGCCTCATTGATGATTGCCCTGCACGGATTGGGCATACCCGAACTTTATTCGCCGGAGCTGACGGCTGAATGGGAGCAAAAGCTGGCGTTAATGCAGCAAGGCAAGATGTCACGCGAAACATTCATGGCTGAAATTGTCGATATGACCGAGCACATTGTCGGTCAGGCAAAAAATTTCGAGCACGATACCATTCCCGGTGATTTTGGCGCGCTCGTCGTACCTTGTCCAAAGTGCGGCGGTGAAATCCACGAGAACTACAAACGATTTCAATGTCTGAAATGTGAGTTTGGTTTTTGGAAAATTTTGGCGGGTCGTCAACTCGAAGCCGCCGAAGCGGAAGTGTTGATCGAGAAAAAAGACATCGGCCCGCTGGACGGATTCCGCAGCCGCCAAGGCCGCGCGTTTTCGGCCAATCTGATTCTCAACAAAGAATTTGCCATTGAATTTTCATGGGGTGATGGTGCAAACGACGATGAGGTTGTTGACTTTACCGGCATGGAGGTTGTTGGCCCCTGCCCGAAGTGCGCGGCAAAAGTATATGAAATGCCGAACGCGTACGCTTGTGAAAAAGCGGTGGGTGCCGGACGAACCTGCGATTTCCGCTCGGGCCGCACCATTTTGAAGCGCGCAATCGCCCGCGAAGAAATGGTTGAGCTGCTGGAAAAAGGCAAAACACCTTTGCTGGAAAAATTCATCAGCAAAAAAGGACGGCCGTTTTCAGCTTTTCTGGTGAAGCAGCCGGACGGCAAAATCGGTTTTGAATTTGAAGAGCGTGATCCAAAAACCGCCAAGGGCAAAGCCGCCAAGGCGGCCAAGGATGCGGCAGCAGCGTTGCGTGTGCTGGGTAATCATCCGGACGACGGCGCGCCGATCAGCATTTTTTCTGGACGGTATGGCCCCTACGTAAAACACGGCGACACCAATGCAACAATCCAGGACAAGGAAAAGGTCGATTCGTTGACACTTGATGAGGCATTGGAGCTGTTGGCAGAAAAGTCAGGCTTTGCCAAACCCAAAAAAGCGGCAAAACCAGTCAAACGCAAACCCGTCGCCAAAAAAGCGGATGAGGCAGAGGAGGCCGACAAGGCGGAAAAGCCCAAAAAGCCAGCGGCCAAGAAAACCGTGAAGGCAAAAGCCGCTATTGTGAAACGTAAAGCGAAGTAAATTACGCCAAGGCAAAGTGATGCGCTTATTTCGTTTATTGAAAATCAGCACGGTCGTTATCCGCTTCGGTCTCGACGAGTTTCTACCGGCCGGACTGGCGCGATCAACTATTCGTGTTGCCTTTTTTTGGCGACGTTTTACCGAGCCGCGTGCCGTGCGCTTGCGATGTGCGTTGGAGTCCTTGGGGCCGATATTTGTCAAATTTGGACAGTTGCTTTCGACCAGACCAGACTTGGTGCCCGCGGATATCGCCGCCGAATTGGCGCGTTTGCAAGATCGTGTGCCGCCATTTGCCGAGGACGGCGTGTTGTTGATGCTCAGCCGCGCCTTTGATAATAAATCAGGCGCAACCTGGCGCGATGTTTTCTCAAAATTTGACATGAAACCGGTCGCGTCTGCGTCCATCGCACAGGTGCATTTTGCAACGCTTGCAGCCGGCAAATTGGCCGGACGAGAGGTTGCCGTCAAAATTTTGCGGCCCGACATCCATGAGGTGATTGGCAAAGATGTCGGCCTCCTGTATGTGGTTGCGGACTTGATCGCGGCTATTTTTGATGACGGCGAACGGCTGCGACCCAGAGAGGTGATCGCCGAATTTGACAAGACCATACACGATGAGCTTGATCTGGTTCGAGAAGCATCAAACGCCTCAACGCTGCGGCGTAATTTTTCGGACGGACAATTGTTGTATGTGCCGGAAGTGTTCTTTGACTTCACCACACGTGACGTGATGGTGATGGAAAAAATAGACGCAATTCAGGTCAACGATGTCGAGCAGCTGGCGGCGCACAAAATTGACCTTGCCAGGCTCGCCACCGACGGCGTGAAGATTTTCTTTACGCAGGTTTTTCGCGACGGGTTCTTTCACGCTGATATGCACCCTGGAAATATTTTTGTCGGCCGTAACGGCATTTATTCCGGTGTTGACTTTGGCATTATGGGAACGTTATCGGACGAGGATAAAAATTATCTGGCGCGTAATTTTGCGGCGTTTTTTGAACGTGATTACAAGGCGGTGGCTGTTGCGCACATTGAGGCGGGCTGGGTGCCGCGCCACACCCGTGTGGATGAGTTTGAGGCCGCCATTCGTAGTGTCTGTGAGCCAATTTTTGACAAACCATTAAACGAAATTTACTTCGGCAATGTGTTGTTGCGCCTGTTTGATGTGTCGCGACGATTCAAGATGGAAATTCAGCCGCAATTGGTGTTGCTGCAAAAGACCTTGTTGCAGGTAGAAGGATTGGGCCGCCAACTTTATCCGCAACTCGACCTGCGGCCGGTCGCTCAGCCCATTTTAAAACAATGGATGGATGAACAAATTGGCTGGCAGGGGTTGGTAAAACAATTGCGCAAGGAGGGCCCGTTGTGGACCGCAACCTTGCCACAATTGCCGCGATTGATTCACCGGGCCCTGGAAAACAATCCGTCGGAGCGACTCGCCGCGATTGAAGCCGCCGTGGAGCGGGTGAATCGCACGCAACAGTGGCAGAGCGGCATTTTGCTCAGTCTGGTGGTGCTACTGACCATCATTGTCGGCGGTTATTTATATTTGTTATTGTTTTGGTAGGGCTGGCCGTAAAAGGCATCTGGATTTAAAATGCCGCCTAATACACGCTGCCACCCCATTTCAACTTTGCCCCCCACCCCTGACATCGCCCTATTAATCTCAACATGAATGCACTGCTCATCTTTGTTGTGCTGTATTTGCTTGGCACACTCGCAATTGGTATTTACGCCGGAACACGTGTGAAATCGAGTACCGACTTTGCCCTGGCTGGCCGTAGTTTGCCCCTCATCATGATTGTCACGACCACGTTTGCGACCTGGTTCGGCGCGGAAACCGTACTTGGCATCTCGGCCAAATTTGTGCAGGGTGGTCTGAATAACGTGGTCGAAGACCCGTTTGGCGCGGCTTTTTGTTTGATTTTTGTCGGTATGTTTTTTGCCGCCAAATTGTACAAGTTGACCTTGCTCACCATTGGCGACTATTTTCGTAAGAGATACGGAAAAGGGGTTGAAATTTTTTGTTCGCTGGCAATTATTCTTTCGTATTTAGGTTGGGTGGCGGCGCAGATCACCGCTTTGGGGCTGGTGTTCAATGTGGTTTCAGGTGGAGCAATCAGTGTTGAAGTCGGCATGGTGATCGGCACACTTGCGGTGGTGATTTATGTTGTTGTTGGCGGAATGTTGGCCATTGCATGGACGGACTTTATTCAAATGATCGTGTTGGTGGTTGGTTTGTCGATTATCGCCATGATGGCGGGAAATCTTGCCGGTGGAGCGGACAAGGTTTATGATTTGGCGTTAACAAACGAGTGGTTCAAATTTTTTCCCGAGCCAAAGCTGCACGATGTTGTGTTCTTTTTTGCTGCCGCCATTACCATGATGCTCGGATCCATTCCGCAGCAAGACATTTTCCAACGGGTGATGTCGGCCAGAGACGCACAAACGGCGTCGCGCGGGTCAATCATTGGCGGGGCATCGTATCTGGCATTTGCTTTTGTGCCGATGTTTATCGTCGCTTGTGCGGTGTTAATCATGCCGCAAGAAACCAAACAAATGCTGGCCGATGACCCACAACGCATTTTGCCGACCTTGATCATGACGCATATGCCCTTCTGGGCGCAGGTGTTGTTCTTCGGGGCGTTATTGTCGGCCATAAAATCATGCGCATCGGCAACTCTATTGGCTCCGTCCACCAGTTTTGTGGAAAACATATACAAGAATATGCGGCCCGGCTTGACCGACCGGCAACGACTGCGGGCGTTTCGTATTTCCTTGGTCGCGTTTACCATGATCGTATTGACCTATGCCATTGTTATGAAGGGCACGCCAATTTACGAAATGGTTTCGACTGCGTATCAAGTGACATTATGTGGTGCATTTACCCCTTTGGTTGCCGGACTGTATTGGCCGCGCGCCAACAAGCATGGGGCGCTCGCATCGATTATTCTGGGCATTACCACCTGGATCATTTTCATGGCGTCACCACTCGGCGTCGAATTTCCCGCTCAGCTCGCCGGTTTGATCATGGCAATCGTGGGGATGGTTGGCGGTTCGCTGTTGACGCGTCCGCACGCGCACCACGCGCACCCCGCTCAACCTGCTTGATCAATACCGAATCATGGACCCGATTAGCTGCTGCGGGTGAAGTCAAAAGCGGCACCATTGGTGCCGCTTTACATGGGTGGGCAACGATTCAGAACCTTTAAGGGCGACTTAAGTACGCCTAAGCCCCCCTTGGTGGAAAGTGTATCCGTCGACAAGCCAAGTCGTCTGTCTCAATCGCAACAGACTGCGCCTGACAAGCAAAGCGTTGATTGATGGGGCAAAACTTCCCACAGGAGTCACTCATGAAAGCCTTTTATACCGCAGCACCATGGGTCGGATTGACCGGTTCAATTATTGTCACGACGATCATGGCGACGGGTTTCGTAACCGCACCGGAAACCCGTTATGCAAAATTCCGCGCAATGGAAATGTCGTTAGTTGCGAAAAGTAAGCCTGCAGAAACAATTACCGTAACCGCCACACGCTTGGTCCCCACCAGACAGACACAGCTAGCAAGCATTTGCGTCAGCGCGACCTGTTAACAATCACAAAAACTGGCGGCTAAAAGGTTAGAAGCTTTGGATGGCGTGGATTCCTGCCTGGAGTCAACATCCAACATCGGCCTGAGACCGTAACAAGATTGCGGTCTGTTTTTCTCAAAATAATTGCCGATAGAAAGGTGAAGCCGCCGGGTAGGCGTCACTTTATTTTCACAATTGTCTGACATGATGTCGTCTGGTTAACCCATCTTCCCGTTTACTTTTATATGCGCCTGCTGCCTGCCCAATCATTTGCAATCCACTCTAATATCGCTCTGCGCTTGTTGGCGTTTATCCGCATCCGTTTGGCGGGACGCGTGTCGGTAAATATGGCTGAAGTGGCTGCTGTAGATAAGGATGACAAACGAGCAGATGAACAGATGTTTTTGCCTACTGCCAGCACCGGCGTGCGTCGCGTTTTGGCTATTTCTACGGCGGGTCGGCAATCAGCCGGTTTGTTTGGCAAGCCAACCGATTTACGAGGCATGGGGCGAATGACGGTGGATGCCAGGACCGCGCGTGCGAATCCAACCGTTATCCCGCAGACACGTCCCGGTTTTGCGCACTCCACCGCGCACGCCCCCAGCCGGATCGTGATTATTCGATAAATCCTGTCGTGGTATGTGACGCTGCTGACAGGCAATTTTCCGCGCTTGGTCGCTTACCTGGTTAAAAAAGGGGTTAGCGCGATGTATGCTGCGTTTATGAAATTCATGACTTCCATATTTCGGCGGCTGCATTGGTACCAGTTGGCACTGATGGTTGGCTTAACAACCGTTGCCGCCGTGATAATTCTGCCCTATTTTTATGGCGGAGCGAATTGTGGCGCGCCATTGCCTGCGCCACCACCGGGCGCAACTGGCGGCATGTCGCCACCAATCCATTCCCGTGAACATTGTCCGAGCCTGTTTGCCCGTTTTTACGTGCTTTGGTTTCGGCTTTTGATTGTTTCTGTGGTTATTTTGATCGCCACTGTCGTCGCCGAGACCATTTGGCGATCACGTCGCAAGCCGTTGTTATCGTTTTTACAAGCTCAATTGTTGGCGGTGGTGGTGGGTGCCGGTGCCGGCACGGTGATTTCCGGCTTGATCATCGGTCGTTCGTTGCAACAGATGTTTACCGTCGAGCCGATGCTGTTCGGCATGGTTATTTTTACTTCTGTGGGCATTGGCATCGGTGCGGTCACGGCTATTGTGTTGGTTTATCGGGGGCGTGCCGCACGTGCAGATGCGGATACAGCCCAAGCCGAAGCCGCCCGCCACGAATTGGAAAAACAAGTATTGGAAGCACGGCTCAAGTTGATGCAGGCACAAATTGAACCGCATTTTCTGTTTAATACACTTGCCACTGTTCAGCATTTGACCGAGGCCAACCCACCGTTGGCAAGCAAAACTCTGGAGAGCCTGATTACCTATCTACGCGCCGCCTTGCCGCAAATGCGCGAAGACGCCACTACGCTCGGGCGAGAAGCGGCGATGGCGAGTGCTTACCTTGAAATTCAGGCGGTTCGCATGGGCTCGCGGCTGACCTACACCGTCGACGTTCCTGATACGCTGGCACGCGAGTCCTTTCCGCCAATGATGTTGTTGACACTGATTGAAAACGCGATCAAACACGGCATTGACCCGCTGCCGCAGGGCGGGCATATTCACGTTGGCGCAAAGATTAACGGCGACCAACTTGAATTGAGTGTGGCCGATAACGGGCAGGGTCTGTCGACATCGGCGGGCATTGGTGTCGGGTTGACTAATATTCGCGAACGTCTCGCGACTATATTTGGTAAAAAAGCAAAATTGCTCATCGAAGAAAATTCACCGACCGGTATTGTTGCGCGAATCTCTATTTCCAGAGCATGATGAGCATGGGTGCGATCAAAGCCGCCGGGTGAAAAAAATAAACCAGCCGTAGCCGGCAGGA
Source organism: uncultured Burkholderiales bacterium (assembly GCA_947085425.1). Taxonomy (GTDB): domain Bacteria; phylum Pseudomonadota; class Gammaproteobacteria; order Burkholderiales; family Usitatibacteraceae; genus UKL13-2. The sequence goes on along the minus strand of CAMTWK010000027.1, from coordinate 151 downwards.
GTGAAATGTGCAAACCGCGATAATTTGCGACGACAGCGAGGCTCGGGGTTTCGCCAAGTCAAACTGCTTTGACTTGGTGCCGGACGAGCCGGCGGTCCCTACCTGGACAGCCGTAGCCGGCAGGAGTGACATGTGCAAAACCGCGATAATT
>CAMTWK010000026.1:0-107575 GCA_947085425.1 uncultured Burkholderiales bacterium | reverse complement strand
GGCTGGCACCGAGATGGTGATGCCTGGTGACAACGTCAAGATTGTGGTGCAGTTGATTGCGCCGATTGCGATGGAAGACGGGCTGCGTTTCGCGATTCGCGAAGGTGGCCGTACCGTTGGCGCCGGCGTGGTTTCAAAGGTGTTGAAGTAATTAAGTAACGCCGGAAGCAGAGGCGCGCTGGGGCTGTATTTATCAAAACCCCGACGCGTTTCAAATCCGGAAAGATTTAACCCAAGTAACGGCTGCAATTAAAGCGGCTTAAAGGAAACGAGATGGCAACAGCACAACTCGCCAAACAAAAAATTCGTATTCGCCTGAAGGCGTTTGACTATCGTTTGATTGATCAATCGGCAGCAGAAATCGTCGAAACGGCAAAACGTACTGGTGCCGTTGTTAAAGGCCCTGTTCCATTGCCGACCAAAATCGAGCGGTTTGACTTGTTACGCTCGCCACACGTGAACAAAACATCGCGAGATCAGATGGAAATTCGCACCCATCTGCGCCTGATGGACATCATTGACCCGACCGATAAAACGGTCGACGCGTTGATGAAGTTGGACTTGCCCGCCGGCGTGGACGTAGAAATCAAGCTGTAAGTTGTTGATTTATAGAAGAGAGGCAGCTATAATTTGCCTCCGTTTGGATTGAGCCGAAAAGGCCGACAGACGTTGCAACATGAATTTAACCCGTTCGCCAATTGTAGCGGACACCTCGTAAGGCCTTGATGTTAAAAGGTTTTAGAGGCTAAACATAAAAGGAACGAAGATGAGCTTAGGTCTCGTCGGCCGGAAGGTCGGCATGACTCGCATTTTCGCGGAAGATGGTTCTGCCATCCCCGTGACCGTGTTGGACGTGTCGAATAACCGAGTCACACAACTCAAAACCCCTGAAAATGACGGTTACGCTGGTGTCCAAGTTGCTTTTGGTACACGTCGCGCATCGCGCGTGGCCAAGGCGCAAGCCGGCCACTACGCCAAAGCTGGCGTTGAAGCCGGCTCCGTTGTTAAAGAATTCAATATTGCCCCTGAAAAACTCGCCGAACTCAAAGTCGGTGAAGTGCTCTCTGTCGAAATGTTCGCTGTTGGCCAAAAGGTTGACGTGTCTGGTACGACATTGGGCAAGGGTTTTTCGGGTGTAATTAAACGTCACCACTTCTCGTCTAACCGTGCCTCGCACGGTAACTCCAAGTCGCATAACGTGCCAGGTTCTATCGGTATGGCGCAGGATCCGGGTCGTGTATTTCCTGGTAAACGTATGGCGGGACATCTGGGTGACGTTTCGTCAACCATGCCAATGCTCGAGGTTGCGCGTATTGACGTCGCACGCTCTTTGATTTTGGTTAAAGGTGCGGTGCCGGGCGCAAAGAACGGCACCGTTGTTGTGCGCCCTGCGGCCAAAGCGCCGAAAGCGAAGGGGGCCAAATAATGGAACTCAAAGTTATAAATGAAAAAGGTGCCGCAAACGGAACCGTTGACGCGTCGGCTGAATTGTTCGGCCGAGACTACAACGAAGCGCTTGTGCATCAAATTGTTACCGCATACCAAGCCAACGCACGTTCGGGCAACCGCGCGCAAAAAGGCCGTAGCGATGTGCAAAAATCGACCAAGAAGCCATGGCGTCAAAAAGGTACGGGTCGTGCCCGTGCCGGTATGGCATCGTCACCGCTGTGGCGTGGCGGCGGTCGGATTTTCCCGAACTCGCCTGAAGAAAATTTCTCGCAAAAAGTGAACCGCAAAATGTATCGTGCGGGCATTGCCGCGATTCTTTCGCAACTGGTTCGTGAGAATCGTTTGTCAGTTGTAGAAAACATGACAATTAGCGCGCCAAAAACCAAGGAATTGGTCGCCAAGCTCAAGGGCATGGGGATGGCGCAAGTGCTCATCATTACTGATGACTTTAACGAAAACCTTTACCTGTCCTCGCGCAATTTGGAGCATGTAATGGTGGTCGAAGCCAAATACGCCGATCCTGTCAATCTCGTTCGTTTCGCGAATGTTGTGTTGACCAAGGGTGCGTTAAAACAATTCGAAGAGGTGCTCGCATGAACGCCGAACGATTAATGACGGTCTTGTTGAGACCGGTTATTTCCGAGAAAGCCACCATGGTGGCGGACAAGCAAAAGCAGGTCGTGTTTGAAGTTTTGCCAAGTGCTACAAAAGCGGACGTCAAGGCGGCGGTTGAATTGCTGTTTAAAGAGCAAAAGGTTGAAGTTGCCAGCGTGAATATTGTTAACCAAAAAGGCAAAGCAAAGCGTCACGGACGTTTTGAAGGCCGTCGCAACCACGTCAAGAAGGCTTATGTCTGCTTGAAGGGTGAAGGCGACATTCAATTTACGGAAGGGGCGGCATAATGGCTCTCGTAAAAACAAAGCCGACCTCACCAGGTCGTCGTAGCATGCTCAAAGTGGTTAACGCTGCCTTGCATAAAGGCGCGCCACACGCGGCATTGCTCGAGCCACAATCCAAAAACGCCGGTCGTAACCATCATGGTCACATCACCACGCGTCATCAGGGTGGTGGTCATAAACAACATTACCGCATCATTGATTTCAAGCGCAACGATAAGGACGGAATTTCCGCCAAAATCGAGCGTCTGGAATACGATCCAAACCGCAGCGCAAACATCGTTCTGCTTTGTTATGCTGACGGCGAACGTCGTTACATGATTGCGCCGAAGGGCGTCGAAATAGGCCAGCAAGTTGTGTCCGGTCAAGATGCGCCGATCAAAGTAGGTAACTGCTTGCCGATCCGCAATATTCCAGTCGGTTCAACCATTCATTGCATCGAAATGTTGCCTGGCAAAGGCGCGCAAATGGCGCGTTCTGCAGGTGCGTCCGTGCAGTTGTTGGCGCGTGAAGGCTTGTATGCACAGTTGCGTATGCGCTCTGGCGAAATTCGCAAAGTTCACGTGGATTGCCGCGCCACCATTGGTGAGGTTGGCAATGCTGAACACGGTTTGCGTGTCATCGGCAAGGCCGGTGCAAATCGTTGGCGTGGGTGGCGTCCTACTGTTCGCGGTATCTGTATGAACCCGGTTGATCACCCGCACGGTGGTCGTTCCAACGGCGGCGGACACCCGCGTACTCCATGGGGTCAGGCCACCAAGGGTCTCAAAACCCGCACCAATAAGCGTACTCAGAACATGATCGTTCGCGATCGTCGGAAAGGTTAATCGACATGTCACGTTCCGTTAAAAAAGGGCCGTTTGTTGACGGCCACCTGATGGCAAAAGTCGAAAAGGCTGCTGCCATTAAAGATAGAAAACCGATCAAGACTTGGTCGCGCCGATCCACCGTCTTGCCAGATTTTGTTGGTTTGACCATTGCGATTCACAACGGACGGCAGCACATTCCGGTGTTTATCAGTGAAAACATGGTTGGCCACAAGCTTGGTGAGTTTGCGTTGACGCGCACCTTCAAAGGCCATCCGGCCGATAAGAAGGCCGCATCGTCGGCCAAGAAATAAGGAGCGACCACCAAATGAACGTATCTGCAAATCTTTGGGGCGTACGCCTCTCCGCACAAAAGGGTCGCCTCGTTGCTGACCTGATTCGCGGCAAAAAAGTTGATCAAGCACTGAACATCCTTACCTTCACGCCTAAAAAGGGCGCGACCATTATCAAGAAGGTATTGGAGTCGGCGATTGCCAATGCCGAACACAATAACGGTGCCGATATTGACGAGTTAAAAGTCGCCAAAATCATCGTCGAAAAAGGACCTGTGTTGAAGCGCTTTACCGCGCGCGCAAAAGGCCGTGGTAATCGCATTGTCAAGCCAACATGTCACGTTTTCGTGACTGTCGGCGACGGCAAGCAATAAGGAGTCACGATGGGACAAAAAATTTCCCCAACCGGTTTTCGTTTGGCTGTTACCAAGAACTTCGCATCAAAATGGTATGCCAATAGTAAAAACTTCCCGATCATGCTGCTCGAGGATATCAAGGTTCGCACCTATCTGAAAAAGAAATTGGCGAGCGCGTCAGTCGGCAAAATCATTATCGAGCGCCCGGCCAAAAACGCAAAGATCACCATCTTTTCGTCGCGTCCTGGTGTGGTCATTGGTAAAAAAGGCGAGGATATTGAAAACCTTCGCGTTAGCCTGACCAAGATGATGGGTGTGCCGGTACACGTTAATATCGAAGAAATTCGCAAACCTGAAACAGACGCACAATTGATCGCTGATGGCATCACTGCCCAGCTGGAAAAACGTGTGATGTTCCGCCGCGCCATGAAACGCGCGATGCAAAACGCCATGCGTTTGGGCGCTCAGGGTATCAAAATTACCTCGGCCGGTCGTTTGAATGGCGCTGAAATCGCACGTACCGAATGGTATCGTGAAGGTCGCGTACCACTTCATACGCTCCGCGCTGATATCGATCAGGGGTTTTCAGAAGCACACACAACCTACGGTGTGATCGGTGTTCAGGTTCTCGTTTACAAAGGCAACATGTTGGCAAAGGGCGAAACCCCTGTAGCCGCACCGGAGCCACAAGTCGAGCCAGCGCGTAAGCCGCGCGGTCGCCCAGGAGCGAAAAATGCTGCAACCAGCTAGAAGAAAATATCGCAAAGAACAAAAAGGCCGGAACAAGGGTATTGCCACAACGGGTGCCAAGGTTTCGTTCGGTGAATTTGGTCTGAAAGCCGTTGGCCGTGGTCGTTTGACCGCGCGTCAAATTGAAGCGGCTCGTCGCGCCATGACCCGTCATATCAAGCGCGGTGGACGCGTTTGGATTCGGATTTTTCCGGATAAGCCGATTTCGAAAAAACCTGCCGAGGTCCGCATGGGTAACGGTAAGGGTTCGCCGGAGTACTACGTGGCTGAAATTCAGCCGGGTAAGGTGCTCTACGAGATGGACGGCGTGCAAGAAAATCTGGCAAGAGAAGCGTTTGCCTTGGCGGCAGCAAAACTGCCGATCAAGACCACGTTTGTGCATCGCATGTTGGGTTAAGAAAGGAAATCGACCATGAACACCAAAGAAATGCGGGCGAAATCCCCGGAAGAACTTAACAAAGAGTTGCTGGAACTTCGCCGCGCACAGTTTTCACTGCGCATGCAGGTTGCCACGCAGCAGCTCACCAATGTCACCGAGATCGGTCGCGTGAAGCGCGAAATCGCGCAGATCAAAACCATCCTCACCGAAAAAGCGAGGGCTGCATAATGACCGCCGTCACAACCGAAAATATCACCAAACGCACCTTGACCGGTGTGGTTACCAGCGACAAGATGGACAAGACGGTCACCGTATTGGTTGAGCGCGCTGTCAAACATCCCGTGCTGGGCAAGATGGTGCGTCGCTCCAAGAAATACCACGCCCATTCGCCTACAAATGAAATCAAAACGGGTGACACCGTGATGATTGTTGAAACGAAGCCGATGTCGAAGACCAAGGCATGGGCTGTTTCCAAGCTTTTGGAAAAAGCGAAAGTCGAATAATTCGATTTCCAAGTCGCACTTGATACTGAAAAGCCCGCACAATGCGGGCTTTTTTGTGCAAGCCGATTTGGCAGGGTATGATTATTTGGCCAATCAATTTGGCCGGATATAACCATTTGCATTTTTTGCAGGATAACTCTCTGCCATCATGTTGCGACTAACAGAAATCAAACTTCCGCTGGGTACTGCGCCGTTTTCTGCCGAACAGGAACAAGTCGCCCTGCGGGTGCAAATTTTGCAACGATTAAAAATCGTGCCGGTGGATTTGTTGTCGATTACGATTTTCCGCCGTGGTTATGATGCGCGCAAGAAGGCGAAAATATTGTTGGTCTATTCGCTCGATGTTGAAGTGAATGACCAGGTGCGATTGTTAAAGAAATTTCAAAACGATCCGCGCGTTTCCCCCACGCCGGACACCAGCTACCAATTCGTCGCCAACGCCAATACAGCTTCTACACAATTGCGGCCGGTCATTATTGGCATGGGGCCGTGTGGTTTATTTGCCGCACTGACACTTGCGCAAATGGGCTTTCGACCCATTGTGCTGGAACGAGGCAAAGCGGTGCGTGAGCGCACCCAGGATACGTGGGCCCTTTGGCGTAAGTCAGTGCTTGATCCGGAATCCAACGTGCAGTTTGGTGAAGGTGGCGCAGGCACGTTTTCCGATGGAAAATTATCCAGTCAGATCAAAGACCCGTTTCATTTGGGTCGTAAGGTGCTTGCAGAGTTTGTCGCAGCCGGCGCACCGCCGGAAATCTTGTACGTCTCGAAACCGCATATCGGCACCTTCAAGCTGGTGTCCATTATCGAAATCATGCGCGCAAAAATTGAAGCGCTCGGAGGTGAAATTCGTTTTCAGAAAAAAGTGGTTGATATTGAAATCGAACTTAAAAACGGCACGCGTCAGGTACGCGGCGTCGTAATCGAGGGCGGCGAATTAATTGCGACCAATCATCTGGTATTGGCGATCGGTCACAGCGCCCGTGATACCTTTTATAAACTCCACGAGCGTGGGGTATTTGTTGAGGCAAAACCCTTTTCAATCGGATTTAGAATCGAGCATCCGCAGAGTTTGATTGATCACGCACGGTTCGGCGTGAGTGCAGGCAATCCGGTGTTGGGCGCGGCCGATTACAAGCTGGTCCATCATGCGAGCAATGGTCGCTCTGTGTACAGTTTTTGTATGTGTCCCGGCGGCACGGTTGTTGCAGCCACGTCCGAAGTTGGTTGCGTCGTCACCAACGGCATGAGTCAATACTCACGAAATGAACGTAATGCCAACGCCGGAATTGTTGTCGGGGTGACACCGCAACAAGATTTTCCGGAGCACGTGCTCGCCGGAATCGAGTTTCAACGCCGTTGGGAATCGGCTGCGTTTATCGCTGGTGGCAGTAACTACCATGCGCCCGCACAAACGGTGGGTGACTTTTTGGCGGGTCGCCCGTCCGTCGAACAGCCGTCTGTCATTCCGTCGTACAAACCGGGTGTCAAAATGACCGATCTGGCCGGCTGTGTCCCTTCATTTGCAACCGTGGCGATTCAAGAGGCGCTGGTTGCATTCGACAAACAGATTCATGGCTTCGCCATGGCGGACGCAGTATTGACCGGGGTAGAGACGCGGACATCGGCACCGATTCGTATTACGCGGCGCGATGACAATTTTCAAAGCGTCAATACAGCCGGACTATTTCCAGCAGGCGAAGGCGCAGGATACGCCGGTGGAATTTTGTCGGCTGCCGTTGATGGCATAAAAGCGGCAGAGGCCGTCGCCCTGAACGTCTTGGGCACGCCGGTCACCTCCCGACACAAGCGGGTGGTTCTGGACGACCAAGCGAGCCCCTATTAGTTAGACCGCCATCTGGCGCGCGTTTCCAACCAATAGTAGCCGAAAGTGCACGCCAATTTGGCACTTTTTGAAGCAGCCTACGCCAGTGCCTGCGCAATATCCGCCTTCAAGTCCGCCACGTCTTCAACACCAACCGAAAGTCTCACCAGTGAGTCGTTGATACCCAGTTGGCGACGGATGTCGGCGGGGATGGAGGCGTGGGTCATGATCGCCGGATGTTCTGCCAAACTTTCCACACCACCCAGACTTTCTGCGCAAACAAATATTTTGAGCCGCTCCAGGAATTGTCTGGACTCCTCCAAACCGCCCTTGAGGATCACCGTGACCATGCCACCGAATCCGGCCATTTGTTTTTTGGCCAACGAATGTTGTGGATAAGAAGCCAAGCCCGGATAGATGACACGTTCAACTTTTGGATGCGACTCAAGCCATTGCGCAATTGCCAGCGCGCTTTGGCAATGCCGCTCCATACGCAGGTGCAAAGTCTTGAGGCCGCGCATGGCCAGAAAGCTGTCGAATGGCCCAAGAATACTACCGACCGCATTGTGCAAATACATCAACTTTTCGGCAAGCGCACCCTGTTCGCGGGCTACCACCATGCCCCCGACCATATCCGAGTGCCCATTCAGATATTTGGTGACCGAGTGCACCACCAAATCAAAGCCATGATCGAGCGGTCGTTGCACACAGGGTGTGGCGAAGGTGTTATCAGCAACTGAGATCAGATTGTGTTTTTTTGCCACCGCCGCAACCATTGCCAAATCCACCAACTTCAACAATGGATTGGATGGCGTCTCGATCCAAATCATTTTTGTGTTGGGCTGAATAGCCGCTTCAATTTTGGCCGCGTCGCTCATATCGGTAAATGTAAACGACAACCCGGCTGAACGTTTGCGCACATTCTCAAACAGGCGATAAGTACCACCGTACAGGTCATCGAGTGCAATCACATGTGCGCCGCTGTCGAGCGTATCCAGAATGGTGGCCGACGCTGCCAATCCGGATGCAAAGGCAAATCCCTGAGCGCCATTTTCCAAGTCTGCAACACAGCGTTCAAACGCCATACGGGTAGGGTTATGGGTACGGGCATATTCGTAACCCTGATGCACGCCCGGGCTTTTTTGTGCGTAGGTGGAGGTGGCGTAAATCGGCACCATCACCGCGCCGGTGGTGGGGTCGGGTTCTTGTCCAGCGTGTACCGCGCGGGTGCCGAACTGATGTTTGATTGCCATGGTTATTGCACCCTTCTGCGCAAGTAGTTCAATAAATCATAACGGGTGATCAAGCCTTGAAATTTTTCGCCGTCCATCACGATAGCCACATAACCGTGGTCAAAAATTGGCATCAAGCGGGATATAAAATCCGATTTTTGCAACGTTTCAATCTTGTCACTCATGGCCTCACGAACGGGCGATTTGAATCGTTGTTCATCACCAAAAACCGCCATCAATATATCCGACTCATCGATAATGCCAACAACGTTTTCGCCATCAAGAACGGGCATTTGTTGCACATCGTATAACTTCATACGGGCAAGTGCAGTTTGGAGTGTGTCGTCCGGTTTCACGGTGATCGTCGCACGATCGTCGTGGCGTCGTGAAATCAAATCGGTCAGATCGCCTTTGGTTTCGCGTTTAATGATGCCTTGATCCATCATCCAATAATCGTTGTACATTTTGGAGAGGTACTTGCCACCCACGTCACAAATAATGGTTACCACGCGTTTGGGCATCGATTGTTCGCGGCAATATCGCAATGCCGTTGCCAACAGTGTCCCGGTTGATGAGCCGCCCATGATGCCTTCTTTGAGTAACAAATCGCGCGCAGCAAGCATCGCTTCGGCATCACTGACGTAATACCCCTTTGTGGCCATCTTGATATCGAGATTGACCGGCACATAATCGCCGCCGATGCCTTCGACCAGCCACGAACCGGGTGTGTTGTGGGTGCCGGTGTTGACCAGATCCGCCAGAATCGAACCCTTTGGGTCGGCCAAAATAATTTCCACATGCGGTGCATGTTTCTGAAAGTAGCGCCCCATGCCGGTGATGGTGCCGCCTGAGCCGACACCAGCCACGACCGCATCTAGCCTATGGTCCATCTGCCCCCAAATTTCTGGCGCGGTCCAGTCTTCATGTGTCTGTGGGTTGGCTGGATTGGAAAATTGATCAATACAATGCGCGCTTTTTCCGGCGGCATTCATTTCTGCAGCAATGCGTTTGGCCATGTCCTGATAATACTCAGGGTGCCCTTTTGAAACATCCGAGCGGGTCATGACAATTTCTACGCCCATCGCTCGCAGATGAAAAATCTTCTCTTGGCTCATTTTGTCCGGGATCACCAGCAACAACTTGTAGCCCTTGTGAATGGCAGCCAGTGCCAGCCCGAGCCCGGTGTTGCCGGCAGTTGCCTCAACAATGGTTCCGCCTGGTTTAATCTTGCCGTCGCGTTCTGCCGCCTCGATCATGCGCAGACCAATTCGATCCTTGATGGAGCCGGCAGGGTTATTGCATTCAAGCTTGGCAAATAACTCACAGCAACCCGTATCCAGGTTGGAAAGTTTGACCATTGGCGTATTGCCAATCAAGTCTAGGACGTTGCCATAGGTGGCTTTTGGTGCAGGGGACATGGGTACTCGCGTAGTAGAGCGCTTTTGGCGTTGGGGGAAAATTGTGCCGCGCGGATGGCGCGACACAAACCGTTCGCAATTCTACCGCTACCGTGGGCTTTCTTTCATTTTTGCCGCCCGAAACGGGTGCAAACCTAACACCAGGGTCATGCCATATAGCACCAACAGTCCGCCGATCGTCGCACCCAGGGTGAGATGTTCATCTAAGAAAAAGATGCCCCAAATAACACCAAATACGGGAATCAGGAAGGTGACCGATATGGCTTTGGTCGGCCCAACATCTACAATCAACCGGTAGTACAAAACATAGGCAACACTGCTGCAAAGCAACGCCAACGCCAGCAGGCTTAATGCGACCGGTAATGACGGCAGCGACCAATTGGTCAAAGGAATCGCTATCGGTGCGGTGGCGAAGCTGGCAAGCATTAACGTCCCGGCCGCGAGTCCCATATTTGGCGCGTCCTTGACATATTTTTTGATGTAGACACTGATAAATCCGTAAGACGCGGTGGCGACAATACAGGCGCCGATGGCAATGGCGACTTTGGGCGATAATTCAACGCTGCCAAGATTGACAATCAGGGCAACGCCGAAAAAACCGATCATTAGCCCGGCAACGCGTATGGCGGTCAGGCGTTCGCCTATCATCACGGCTGCAAATAACACACCGAAAAAAGGTGCGGTGGCATTCAGGATCGCGCCATAACCCGCGGGTAAGGTTTTCATTGCAAACGCAAAAAGGGCAAATGGCAGCGCCGAGTTCATCAGGCCGATAAAAAGATAATGTTTCCAATGTCGGGCCAACCCCAGTTGTTCGCGCATGATCAGCGCATAAACAATGAGCGCCAGTCCGGCAATGCCAATACGCAGCCACATCGTGCCGATGCCACCAAAAGTGGGGGCAACAACCCGCATGAAGGCGAACGAGGCACCCCAAATAGCGGCAAGTGAAATGAGACGAAGTAGATTGGCGGGCGACATGGCTTGATTATCAGGGGGAGCGAATAACTGTGTCGCCGAATTTACGGCAGCGAATTCATTTGACGTGAAAACAAACGGCAGAATGCGTGCAATTGAAACGCTGGTGGAATTTTTGTCCTGCAAGTGTGCCAGAATTCTCTCCTTTGGTACCTTCTTTAAATGGGCGAACCTATGAGCGAAAAAAACCTATTTGACCTGACCGGGCGTGTCGCGCTTATTACCGGCGGATCGCGAGGTTTGGGTCTGCAAATTGCCAAAGGATTTGGCATGCACGGCGCGAAGTTGGCGATAACCGCCCGCAAGGCGGATGAACTTGATACGGCGAAATCGGAATTGACAGCGCTGGGTTTTGATGTTTTCGTGGTGCCAAGTGATCTGTCCAAGCCGGAATCCATAGCTCCCATGGTTGACGCGGTAATTGCCCACTTTGGGAAAATCAATATTTTGGTGAATAACGCCGGTGCGTCGTGGGGGGCGCCAGCGGCAGAATACCCACTCGAAGCGTGGAATAAAATTATTGCGACGAATCTTACTGGCAGCTGGTTGGTCACCCAGCAAGTCGGCGTAAAAAGTATGATTCCCAATCGAGGCGGCAGCATTATCAATATTGCATCGGTAGCCGGGCTGCGCGGTCAACAGGGGCCAATGCAGACCATTGCCTACAATACCAGCAAGGGCGGCCTGGTCAATTTCACTCGGGCGCTGGCCGCCGAATGGGCAAATTGCAATATTCGCGTAAACGCCATCGCGCCCGGGTTTTTCCCGTCAAGAATGAGTGAGGGGTTATTAAAGGTGGTCGACAAACAAATCATTGCGATGACCCCCATGGGGAGATTGGGTGGCGACGAGGACCTGATGGGGCCGGCCATCTTTCTGGCGGGGGACGCAGCGAGTTATGTGACCGGACAGATTCTTTCAGTTGATGGCGGCATGACCGCAGTATAAATCCCATGGGTGTTTGCCTTAACGACCCCGGCTGACACCGATGCGTCGAACAACAGCAGGTTGTTTTGATATCATTTTTCCTATATTTTTCAATACGTTAAATGAATTATTTGCGAATTCGTATTGGCTGAGACGAGTCATTTGGGTGCAAAATTTGGTTGGCCGGCAGGTTTTCGATGTTGGCAAGTGCTGGCGACCGTAAAGTTGTAAGGAATTTTGCAGATTTAGTTGACTTGGTTCTCTGGCTCGGGATATACTTATCGACTTCGCTGCTCCGGCCGTGGCTATGTCGGCCGAGAGTCTGCAAAAACAGGATCGCAATTTGGGTCCTGCCGCCTGAAAGTCTGCACAAGCCGCACTGTAAAAGGTGCTTTAAGCAATCGGGCAAAAGAAGCTTTCTAACCTGTCGGCGCATTTGATTCGGGTCTCCGAGTTGGCTGCGACGATATAAGACGGATCCAAAACTGGCTGCCATGTTTGGCGGGTAAGTTGGAGATAAAAACATGATTCAGATGCAGTCGATTCTCGACGTCGCCGATAACACCGGCGCGCGGTCGGTAATGTGTATCAAAGTCCTCGGTGGCTCCAAGCGCCGTTATGCGGGCATTGGCGACATTATCAAAGTCAGTATCAAGTCGGCGCAGCCACGTGGCCGCGTTAAAAAGGGCGAGGTCTATACGGCCGTTGTTGTTCGCACCGCCAAAGGTGTGCGCCGCAGTGATGGTTCGCTCATCAAGTTCGATGGCAACGCCGCTGTTTTGTTGAATGCAAAGTTGGAGCCAATCGGCACCCGCATCTTTGGACCAGTCACGCGTGAATTGCGTACTGAAAAGTTCATGAAGATCGTGTCGCTGGCGCCAGAAGTGCTGTAAGGCTGCAAAGGAAAATACGCGATGAACAAAATTCGTAAGGGCGACCAAGTGGTCGTCATCACCGGTCGGGACAAAGGTAAGCGCGGCACCGTGCTGAAAATGGTCATCGAATCCGAGCGTGCCGTGGTTGAGGGTATCAACCGCGTCAAAAAACACACCAAGCCGAACCCGATGAAGGGTTTGACTGGCGGCATTATTGAGAAAGAGATGTCAATTCACCTTTCGAATATTGCTATTTTTAATCCGGCCTCCGGTAAAGCGGATCGGGTCGGGATCAAGACGTTGGATGCTGTTGATGGGCAAAAGCCGCGCAAAGTGCGCGTGTTTCGCTCCAACAGCGAACAAATCGACGCATAAGGGGACGATGAAAATGGCTCGACTCCAATCGTTTTACAAAGAAACCGTTGTTCCAAAGTTGATGAAAGACTTTGGCTACAAATCCGTAATGGAAGTGCCGCGCATCAGCAAAATTACGCTGAACATGGGTGTGGGCGAGGCGGTTGCCGATAAAAAAATCATGGACCACGCTGTTGGCGACATGACCAAAATTGCTGGCCAAAAGCCTGTCGTTACGCTGTCGAAGAAGTCTATCGCCGGCTTTAAGATTCGTGATGGTTATCCAATCGGTTGCATGGTGACATTGCGCGCCGACCGGATGTATGAATTCCTCGATCGTCTGATTACCGTTTCGCTGCCGCGTGTGCGCGATTTTCGCGGTATTTCGGGCCGTTCGTTTGATGGCCGTGGCAATTACAACATGGGCGTGAAAGAGCAAATCATATTCCCGGAAATCGAATACGACAAAATCGATGCAATCCGTGGCATGAATATCTCGATTACCACCACCGCAAAAAGCGATGCCGAAGCCAAAGCGCTTCTCGCAGCGTTCAAATTTCCTTTCCGAGGTTAAGAGCATGGCAAAACTTGCTGTTATTAATCGTCAAGCCAAGCGTGAAAAGCTTGTCGCCAAATTTAAACCAAAGCGTGATGCTTTATTGAAAATTATTGGCGATCAAAGCATTTCGGAAGAGGATCGTTATCAGGCGCGTTTGAAGTTGCAGGCTTTTCCGCGCAACGCCAGTCCGACCCGTTTGCGTAATCGTTGCGCGATCACCGGTCGTCCGCGCGGGGTCTTTAGCAAGTTCGGTCTGGGTCGTAGTGAGTTACGTAAAATTGCCATGCGCGGTGAAGTTCCGGGCCTGGTTAAAGCTAGCTGGTAGCCGAGAAGTAGGGCGGAGAAAAAATTATGAGTATGAGTGACCCGATCGCCGATATGTTGACCCGCATTCGTAATGCGCAACAGTCGGAAAAAGTTGATGTGACAATGCCGTCGTCCAAGGTGAAAGTCGCGATTGCCCGAGTCCTGAAGGATGAGGGTTACATCGAAGGATTTGATGTGCGCACCGCCGAAGGTAAGTCGGAGTTAAACGTTGGCTTGAAGTATTACGCAGGCAAGCCGGTGATTGAGAAAATTGAACGCGTTTCGCGTCCAGGGCTTCGCATTTATCAGGGGCGCGAAGATATTAAGCCGGTCATGAACGGTTTGGGGGTGGCCATTGTGTCAACGTCCAAAGGCGTCATGACGGATCGCAAGGCGCGCGCAACCGGTATCGGTGGCGAAGTAATTTGCATCGTGGTGTAAGGAAAATAAAATGTCACGTGTCGGTAAACAGCCAATAAATATTCCTGCAAAAGTCGAAGTGACGATTGCGGCGAACGAAATTACAGTCATGGGCCCGTTGGGCACCTTGAAGCAGGCGGCAACCAGCTTGGTCAACATCAAAAAAGATGGCGATCAGATTTTTCTGGAAGCAGCCAATGATACGCAGGCGTCAAACGCCATGTCCGGCACCATGCGTGCTTTGCTGGCCAACATGGTCACCGGTGTTGACAAGGGTTTTGAGCGCAAGCTGTTGTTGGTCGGCGTGGGCTACAAAGCGGCGGCACAAGGTGCGAAGTTAAACCTTGCGCTTGGCTACTCGCACCCTGTTGTTCACGACATGCCAGAGGGTGTGAAGGCCGAAACGCCAACACCTACCGAGATTATTTTGAAGGGCATTGACAAGCAAAAGGTTGGCCAAGTGGCAGCCATTGTGCGTGGATATCGTCCGCCAGAGCCATACAAGGGCAAGGGCGTTCGTTATGCTAATGAAGTCATCGTTCTCAAAGAGACGAAGAAGAAGTAAGGAAGGCGATCATGATCGATAAAAAACAATCCCGTATTCGTCGTGCAGCCAAAACCCGCGCCATCATTGCGCGTCTGAAGGCGGTTCGTCTGACAGTTAATCGCACCAATACCCATATTTATGCTCAGGTCATCGATGCAACGGGTCAAAAAGTGCTGGCGGCGGCGTCAACGGCTGAAAAAGAATTGCGTGCAACGCTGAAAAGCGGCGCAACAGCTGCCGCTGCTGCTGAAGTTGGCAAGCGAATTGCAGAGCGCGCAAAAGCTGCTGGTGTTTCTGATGTGGCATTTGACCGCTCAGGATTCGCTTATCACGGCCGCGTCAAGGCGCTGGCAGATGCCGCGCGTGTAGCCGGCCTCAAGTTCTAATTAAGGGTTTCCAAATGGCAAAACCAGAAATTCAAGACAAAGAAGGCGACGGCCTACGCGAGAAGATGATCTCCGTAAACCGCGTCACCAAAGTGGTTAAAGGCGGTCGTATTCTAGGCTTCGCTGCTTTAACTGTTGTTGGTGATGGCGACGGTCGTATTGGCATGGGCAAGGGCAAATCAAAAGAGGTGCCGGTGGCCGTGCAAAAAGCCATGGAGCAGGCGCGTCGCAAGCTGGTGAAGATCCCGCTTAAGAACGGCACGCTACATCATCAAGTGATCGGCAAACACGGCGGCACCAAAGTCTTTATGCAGCCTGCTGCTGAAGGAAATGGTATTAAGGCTGGTGGTGCGATGCGCGCCGTATTTGAAGTTATGGGCATCACCAACATTTCCGCCAAATGCCACGGCTCGACCAATCCTTACAACGTGGTTCGTGCAACGCTGGATGGTTTGGCACAAATTACGCGCCCATCGGAAGTGGCTGCCAAACGTGGCAAAACCATTGAAGAAATCCTGGGCTAATCGAGGTTCAATATGACTAACCAGAAAACAATCAAAGTGACGTTGCTCAAAAGCACCATCGGTCGTCTGGAAGCGCACAAAGCGTGTGTTCGCGGCCTGGGCTTGAAAAGACGTCATCACACCGTCACTGTAATTGATACACCCGCAAATCGCGGCATGATCAACAAGGTGATTTATATGCTTCAGGTTGAAGGCTGAGAATCATGGATTTAAATGATATTAAACCCGCAGAGGGTTCAAAAAAGCCCCGCCGCCGAGTAGGTCGCGGTATCGGTTCAGGTTTGGGCAAAACAGCGGGCCGTGGTCATAAAGGTCAAAAGTCTCGTTCAGGCGGTTTTCATAAAGTCGGATTTGAGGGCGGCCAGATGCCGTTGCAACGTCGTTTGCCAAAACGCGGTTTTATTTCGCTGACGCGCAACGATACTGCGCAAGTTCGTTTGTCGGAAATCGCCAACTTACCGGTTGATACTGTTGATTTGCTGGTTTTGAAGCAAGCCAACATCATCCCGCCGGGCGCATTGGCGGCAAAAGTATTTTTGTCCGGCGCGATTGAAAAGAAGGTCAAGCTGATAGGTATCGGCGTGACCAAGGGTGCCAAGGCCGCCATTGAGGCAGTCGGCGGCACGATCGAAGCGGTGCCTGCGGCTCAGGCAGCATAATTAATAATCGCAGACTAGGAATAACAGTTTGGCTACCAATCCTTTAGCGGCAATCGGCAAGATGGGCGACCTCAAGCGTCGCCTGATCTTCTTGGTGCTGGCCCTGGTCGTATTCCGCATTGGGACACACATCCCGGTGCCGGGAATTGATCCGGTTCAGTTGTCCAAGCTGTTTGATACGCAGGGTGGCGGCATTTTGGGCATGTTTAACATGTTCTCCGGTGGCGCATTGTCGCGTTTCTCGGTTTTCGCACTCGGGATCATGCCGTATATTTCCGCATCGATCATCATGCAGTTGCTGACGGTTGTTTCGCCTGCGCTGGAAGCATTGAAAAAAGAAGGTGAAGCCGGTCGTCGTAAGATTACGCAGTACACGCGTTATGGAACGGTTGCATTGGCGTTATTTCAAGCGGTCGGTATTTCAGTCGCGTTGGAGTCGCAGCAGGGGCTGGTTGTTGAGCCGGGCATGATGTTCCGTTTTGTGACTGTTGTAACACTGGTCGGTGGCACGATGTTCTTGATGTGGCTGGGTGAGCAGATTACCGAGCGTGGTATTGGCAACGGTATTTCCCTGATTATTTTCTCAGGCATTGTTGCGGGATTGCCGGGTGCAATCACTGGAACAATGGAGCTGGTGAATAACGGCACGATGTCCATCCCAGCCTTCCTGTTTATTTTGGTGTTGGTTGTAATCGTGACTTACTTTGTGGTTTTTGTTGAGCGCGGCCAACGCAAAATTTTGGTGAATTATGCCAAA
Organism: uncultured Burkholderiales bacterium; assembly: GCA_947085425.1. GTDB lineage: Bacteria > Pseudomonadota > Gammaproteobacteria > Burkholderiales > Usitatibacteraceae > UKL13-2. Next base: position 90,376 of record CAMTWK010000026.1, on the reverse strand, counting down.
CGTCAGGTCGGCAACAAGTTGTACGGCGGGCAATCGTCGCACTTGCCGTTGAAGCTGAATATGTCGGGTGTGATTCCGCCAATTTTTGCCTCGTCGATCATTTTGTTCCCCGCCACGGTTGCAGGCTGGTTTGGGCAGGGCGATCAAATGGTTTGGCTGAAAGACGTGGGTGCCGCTTTGGCGCCAGGACAACCTCTTTATGTATTGATGTATGCGTCGGCGATTATTTTCTTTTGCTTTTTCTACACTGCGTTGGTTTTCAACTCGAAAGAAACAGCAGAAAATTTGAAGAAAAGTGGTGCCTTTGTTCCGGGCATCCGTCCGGGTGAACAAACTGCGCGCTACATCGACAAGATTTTGATGCGTTTGACTTTGATGGGTGCGGCATATATTACGTCGGTTTGCTTATTGCCCGAGTTTTTACATATGCGTTGGAATGTCCCCTTTTACTTTGGCGGCACCTCGTTGCTCATCATCGTTGTTGTAACAATGGATTTTATTGCGCAGCTACAAGCCTATTTGATGTCTCACCAGTATGAAGGCCTGCTCAAGAAGGCAAACTTCAAGGGTGGTGCAGGCTTTCCTGTACGTTAAGACAACATAAGTGGATCGGTAGCGCATTAATGGCAAAAGAAGAAACGATTCAAATGCAGGGTGAAATCCTGGAAACGTTGCCTAACGCAATGTTCCGGGTGAAATTAGAAAATGGGCATGTCGTGTTGGGTCACATTTCAGGAAAAATGCGAATGCATTACATTCGTATTTTGCCGGGTGACAAGGTCACGGTGGAAATTTCCCCATACGATTTAACAAAAGCACGTATTACTTTCCGCGCAAAATAATAGCCGGAAGCAAGGAGAACGAAATGCGAGTTCAAGCATCTGTCAAAAAAATCTGTCGCAATTGCAAATTGGTGCGTCGCAAAGGTGTTTTGCGCGTAATTTGCAAAGAACCGCGTCATAAGCAACGTCAAGGCTAAGAGAGACAAACATGGCACGTATTGCTGGTGTAAATATTCCGAATCATCAACATACTGAAATCGCGTTGACCGCGATTTACGGTATCGGTCGTCATACCGCGCAAAAGATTTGCGATGCGGCTGGCGTTTCCAAATCCGCAAAAATCAAAGATTTGACCGACGGCGACATGGACAAACTGCGTGAGCAGATTGGCAAAGTCACGGTTGAAGGCGATTTGCGTCGTGAAGTGTCGATGTCGATCAAGCGCTTGATGGATTTGAGCTGCTATCGTGGCACGCGTCACCGCAAAGGTTTGCCGGTGCGTGGTCAGCGCACACGTACCAATGCCCGCACCCGTAAGGGTCCGCGCAAAGCCGTACGTTTGGCTAAGTAACCTAATTTAGTTTCGTAACGAGGTAATTCAACATGGTTAAACCGACTGCTGCAACACGCGTTCGCAAGAAGGTCAAAAAGAATGTGTCTGAAGGTATTGCACACATTCACGCGTCGTTCAATAACACAATCATCACCATCACCGATCGCCAGGGGAATGCCCTGTCATGGGCGACGTCTGGTGGCGCCGGCTTTAAAGGCTCACGTAAATCCACGCCGTTTGCGGCGCAGATTGCCGCGGAAGCCGCTGGAAAAGCAGCGCAGGAATGCGGCATAAAGAACTTGGAAGTCCGTATCAAGGGTCCAGGTCCAGGTCGCGAATCCGCGGTGCGCGCACTTAATGCGTTGGGTATCAAGATCATGTCGATCGCTGATGTCACGCCAGTTCCGCACAATGGCTGCCGCCCGCCCAAGCGCCGCCGCATGTAATTTGAGAGAGAAAATAAATGGCACGTTATCTTGGTCCTACATGTAAACTCTCGCGTCGCGAGGGAACCGATCTCTTCCTGAAGAGCGCACGTCGTCCGCTTGACTCCAAGTGCAAACTTGAGTCACGTCCGGGACAGCATGGCGCGAAGCAGTCACGCGTTTCGGAATACGGTACACAATTGCGCGAAAAGCAGAAAATTCGCCGCATGTACGGTGTTTTGGAGCGTCAGTTCCGCACCTATTTTGCTGAAGCCGAGCGCCGTAAGGGCGCAACTGGAGAGAACCTATTGCAATTGCTTGAGTCCCGTTTGGACAACAGCGTATATCGCATGGGGTTTGGCTCAACACGCGCAGAAGCCCGTCAATTGGTCAGCCACTGCGGCATTTTAGTGAATGGTAAGCCGGTGAATATTCCGTCTTACTTGCTAAAGCCAAATGACACGGTTTCGTTGAAGGAAAAGGCGCAAAAACAGCTTCGTGTGATCGATGCAGTAAAGCTTGCCGAAGCCAATGGCTTCCCAAGCTGGGTTGAAGTTGATACCAAAAAGTTTTCCGGCGTATTTAAGTCGCTGCCCGATCGTCAAGAGTTTGCTGCTGATATCAACGAGCAACTCGTAGTCGAACTTTATTCCAAGTAATCCGTTTTAATCCCGCGCCGTGGGACGCCACGGCGCGCGTCACTCTATAGAGGCTCTCGTCAATGCAAAGTAATGCCACGACTTTCCTGAAGCCGCGCATCATCGACGTCGAAAATATCTCTCCAGCCCACGCTAAAGTCGTGATGGAGCCGTTCGAGCGTGGCTACGGCCACACCCTCGGTAACGCGTTACGTCGAATTTTGTTGTCGTCCATGCCCGGTTATGCGCCGACCGAAGTCAAAATCTCCGGTGTGTTGCACGAATACTCAACCATCGAGGGTGTACAAGAGGATGTTGTTGACATTCTCCTGAACCTCAAGGGGCTGGTGCTCAAGTTGCACAATCGCAGCGATACCACGTTGAAATTAAAAAAATCAACACCTGGACCGGTCACGGGTGCAGACATCGAGCAAACGCATGATGTTGAAATTGTTAATCCAGAACACGTCATCGCCAATCTGACAGCCGGCGGCAAAATCGACATGCAAATTAAAGTCGAAAAAGGCCGCGGTTATGTTGCAGCGACGGCACGTCGCAATGATGACAACCGCACCATTGGCGCGATCTTGCTTGATGCATCCTATTCGCCGGTACGTCGCGTCTCCTATGCAGTTGAGTCCGCACGTGTTGAGCAGCGCACCGATCTGGACCGTCTGGTAATGGACATCGAAACCAACGGATCGATTGAGCCGGAAGAGGCGGTTCGCTACGCCGCCCGTGTGTTGGTTGACCAGCTGTCTGTGTTTGCGGATTTGCAAGGTACGCCAATGCTTGCCGAAGAAGCAAAATCACCACAGGTGGATCCAATCTTGCTCCAGCCGGTTGATGATCTTGAGTTAACCGTTCGTTCGGCAAATTGCCTGAAGGCGGAAAACATTTATTACATCGGTGATTTGATTCAGCGCACCGAAAATGAGTTGTTAAAGACGCCAAATCTGGGTCGCAAGTCATTGAATGAAATTAAGGAAGTGCTTGCCAGCAAAGGTCTGACGTTGGGCATGAAGCTCGAGAACTGGCCCGCTGCAGGTGTTGCAAAGTAATCCGCTACTTTCTAACTCTTCCGGTGAAATCTGCCGGTTAGTGACAAATAGCCTAAGCATTTGGCAATACGAAACTATTTACAACCTATAACGATAACAAGGCTGGTGTCATCAACGGCCAAGAAAATTAAGGAAAATTATCATGCGTCACCGTCACGGTCTCCGTAAACTCAATAAAACCAGCTCGCATCGCCTGGCGATGCTTCGCAACATGACCAATTCGCTTTTCCTGCACGAGGTGATCAAGACCACCCTGCCAAAAGCAAAAGAATTGCGCCGTGTTGCCGAACCACTCATCACCCTCGGCAAGGTCGATTCACTCGCCAACAAACGTTTGGCATTTGATCGTCTGCGTGATCGCGATATGGTGGTGAAGTTGTTTGCCGAACTTGGTCCGCGTTACAAAGAACGTAAAGGCGGTTACCTGCGTATTCTTAAGTTCGGATTCCGTCAAGGCGACAACGCACCGATGGCGCTGGTTGAATTGGTTGACCGTCCGATCGCCGATGAAGCACCGGTTGTGGAAGAGAAAGAAGCCGCGTAATTCTATAGCGCGACACAAAAAAGCCGGATTTATCCGGCTTTTTTGTGTCCGATCAAAACGTGACGCAATGCAACTACAGTAATAGGCTACAAAATTAAGATCGCCCGATAATCGTTCACATTGGTTCGGGTCGGGCCGGTTATCACCAAATCACTCAGTGCTGAAAACGCGCCATAGGCATCGTTGGCCAGGAGTCGCGCGCTAGCGTTGATGTTTAGTGTCTCTGCGCGGCTGAGTGAATCCGGTGCCAATAATGCCCCGGCATTATCCTCGGAGCCGTCAATCCCATCCGTATCGCAAGCAACGGCATACACGTTATCCAGTCCGTTTAACTCAATGGCCAGGGATAGTAAAAATTCGCTGCAACGGCCACCGCAGCCAACATTTTCACCACGCAGCGTCACGGTACATTCCCCACCAGAAATCAAAACGACCGGAGGCTTTAGAGGGTGATGATGGGACTTAATTTGCTGTACCAGAGCCGCATACACCTTGGCAACTTCGCGTGCTTCGCCGGTGACACGATCACCCAGGATCATCGGTGTCACGCCGTGCCGCTGAAAATATGCCGCTGCTTTTGACAAACTTGCATGCGCAGTAGCGATGACATGATTCTCGACCCGCTCAAATGCCGCGTCGCCGGGTTTTAAGGTCTCGGCAATTTCGCCGCGCGCACCGTTAGAGAGGTGTCTTGCGATCGAGACGGGTGGCGTGATGCGATAACGGTTGAGAATAGCCAGTGCATCTGCGTAGGTCGACGTGTCGGGTGCGGTGGGGCCGGAAGCAACGGACGATGGATCATCACCGGTCACATCCGAAATGATCAGGGTGACAATACGCGCCGAGGTCATGGCGGCGAGGCGGCCACCTTGAATTGCCGACAGATGTTTGCGAACCACATTCATTTCCTGGATGGGTGCACCGGAACTCAGCAATGCCTGCGTCACCACCTTTAAATCGGCCATGGTAATGTCACCGGCCGGCAGAGATAGCAAACTAGAGCCGCCACCTGAAACCAAACAAACTATTAAGTCTTCCGGCAGTGCCGATTTGACCAATGCGACAATTTCCCTGGCGGCCGCTTCACCCGCAGAATCAGGTACCGGATGGCCTGCTTCGACAACACGAATACGTTTTAACGCCTCGGTGCCTGTGTAACCATGCGCATGCCGGGTGATGACCAAACCTGCGAGCGGGCAATGTTCCGGCCAATGTTGCTCAACCGCCTTGGCCATCGCCGCCGCCGCTTTGCCGGCGCCAATCACGATGGTTTTGCCTTGGCGCGGGTCCGGTGGCGCGGGCAAATGTGCCGGCACAATCTGCAAAGGGTCGGCCGCGCTTAACGCAGCGCGGAAACTCTCAAGCAAAAGTTCACGCGTATTCATTTTAGAAGTTTATCTGCTGATGCCGTGTTTGCAATCATCGAGCTAACGAAAATTTTTAGGGTGGGGAAAAATTTACGATCCATTGCCAGCGGTGCCGGTCGACTTCCTCTGCTTTTCAAGTCCAAGCATTGGCGCGAGGTACTTGCCGGTGTAACTTCCCGGATGCTGCGCAATCGTCAGCGGAGGTCCTTCGCATAAAATCGTGCCGCCACCATCACCACCCTCCGGACCCAAATCGATGACCCAATCTGCGGTTCGAATGACGTCGAGGTTGTGTTCAATGACCACCACGGTATTGCCGTGATCGCGCAGGCGGTGTAGGACCTTTAATAACATGTCAATATCATGAAAGTGCAGGCCGGTTGTTGGTTCATCGAGGATAAACAACGTTTTACCGGTGTCGCGCTTGGAAAGTTCAAGCGACAATTTCACCCGCTGCGCCTCGCCACCGGACAAAGTGGTTGCGCTTTGCCCAAGCCGGATGTATCCCAAACCCACGTCTAGAAGTGTCTGCAATTTGCGCGCAACGACCGGAACGGCCTTAAAAAAATCAAAGGCGTTTTCAACCGTCATCGCCAACACTTCGTTGATATTTTTGCTTTTATATTGAACGTCAAGAGTTTCGCGGTTGTAGCGTTTGCCGTGACAGACATCACAAGGAACATAAACGTCTGGCAGAAAGTGCATTTCCACTTTGATCATGCCGTCCCCCTGGCAAGCCTCACACCGGCCGCCCTTGACATTGAACGAAAAACGGCCCGGACCATAGCCACGTGCCCGTGATTCCGGCACGGATGAAAATAGGTCACGAATCGGCGTGAACAGACCGGTGTAGGTCGCGGGGTTGGAGCGGGGCGTCCGCCCGATCGGCGATTGATCAACAGATATCACCTTGTCGAAATGATCCAAGCCATCAATCGAATCGAATGGCGACGGATCATTGGTTGAGGCATACAAGTGATGCGCGACCGCCTTGTACAAGGTGTCGTTGATGAGGGTCGATTTACCGGAACCGGAAACGCCGGTAACACAACTCAGGCTGCCGACAGGCAGGCTGAATGTGACGCCTTTCAAATTGTTGCCACGCGCACCATGAATGACCAGCTGCTTTTTCTTGTCAAACTTAAACTTCGATTTTGGCGTGGTAATTTTTTTCTTGCCTGATAAGTACTGGCCGGTTAACGATTGTGATGACTTTTTGACTTGATCCGGTGTGCCCTCGGCGACAATCATGCCACCATGAACACCCGCACCCGGACCCATGTCGACGACATAATCGGCAGCGTTAATGGCGTCCTCATCATGTTCAACCACAATGACAGAGTTGCCAAGGTCGCGAAGCCGTTTTAATGTTTCCAATAACCGCGCGTTGTCGCGTTGGTGCAAACCAATCGACGGTTCATCCAGCACATACATCACGCCGGTGAGTCCGGAACCGATTTGTGATGCCAGCCGGATACGTTGCGCTTCTCCACCGGACAGGGTGTCGGCGGAGCGGACCAACGACAAGTAATCCAACCCGACGTTGTTCAAAAACTGTAGTCGGGCCGATATCTCGCTTAAGATCCGCTCGGCAATTGCCGCCTTTTGTGGTGGCAGCTTGACGTTTGCGAACCAACGCGACGCGTCTTTTAGCGCCATCGCCGAAATTTCATGTAGTGATTTATCGGCGACCCGCACGTTGCGCGCTTCACTGCGCAGGCGGGTGCCGTCACACTCGGGGCATTCCTTCGTGGAAATATATTTTGCCAACTCTTCCCGCACCGCCATGGAGTCGGTCTCGCGATAACGGCGCTCTAAATTTGGCACAATGCCTTCAAATACATCCTCACGAACAATCGGTTTGCCGCGCTCACCAGGATAATTAAATGGCACTTTTTCTTTGCCGGACCCAAACAAAATCAACTGCTGTGCCGCGTCAGCCAACTTGTCAAACGGTGTCTCAATATCAAACTGAAAATGTTCTGCCAGTCCGATCAACATTTGAAAATAAAACTGGTTGCGACGATCCCATCCTTTGATCGCACCGCCGGCGAGCGATAGGCCAGGATAGGTGACAATGCGTTTGGGATCAAAAAACGTAATCTCGCCAAGGCCGTCGCATTTTGGGCACGCGCCCATCGGGTTATTAAACGAAAAAAAACGCGGCTCCATTTCGGCCAATGAATAGTCACAAGACGGGCAGGCAAATTTGGAAGAGAAAAGCGTTTCTTTGTCACCATCAATGGCGACGGCGATGGCCTTGTTGCCGCCAACTCGCAAACAGGTCTCGAATGATTCAGCAATACGCTGTTTCAGATCGGGTGCGGTCTTCAACCGATCCACCACCACTTCAATGGTATGTTTTTTTTGTTTGTCGAGATTCGGGAAAGCGTCGATTTCAATCACCTTGCCGTTTACCCGCAGTCGCACAAAGCCCTGGCTGCGAAATTCGTCGACCAGATCGAGATGCTCACCTTTACGACCCACCACGGCCGGTGCCAACAACATCAGCTTGGTATCGGCTGGCAGCGCCAATATGGAATCGACCATTTGAGACACGGTTTGTGATTCAAGAGGTAGTTTGTGTTCCGGGCAAAATGGCGTGCCGGCACGAGCGAATAATAATCGCAGGTAATCATGGATTTCAGTGACGGTGCCAACCGTGGAGCGCGGGTTATGTGACGTGGCTTTTTGCTCGATGGAAATTGCGGGCGACAATCCTTCGATCAAATCGACGTCCGGTTTCTCCATCAGTTGCAAAAATTGCCGTGCATAGGCGGATAGCGACTCGACGTAACGCCGCTGACCCTCGGCATAAAGCGTATCAAAGGCGAGCGACGATTTGCCGGACCCGGACAGTCCGGTGATCACCACCAATGAATGGCGGGGCAGGTCGAGGTTGATGTTTTTGAGATTGTGCGTGCGCGCACCGCGAATTTTGATTTGATCCATATCGTGCTTGATGAAGGTGCTCGATGAACTTGCTGGGCTAACTCGTTGAATCAAAAATGTTCAGTGTCAACGACAATGCAACGTCAAAATTCTTACCGGGAACGGCAAGAATTTTTAAAGGGCAACCTGCTATATTACCCGTTCGCAGCACCGTTCCGCACCTATTTTTTGATTCACTTTACTGGTCTATGCGCCAGCTCGAGTTCAGGCAATTGGGCGCGGTTAATCCAACTTAATGTAAGGAAACACGCTATGGCTTCAGTAAATAAGGTAATTCTTGTCGGTAATCTAGGCCGCGACCCGGAAACCCGCTACATGCCGGACGGCGGCGCGATCACCAATATTTCCATTGCCACCACGGCAACGTGGAAGGACAAGAGTGGTGAAAAACAAGAACAAACAGAATGGCACCGCGTGGCATTTTTTGGCAAGCTGGCCGAAATCGCCGGTGAGTACCTCAAAAAAGGTTCGCAGGTTTACGTCGAAGGCAAATTACGCACCCGCAAATGGCAGGACAAAGACGGCGTGGAAAAGTACACAACCGAAATCATTGCCGACGCGATGCAAATGTTGGGCTCGCGCGGGGGCATGGGTGGTGGCGACGCAGGCGGTGGAGATGCGGGCGGCGGCTATTCGCGATCGTCATCAGCACCGAGTGGCGGCACGGCCAAACCTGCGGCAGGCAAGGGTGGTGCGGCGAAGTTTGATGATATGGATGACGATATTCCGTTTTAATGATTAATGTTTATTGGTCATAAAAAAAGCCCGCTCAACGCGGGTTTTTTTATTGTCAGATGAGCCGTGGCCGGTATCAGCACACGATCATTCATCAACCTTAAGCATGATCTTGCCAATATGCGCCGACGACTCCATCAATTGATGGGCTTGAACAACTTCATCCAGCGTAAAAACTTGATGGATCACCGGCTTCACTTTTCCAGCCGCCAACAACGGCCACACTTTTTCTTCCAGCTGCTGCGCGATCAAGGCTTTTTGTGCGTCCGACCGCGCACGCAATGTCGAACCGGTGATGGTTTGGCGCTTCATCATCAGCGGTCGAAAATCAATTTCCGCCTTGCCACCTTCCAAAAAGGCGATAAAACAATAACGGCCTTCGAGCGCCAGTGAGCGCAGATTTTTTTCAATGTATGATCCGCCGACCATATCAAGAATCACATTCACGCCTTTTTTCTGCGTGATGGTCGCGATCTCCGCCATCCAGTCCTGGTTTTTGTAGTTGAAAACGTGATCAGCACCGATTGTTTTGCAAAACGCGACTTTTTCGTCATTGCCAACTGTGGTAAATGTTTCTGCGCCAAATGCCTTGGCAAGTTGGATGGCGGTTAAACCGATACCACTGGAACCGCCATGAACCAGAAATTTTTCACCGGCCTTGAGCGCGCAAGTATTAAAAACATTCACCCATACCGTAAAGAAATTTTCCGGCACACCGGCTGCCTCCAGCATCGATAGTCCGTTCGGAATCGGCAGACAATGCGCGGCAGGTGCGGCGCAATATTCGGCATAACCACCGCCCGGTGTCAGTGCGCAAACTTGGTCACCTATTTTCCATCGCGCCACATTTGCGCCAGTGGCGGCAATTTCACCTGAAACCTCCAGGCCCATCAGCGCTGAAGCACCCACAGGCGGCGCGTAATTACCTTGCCGCTGCGCGACGTCGGGGCGGTTGACGCCCGCATAGGCGACACGGATCAACACGTCATCGGTGCCAATTGCGGGTAGTGGACTGGAAACAATATGCATCACATCGGCGGCACCGTTTGAGGTGGTCGCAACGTGTTGCATGGTGTGGGGAAGATGCATAGGAGCTCACTTTGGCGTGGATTGGATTCCAGAAGATTACAGGCTTCTTAACCGTCGATGTCTTGCCGGTAACGGAATGATTTGAAATTAATTTGTGCCGTCGTATCGATTTTCGACGTTGCATTGTGCCTGCATGTTGCATCTGACGCGTCTGGCCGGTCTCGCTGCGATTAAAAGTCGACGGAAATAAATTGCCAAAGTCTTTGCCTGGCGGCTAATTAGCGGCAAAAATGCCTCATAACGAGCGTAAATAAACGAGTTTGCTGACTAATTGCCCGTTGCAGCAGCGTGCGCCGAACCAGAAAGCGGGGGGCATCTGCTAAAATAAGCGCTACGAAATTTTTCTTTTACCCGCTGTCTGGGTCGTGGTTTTCTTCAGGTGCAAAATGCCGATTTACGCTTATAAATGTGCCTCCTGTCATCACTCGGATGACGTGATGCAAAAAATGTCCGATGCCGCGTTAACGGTATGTCCGTCGTGTGGCGCGGAAACCTACGCCAAACAACTGACCGCTCCCGGCTTTGCCCTCAAGGGCAGTGGTTGGTATGTCACTGATTTTCGTGGTGGCAATAACGGTGCTGCCAAGTCGGAATCAGAAACTGCCGGAACCGATAAGGCATCAACAGCGGCGACGACCAAATCCGCCGTCAAGGGCGAAGCAACAGGCGACGCCAAATCGGCTGCGTCCGAAAAAAGTGAAACCGGTAAATCATCTGCCGCACCGCTAGCGACGCCTGCACAGGGTGCGCCTGCTGCCGCAGCGGCTCCATCCGCGCCATCGGCAACCTGATACATATGAAAAAATATTTGATTGCCGGATTATTGGTTTGGATTCCATTGGTCATCACCGGTTGGGTGTTGAAGTTTTTGATTGACCTCATGGATCAAACCTTGCTGTTGATGCCGGAAGGATTTCGAACCGATGCGGTATTTGGCTTTCATGTGCCAGGTTTGGGCGTGATTTTAACGATCGCCATTGTTTTGCTCACCGGTGTGATCGCCGCGAATTTTTTCGGCAAAAAATTGCTCAGTTGGTGGGATTTGATTTTGCAGCGCATCCCGATTGTCCGCTCGGTTTATGGTGGCGTAAAACAAATTTCCGACACGCTTTTTTCGCCGGAGGGCAAGGCGTTTCGTAAAGCGGTGTTGGTGCGTTATCCGCAGCATGATACCTGGACGGTCGCATTGTTGACCGGCGAACCCGAGCATGAAGTGACCGATCACTTGGGTCACGATACCTATTCGGTATTTGTACCAACCACGCCCAACATTACTGCCGGCTTTTTTCTGATTGTGCCGAAGAACGAAGTTATCCCCTTGAAAATGACGGTCGACCAGGCGTTGAAATACATAATTTCAATGGGTGTGGCCGAGCCGCCGCGCTTTATTAAGCCATCACACACCAACGGGGCCGAGATGAAAAAATCCGGCACCGACCTTAATCCGTAGCCGCTGGAATTTTTCCAGCGGCGGGTTGACTCTTCCGCGCTTTTCCACACAACCTGATCGTGTGACTTGACCGATCACTGTGAAAAAACGTCGATCCCTCTTTCGCTTTATGCTGTTAATGCGCTAACGGTCGCGCAAGCGGCACCACTATGGACTGGCAAAAATGAGAACCAATTATTGTGGCTTGATTGACGCAGGTTACCTCGGGCAAACCGTTACGATTTATGGCTGGGCACATCGTCGCCGTGATCATGGCGGCGTGATATTCATTGATTTGCGCGACCGCGAAGGGCTGTTGCAGGTGGTGATTGACCCGGACACACCGGAGACATTCAAGACTGCCGACCAATCGCGCAACGAGTTTGTCATGCGTATCACCGGTCTGGTTCGCCGCCGCCCGGAAGGCACCGTGAATATCAATTTGAAGTCGGGTGAGGTTGAAGTGCTCGCCAAGGACATTGAAGTCTTGAATGCGTCGTTGACACCGCCGTTTATGATGGACGATGACAACATCAACGAGGAAACCCGCCTTAAATACCGCTATCTCGATTTGCGTCGTCCGCAAATGCAGGCCAATATGCGATTGCGGCATCGTGTTTCCTCTGCCGCCAGACGATTTCTGGATGACAATGGCTTTATCGATATTGAAACCCCGTTTTTGTATAAATCCACTCCCGAGGGCGCGCGTGAATTTCTGGTGCCGTCACGCATTCACGACGGCCAGTTTTATGCGTTGCCGCAATCACCACAATTGTTCAAACAATTGCTGATGGTGGCAGGCTTTGACCGCTACTACCAAATCGTCAAGTGTTTCCGGGATGAAGACTTGCGCGCCGATCGTCAGCCCGAATTTACGCAAATTGATATCGAAACCTCCTTCCTGGGGGAGCGTGAAATTCAGGACATCATGGAGGGGCTCATCAAGGCGCTGTGGAAAGCCGGAGTGGGCGTGGATCTGCCCGATTTCCCACGCATGACCTACGCAGAAGCCATGCGACGCTTTGGTTCGGACAAACCCGACCTGCGCAATACACTTGAATTGACGGAATTAACCGAGCTGATGAAAACGGTTGATTTCAAAGTTTTCCGCGCCGCCGCGGACATGAAAAACGGCCGGGTTGCGGCGTTGTGTGTGCCGGGTGGCAACGAAAAATTCAGCCGCAAGGAAATTGATGACATGACCACCTTTGTTGCCATCTACGGTGCCAAAGGATTGGCGTACATCAAAGTCAACGACGCCAGTAAGCCCAACGAAGAAGGGTTGCAGTCGCCTATTGTCAAATTCTTGAATCCAGAATCACTGCAGGCAATCTTGACCGCGTGCCAAGCGAAAAACGGCGACGTGATTTTTTTCTGTGCCGACAAAGCCAAGGTGGTCAACGACTCGCTGGGCGCATTGCGCACAAAAATTGGCGGTGAAAAAGGCTTTACCCAAACCGGCTACCGCCCACTGTGGGTGGTCGACTTTCCGGCGTATGACTACGACGAGGAAAACCAGCGGTATGTTTCCGCGCACCACCCGTTTACCGCACCCAAGGATGAACATATTGGTTTGATGGATACCGATCCATCGCAGGTGCTGGCAAAAGCTTATGACGTGGCCATGAATGGTTGGGAGATCGGCGGCGGCTCGGTGCGTATTCATTCGCCCGAATTACAGGCCAAACAGTTTTCGGTGTTGGGAATATCTGAAGCGGATCAACAGGCCAAGTTTGGCTTTTTGCTTGAGGCGCTTAAATACGGCGCGCCACCGATGGGTGGCGTTGCGTTCGGGCTGGATCGTATCGTCACACTGATGTGTGCAAAGTGGGATTCGATTCGTGATGTGATCGCCTTTCCGAAAACCCAGCGTGGGCAAGATCTTTTGGTCGAGGCGCCGTCAGTGGTCACCGAAAAACAATTGCGTGAATTGCATATTAAATTGCGCACACCAGTGCGGGTCGATGCAGCAACCGAGACAACGTCATCATGACCATTTCACTGATCGTGCACGGCGGTGCGGGCAGTTGGCGACCGGGCTCAGAAGATGAGGCCATCCACGGCACCGCAGCGGCCGTTGCCGCGGGCCGTAATATTTTGAAAGATGGCGGTTCGGCGATTGATGCCGCCTGTGCGGCGGCGATGGTGTTGGAAGACAATCCGATATTTAATGCCGGTACCGGTGGGGTGCTCAATATCGACGGTTACGTTGAGATGGACGCCTGCGTCATGGTGTCGGACAAACATCAGGTGGGTGCGGTCTCGGCGTTGCAGCGCGTGAAAAACCCGATTCTGGTTGCGCGCCAAGTGATGGAACAAACCGACCATGTCATGTTGACCGGTGAGGGCGCATTACGTTTCGCTCGCGCCATGGGCCACGCCGACCATGATCCCATCACCGCCGCACGGCAGGTTGACTGGCAGTCAAAAAAAGCCAAGATGGTTGAGGCATTGGGAAGTAATGCGAGGCGCACGCTGACCTTCTTGATGGCGCATCCCGAGTATGCGGGCGGCACCATTGGTGCCGTTGCAGTTGATCGTTCCGGCGCCATTTGTGCGGCCACCTCGACCGGTGGTGTCACCATGAAAATGGTCGGGCGTGTCGGTGATACGCCGATCCCAGGTGCCGGTACCTATGCGTCAAGATTTGTTGGTGCATCCGCGACCGGCACGGGGGAATATGTCATCCGTGGACTTTCTTGCCGGCAAATTTCCGACCACATCGAGCGCGGCATGAGTGTGCAGCAGGCAGTGGATGCGGTGCTGGAACAATTGGGGCGCGATTTCGACGGTGACATTGGGCTGATCGCGATTGATGCAAACGGTATTCCTTATGCAAATCACCGCACCCAGGATATGCCGCACGCTTGGTTCTCCGGCAATGGTGAAATCGTCGCAAAAATGCGCGTCGATAAAAAGTAGCGCGTTATTGTCGCGATTGGAAAATTGCCTGATACGCACCGGACGACAGGAACACGCCAAAAGTAATGGCGGCAATGCCAAAGTAGTCCACGGTGCGTGGCACTTCTGCCAGCAATGGAATCGCCGCCAGCATCGCCAAGACCGGCACCAGCGAAGCAAAACTCGCACCGAGTGAGGCGCCCAGAATGCTGACTGCGCGGGCATAGGCAACCAGCGAAATGATGGAAACAAAGATTCCCTGATAGATCGTCTGCACAACAATCGCACCAAGCGACGCTTCCGCAATTCGATGTGGCAGGAAAAATACGTACACTGGCAAATACCAGATCGCCGACACCACCGAAACCACGGCGGCCGCATGAAGCGCGCTGAATCCTTTCAGGCTGGCGGTGCGCATGGCAACGGTAAAACTTGCCCAACACATGGCGGCGGTCAAAAATAGGATGTGGCCGCGCCAATTGCCGGTTTCAAAGTTGGTGAGGCCGCTACCGACAAAAATAAAAATCCCCACCGGTATGAGCAACAACCCCAGCTTTCTTGGCCGGGCAATTTTTTCGTGTAAAAACAAGATCGCCAGCAATGCCGTCCAGAGCGGCATGGTGCCAGGTATCAGCGCGCCGGCGTGTGCCACCGGCGCGAATTGCAAACCACCGGAGGCGATTAATACGTACGGTACGCCCGCACCAAAACAAATGACCAGCCAGGTGCGAATGCCGATCAGATGCAAGCCAAAGCCGTCACGAATCACAATCGGCAACAACAACAGTCCCGCACAGGCAAACCGCAGCGCGGTGATATCGTAGGGGGAAAGGGAAGTGGTGACACCGTAGCGGGTGAGCAATATCCAGCCTACCCAAATGGAAATCGCAAACAATCCCCAAGCGGCACCTTTCAGGTAATGCGCATGTGCCAGCGGTGCAGCAGACGAAACCATAACACAACCGGATTTGACAAAGATAACAGTCTATCAGTGCCGCACGTCAAACTAATTCACTACAATAACCAGATGAACCAAGAACGTACCAACGGTCAGACGAATAAGCCCTTCAAAATTCCGCGCTCGACCCTGATTATTATTCACAATGATCAAGGCGAAATTTTGTTAATGGAACGTGCGGATCAACCCGGCTATTGGCAAAGTGTCACCGGCAGCCAGGACAGCGGTGAAACACTGCGGCAGACTGCGCTGCGCGAAGTGTTTGAGGAAACCGGCATTGACGCGTCCGATTTGCACTTGTTCGATTGGCAACAACAAAACGAGTATGAAATATATGAAATCTGGCGACATCGGTATGCGCCCGGTGTCACCCACAATTGTGAACACGTGTTTGATCTTTGTGTTCCCGGCGAAACATCCATCGTATTAAATCCCCGGGAGCATTTGCGACATCTCTGGTTGCCAATTGAACAAGCCGCTGCAGCATGTTTTTCGCCGACCAATCGCGAGGCAATACTGGCGCTGCCGTCAAAACGAATGTTGTTTAGCGGAAGCTGGAAGTAATTGATGAGCGCGACCATTTCAATTGCGACTTACAACATTCACAAGGGGCTGTCACCGTTGAATCGCAAAGTGGTGATTCATGAAGTGCGCGATACCCTGCATGATTTTGACGCCGACATTGTGTTGTTGCAGGAAGTGCAGGGCTCACACTCCAAACACAAGAAGAAATTTAACGATTGGCCTGATCGCCCGCAGCACGAACATATCGCCGACAGGGAGGAGGGGCGTTACACCGATATTGTTTACGGTGCCAATGCCCAACACCGTCATGGTGATCACGGTAATGCAATATTGTCGGCCTATCCGATCGTCAACTGGGTGAATCGCGACGTTTCTCATCATCGCTTTGAAAGCCGCGGGCACTTAATGGCACGCATTGCGGTGCCGGGAATGGCTTTACCACTGACTTGTGTGTGTGTCCATTTGGGCTTGTTTCACCGCAGCCGGGTCATGCAGATCGAGCGATTGATCGAATTTCTGCAAGACGCGACCCCGGCACCTGCCCCGCTGGTGGTGGCGGGAGACTTTAATGATTGGCGGGCGCGCCATAGCCGCCTGAGCGAAAAACTCGCTGATCGGCTTGGCTTGATTGAGGCATTCGAAATATCCCGCGGTGCGCCGGCGCGAACCTTCCCGGCAATAATGCCATTGTTTACCCTCGATCGTATTTATGTACGTGGCATGAAAGTGGAGACCGCCAGCCTGCTACACGGAAACGTCGGCGGGGCGAGTTGGCGGCGCATGTCTGATCATGTCGGCCTGGCCGTGCGCCTTTCACCCCTGTCGTCCGCTATCAAGGATGCCAATCTAACGGGGGAACTATGATTCCAGTCGAAGGGAATCGCATTGCTTTGTTAAAAAATGGTGCGGAATTTTTTCCCGCGTTGGAGGCAGACATCGATGCGGCGGCGGCCGATATTCGACTCGAGACTTATATTTTTGTCGAAGATGTTACCGGGTTACGCATCGCAAATGCCCTCATGCGCGCGGCCGCCCGTGGTGTGAATGTGCGCGTGATGATTGATGGATTTGGATCACGTACCACTCCGGCGGCATTTTTTGAGCGCATGCGGCAGTCGGGTGTCGAGGTGCATATTTATTTACCAGTGCGCACCGTGTTCGACTATCGACGATATCGGGTGCGTCGTTTGCATCGCAAGATTGTCCTGATCGACGGCAAGTATGCCTATATCGGCGGCATTAATATCATAGATGACTTTAATGAAAACCTGTCCGCACACATGCCGCGATATGACTACGCGGTCAGGCTGGAGGGGCCGATATTGGCGGACATCTATCCGAGTGTGCAGCAACTTTGGCAGAAGATACGGTGGTTTAACCTCAAGCAACGCACCCGTCGCGCACGCATTCCAGAGGTATCGCAGTTGCCGGTCGGGCCGTCCGCTTTGGTTTTTATCGCGCGCGATAATTTACGCAGCCGTCGCAGCATTGAGCGCGCCTATATCGCGGCGATTGATCATGCCAAGAATGAAGTGCTGGTTGCCAGCTCGTATTTTTTTCCGGGCAGAAAATTACGTAATGCACTGGTAAATGCCTCACGACGAGGCGTGTTGGTCACCATATTGTTACAAGGCGCGGCCGATCACCTCATTTTGCAAATGGCGACCCGCGCACTGTATGACAAATTTCTAGGTGCCGGCGTTGCGATTTACGAGTACCAACCAGCCATGTTGCACGGCAAAGTGGCGGTGATTGATGGTCGCTGGGCAACGGTGGGCTCATCAAACCTTGACCCGTTTAGTTTGTTGGTCAATCGGGAAGCCAATGTGGTTGCCATTGATGTGGATTTTGCCGAGACCTTGCGGGCGTCGGTGATGGCCGAAATAAAAGCGAATGCAATCCAGCTCAATTTTGCCCGCTGGCAGCAACGCGGGCCATGGTTGCGGTTGAAATCATGGGTGGCGCTAAAGTTGGCGCGTATGGTCACGGCAATTATTGGTGTGAAATACGACTGAAAACCCTAATGTTGGCGCGCTGTTCCAGCCAATAACAGCTGAAGACGGTTGCCACCAAATGAGTTACTTTCCATTGCCTCGATTGGCGCTGGCGCCACGGATCAAGGTGCCAACGCCGCCACTGGTGAGCACTTCCAGCAACAGCGCGTGGGGTACCCTACCGTCGATAATGTGCGCCGTGCGCACGCCATTTTTTACCGCGTCGAGCGCAAAATCGATTTTTGGAATCATGCCGCCGGAGATGGTACCGTCGATAATTAACTCCTGAATGCGTTGCGACGTCAGGTTGGTCAATACGTTGCCCTGTTTGTCCAAGACACCCTTGGTGTTGGTGAGGAATATCAATTTTTCCGCCTGTAGCGCGATGGCAATTTTGCCTGCCACCACATCCGCGTTGATATTGTAGGCGGTGCCATGTTCATCCACCCCCAGTGGCGCGATCACCGGGATAAAGTCCTTCGAGTCGAGCAAATCAATAATCGCGGTATCAATCTTCACCACCTCGCCGACCAGGCCGATATCAATTTTTTTACGTTTGTCTTCCGTGGACTTGACGGTCATTTTGCGGGCATGGATAAAGTTGCCATCCTTGCCGGTGAGCCCCACCGCCTTGCCGCCCGCCTTGTTGATCAGGCTGACAATTTCCTGATTAACCAATCCACCCAGCACCATCTCCACCACGTCCAGCGTTTCGTCGTCGGTGACACGCATACCCTGAATGAACTGTCCTTCCTTGCCTATTTTTGACAAAAGCGAATTAATTTGCGGGCCGCCACCATGGACCACAACCGGATTCATGCCGACCAACTTCAGCAGCGTGATGTCTTCGGCAAAATCCTCCTGAAGTCCGTGGTCGGTCATGGCATTGCCGCCGTATTTGACAACAATGTTTTTATCCCAGAAGCGTTGAATGTAGGGCAGCGCTTCAATCAGCACTTCCGCTTTTTGGGCGGCAGAGATGGTGCCGATCTTATTGGCGGCATCCTCGACTTTTTTTTCAACAGCCTTTGTTGAGGGCGCGTCGGGTTCAATCTTGCCTCTTGCGTGCGGCGCGCCATTGGCAGCAGCGGTCGTCGGCGATGATTTTTTCTTGGGAGGGGATTTTTCAGGCATGGAGAAGATTCCAAAGTGTGGGGCAAAGTGTGGGGCGAAGTGTGGGGCAAGGGTGCGCGGGCAGGGAAGACTTTCGCGGATTCTACGACGATTCCCGGTGTGCTGCGGCTGGCCGGTTAAGTGTGCCGCGTACAAATGGTCATTCGGCCTTGGCTTCACGCGCCAGCAGCGCTTTTAATGCGTCGCGCGGATTGGCGTCATGAAACAAGACATTGTTAACAGCCTCGGTAATCGGCATCGAGATCTGGTGTTTCCGCGCAAGCTTCAGAGTGGTCTGGGCCGAATTTACGCCCTCCGCCACATGACCGAGCTGCGCCAATATTTCGGTGAGTGAATGGCCTTTTGATAATAACAATCCAACCCGGCGATTACGCGACAAATCACCGGTCGCCGTCAGGATCAGATCACCGACGCCAGTCAAGCCCATAAATGTTTCCGACTTGCCGCCCATGGCCACACCCAGTCGGACCATCTCCGC
This sequence comes from uncultured Burkholderiales bacterium, assembly GCA_947085425.1. Taxonomy (GTDB): domain Bacteria; phylum Pseudomonadota; class Gammaproteobacteria; order Burkholderiales; family Usitatibacteraceae; genus UKL13-2. The sequence goes on along the minus strand of CAMTWK010000026.1, from coordinate 70,811 downwards.
CAAGCCGCGTGTGATCAGCGCGGCGCGGGCGTTGAGACCCAACTGCATACCATCCGAAATCCCCGCTGCGATCGCCATGACGTTCTTCAGTGCTCCGCCCAGCTCAACACCGATCAGGTCCGCCGACGAATAAACCCGCAAAGCTTGATGACTGAGGTCAGCGGAGAGTTTTTTCGCAAACTCGAAATCATTGGCCGCCAAAGTTAATGCGCATGGCAGGCCTTTGGCGACCTCATCGGCAAAGCTCGGACCGGAAATGACACCGTATTTTTGGTTGACTGCGACCATACCACCCACCGTTTCGTGCGGCAGCAGCCCGGTCGCCCGAACAAATCCTTTACACGCCCATATGATGGGCGGGGCCAGAGTGGTAACGGCGTTGATGGCGGTAATAGTATCGGCCAGACCGGCGGTTGATGTGGCGATCAGAACAACATCGGCATCTGCAACCGCATCACATAAGTTGCTGGTGATGTTGATATTTTCAGGCAGCTGAATTTCCGGTAAATATTTTTGATTGACCCGGGTTGAGGCCAGTGCAGCCATTTGCGACTTGTCCCGGCCCCACAATACGACCGAATTTTTTTTGGCAAGCGCCACCGCCAAAGCCGTTCCCCAAGCGCCGGCACCGAGTATGGCGATCTTCACGCTTTGCTTGGTCGGCAAGGATAAAAGCCGCGCATATTAACCACCCCAAATCTGAGACAGCTGAATAAATCCACCTTGACCGTCCCGATGTTTGACCGGTAACCAACCATCGGCGGTCGTGGCACCGGTTACCTCCAGCAGTACGCTGCGTTGTGCATCGAATAACAAATTTCCCGTGGCACTGGGTGTCGTACGCACAGTCGCAACAGGCACGAAAACTTGCACGTGACGGCGCGAACCAAGAGCGTCGTTATCCACCCAGCCGACAATGCCGTCGGCATCGCGAACTTTGGTCATTTTTTCGAGTTTCACCAGTAATTCCAGCGGTGTCAGGCGCACAACGATGAAAATTTTGTTGGCGCGATTGGACGGGGCATCAAACAACACCGCCGGCCGATCACCAATAGTGACAAATAATTTGAGGGGGACCGCGGTGTTGGCAGGTATGGCTGTTACGGGAGCCGCTGTGGTGGATACGGCAGGTTTTGTCGATGCCAACGGTGCTGCCGTGGCTGGATTGCCGGCAACCGACTTATCAGGCGGCAACGGTTGCGCATTGATGACGGTGGTAACCAGCAAAAACGCCGCAGCGAAGGCTGCGGCGTTTTTGGAGCAAATTGACAACACGAAAAAACGCTTAATTTGCATTGGCCCGGTGATTAATGTGTTGTTGTGGCAATGGCCGGCTGCTGGGTGGCGGCCTGCGCTTCTTGCGCTTTTTGAGCCTGATACAGCGCCTCAAAATTCACTGGGTTCAGCAAAACCGGTGGGAATCCGGCGCGGGTAATGGCGTCGGAAATGGTTTCGCGAACGTACGGGTAGAGAATGTTCGGGTTACCAATGCCAAGAATCGCGTCCAAATCTTGATTGGGTACGTTGCGAATCTGGAAAATGCCAGCCTGATTGGCTTCGGCTAGAAACATGGTCTTTTCGCCGATTTTTGCAGTCACGGTAATGGTCAATTCAGTTTGATAAATGCCATCGTCGACCGACTTTGAGGCGTGATGCAATTGCACATCAACCTGCGGTGCTTCTCGTTCCAGGAAAATTCCCGGGGCATTGGGTACTTCCACCGAAAGATCTTTTACGTAAATTTTTTCGATGTTGTAAAGAGGCTGGTTTTCCTGATTTGCTGGTGCGGCTGCTGCTGCTGCGGTGTCGATTGTGTCGGTCATTTCATTCATCCTTAAATTAATACGTCAAAACATAATACAAACAATAAAAACGATCGGCCCCAATTGGCGAGGGTCGGGTGAAATTAATTTGTGCCGGCCAGCAGGGGTTCGAGTTTGCCGGCCTTATCGAGCGCACTTAAATCGTCAAAGCCACCAACATGGACTTCTCCGATATAAATTTGTGGAACCGTGCGGCGCTGCGTTTTAGCCATCATTTCATCGCGCTTGACCGGGTCGAGATCAATGCGGACTTTGTCGATTTCAGTCACGCCCTTGGTGTTCAACAAACGTTCTGCCATTTGGCAATAAGGGCAAACGGCAGTCGAATACATGGTTACTTTTTGCATTGTGATAGTCCCTTCGTTACTTCTCGACGGGCAGACTGGCTTGTTGCCAAGCCGCAAATCCGCCGGCAAGTTGATAAACCTGACTAAAGCCCTTGGCCTTAAGCAATCTGACGGCGGCGCCCGCGCGGCTATTGCTGCGACAGGTGACAATGACCGGCTTATCTTTAAATTTTGAGAAATCCTCAATACGTTTGTCCAACTCTGCCAACGGCACGTTTTTCGACTTGGGAATACGCCCGCCACTAAATTCGCCGTTGTCGCGGATGTCGAGCACCAATGCGTCGCCGGAATTCATGAGTCGGGTCGCTTCCAGCGTGCCGATATCTTTAGAGCCGCCAAGTGATTTGGAAATTGTCGGCCAAAGCAACATGACACCGCTGGCAAAAAAAAGTGCAACCAGCATCATGTTTTGGGAAATAAATTCTGTCATGGAGAAATCTATATTAGGGGTGCAAAAGGGTGATGTCGGCTAAAAGAGTTGTACTTGAATCGGCGCAGTTCGGAACGTTTTGGTGCCGCTCGAATCAGTCGCCCGATGTTCATGATGAACCGCATCACGTAAACTAGCTATTCTAACACTTTGCATCAATTTCCCGACTGCGGGATGGTCGGGTGGCGCAATGGCATGTGGCACCCAAACGGTAAAAAACAAGTGAATTATTGGAAAAACAAGCGGAAATCTGAAAAATGAAAAAATTGATCTTGATGCGGCATGGCGAATCGCAATGGAATCAACAAAATCGATTTACTGGTTGGGTCGATGTTGATCTCACTAAAAAAGGTGAATTTGAGGCCGAACGCGCCGGCAAAGTCTTAAAAGCCGAGGGCTTTGATATTGATTTGGCCTACACGTCGCTTTTGACCCGCGCAATACGCACCCTCTGGATTACCCAGGAGGTGCTGGATCGACGCTGGGTGCCGGTCATCAAACACTGGCGATTAAATGAACGCCACTACGGTGCCTTGCAGGGGCTCAACAAGGCCGAGACGGCAAAAAAATTCGGCGAAGAACAGGTTTTGAGCTGGCGGCGCAGTTACGACACGCCGCCGCCGCCGCTTGATTTGAACGACCCCGGCCATCCGTCAAAAGACTATCGTTATGCGGATTTATTGCCAGAGGAGCTACCACAAACGGAGTGTTTGAAAGACACCGTAAATCGATTTGTGCCCTATTGGCAAATGGAAATTGCCCCGCAGATTCGCGCCGGCAAACGAGTTATCATCGCCGCCCACGGCAATACGCTGCGTGCGTTGGTCAAACATCTGGACAACGTTGCCGATGAGGCAATTGTGAACCTGAATATTCCTACGGCGGTGCCATTGGTTTACGAATTGACAGACGACCTGCGACCCATTCGCAGTTATTACCTGGGTGATCAGGATGAAATCGCCAAAGCCGGTGCCGCAGTCGCCGCCCAAGGGCGGGCTTAACGGAATGCCCACTACGATGCAATGGTGTGACAATTGTTGACATCGAATAAAAACATCAACATCGATTATCGGCGGCCATTTCCAGTCGGTTATGTCTTGATCGCCTTGTCATTGCTTGGTTTCGCCTGTTTGAGTGTAAATGTAAAGGCGAACCAAGCAAATACGTCCGGTCCGTCCAAAGCCGAAAGTGTCGAAAAGAAGCAGGCGTTGGAGGAGTTGCGGGGTCAAATCGACAAGCTCAATCGCGCCTTCATCAAAAGTGAAGAGTCGCGCAATGAAATTTCTGATCAGCTCAAGGTCTCTGAGAAGGCCATTTCCGAGGCCAATCGAAATTTATTAACGATGGCAACAGAGCAGCGGGAAATTGGCCGCGATCTGGCTGACATTGAGCGGAGGGTTGTCACCGCCCGCGCCGATATCGTCCGCGAAGAAAATTTACGCGACAAACTCATTCGTCATCAATACATGTACGGCAATACCGATGCCATGCGTTTGATGTTAAGTGGCGAAGATGTCTCCGCAGTCGAGCGGCGGCTGGTCTATCTGGGGTATGTCACTCGCTCGCGCATTGCAGCGATTGGCCGATTAAAAAAAAGCGTCGCCATACTTGCCGCGCTTGAGGTTGAAGCCCACGAAAAACAAACCGAGCTTGCCGCCAATGCAAACGAACAAAAAAAAGCGCGCGCCATGCTGGTCGCCGAGCGCGCCAGCCGCCAAAAAATATTGGGACAGGTGCGCTCAGACATCAGCAAAAACCGGCGTGAAGTCGGCCGATTAAAGCGCGACGAAAATCGCCTGACAAAATTAGTTGAACAAATCGCCATCGCGCTTGCACGCAAGCCCAAAGCCGACCCGCGGTCCGATGCAAAGCCATCCGGCGACAAAACAGACGCGGGGCGCATCCGCAAGCCAGGTGCGGTCGTCACCGACGAAGCTGACAGTGGTTTTGTGGGGCATGCCTTTGCCAGCCTGCGGGGAAAGCTGAAGTTACCGGTTCGTGGTGAACTTGCCGGCCGATTCGGTGCCCAACGTGAGGAAGGTGGCGTCACTTGGAAGGGGTTGTTTATTCGTTCCGCAGATGGTTTGCCGGTGCGGGCGGTGGCTGATGGCCGCGTGGTTTTTGCAGATTGGCTGCGCGGTTATGGCAATTTGGTTATTGTTGATCATGGTGCCGGGTTTTTGAGCTTATACGGCCACAATGAAAGTTTGATCAAGCAAGTTGGCGATACCACGTCTGCCGGCGAGTCCATCGCGTCAGTCGGCTCGACCGGTGGCGCGTTGGAATCGGGTGTATATTTTGAATTACGTTTGGATGGCAAGCCGTTTGACCCGATGCGTTGGGTCGGCAAATAATGAACGTTGAAATCGGAAAATTGAATATGGAAAAATTGATCCAAACCCACCCGCCAAAATTCGGCAAAAAAATGAAGGCCGCCAGTTTGATTGGCCTTGGTGCTGTCTTGGGGGTGTCATTGTCGCTGCATTTTTCAGCCGTTGCGGTGCGTCAGTCATCCATGTTGAATTTGCCGATTGAAGAAGTGCGCATGTTGTCCGAGGTATTTGGCCGGGTAAAAGCCGGCTACGTCGAAGAAGTGGATGATAAACGCCTGATCAAAGAGGCAATTAACGGCATGTTGAATGGGCTGGATCCACATTCGGCATTTTTGGATGAAGAAGCATATAAAGAAATGCAAACCGCCACCAGCGGAAAATTTGGTGGCCTGGGTATTGAGGTTGGCAGTGAAGACGGGTTTGTAAAAGTCATTTCGCCGATCGATGACACGCCCGCGTTTAAAGCCGGCATCAAGTCGGGCGACTACATCATTAAAGTCAATCAATCGAATTTGCGCGGCGTGTCGCTGACCGAGGCTGTGAAACGCATGCGTGGCGAGGCGGGTACCGAGGCGGTGCTGACTATTTTGCGGCGCGGTGAAGGACGTGAGCTGGTGTTTAACGTTAAGCGCGCGGTAATTGAAATTCAAAGTGTGCGCAGTCGCCAACTGGAGCCAGGCATTGCCTATATTCGACTGACACAATTTGAACAAGCGACCCCCGAAAAAATGGTGCGCGCGATCAATGATTCTTTTAAGCAAAACAATGGACAGCTCAAAGGCATGATTTTGGATTTGCGCAACGATCCGGGCGGTGTGCTCGAAGCATCGGTGGCCGTCTCGGCGGCGTTTTTACCCAAGGATGTGTTGGTTGTGTACACCGAGGGTCGCATTGAAGACGCAAAAATGCGTCTGTATGCTAAAAAAGAAGACTATCAACGCCGCGGCGGTAAAGACGATATTTTGGCCAAGCTGAATCCTGCCGCCAAGACTGTGCCGCTCATTGTGTTGGTCAACAACGGCAGCGCATCGGCATCTGAAATTGTTGCAGGTGCCTTGCAAGACCATAAGCGCGCAACCATCATGGGCACACAAACGTTTGGCAAAGGATCGGTGCAAACAATTTTGCCGATCGGTGAAAACAGCGCGATCAAATTAACAACGGCGCGTTATTTCACGCCGGCCGGTCGTTCGATCCAGGCGAAGGGAATTTCACCGGATAAACAAGTTGATGATGGCTCACAACGGCTGGTGATGCGCGAAGCGGATCTGGAGCGGCATTTGACGACGGAAGAAGAGCAAAAGGCAATCGAGGCGATCAAAAATTCGCCGGGTGAAACTGCGACGGATGAACAACGTGCCGTGCAGCTCGCGCTCAAGAAAGAAGAAGAAAAGCCGGTTGAATACAAACCGCGCATGGCTGCCGACGGACGTCCGATCGACTTTGTATTGCAGCAGGCCTTGAATCAATTGAATGGTCAGGCAGTTGCCGCCAATCCCAAGGCGTGGCTGGCCATGACGACTGCAATTGCCGCCGCAAAACCTGCCGCCACTGTCGCGGCAGCCAAGCCGGCAGATGTGAAGGCCGCCGTATCCAAATAAGTCGCGAACTTTATTCGGAAGGGTGACGTGGACGATCATAAATTACTGCGTTATTCGCGGCATATTCTGCTCGAACCGTTTGGTCTGGAGGCGCAGGCAAAATTGGACAGTGCCACCGTGCTGGTGGTGGGTGCGGGGGGATTGGGCTCCGCCGCGCTGATGTATTTGGCATCCGCTGGTGTCGGGCGCATCTTGATTGCCGATGGTGATGATGTCGACCTAACGAATCTACAGCGTCAGGTCATTCATCGTGAAGCAACCATTGGTCAAAACAAGGCGGCATCGGCCAAGGCTTCCCTTGCCGAAATCAATTCGACCATTGTCGTCGAGGCTACCACCATCCGGTTGGATGACGACGCACTTGATAGCCTGGTGCGGATGGCTGATTTGGTATTGGATTGCACCGACAATTTTGCAACCCGTCACGCTATTAATCGCGCCTGTTTTAAATACCGCAAAGTGCTGGTGTCGGGTGCGGCAATTCGTTTCGACGGGCAGATCACCAGCTTCGATTTTCGTTCGAATAATTCGCCTTGTTACTCATGTTTGTTTCCGGAAGACCAAAACATGGCCGAGGAGCGCTGCGCGGTAATGGGTGTGTTTGCACCCTTGGTTGGCGTGATTGGCACCATGCAAGCTGTTCAGGCCATCCGTTTGTTGACCGGCCTTGAAAATGAAACAAATGTGACGGACGGACAAGGTCGGTTATCGATGTTTGACGCGCGCAATCTGGCGTGGCGCGACGTTCGTTTTCGTCAGGATCCGGCTTGCCCGGTATGTGCGTCTGCAAATCGTGCCAAACAGGTCACCAAGGAGATGGAACATGTCTAAACAACACCCACGCAGTGCGCGATTCGGAATGTTTGCCGCGTCACTCGCTGCGACAATAATGATGACCATGTCCGGCGCGGGAGTTGCGCAAACTATTTATAAACACGTTGACAAAAATGGCAAGGGGACCTATTCGGACAAAGCGCCGAAAGAGGGTGAACAAGCGTCAAAGGTGACAGTTGACCCCACCGCCAATATTGTCAAAATGCAGACCAAAGACGGCGCGGGCAAGGAACAAAAATTTGCCGACATCAAGGCGCGTGGCGACGCGCGCGCGGCATTACGGGACAAGCTCCAGAACAACGTAAAACTGTCGGAAGAAGCCTTGGACAAGGCGAAAAAAGACCTCGAAACCGGTCGTGACCCGGTCGCCGGTGAAACCCGAATTGTGGTGCGTAAAGACGGAAATTCTGTCATGCGGCTGCCAGAATATTACAGCCGAATAGCCGGTCTGGAAGCGGCGGTCAAAAAAGCCGAGGACGCATTAAAGGAATCAGAAGAAAAATATCGGCAGCAGGCGCCGGACTGAAATCTGCCGCAGGCCGGAAAGTACAGATCGGCGCGGTCTGGCGGGAGTGTGATATTGAAAGAGCTCAATGCCGCATGAATTACCGTGGGGGCAAGCGTCGCCCCACTTTTCAAAAATTAGCCTGCATATTTCACCGTAACCGCAAAAAGGTGTCGGCATTTCCCTTGATCTTTGCAGCCAGTACGCCAGCCTTGACGTGCGCGCCTGGCTCATCACGCAGGCGCAACGCGGATGCATTCGAGTTTGGGTTGCCAATCGCCGATTCAGCTTGAGCGCAAGTGTCACGCCAAATCGGCAAAGGTTGCCAACGAAAACTTATTCTTGCCGCGTGTATGGCGCGTCCGAATTGATTAAAACAACGCACAACAGGATCAACGGCGATTTCGCAATTGAATTGGTGGTCTTCCCGTGTTCCTCCAAAAAAAACTGAAATTCAATTTGCGTCATCAAGACTGTAGATCCGCCAACGGCCAGCGGGGTTTAACCGCAAAACTGCCATTTTCAAACGTTGATGACGCCACCCCATGGCTGAGGCGAAGTGCGGCAGCAAACGCAATCATCGCGCCGTTATCGGTGCACAACTCCAATGGCGGATAAAAAACCTCGGCACCCATTTTGTTGGCTTCACGCGTGAGTACACTGCGCAGTTGTCGATTGGCTCCAACCCCCCCCGCGACCACGATGCGCTGCATATTGGTTTGTTTGAGCGCCTTCAGAGATTTAACGGTTAACACCTCGGCTATGGCTGCTTCAAATGCGGCCGCCACATCCGCGCGTTGCTGATCGGTCAGACCACCAGTGGCCAATTTGAGTTTGTTGACCAGCGTGAGTACAGCGGTTTTCAAGCCACTAAAGCTGAACTCCAGGTCATTGGAATGGATCATCGGCCGCGGCAGTTTGTAAATCGACGGATTGCCCGTCATCGCCAGTTTTGACAACTTGGCACCACCGGGATAACCCAATCCCAATAAAGACGCGGTTTTGTCGAACGCTTCGCCCGCCGCGTCGTCCACGGTTTCACCCAGCAGGGTGTAGTCGCCGACGCCACGAACCGCCATGAGTTGGGTGTGTCCGCCGGAAACCAACAGAGCAATAAACGGAAAATCCGGCTTTGGCTCGGCGAGCAGCGGTGAAAGTAAATGGCCCTCCAAATGATGGATGCCAATCACCGGCTTATTTAGTGCTGCCGCCAACGCAACAGCCACACTGTTGCCGACCAGTAAGGCACCGGCGAGCCCCGGTCCCTGGGTCACGCCGATGGCGTCGATGTCTTTAAGTGAGCAACCACTATCGATAAAAAGGCCTTCAATAAGTGGAATCACCCGTCGAATATGATCACGCGAGGCCAATTCCGGCACTACCCCACCGTAGGCGGTGTGCATCTCGATCTGTGAATGCAGTTGATGGCCAAGCAGGCCCCGCGTGGTGTCATAAAGCGCCACGCCGGTTTCGTCGCAAGAGGATTCGATGCCGAGGATTAACACGGTAGGTGATTGAATATGTTGTGGAATTTGGAAAACTTGGCTATTATATTGGGCTTCACTGCAAATCGGTGTGTAATGTTATCGATTGCTTCTTGATTGCAGCGGGGAAATTTAAGCTTCAGACCCACAACCTCTCAACAGGTTGGGCGGGCATAACCATAAAAGTGATTAAGGAAATATTGATATGTTGGTCAAACTGAAAGAGAACGAGCCGTTCGATGTGGCACTGCGCCGCTTCAAACGTGCCATTGAAAAAACCGGTCTGCTGACCGACTTACGCGCGCGTGAGTTCTACGAAAAGCCAACTGCCGAGCGCAAGCGCAAACACGCTGCCGCCGTCAAGCGCCGCTACAAGCGATTGCGTGCACAAATGCTGCCGCCGAAACTATACTAAGCGCATCGCGAATCTTTAGAAAAGAATTCAATTTGAGGCAGGTAGCGTTCGCTACCTGCCTTTTTTATTGCCGGTAATTGCCAGTTGTTGCTCGATATTGCTGGTTACTGCCTAATGGTAATGATCGCAATGGCGGTAATGGTGGCGCAGCAGCCGGCCAGCGTTAACGCATAATTCGTCTTTCGACATTCGCTTTTAAACAGGCAGGAGCCCACATGGCCACATCCATATTGCGTGACAAAATAAACGACGACATGAAAGCGGCGATGAAAGCGCGCGAATCTGAAAAGCTCGCGGCGATTCGTTTGCTGACGTCGGCAATCAAACAGCGCGAGGTCGATGAGCGCATCGACATCACCGACGATATTGTGTTGACCATCATCGAAAAAATGTTGAAACAACGCAAGGACTCGATCGAGCAATACACCAAGGGAAACCGCCTTGATCTGGTTGCCATCGAGCAATTTGAAGTCGGCATCTTGCAGGCCTACATGCCGCAGCAATTATCCGACGCCGAACTGAGTGTCATCCTTGATCAAGTGATTGCCGAAACCGGCGCGACGTCCGGCAAGGATATGGGCAAGGTAATTGGCGCGCTCAGGCCAAAGGTGGCGGGGCGTGCCGACATGGGCAAATTGTCGGCGACCGTCAAGGCGCGGCTGGGTTAGTGACGTGTCAGTCTGTGTGTGCGTCAATGTGCGTGGGTCCATCGGTCCATATATGGCGCACAGCCAAACCGCATGTCGACGTTGTCAGAATTGATAATCACTAAATGATCCCGCAAGATTTTATCCAGCAGCTGCTCGCGCGTATCGACATTGTCGAGGTGATTGATCGGCATGTGAAGCTGAAAAAATCCGGCCAAAACTATTCCGCTTGCTGTCCGTTTCACAACGAAAAGTCGCCGTCATTTTCGGTGGCACCGGCCAAACAGTTTTATCACTGCTTTGGCTGCGGTGCCCACGGTACCGCCATCAGTTTTCTAATGGAATACAGCGGTCTGGGATTCCGTGATGCCGTGCAAGAGCTGGCAGAGTCGGTGGGCATGTCATTGCCAAATGAAGCCAACCGCGAAGAGTCCCTGGAAAAAGCGCGTATTTCCGCCAGCCTCGGTGAAATCATGTCGGCCGCCATGCAATTTTATCGGTGCCAATTAAAGTCGTCACCAAAGGCGATTGACTATCTCAAGGGGCGCGGCGTGACCGGTGAAATTGCCGCCAAATTTGGCCTCGGTTTTGCACCCGAAGATTGGCAGGGATTAAAAGGCGCGGTGGAGGACTACACGGCGGGCGCACTCAAAGAATGCGGCTTGGTGATCGACTCGGAAGAGGGTCGGCGATACGATCGTTTTCGAGATCGCGTCATGTTTCCAATTCTTGATCAACGTGGCAACGTGATTGGCTTTGGCGGTCGCGTGATCGGCCGGGGCGAACCCAAATATTTGAATTCTCCCGAGACACCGTTGTTTGAAAAGGGCCGTGAGTTGTATGGCTTATTTCATGCGCGCCGTGCCATTCGCGATGACAACACCGTGATTGTGGTGGAAGGTTATATGGACGTGGTTGCGCTGGCGCAGGCCGGGGTCGAAAACGCCGTCGCCACATTGGGCACCGCCACCACACCAACTCATGTCGAAAAATTATTACGCATGGCCGACAATCTGGTGTTTTGTTTTGACGGTGACAAAGCCGGCAGACGGGCCGCATGGCGGGCGCTCGAACAATCCCTGCCGATCATCACCGATGGCAAAGAAGTGCGCTTTTTGTTTTTGCCAGCTGAAGATGATCCGGATTCGTATGTTCGACGGTTGGGTAAAGATGCCTTCCTCGACGCACTCAAACAGGCCGCGCCGTTGTCGGTGGTTTTATTTGACGAAATACGCGCGAACGTTGACATGACCAGCTTGGAAGGACGCAGCCGTTTGATTGCTTTGGTCAAACCCTATATCGGGCAGATTGTTGCGCCAGCGCTCGCATATATGTTGCGCAGACAATTGGTTGAAGAAACCGGTCTCAGCGCACGAGAAATTGAAGAAATGGTGCCGTTGTCGGCGCAACTCGGTCAAACACCTCATGTTGGTACTGCGAAGTCTCATCAGGCCTCGTCGCATGGCACACCATCGGCAACACCACAAGGCGAATCACCCGGGAAAAAAATCTGGTCGCCTGATAAGCCGTTTAAGCCATGGGGAAAAAAGGGGCCGGAAGCCGGCGCCCCTGCACCACGTATTAAAGCGCCGGCAGTCGGATTGGCGATTCAAATTGTTGGTCGCATGCTGGTCAAGCCGTCGCTGGCCAATCAATTTGATATCAATGTTGCCGAGGATGACGACACGCCACTGGGCACTGCCTTTCGTGTGGCGTCGTATATTCGTGCACATGACGGTGAAGTGTTGCATCAGGCCATGATTGTCGAACACTTTCGCGATAGTCAGGATGTCTACTCATTGAAACAAGCGTCGTTATTGCTCAGCGAAGTCGATACCGACCGGCTTGATTTGGACACCGAATTTGCCGAAGCGCTGAATCGGTTGCGCAAAGATGCCAATGTGGCGATAAAGCGGGCGGAGACCATGCGGCGCGCCCAAGATCTCGGCTTAGATTGAAGCTTGAATAAAGACGGGCATTCCCAGCTGTTATTGGCTGAAATCCGGTGTATTTGTTATGTATTTTCATCTGTGGCATTATTTTTGCTGTGAAACTTTCTGCGATCCAGGCCACTCTATGGCGATAAGTCCTTGTCGCGATTGGTAAAATCAAGCTAGACCTATCGTAAAAACGGCTGGCGTGATAAAATTGACGGTTCTGTTTCCCCCTCTTGCCCCCTGTTTAGCATTGCTGAAGGGCTTTGGCCGAAAGAATCTGCGCCATTGTTTTTCACGCCGCTAAATCTGCCTCTATCTGGATTACAAAATGGCCCGCAAACCAAAAAGCGCTCAAGATCACGACGAATATCCATTCCCAAAGGGACGGCAGGCGAAGTCTGCCGAAATGGCACCCGCTGATGTTGAGGCACAGAAAACCCGTCTGAAAGGTCTGATTTCGATGGGCAAAGACCGTGGCTTTTTGACCTACGGCGAAATTAACGACCATTTGCCGGACATGGTCGACGCGGAACAAATCGAAGCCATTATCACTACCTTTAACGACATGGGCATTCAAGTCTATGACGAGGCGCCGGACGCCGAAACGTTATTGATGAACGAGGCGGCCCCTGCTGTTGCCGACGACGATGCGGATGAAGAAGCGGCACAGGCGCTGTCAACGGTTGACTCTGAATTTGGACGCACCACCGACCCGGTGCGTATGTACATGCGCGAAATGGGTTCGGTTGAATTGCTGACCCGTGAAGGCGAAATCGAAATCGCCAAACGCATCGAAGACGGATTGAAACATATGATCCAGGCGATTTCCGCCTGCCCGACCACCATTGAAGCCATTCTCGCCCTCGCGGATAAAGTTGAGAGTGATGAAATGCGCATCGATGAAGTGATCGATGGGTTGGTCGATCCAAATGAAGACGAAGTCAAAGAGTCGCAATTGTCCGATGAAGAATTGGAAGATGACGACGAGCTTGACGACGACGAGGAAGAAGATGCCGATGAGGATGGCGCTATTGCCGCCGCCAACCTGGCGCAGTTAAAACAAGAGTCGATGGTTCACTTCAACCAGATTCGCAAAATCTACAAGAAGATGAAAAAGGTGCTGGTTGAAAAGGGCTATCGCGCCCGCGCCTACAAAGATTTGCAGGAAGAGTTATCTGCCGAATTGATGCAGATTCGTTTTGGTGCCAAGCAGGTTGAGTCGTTGTGCAACGGACTGCGCGGACTGGTGGATTCGGTGCGCAAAAAAGAACGCGAGATTCAGCATCTGTGTGTGCAAAATTCCAGCATGCCACGCGCGCACTTTATCAAGGCCTTCCCGGGTAATGAAATTAATTTGAAGTGGATCGCAGATGAAATCGCCGCGCCACACGCCAAGGCTTATGCCGTTGCGTTGTTGCGATTCAAACCGGCCGTGGTTGAGCTGCAGGAAAACCTGATTGAAATCCAAAAAGACGTGGGTATTCCGATCAAGGATTTAAAAGAAATTTCACGGCAAATGTCGATTGGCGAAGCCAAAGCACGCCGCGCAAAACGGGAAATGATCGAAGCCAACCTGCGTTTGGTGATTTCGATTGCCAAAAAATACACCAACCGCGGATTGCAATTCCTGGATTTGATCCAGGAAGGCAACATTGGTCTGATGAAAGCCGTCGACAAGTTTGAATATCGTCGCGGTTATAAATTCTCCACCTATGCGACATGGTGGATCCGTCAAGCGATCACCCGTTCGATCGCCGATCAGGCGCGGACCATTCGTATTCCGGTTCACATGATCGAAACCATCAACAAGATGAATCGTATTTCGCGGCAGATTCTGCAGGAAACCGGCCTCGAGCCTGATCCGGCGACACTGGCGGAAAAAATGGAAATGCCGGAAGAAAAGATTCGCAAGATCATGAAGATTTCCAAAGAGCCAATCTCGATGGAAACGCCGATTGGCGACGATGATGATTCCCATCTGGGCGATTTCATCGAAGACACCAACACATTGGCGCCAACAGATGCAGCACAATATTCGTCGCTGCGCAATGTCACCAAAGATGTGTTGGATTCACTCACGCCTCGCGAAGCAAAAGTATTGCGGATGCGTTTTGGTATTGAAATGAACACCGACCACACACTCGAAGAAGTTGGCAAACAGTTTGACGTGACGCGTGAGCGTATTCGCCAGATTGAAGCCAAGGCGTTGCGCAAGCTGCGTCACCCGAGCCGTTCCGAGCGTTTAAAGAGTTTCTTGGAGCAAGAGTCCTAGCCTGCATATTTCACGGGTCGGCCCCACTCCGCCTGGGGACTGGCCCGTGAAGTTGTATTGCGCTTTGTCATCCAATTTGGTTTTTATTGAACACGGATCCTTTGCGCCCGATTACAGGCCGCTGAACATGCGTTTTTCCGTTCTCTTTCCGTGCTCATTTGCCAAACACGGCCGGCTATGCCGTGGTCAGTCGAACGGAAAATCACACGTCCATCGACCCACTCTCGCACGCAACCCCGTGAAATATGCAGGTTAAAACGTTCAATTTTATCGTTGTTGGTGGGTCACACACACCACATCGAATAGATGCAAACAAAAATGGCAGCCTTGGCTGCCTTTTTTGTTTTCTGCATTGTTGTCGGCTGGTGTCAAGTCTGATTATCGAAGTGACAGGTTCACCCGTATGGTGTCGTTTGCATCGGAACTGTGTTCGGTTTGAAATCCGAGTGCAGCCACCAGTTTCAACATGCCGACATTGGCAAGCAAGACGGAGCCTTCAACGCTGGCATAATCGGCGTCGCGGGCGCAGTGAATCAGTTTGTCCATCAGCAATCTGCCCATGCCTTTTTGTTGCCACTTATCGGCAATGGCAATCGCAAACTCAACACTGACGCCGTTGGCGTTGGGATGATAACGACACACACCAACAATTTCCGATTCATCTTCGGTCAGCGCAATCAAAGCCATCTCGCGATCGTAATCAAGCTGGGTAAAACGCGCGATCATTTCATCGGACAGTGCGGTGAGTGAATGAAAAAATCGGTAATAACGAGATGTATCCGACATGGCGGCCACAAAGGCACGTTCGCGATCGGCGTCGTCCGGCCGGATCGCCCGCACCTTGATCGGTGATCCATCGCGCAACGTCAACGATTGCTGCAACTCAATCGGATACGGAAAAATCGCCATGTGCCGGTAGCGCGAATCCGTCATCGGTGCGTGGGCATCGATGACAATGCGTGCATCGGCAATCACCGCACCGGCGGGGTGCGTCAGCACCGGGTTCAAGTCCATTTCCAGCACCCACGGCAAGGCGCAGGCGATGGTCGAGACACGCACCACCACATCCAGCAATGCCGCCTCGTCGATGGCCGGAATGTTGCGGTAGGCACCGAGCATTTTTGCGACATCGGTTTTATCAATCAACTCTTTTGCCAGCACAGCATTGAGTGGTGGCAAGGCAACGGCCGTATCCCCCACCACCTCAACGGCGACACCGCCGGTGCCAAATGAAATGATCGACCCGAACGTGGCGTCGCGGGAAATGCCCACCAACACTTCACGCGAGTGATTAAATTTCAGCATCGGTTGGACGTTGATGCCGTTGATTTTTGCCAGTGGCGCAGCATCAGCAATGGCCGCAATGATGGCGTCGAACGCGCCGCTAACCTGGCGGGTGTTAACCAGATTCAGACGTACGCCGCCGACATCACTCTTGTGGGTAATGTCAGGCGAATCAATTTTGAGCACCACTGGGAAGCCCATTTTCTTCGCTGCGGCTTCAGCCGCCGCGCGTGATGTGACCAGTTCGCCGACCTTGACCGGTAGCTGAAATGCCGCCAACAGCGCTTTCGCCTCCGCTTCACGTAACAAGGTGCGGTTTTCCGCCAACGCCACCTGGCGAATTTCTTGCGCGGTGGCAATCGCTTGTTCCAGATCCGTCAGGCTCATCGACACCGAGGTGGGGACCGACTCTAGCAGCATGGTCCGATGCTTGTGAAATTTTGCCAAATGTGAAAAAGCCTCCACCGCACTTTCGGGTGTCAGAAAATTGGCGACACCGGCGTCGGCGAAGTGTTTTCTGGCGGTGACAATCGACGCACCACCCAGCCAGGCGGTAAACACCGGCTTTTTCATCTCAGCGATCGCTTCAACCGCCAATGGAATAATGGCATCGGCCGCGTCTTCACCTCGTGTCATCGCCGTTGGGCAATACATGGCCAACACTGCATCGACATTTTTGTCGGCCAATACAATTGCCAACGCCGCGCCAAATCGCTCGGCTGGCGCGTCACCAATAATATCGACCGGATTGGCGTGTGACCAATGCACCGGCAACACCTCATTTAATTTTTTAATGGTGGTGGCTTCAAGGGTTGCCAGTGGCAAATGATTGTCGTCCGCACAATCGGCCGCCACCACCCCAGGCCCGCCGCCGTTGGTGATAATCGCCAATCGGTCACCGCCAAGACTGCGGGCAAATCGCGGGTCTGAGCACACCCTGGCCGCGGCAAATAATTGCATCGAAGATTTGGCGCGCACCACACCGGCCCGTGCCAACGCCGAACTCCACACCTTGTCGCTGCCCGCGAGGGCACCGGTATGGCTGAGTACCGCCGCTTTGCCGGATTGATTGTGTCCCGCCTTCAGCACCACCACCGGTTTGACCCGTGCCGCCGCGCGCAAGGCCGACATCAACCGACGGGCATCGCGTACTCCTTCGATGTACATCAGAATGCTTTTTGTTTCCGGATCGTGCACCAAAAAATCCAGCACGTCACCAAAATCCAGATCAAGTGCACCCCCCAACGAAATCACACTCGAAAAACCAATCTCCGTGGTGGCTGCCCAATCTAGAATTGCCGTGCAAACGGCCCCCGATTGTGAAACCAACGCCATTGCCCCCGGCTTGGCTGTGGCGTTGGCAAAGGTCGCGTTTAAACCGATGGCCGGGCGCATCAAACCAACACAATTTGGCCCCAGCATCCGCATGCCATAACGCTTCAACTCTGCCGCAATCAGTCTGGCGCGAATTTTGCCTTCTTTACCAATCTCGGCAAACCCTGCAGACAGCACCAGCGCAGCCGGCACACCTCTTACACCGGCATCGTGGAGGATGTCCGCGACGGTATGCGCCGGACAAACGATCACTACCAAATCCGGAACGGTCGGCAGATCGGTCACCGAGGCAAACGTTGGCCGATCAAAAATAGACTTGTACTTGGGGTTGACCGGATAGATCTCGCCGCTGAAACCCGCAGCCAGCATGTTTTCGAATACAAAACGGCCCAAAGAACCTTCGCGGGACGATGCCCCCACCAACGCCACCGACCGCGGTATAAACAGCGGTGCCAAATAATGCGCGGCCGCCGACTTGGGGAAGACGGCGGATTTGTTGGTCTTGGTGGGGTGAAGTGGATGGGGCATATTTTTTGCACACGGACGATAAGACGATAACGTGATCGGGCAACGCGGCCTGCTCCGTTATAATTGCACGACACTGTGACTTTTGCAGTAGTTTTTTGATGCAAAGGGCCGTTAGCTCAGTTGGAAGAGCGCGGACACAAGAGATGCCCTGCGGCATGTCTTGTGCTTCGCGAATTTAAGCGGCATGCATGCCGCGCAGTGGATTTTTCGTCGGAGTTTAATCGACGAAAAATGAGCAGAGGACGTAAGCAGCAGAAACACGCAGGGCCGTTAGCTCAGTTGGTTAGAGCAGAGGACTCATAATCCTTTGGTCGTTGGTTCAAGTCCAACACGGCCCACCAAAAAGCTATATAAATCAATGACTTGTGATTGGTTTATTTTTCGCGCCAAATTTGCTGTGCGTGCACAGTCATTGCACAGTCGCAAATTTCTGCGACGCCAAAATTGTCAGTTAGCATGGTGTTTCTACGTGGCATTCCGCATGGTTCATCATGCTGAATAGCGTGCTGAGATGTCCTGAATGTGACGCGACTTTTACGGCGAATGAATTGACCTCACAACGTACTTACAAAATACGCGACGGCGAAGTCGTCTTGTATCGGCGAGACCTTTCGTCGAAGTGGCAGGCGCGCTTCAAGTTGCCGAGTTCAGGGTGGCATCGCATATCGACCAAGCGATCAAATCTGACAGAAGCCAAACGTATTGCAGGCGACGCATACGACAGAGCACGTTTTCGCGCAGAAGACGGTTTAAACGCGATTAGCAAACGGTTTTCCGATGTTGCAAAGCAATCAGTAGCACTGATGGAAAAAGCGCTCGCGAACGGAACAGGGAAAGTCGCCTATAAGGACTACGTCATGGCGACGGAAAAATACCTTATTCCATTTTTCAAATCGCGGCACGTCGATAACATCGGCGACAACGAACTCGAAGCATTCAGTGCATGGCGCATTGAGCAAATGGGCAAGACCCCTGCTGCGTCGACGCTTGCCAACCACAATGCGGCGATGAACCGCATCTTCGACCTCGCCGTGCAAGAAGGACTCGCGACACGCAAGAACGTTCCTGCATTGCAGAAGAATGGTCGCAAATCAAAACGCCGTCCTGACTTCACGTTGGAAGAATGGCGCAAGTTAACGGCAAATCTTCGGCATTGGGTAAAAAAAGCCAACAAACCGCGTAGCAAGATGATGCGCGAGTTACTTTGGGATTACGTGTTGATTCTCGCCAACACAGGCATTCGTGCAGGTACCGAAGCAGCAAACTTGAAGTGGAAAAACCTCAGATGGCATGAAGCCAAAGATGGTCGGTATTTGATCGTCAGCGTAAGCGGCAAAACAGGCGAGCGCGAGTTGGTTGCCCGTCATACCTGCGAGACGTACTTCAACCGAATTCAACTTCGGTTTGATTCGCTAAAAGACATGACGTTCGATGAGTTGCTGAAAGCCAAAGTTGACGAGCATGTTTTTCGGATGTCTGA
The DNA here is from genome assembly GCA_947085425.1 of uncultured Burkholderiales bacterium. GTDB lineage: Bacteria > Pseudomonadota > Gammaproteobacteria > Burkholderiales > Usitatibacteraceae > UKL13-2. The sequence continues at coordinate 51,556 of CAMTWK010000026.1, read as the reverse complement.
CGGCAAGCAGACGAAGAACTTGAACCACACGTTCCGCGATTTTCTCTTAGAAATCGGTTTGCTCGAAGATGGGCACGGCAACGAAAGGACGTTGTACTCGCTGCGACATACTTATGCAACTTTGCGCTTAGTCGAGGACAAGATTCCTATTCATGACCTCGCCAAACAGATGGGAACTTCGATTGCAATGATCGAGAAGCACTACTCGCATCTGACGCCAATTAAGGTGGCTGAAAGCTTGGGCGGTAAACGCTACGCACCGAAACAGTAGCAGCGCGCTTTCGTTGTGACGCTTATCGATAAGCTTATGGTACGCAATGAAACGGAAAAGCACCTGCGGAGTGCCCTAACTCGATGTAAGCAATCACTTGCGTTAAAAACCGCATCTGAATCAAAATTTATTTTCAGATTTCGGCATTTTTGGTCCGTCCCAAGCATAAATAGAACATACAACAACACAAGTATGCACACGGAAAATGGACACAAGAACCTCAAGATTCTATTCGCAAGCCGAAGTCGTTTCGGCATGGCAAAAGCGACTTGCACATGAGCAGCACGGTTACTTCATCACGCTGAATACCAATCGATGCGTTGACTCATATGTCGACCCAAAGACGAGTCGGCATTTCGATAATTGCGAGCCAATCATTGCGGAAATTTCAAAGCGACTGAATCAATTTTGCTTTGGGCGGCGTTGCGCACGCGGCGAGCAAAACTCGCGCTTGACCATCGTCGCAACGCGCGAGGTCGGTGAAGCAACAGGTCGAGTACATATTCACCTGTTAGCAATGCACGACGGCAGCGTCCGCAGAAGTGTTGAGCAAGTGGAGCAATTCGTGTCCAAGCAATGGCAAAAAATGTTTGGTACGAGCACGCATTCTTCGCAGGTGGACGTGCGCGGCGTAGTTGACCTTGAACAGTTGCTGTTTTACGTGACGAAGCAGGTTCCGTTTCAGCAACGTCGGTTCGGCGAGATTGGGTAAACAGTAGTAGTCAGTGGTGAGGTCTGTGGATTAACCGCGACCAATTTTTGTTATGGATATCTGAATGAGTGCAATTTTCTAAGGTTGCAGTTCACTTTATTGCCGTTAGATTCATCTTCGATTCTTTAGCCCGATAAATACAAGACAACACGTTAACGTGAAATCGTGTAAGGGAAAAGAATGCTTAAGAAAGAAATCAAAACAAAACAAGACCTAATGAAATTAATTCAAGCAGCCAACATAAGAAACTTATTGATTGATGACATTGAAGATGATTTTGGTCTAACCAATTTCATGAATGAGATCAAGAAAAAGAGAATTTCCAAAAGGAAAATAACCTTGATCTTATTGGAAACCTAAAAAGGAAAAATATGGAATACGAAATGATTACTAAGAAGCAGCTAAGCGACTTCATTAAAAATAATGAAATCAAGAATATCTTTAGCGCTGACGTCGCCAACCAATTTGGAATGTATAGATTTGTCCGCGAGATAAACGAGATGCGCGATGGCGCAAACGACTTTACGTTGATCGTTATAGAAACCTAAGGGAGAGACATGAAAAACACCAAAACCGAAAAGCATTTGACCTCGCTTCGATTGCCAAAGACATGGCACGATTTCGTCAGCAAATTTGCGGCTGATTGGGACACCAAACCTTCGTACGTTTACCGAGTAGCGATCAAGGAGTTCTTGAAGTCAAAATCAGTTCAGTTCAAGTGACCGCGACCAACACGTAAGGCGACGGACAGCAACTTTCTCGGTATCTAACATTTTCCACAATTTGTTATTTGTAGTGCCAACCGATTGAGTGCTAAGCATTTTTTTCGACGGTCCAAAAAGATGGACATTAATTAAATAAGCAATTACCGTTGGCACATCATTTCATTAGATGCTTACAAAAATGCCACAAGCAAAAACACTCAGCGAAAAAGAACTACGTGCCGTCCTGGCTCGTTTAGCAATCGGTCCGCATCCTGCGCGCAATCGAACGGCGATTTTGTTGTCAACATGGGGCGGCATGAGGGTCGGTGAAATTGCCGCGATCAAAGTTGCCGATGTACTCAACGTCGATGGAACGATCAAATCGGAGATTCGATTGAGCTCTGACCAAACAAAGGGCAACAAGGGACGCGTCGTAATCGTCGGCAACAAATTGCAGCGCGAGTTGGCGTCATACATCAAAGCAACGAAATTCAATGACAGCAACGCACCGCTAATCGGTTCTCAACGCAATAGAAATGGATTCAGCGGCAATACGCTGTGCCAAATGATGCGGATTTGGTATCACCGTGCAGGAATTGCAGGTGCGACGAGTCACAGTGGTCGGAGAACATTCATCACGACGCTTGCGAACAAAGGGGTTGGCGTTCGAGTGCTAATGGCGTTGGCAGGACACAAACACATGAGCACCACGCAACGCTATATTGATCTAAACGATGAGATGATGCGCCGAGCAATAGATTTGATTTAGAGCATAGGTGCACTCACGCATTTCATGCGTTGCAAAATTTGCAGACTGTGTTATTTAGTGAAGATATATTTTATCTAGCATTAGGAACTTTTACTCCGCCATAATAAACATATCGTTTTCCTTGCTTGCCTGCATTATTCATTTCATATAACAAACGCATTACCACCATACAGTCACCATACTTATAGTTCCTGCCAATAGACCCAATAGGTTGATTCAACTTTTTCATTACTTTGTCTGTAAGTTCAAAATAATTTTCATCGGTAATATTTCCTAATTTGGAGATTGGGAGGATTTTCTGCAATCTTCTTAGGCGTGCAAGCTTGTCTTTCAAATAACTCTTGCCGTATAGCCTACCATCTCGTTTCATTTTACGAGTCAGATACCCCACAAATCTCTCTTCTAATTCTTCTTTTCCCATATCAAATCAGTAGTGTCCCAACGTTTGAATTTTGACTGTAATTTTGCCCGTAAGTTGTTGATTTCATAAGCGGCGCATTTTGCTTTTCAATTCAAATCGAAACCATACGTAAATGCTAAATTCACCAATTAAATCATTCGATTAAATTGCCTTGCTTTGTAAACGTTGGGACACTACTGATATCAAATCCTACTAAAAAAAGTATCGTTAAAGCCAATTTGCTTTAGCACTTCTGATTTTGGTATGTCTTTTGGTCGTTTAATCGCTAATCGCAGCGCATTGGTTGGAATAAATTCAATTATCGTAAATTGCGAACCGTGTGGTTGCCAAGTAAATCTATGCTCCGAATTTGTATCGGATCCTTCCAAGTTGCCATTCTTATTCCACTTCCAAGTAAATTCTTTAACTATATAAAGTTCTGTTTCCATTTCAAATACAGCAACACTTTTAAGCGCATCGCCTTTTAGCAACACCACAGTTCTTAAATTTCCAAAATGTGCTCTTACTTCTCTAACTCTTGTATTCCAAATATCAAGCACCATCTCTCCAACTTTATTTGGATCTGACGTTTTTGGGTCAATTGTTTCTTCGTAACTATAGTTTGGTGAATTTCGCCCACTTATCAATCTCACTTTTTGTGGGTTTAAGTTTGCTTCACTTGTTGTTAGAATTTTTCCTTTTACAGTTTTCGCACCCCAAGCCGTAGATGATTGGTTGTGTTGAATGTCGTCCAATCCAATATTTGATGGATGCCACTTAGCACCAATACAATTCGCAAATATTTGTTCCCATTCATTTCCCTCTAAATCAGCCTCACCTCGCGTAGCTATATGCACACAAATTGATTCAGCTAATTTTTTTGCAAATTGGCTTGGAAAGCTGTTAAGTGGATACAGTGGTGTGGACTTTATTGCTTGTCGCAACTTTGGTAGTCTTTGGCTCATAGCTTTTTTTGATATTTTTATCAATAAGCATATAGATTACCGCATTCGCAGTTGGAATTGGTAATGAATTTCCCGCAAAGCGTCTTATTGTCGCGTATGTATGCGTTATCTTAAAGTGCTCTGGAAATCCTTGCAGCCGAAGCATTTCACGCTCTGTCATTCTTCTCACGCCATTTACCAACAAGTAATTGTAAGATGCGCCAGCTCGTAAAGCGCAACTATATTCGTGCGCACTTATGTTGCCACTTTTGTTTTGGTGCCAAATGGTCGGTCGATTATGTTCAATTTGCGCTGCTTTTACATTCAACATTCTACTAGCGACAATTTTTTCGGAGGCATAATAAAAGTTATCGACTTTCTTTTCCAAAACTTTTGATAATGGCGTCATTTTCACTTCGTCAAATTCCCAATCAAATTTTAGAGTTGATTTCCATCCCACAATAAAGATGCGTTCCCTTTTTTGTGGCAATCCAAAATCTTTTGCATTCAACACTTTGTATTCAACCTGATACCCTAATTCCTTTAGGGTGTCCAGTATTACAACAAGAGTTCTGCCACCGTCATGCCCTCGAAGTTGCTTGACATTTTCTAAGACAAAACCTTTGGGCTGCTTCTCTTTAAGTATTCGTGCTATGTCAAAAAATAGTGTGCCTCTTGTATCGTCAAACCCTTTTCTTGCACCGATAATGCTAAACGCCTGGCACGGAAATCCCGCAAGCAATATGTCATGTGGCGGTATGTCTTTAGCATCTATTTTTGTTATGTCACTATGTGAGTCAATGCCAAAATTTTCGTTGTAAGCGACGCTTGCTTCTTTATCTATATCACTTGCAAATACACATTCGGTCTCAAATCCTAATCTCCGCGCAGCATCTTCTATGGCATAGTGAAAGCCACCTATTCCACAAAACAAGTCAATAAATTTAATTCTTTTCATATAGCCCAAGTCAGTAGTGTCCCAACGTTTTTCATGGGAGTCATTTTGAAACGTATTCCCCGCCGCACTTTCACCGCCGAATTCAAAGCTGAAGCCTTCAAACTCATCACCGAGCAGAAACTCACGTATGCGGAAGTCGGCAGAAAACTCGACATCGGTACGAAATCACTGTAACAAAAATCAGTCTACACAAAATTACTTTCAGCACCTAAATAGCGATAGACGCTCGCTGCAGCAGCGAGCGTCTCTTGAACGAGCACTAACTATCGGACAGCCAAGTAAATATCTTCGCAGATAGACAGTAAATCACCAAGTCCATAGCATCGTTTTTGTCATCAACAACAAAGCGAGGCATTCATGGCAAGCATCCTACAAACACTAAAAGCATCGGCGGTAACACGTCCAAATCGTGTCGATGCGGTAGTTATTCGTCGCAACAAACTGATTACGTCGATCCACGAGCAGATCGAAGCAGCACGCGCAGCGTCGCAAGGAAAGCGTTTGACGGTGTCACGTATCAAGCGCGTAAAGAATGACGAGACAGGCGCGGTTCTGACGCAGCAACGCGATGCTTTGGTGCGTGAGATGTGGTTCAAGGGCAACGACGGCAAAACCTACGTCGAACTTCGTTACGGCTACAAACCGTTGGAGATCGCCAAAGGTAAAACCGCAGTTGAAGTTGGCGAAATGACGAACCTGATTCCTGTGTTCGAGAAATTGCGCGAAGCAGTTTCGATGGGCGAATTTGATTCACAACTCAAAGAAAACGCAGGTCGACTTTCAGCACAATTGAAGGCAAAAAGGGACGCTAAGAAAAAGTAGTCATAATCAGATTTGCATAGCGTACACAGTCCAATACACAGTCAGGACTTGTGCGCTAATGCATTGAAAAATAAGTGTTTTTTCTCGTCAAATCTGCTCATAATCCTTTGGTCGTTGGTTCAAGTCCAACACGGCCCACCAATAAAATCAGGTACTTGTGTTAAGTGTGAACCGGTTGAGAAACCGTTGACTTGCGGAGCGCTCCGCAATTCAACGGTTTTATTGCTGCGATAAAACCACTTCGCTGGTTCAACTACATTTCCTAAACGGGCGCGAACATAGTGCTCCGTCATCTTGGCTGATGCGTGCCCGAGTTGCTTTTGGGTGGCACGCATGTCGCCGGGTCGGGTCGACCTTGTCAGTTGACGCTTTTGCGCGGATGTAGCGGAACTGAATTTCCTAAATGTGCTTTCTCAAGGCCGCCGCTGCCGACATTTTGCGGGGTGTTGCTTACACCACGCCGAACCACGCGGAACGCTGCACCCACGCCCTCCGCCAAAACCAAAGAGGCGAAGTGCCTCGCAAGCCAGGGGTCCGCGCGGACTCCTAGCGGGTGTAATCCAAAAATTGCTCGGGTGACACACGCAACGCCGCACCCGTTGGGCAGGAGCGCACACATGCCGGTCCGCCTTTCAGGTCTTTGCACATGTCACACTTAACGGCTTTTTTCGGTGCTTTCTTGTCGACCTTCTGGCTGGACATGCCCGGTTCATCACCTAAACCAAACAATAACCAGGACAGTACGGATGGTTTATTGACCGGGGGAATGGCCGGCGCCAATTGGATCACACCGTAAGGGCAATTTTTTTCACAATTGCCGCAACCGATACACGCGTCGTTGATAAACACCTCACCGTTTTGTGAACGATGAATCGCGTCGGGAGGGCAATCTTTCATGCAGTGTGGATGTTCACAATGTCGGCACGAGGTTGGCACATGAATTTGTGCGTAGGTAGGACCGGCTTCGCGATCGAGTCGCGAGGTGCCGTCGTGGGATTCGGCGCAGGCTTTTTCGCAGTTGTTGCAGCGAATACACAAGGACTCGTCAATGAGTAATACGTCAGTGGCTTCGCCCAGCCCCTGTTTCATTAAAAATGAAATCAGGTTGCCCGAGTCGGAGTTTGATTCCATTGCCTGGTTGGCCGACATACGTTGCATCAGTTTTGCATCCATACCACCACGCATGGCTTTATTGCGTCCGACCACGTCGACAAACCGTTGCGCCTCCAACATCACACATTCGGTGGGTACCGCCGCACGCACCGTGGCGGAGCGGGGCGCATCCGACATCAGCGCCATTTCACCCACGTAGTTTCCGGCCGACACGTACGACATCACCACCTCTTTGCCGGAGATCGCGCGTGACACCATCACCGAGCCGCGGCGGATCATGTACAGGCCGTCGGCTTTGTCACCTTCGTTAAAGACAGTTTCATTGGCCGCGTATTTTTTGATGACCGCACCTTCGACCAAAAAGTCGACTTCTTCTTCGGCAATTTGCGCTTGCAAATATTGGCGCACCGCCCGTTTCAGTGACACCTGATCAAGCGTTTTGCGCACGGCTTCAACCGAGGCGAGCAATTTCAACATCGAACGGCGTGGTGTTTCGATCAATACACAATCGTCGCCGGCAAGAATAGTGGCGGTGCGGCGGCGTCCGGAAATCAAACCCATTTCGCCAAAAAATTGCCCCTTGCTCAAAACCACCGTGGCGTCTTTGCCGTCGGCACCCTTGATGGCAACGGTCGCCGAGCCCTCGACAATCGAAAAGAAAGAATTGGTGTAATCGTTTTTGGCAAAGATGGTGGCCCCCAACGCCGGGGTGTGCACTTCGCTGTCCAACAAAAATTCGCGCAGTTGCAAGGTGGTCAATGCCGACAGCAGCGGCACATTTTCGCGGATACGATCCAGACCCTCGCTGACACTCTTGGCCGCACGATAGGTCGAAAATTTGGCGCGCAATAGCGGTTCGTCGGCCGGTTCGATGTTGCGGCCGAGGGCGTATTCAATGACCTCGTAACCTTGGTTCATCGCCTGTTTGATCAGCGGGTAACCGCCCAAGGCACCAATAATATAAATGCCGGGCACGTTTGATTCGTATTGCGCCGACAATTGCGGCACCGACGAAGGATCATTGTTGGGGAAGGTGATGCCAAAACTTTCCACCAATTTACGTGGTGGGGTCGCACCCAGGCGGGCAATCACCCGATGGCAATTGATGGTTTCCACACCCTGCGGGGTATTGGCGATAAAACGAATCGGAGTGTCACCTTCGCCGTTGGTCGATTCGACCCGATCGATCTTGGTGCCGAAGCGGCATTCGAGGATGTTGTTGGAGATAGCATCCAGCACGGCCGACAAGTTGCCGTCTTTGCAACGTGTGAATTCATCGTTGCGGTTGATCATAATGACGCGGTTTTGTTTGGCCAAGGCCAGCGCATTTTCAATCGCCGCGTCACCCGCGCCCACCACCAAAATGGTTTCGTCGTTGAATTCTGCCGGGTCGCTCAATTGATACTGCACTTCCATCAGGTCTTCGCCGGGCGCGCCGAGTTTACGCAAATTACCCTGTACACCAATCGACAACACCACCGTGCCGGCCTCAATCTTGCTGCCGTTGGTGAGGGTGATGACAAACGCGCCTTTTTCGCCGGTGATGGTTTTGACCTCGGCCTGATAACGAATATTGACGCCGAGTTTTTTGAGCTCGTTGTCCCATGCGCCCAAAATATTTTCGCGGGTGCCGGCGGAAAAGCTCATCGGGCTGCGCAGTGGCAACACAGCTGGTTCCGCCATGACGTGTTTGCCTTTTTGATACTTAAAAATTGTGCTGGCCGGTTGTCTTTCGGCTTCCAGCAAAATATGCGAGACCTTTAATTCCGCAGCATGGCCGGCGGCGGATAATCCGGCAGGGCCGGAGCCGAGAATGGCAATTTCAAATCGTTCTATGGTCATGGTTTGTGTGCCTCACTTAACCAAGGTGGGCCGTAACGCCCTGAGTCCGGAAACAAACTCTTCCGGTTTGAATTTTTCATCGTGTTTGAGTGTTGCGTTGAGTTTCTGCCATTCGCGATTAAAGGCGGTTGGTGACTTCATCACATCATGTTTGGCCATGAATTGCCCCACCGATGAAATCGCCAACGCAGCTTGTTCTGCGGAGCTGTAGTCGCGATACAGACCTTTAATGCCGTCATCCACCAAACCCAGCGCGATCGAGGTCATGAATGGACCGTCAATTTTTTTCGCTTCAATCAGATTGACGACGTTTTCCGCCAACGATTGCAAATGGGTCGCTGCTTGGCGTGTGTCACCGTCGCCGGCAATTGCGCGGTGCAACTTAACGGTATGAGCAGATACCTTCTCACCCAATGCCGGATCGAGTGCGCGCGCAATCACCCGCAGCATCAACATATTGGCGTCGTTTAAACGCACCAAACCCGGCGTGGCACGGGTGCCGAGTGGGGTGGTGGTCTGCAGGCGGTTTTCCGACATCGGCCGGTGGCAGGCGTGGCAATCAAACAGCACCAATTCCGGGAACAAACCATCGCGACCGAGTTTGTCGTCGTTGAGAATATCGAGGGTGGCACTGACGGCCAATGCCTGGCCGATCGCCCAGACTTTCAGGCCATCCCAGACGCGTTTGCGTTGGCTGTAGTCTTTGTCGACGGTAAAGTGGCGTGGTGCCAACGCGGTAAAGTTTTCCAACTCAAAACTCATGCGTGGATGGCCGGCACCCATGATGCGATGGGTGACCAGTTTGTCTTTGTTGCCGAAGTGGCAGGATAAACATAATTTCGCGCGCGCCTGTGGATCGTCGGTCGGGTACAGGCCCAAGGAAATATTTTTTGCATGGCTGGCGTTGGGTTCAACGTGTGGACGCAACCACTTTTCGGCCGGACCGTGGCAAGCTTCACAGGTGATGTTGTCCTGTAAGGTAAATCGTTCGCCATGTCGTGCGGCGGGAATATTGTGGGCGTGGCAATCGAGACAAATTTTTGCCTGATGCGCCGGTTCCGTCAGACCGAGATTTTTTGCGATCAGTTTTGATTGATCATTGAGCAAGACGTTGTAGGCGCGGGCGTGTTTGTCGAGCCGGCTCCAGGTGATGTACTCATTTTGTAAAACGTTGGAGTCTTTCCAGCTGGTAATTGCGCCATGACAAAGCGACGAGGCGCAGGTCACTGCGCCTTCTGTTTTGTGTGGCGACTGATACGGCAGCAGCGGTGAGGATGTGTTTGTCACCGCGGTGGTGGCGGCAGCGGCGTGCAACGGCAGCAACATGGCGCAGCCGATGGCAGTAATGGTCATGATGGCCACACAACCATTCAGCCATTGACGGGAAAAATTTTGGGTCAGATTCATTACCGTGCTCCTCCGCTCGCCGTTGGTGCGGCCACTATCGCGGATAGCGGTACAAATTTTCCAGTCTCGATGGCGTCGGTCACGGTCCACAATTTACCTTCCGGTGTCAGGTAAAACTTATCCATTTCGCCGCGATTAAACGGCCGTGAACCAATTCGTCCAAATACGGCAATCTGTCCACCGGTTTCATCGACACCCCGATCCCGATCCAGCCCTTTTGCCAGGGTCAGCGCCGGTGAATCGGTTTTACGCCAGGCAATCAGCTCGGGCTTGGGTTCGGGTGAGAAACCGTAAAACTTGGGTTGTGAATCCGGTGAAGTGAGTTGCAGCACCTTCAGGCCATTCTTGCCGTCGGCGATATAAGCAAACAACGAAGCGTTGGTCGAGCCAACAATCACGTCGTGACTGTCATTGATGCCGTCACCAGAGGTAAAGCTTGTGTATAGGCGCGGCTGTTCTGGTTTTTCGACATCGATAATCACCAAGCCATCACGCCCGGCCGCCACATAGGCATAGGTGCGTGCCACATAGACGCGGCGTGCATCAGCGAGCGGTACACCGGCCTTGACGGCGGGTTTGTTCGGGTCGGTGATGTCGATGATTTCCAAGCCTTTGGCGGTGGTCACAAACAGATAACGAAATTGCAACGCAGAGGCTCGAATATTGTCGAGAGGCAGACTCGCCGCCACCTTCGGTTTAAGCGGATCGTTCAAATTTAATACCACCAGACCACTGTCGGTTGCCACGTAGGCGTAATACCCACCCAATACGATGTGGCGTGCACCTTTGAGCACATTGCCTTCGTTCCAGGTTGCGGCGCGTTTCAGGAAATTATTGCGCGGCTCACCATCCGCCAGCGTATCCACGTTCACCACAATCAAGCCCTCTTCCGCATCGACCACAAATGCGTAGTGGTAAATCGGATGAAACGCCTGCTCTTGATTGGTGGTGCGCATCAAGTCGCCTTGGTTGCGCTCCGGTGCAATGGCTTGATTGGTGGGTAGAGCCATACAAGTGGCATTTTTGGATGGTACGTTGGTGTTTTGTCCCAACGGTGAAAACGGCGCCGAGATAATGCGTTGCGAGATGCCCTTGTTGGCAATCGAGGCGACGTCATAGACCCGAAAGCCCCCCGCACCTTCCGCGACGAACAAATATTCGCCGCGCAATTGCACACAGCCGGCCTGACCACCGGTGCTTTGTGAATGATGCAGTTGCAGTTTTTTTCCGGCTTTTTGATGATTCTGAAACCAATCCGGATAGGCGTATTTGTGTAAATAACTACCAATCACCGCCTGCGGTTCGTCCCATTCGGTGACTTGTACGGCTTCAACGTGTTTGCCGGAGCCCACCCATGCATTAAAGCCGACAAAGTTTACGTAGTTGGTACCGTGTAACAACAGCTGCGACATGATGGCGTTGTTGTCGCCGTCGCGTGCGGCGTGGCAGTCGCTACAAGTTTTGGTTTCGGTTTTGCGTTCGGTGTGTGGGTAGTGTGGTGCGAACGCCTGTGAGGAAAAGCCACTTGCGGCAATCGGCGGCTGTTGGATATAAATACGCTCACGATTGGCATTCATCGACGACAGGACCAACGCCGAGCTGGAGCGCACCGGTGCAATACGGCTGCCTTTGACCGGGCCGTGGCGACCCAGCTGAAACATATCGTCGCGTGCCACTTGCGGGTTGTAGGTGGCGTAGTTGCGTGATTCGCCCCCTTCGTAATGTTGTTTATCGGTTTTGGCATTGGCCTGAATCGGCAAATGGCAACCCGCACACGAGGTGGTCCAGGAAAGATGGCAGGTGTAACAAGTCATTTTTTCGTTGCTGTGGGCGTAATCGTTTGCTGCCGATTGGGTTGGTGTACTACCCGGCCCCCAATTCCCATCGCGTCCCGATGCACCGCTGTGCATTAATTTTGCGCGCGCCGCCTTTTCGTTGTACTTGGCATTGCCAGGCGTCACACTATTTTTTACCAGGGTCATTTTCCATTCGAGTTTCGGATCGAGGCTCGAACGTTGAAACAGGTCACCGTTGATCCACTCAAATCGTTTGCGGCCATCCGGCGTGCGCATCAGTTGTAAATCGCGACCTTGCGGCGAGGCCGCCGGGCCGGAGGTAAACAGTGTTGGCAATTTGTCGGCGGTGCCGTGGCAGTCGATACAATCAATTTCGATCGCCGCCGCCACCTCGCCATAAATATGGCCGTTGCCGTGCACGTCCTGCGAGAAGTGGCAATCCACACAATGCATGCCAACGTCGAGGTGAATCGAGGTCAGGTGTACCGCCTTGTCGAATTTTTTTGGATCGGTATCGGCCACCGGCGCATTGTTTTTATCGAGCAGTGTGCCTTTGCGATCACGCTTGAACACATACCGAAAGTTCCAGCCGTGTCCGTGGTAATCGGCGAACTGGGTGTCTTTCTTTTTGTCGTTGTTTTCCCAGATGCGTTTGAGGAAATCGCGGTCGCCCCACAGGCCGCGAGTGGCCGCTTCCTCAGGATTGCGTTTTAAAATCTCAAACGATTCTTTGGCGGTCGGGTACTTTTGTTTTTTCGGCCACATTTGTGGCGCATCGGCTTCGTAGTCCCACATGGTGGTGCCATAAAACGAATTCACGAATATGTTGGGCTGGTGCATATGGCAAACCATACACTGCGACGAGGGAATGGCGCGGGTGAACTCGTGTTTGAGCGGACTGCCGGATTTGGTTTTGTCGATGGTGGGGTCTTTGCTCTGACTCTTGCCTTCGTTGCCAAACTTTGCATACGGACCACTGTGTTTGGGGTCGCGGTCGTTGGCGTAAATGGTATGGCAGGCGGTGCAACCCGAGGAGCGATAGTCACCCGGTTGTTCGTTGGTGCCCAAGAACCACAGGTGGGGATCGTTGAGGCGTGTTTTGGTGATGTTGATGACCGGTACGGCGATTCGCTGACCGGTGGCGGGGCCACGATTGGATTGTTTGATGTCCGGCCGGCCGGGTTCATCCAGCTTTTGCAACGCGCCGCTGACGTTGGGTAATCCGACTTCGGGGAATTGTGTGTTGATCACCCGGCCGCCACGCTCGAACACCCGGAACACATCACCCGGTGGAATCGTTTCCCAGGCGGGTAAGGGTGCGAGTGACGGCAGAATGCCCATCGCGGTCATGTGCGGGGTGACCGGCACCGGATTCTTTAGTAACGCACCCACACCATTGGCGGTATAGGCTTCGCCGAGGATGTAACGCTTATAGGGAAGAATGCCGTTGTTATACGATGCGCCGCCCCATAACATCGCCGAAGTTGACATGAGGCTGCGTTCGACCGCCTGAATAATTTCCAGATGGCAGGCGCCGCAGGCTTCACGGGCGACACGTAAATCACCGGGGTTGATAAATCGCACAAACTCACGCGCTTCACGATTGAGCAGTGTGTAGGTTGACTCCGGGTTGGAGCTGGACGGGGTATTCCAGGCAGCGGGAAAACGCGGCAGGATATGCGCCTTGGCCATCAACTCTGCGTATTGTTTTTCCCCTTGACCGGTGCGAACCACATTGGCAGGCTTGACCACTTTGGCGTCACCGCCGTGACAATCGGTGCAACCAATCACCACACCGGGATTGGCGTGCATGGTATGGCGATCGGTGGTGGTATGACACGACACACAGCCAAATGACTTTTGTGATTCGTCCATGACCGATTGCCGCGCCGGCGCAGCCGGCGTCACCGCGTAGCTGCGCGCCACCGGCTTTTCGCCGCCACTGGCAGTGGTGTCAACAGCGGCGCCGAGCAAACTCAAGCACAGCAGCGCGTTCACGAACATTTTTGCTTGAAAAGGCTTACCCATAAACGAGTTTTGTTTCATTTCAATAGGTCAGGATCAAGTTAAATAACACGGAATATTGCGGCCCACGTTTGTCTTCATCGTACAACTGTTTGAGTCCGCGGCCGGGAAGCAGCGCCGCGCCGGAAATGTTGAGCACGATGTTCTGGCTCATGACCGGTCGGATTTGCACACCTGCCGAAATATCAACTCCGAGATTTTTTGACGTGACGTGTTGATTGCGCAACACCGAAAGTGACGAGGTGTTTATAAAATTGAGCTTGGAAATATTGGCAATCAGTCGAATACGTGGTGTGAGGTCCGCGTCCGCGCCCATACCAATCAAAGTTAGGCCGGGATTGACAAAATTCGATTGGCCTTGATCCTTGGAGGAGCGCAGCGACGGCAACACACCGTTACGTTGTGATAAGGCCACGCCACCGCCGCCGAGTAGGGGAATCGCCTGGCGAATAAAAAAACTGGTGTCGGCACCGGCAAACTGCGGGTTTTCGAAAATGGCATCAAAGCCGGTCGCCTTGCCGTCAAACGGATTTTTGTCGCCGCTGGCAATCAGCGCATTGCCGCGCACCCGCAGCCAGCTGAAGTCGCGGGAAAGTTCGGCGGCGGCGAAACCGGCGCGAATGGTTTGCTTTTTCTGCGCCAGCGGATGGCGCTGATCGGTGCCGAACGCGCCGTACACCGAGGTGGTCAGATTCCATCGATCGATGTGCCCGTCGCCGCTCAACCCCACATAAGTCACGTTGTAGTTGCGCGGTCGTGCGTCACCAATCACCGCCGGACGGATCAAAAAGCCGTTGCGATCGTAATAATCCGCCGCTGATTCACGGTTGACGTTGTGAATGATGGTTGCCTGCGTGGTATGGCCGATGACCGGAAAATCCTGGTGATAGGCATTGGCGACAAACAAATGATCGCGGCGCATTTTTTGGCTGAAGTCATTGAGGCCGCTATTGGTGTCTTTTTCCATGCGCCGGAAATAACCAACGTTGTACTGCCAAAAATTGTTGTCGCGATTGCCAAACAGGCGCACGCCGAACGGCACATCTTGGAAAACAAAACCACGGAAATCGGAAATGAACGGCTGAATGCCCACCCGCAGCGAGTCAAAATCGTAATGGTCGGAGACGTTGCGCAAATGCACATCGCCGAATAATTCCTGCACTGCAAAATGGCGGTCGGTGCGACTCTTCCCAAGGCGCGGATCGATTTTTAACCCGCGCACCTCCCCGATGCGGGCATGGTTGATTTGAAAGGCCGGCACAAAACGGAATTCGTAGTCGGGCGGGCGAAAGGTGGTGTTTCCCTTGATCACTGCCGCTGACAGGATGACGGTCTCGACAAAAACCGTTTGTTTGCCACGGCCAAACACATTGTTCGCGTCCGGTCGCAACGACGACTGTGCGCCAACCGGCAGCGGCAGCCGACGCGTCTCGATCAGCGAATCGGAAATCACCGACAGCGCCAAGAACCAGTCGTTGTTGTTGCCACCGTGCAATTTGGCAAACGGTGGAAATGGTTTGTCACCCTTCCAGACGTTGTGGTTATACGGGTCGTACCATGGAAATTTGAACCCAAGCGAATCCATAATGCGCCAGCGGTCCGGCACTGAGATGGATTGACGAATATCCATAGGAGTCGGCGCATCGACTTTTGTCGGGTCGATGGGCGGTAATGGATATTTCATGGGTGTGCGTGTGTCCGACGGTGCACGCGAACGCACAATTGGTTCGGCCTCGTCCACTGGTGTGGGGGCTAATTGCTGTGGCGCCGTTAACGCTGGTGGCGAAAACGCCGCGACATCCATGACACAAGTGCCGGCACAAACCAGCAACAGCGCGTGTAGGGACACCACCTGGCACGGCTTATTCGGCAATGTCCAAGCCGGCCGCATCACAAACCCTCACAAACGTTTTGTTCGCTGCCGTTGATAAACGGCGCGACCGGGCATTGCACGTAACGTAAACGGGTGCCGAGTCCCTGCGGGACTAAATTATCGGCACGTATTGGTTTGGGCGCATTGCCGATGTTGGTGTTGAGAACCACGCCCGCGTTATGCAGGCCATAAAAGGAAATCAAGTCGTCCTGATCGACCCCATCACCGGAAACACCTATGGCACCAACCAATTGGTTGCCCCGATAAATCGGCACCGCCCCGGCAAAAATCTGGATACCATTTCTTGCCTTGGATAACCCGGTGCAGCCACCGGTAACTGAGTCACCGGTTGGGCTGGACGCGGCTGCAATGATGGCGTTATAACTCAGGTCGAGTTGTAAGCCGACATTAAACGGGCTCCAACTGGTGATGGATGATGACAAGGGGCCGGCACTGGTGCCGATAATGCCATCCGGAAAATAGGGGCGGGCGATGCTGCCGATGGCGCGATTGGAAAACGCGATCCCGTTCGACAGCATGGCAGGGTCGTTAAAAAATGATCGTGTAGCGGTAATGGTTTGCGCAAACGTACGCGCACCACCGACCGGGTTACCGCCGGCACCCAGGTAGGTGATGTTGGGCAGGGCTGAAAGATCGCTGGCGGCATTTGGATGCGAAAACAACATGACGGTGCGGGCTTTTTGCAAACTCACATCGGTGCCAAAGATCGGGGCGTCCGGTGTGCGGGCGATGACCAGAATGTTGCCGTTGGTATCGACCACCGACACGGTCACTTGTGCTTGGGTATTCAGTGGTCGGCGAATTTGTGCGCGGGTGCGATTGGCGACTTTGATGGCTTCGCTGGCAATGGTGGTGGCTTCGGCCAGTGTGATCAGACCATCGGTACCGGCGCGGGCTGCAAAACGATTGTTGTTGGCCGCGTCCACCAATACAAATGCACTTTGCGCCACCAACTGGCTGGGATCAGTGGAGGTGGCAGCGCGATAGCCCGATGCGGCGTTGCCAAACGAGGTGCCGAAACGTATCGCGCCGTCAAAATAGCCACCGACTGAAATAAGTGCGCCGCTGATTGCCGCCAGGGCAGGCGCTTGTGCCGGGTTGGACTGCAGCGATTCAGAGTCTACAAAACGAAAGGTGCGACCATCGGCGGTAATGCGATTGCCACGAATATCATCCGGTGCGGCGAATCCGCTGGTACCGGCCACCGCGATCAATTCGTCGATGCTTTGATCAATGTCGGTGGCGTCGAGATCGAGGCCATAAACACCATCGGCAATCACGCCCACACCGCCCACCAGCCGATTGTTTTTGTAGAGTGGCAAGCCACCCGGATCGGCGGACAGACCCAATGGTGAACGCTTCGGGCCAACGCTGCCGTCGCTGGCGCGGCGCATTAAATCCGAGCACGGCAATTGCGAAAACTGCACACCGTATAACGGGCCACTCGGTTGATTAAGTTCACGCGGATTAAAGTGCTCCTGCACAATCTGGCTGGCGGTGCGCGATGAAAATGCATTGCCGTTGGAGGATAAATAGGCGCCGGTAATGGCCTTGCTGATGGCCGCAAGGCCATCCGGCAGAATGTCGATGTTTTCCAAGCCGCCATTCACGCCGCGGCCACTACTGATGCGAAAGGTGGTGGCGGCACCATTCATGCGGTACACGGCCAATACGTTACCAACCCGATCCACCACGGCAATGGTGGCGCGCTGACTGCGTGCGTTTGCTTCGGACGCGGCCTGCGCAATCACCCGCTCAACATCGGCCACGGACAGTGCATCGACTGCTGGTGCCGCCGGTGGTGTGCAATTTGTTTGACAAACAGTTGTCTCATTACCACCGCCGCCCGAGCAGGCAATCAATAGCAGACTGCAGACGAGACTGGTTGAAAATATTTGAGCGCGCATCATTTGGCCGCTGGACGGGTGCTGGTTGGATGTTTAAACACTCCGGAACGGGTGGTAATGGCGACATCTTTTAATTTGGGTAGTACCACCGGTACCCCGGCGCGGGTGCCGCCGGTGTGAAAGCCGTGACAACTTTCACAGCTGCCGGGAGCTTTATCTTGTTCGGGCACATTGCCGGAGTGACACGATTGGCAGGAGGCCAAATCCGGAATGGCAATATCCGCACTGGTTTGCGACTTTTCAACGTCGTGGCACTTCTTGCAACTAAAGGTCGCGTGCTGACTATGTGGGAAACGGGACTTCGGCAACCAGTGTCTGGTCACGGCAATGGGTGCGATATGCCATGATTGTGCCGCACCGACACCAACACGGGTGATTTCATGGCAGGCAAAACAAACCCGTTTTTCCATCATCTCGGTGGTGATGGCCTTGGCTTTTTGATTGACCCAGGCGATATTTTTATCCGGACCGGTACGTGGCTCATCACCCGGCCGCCAAATTTTTGACGGTGGCTGGTCAATCGTTTTGCCCATGAAGGCCGCTTGCGCATAAAACTCATTGATGGTCGCGATCACATCATCAACTTTGCCGTGCGGCACCTGTCGGCTGGTTGCCGTTGGTTCGAATTCAAGTGAGTGACAATCCTGACAATGTTCTTTCATCGTCACCGGCTTAAAACGTGTGCCGGTTTCATCCGGCACGTGACAATTTTTGCATTCCATGGCGCGTTTGCCACCCGGGCTGCGCACACCGTCCCGATTATTTTCGGACAGATGCACATCGTGCGGAAATTTCAAATTCGATTTTTCGACCAGTTTGTTTTTGTCGCTCTGTGATACCCGTATGACCGCGTCTTTGCCGGTTTTGCCTGCAACCAGCATCGACAATTTAAACGCCGGATGATCCTTCTTAAAGTCGCCAATATTGGGTGAGGCCACCTCGTTATGGCGGGTTTTAAGATCGCGGTGGCAATCTGTGCACAAGGGCGAATCTTGTCGCTTCAGTGCATTTTTGCCTTTGTGGTCACGGTGACAAGCTGCACATCTTCCCTCGCTGCCATCGGTACTAAACACGTTGGTGTGCAGTTGTTTGGCCGCCGCCGTTTCCAATGCGAAATGCCAGCCGATGGATTTATGGCAGGATTCGCAGGTTTCGTTTTTGACCTGTACAAACGGCGTTTGGTGGCAGCGAATGCAATCGCGGCCAAAACTGGTATGACCACTATCAAGCGGACCGGGATCCCAAGACGCATCTGCGGTGATCTTGGCGAGCTTTTTTTCGCCGACTATATGGGTGTCGGTATTCACGACATGCCAGATCGGCCAGATTATAAAAATCAGGGCAACCACGCCCGCAAGCAGCCAGGACATCCGGCGTTTGGAGAGCCAGGTTGAGCCGAGTCCGGCAGAGGCGATTTTTTGCGCTTGTATGGTTGCTTCGGTGCGATCGGCCAAAGGTTCGGTCAATTCCAACGATATGGCGACATCCACATCGTCCGGCGTCGGCAACACGATGATAGTGTAGGGGCCAAGTTTGATCAGCAGATCGGTTTTGAGCAACGATGCACGCTCGGACCGGCCATCAATTGCAATCACTCCCTGGGTGGCGTCAATGCTGATTCTGTCGGCCGCGCCTTTCTGAATGACGGCGTGATGTAAGGCCACGCGCGGGTCGGGTAAATGTAATTTGCAGTCACTGCCGCGCCCGATCGGAATTGACTCGGACTCAAGAATTTCATCGGTGCGGGCGACCTGTCCTTGTTTATTGCGGTTGAGACGGGCGAGAAGTAGCTTCACGTCAACACCGCCTTACCAGTAAAAAAACACAGAGATGATGTGCGCAATCAACGCCGCCAATAAACAAAATGACAGCGGCACATGCACGTACAGCCAGACTTGCATCATCGCCCGGAAGCGAATGTCGCGGCGGGCGCGCACGACCGCTTTTTGTTTGCGTAACATCACGCTATAAAGCGCGTGCAAGGTCTGCGCCTGCTCGATGTTCAATTCCGCTTTGTTGGTTTGGTCTTCCAGAATGGGGATGGCTTTGTTGGTCGGGCAATCGGGATGTTTGAGTCGTAATTGGTTGCGTACGCTGCCACCGATAAGTGTGTACTGCACACTTTGCTGTACGGCTTGATTAAATTTGTCGGGCAGGGTCATGACCAGCCGCTGCGCTTCTTTGTCGAGGTCACCTATGCGTAATAACACCGCGTTGAGGGTTTCATCACCGAGGTTATTGGTCTGCATGGTTGGAAATCGCAGGTAGGCATAGACGCCAAAAAAACCGGAAGCGATAACGATCAATAACAACAAATACGCCAGCGTATGAATATTCCAACCCACCTGAAACGCAGCGTGCAAGGTGGTGATAATAATCAGCGCCGCACCCAAATAAACGTGGGCGGATAACCAGCCTTGTAAAGTTGTTTTGGACCCGGTGTATTGACGTTTGCGCACGCCGAACCACATCAGCCAAAAAACGACGGCGGCAGCGGCGATGCCCAACGCATATCCCACCGGCGTACCGCCGTATCGACCAACCGGCGCGTCTTGAAACACGTACGCGGCGATCGAGGTGACGATGACCAGCAGCGCAATTTTTAAATAACGGTAGTGCCGGTATTCCAGAACTGTCTGATGGGGCATTTGTTTTTTTTGGCACAACCTGCGCAAACCATACAAACCATACGCTGACTGTATTGCCTATCCTTGGCAGAGCCGATCGGATGCTCCAAGCGGCACGAACGATTTTTAAAAAGTTGAATGGCCGGATCTGTATACGAAGAAGCAGAGGCGTAATTTTATAATTTGTAAATCATGCGCCGTGATTAGTTTATCCAAAAATGGCGGTATTTGAAGTTAAGCGTCATTATTTTGCAATTTCGACCAGCCAAATCATGGCGGTTACAAAAGCCGATGTGGTGACCGACAGCAAATTTCAACCTGACAGAGTGTGGCTGGCTATAATGTCAGTCTATTTCTTTCTCGGCCTGAACTTATGTTTTATGTGATTGCTTCCATCATGCTGTTGCTGGCGCTGGTTTTTGTGTTGTTTCCGATATTGCGCCATCGTTTTACCGATCAAGACGTGGTGGCGGGCGACATTTCCACCGAGTCGGCCAATCTGGCCGCGTTTCGTTTGCAAAGTCAGGAGATTGAAACGGAGTTTCAACGCGGATTGATTGACGAATCCGCGCGTGATCGCGCCCTCGATGAGCTGGCCACGCGTATGGTCGGCGAGGTGAGCTTGGAAGTGAAAGATCAGGATGGGCCTGCACCTTCAGTAAATAATGCCGCGAAACCGGCGTGGACGCTGGCAATTGTTGTGTCGTTGTTTGTCGTGGTGGGTGCCACCCTTGGTTATATGTATTGGGGAGGCTACCAGGGTGCCCAAGGGAGCCACGCCGGCACCATGCTGGCCACGTCACCATCGGCGACGGAGCCGTCCACTCCGGCCGATGCCGCCATGTCGGATAAACAAGTGTTGGCGCTGGTGGAAAACTTGGCGCGGAAAATGGAAGAAAACCCGAACGATCCAAAGGGTTGGGTGCTGTTGGCGCGTTCGCAAAACGCGCTCGGGCAATATGCCCTGGCGGCCAAAGCCTTTGCCCGTGCGGTCGCGCTTGCACCCAATGATGCGCAGTTGCTTGCTGATTACGCCGATACCGAGGTGATGCTGCAAGACGGCGTATTTGAGGGCAAACCACGCCAACTTATTTTGCAGGCATTAAAAATTGACGGCAACAATATGAAGGCGCTGGCCCTGGCCGGCACCGCCGACATGCGCGCCGGCAATAAAACGGCGGCACTCAAAAGTTGGGAAAAACTAAAATCGTTGGTGCCCAGGGATTCGGATGATTTTGTACAAGTCACTGCCATCATCAACGAAATCAAAACCGGTCAACCGGCTTTTCCGCAGCAGCCACAGGTGGAAAGCGCGCGGCAGGCCCCCGCGCCCGCCATCACACCCGCGCCTGTCGCACCATCAGCGCCAGCCGCCGCACCGCCTGCCGATCCAGGTCCTGCGACGGCTGCGGCCGGAAAAACCGTGTCAGGGCAAATTGATCTCGCGCCGGAACTCAAGGCGAAACTGGCCAAAGGCGACATCATGTTTGTATTGGCACGCGCGACCGATGGCCCGAAAATGCCGCTGGCGGTGTTACGGATCGGTGCACCGGCGGTTTGGCCGCATGCCTATTCATTAACCGATGCCATGGCCATGACATCGGGTATGAGTTTGTCGTCGTTTGAGTCGGTGACCATTGAGGCGCGCATTTCCAAAGCCGGTGATGCAGTCTTAAAGCCCGGTGATTTTGTTGGTGTGAGTACCGCCGTCAAACCGTCGGCGTCAAAGGTGAACATCACCATCAACAAGGTTGTCCCATAGTGACAGCCGCCCGGCTGCGCGCGGCTGCGCTCACGCTTAAGCGCGGCGAACGTTTTTTATTTGCCGACTTGTCGTTTGAGGTGCTGCCCGGCGAGGCGTTGATTCTGCGCGGTCCCAATGGCGTGGGTAAAACCAGTTTGTTGCGGCTGTTGGCCGGATTGGCCGCGTCGGACGGGGGGGAGGTTTATCTCAACGACCAAAAATTGGCCATGTTGTCGCCGCTGCATCGTGCGGCGGTGTTGTACGTCGGCCATGCCAATGCGTTAAAGGACGAACTCAGCGCCGAGGAAAATCTGGCCGATCAATTGGCGCTGGATACCATCAACACCACACTTGCGGTACGGCTGGAAACGTTAAATCAGGTCGGCTTGCTGGGCCGCAGACAGGTGATCGGCCGTAAATTGTCACAGGGGCAAAAGCGCCGCATCGGCATGGCCAGACTGTTACTTAGTGACCGCAGGGTGTGGCTACTCGATGAGCCGACCAACGCGCTTGATGATGCCGGCGTGGCTTTGCTGCTGCAAACGGTCGATGCCCATTTGACGCGCGGCGGTATCGCTGTCATCGCCACACATTTGGCCCTGCCGTTGCAAGGCCGGGTCAAAGAACTGGTGATGCAGGAGATAACGCGATGAAAGTCCAGACGCCAGCTGAATTTGAATTGCAAACTCCGGAGCGCGGACTGCTGGTCGCAGCCGCCCGCGACATCAAACTCGCCATGCGTTCACGTGGCGAGCTGGTGCAGGCGCTGGTATTTTTTGTCATCGTGGTGAGTTTGTTTCCACTGGCAATCGGCCCGGAAACCGTGCTGCTGAAACGAATTGCCCCCGGTGTGGTGTGGGTGTGCGCCTTGCTCGCCGTGCTGCTGACGCTGCCGCGCTTGTTTCAGCAGGATTATCTGGATGGCACGTTGGAACAATTGGTGTTATCGCGTTATCCACTGCCATTGCTGTGTGGCGGTAAAATGGTTGCGCATTGGCTCACCACCGGCTTGCCGGTGGCGTTGGTGTCGCCGTTGATGGGTTTGCAATTTGGTCTGGATGCGAAGGAACTGTTGGTGGTGTTTGCCGGTCTATTACTGGGTACCCCGGTTTTGACGATGTTGGGCGCGATCGGCGCGGCACTCACGCTCGGGGTGCGCGGGAGCTCAATTTTGATGGCCTTGTTGGTTTTGCCGCTTTACATTCCGGTGCTGATTTTTGGTGCGGGTGCGGTGGAGTCCACCATGACCGGTCTGGATGCGGCGGCAAATTTATCGTTATTGGCGGCGCTGGCGCTGTCGGGGATGGTTGCAGTGCCATTTGCGGTTGCGGCAGCGGTGAAAATTTCTTTGGATTAAGACTGGATTAACATGAGCCTGTTTAAATATTCCGCTCCTTCGTCGTTTTATCCCCTGGCCGGTAAAATGGTGCCGTGGTTTGGCGCGTTGGCAAGTTTGTTGTGTGTGGCCGGACTTTATTTGGGTTTGTTTGTCGCCCCTGAAGATTTTCAGCAGGGAGAGGTGTATCGGATTATTTTTATCCATGTGCCGACTGCATGGATGGCGATGTTCATTTATCTGGTGATGGCCGGTTATGCGGTGTTGTCGCTGGTCTATCAAACGCGCTTATCGTCAATGATGATCGAAGCACTGGCGCCTACTGGCGCCATATTTACGGCGCTGGCATTATGGACCGGAGCGTTGTGGGGCAGGCCGACCTGGGGTACTTATTGGGCGTGGGATGCACGCATGACCTCAACCCTGATCCTGTTGTTTTTGTATGTCGGTTATCTTGCCTTGGTCAATGCGATTGAAGACAAAAAGCGCGCCGACAAGGCCGGTGCATTGTTGGTGCTGGTCGGTTCGGTGAATGTGCCGATCATTTATTTTTCGGTGAAGTGGTGGAATACCCTGCATCAGGGGGCCTCGGTATCGATCAGCCAGGGCAATAAAATGGCGGCGACCATGCTGTTGGCCATGTTGATCATGGCATTGGCGTGTTGGATGTACGCGATTGCGATTGCCTTGTGCCGGGTGCGCGCCATCATCCTTGAGCGGGAAAAAAACAACGCGTGGGTGCGGACAATCAAGGAGGCAAACGTATGAATTGGGCGGACTTTTTTTCGATGGGTGGCCGCGGTTTGTTTGTTTGGGGCTCGTTTGGCGCATTCCTGGCCGCGGTGACTCTTGAAATTATTTTGGTGCGGTTGCGGATTCATCGTGCACAGGCGGAAATTCGCGAGCAAATCATTGTGCAAAAAATATCGGAACAATCATGATACTAAGACCAAGGCAAAGACGCGTGTTATGGGTGTTGATCGGACTTTCCATATTGGGTATTGCCGCCACACTGGTGGTGGGCGCGTTGCGCGAGAACCGGGTGTTTTTCTTCACGCCCACGCAGGTCGCTGATGACCAGGCACCAAAAGAGCGCACCTTTCGAATTGGTGGGTTGGTGACGGCGGGTAGTGTTAAACGCCAAATCGACGGGCTGACCGTGGGCTTTAGTATTACCGACACCGCCAAAACAATTCCGGTGACCTACACCGGCATCCTGCCCGATCTGTTCAAAGAGGGCAAGGGTGTGGTGGCGCAGGGGCGTATCGGTGGTGATGGCATTTTTCGCGCCTCGGAAGTACTGGCAAAACATGACGAAAATTACATGCCACCGGAAGCCGCCGAAGCCCTGAAACAAGCGGGCAAGCCGATCGACGGCAATATTTTTGCCGGACAAAAGTCGGTGGTCACGCAGGCGCCGGGCCAATAACGTTTTTGCAGTTTTTTTTGGACATATAAATGATTCCTGAACTCGGTCACTTTTCTTTGATCATCGCCCTGTGTCTGGCCATTGTGCTCGGCACCGTGCCGATGGTTGGTGCATTCCGCAACAACGGTCAATGGATGGCGATGGCGCGACCCTTGGCAGCCGGCCAATTTGTGTTTGTGGTGATCGCCTTTGCCTGTCTGATCTACAGTTTTATCACCAGTGATTTTTCGGTCAAAAACGTGGTCGCGAATTCCAACACCAAGCTGCCGGTGTATTACAAGATCACGGCGTCGTGGGGCTCCCATGAAGGCTCGTTGTTGTTGTGGTTGGTGATGCACACGGGCTGGACTTATGCCGTGTCTGTGTTCAGCCGCAATTTGCCGCAGGAAGTGATCGCGCGCGTGTTGGCGGTGATGGGGCTGATTGCCATCGGGTTTTTCCTTTTCACGCTGATGACCTCAAACCCGTTTGATCGTGTGTGGCCGGCGGCAATCGAAGGGCGCGACCTCAATCCCCTGTTGCAGGACATGGGTATGATCTACCATCCGCCGATGCTGTATATGGGTTATGTCGGTTTTTCGGTGGCGTTTGCGTTTGCGGTGGCGGCGCTGATCGGCGGCAAGCTTGACGCGACGTGGGCGCGCTGGTCGCGGCCGTGGACCACCGCCGCGTGGATTTTTCTGACGCTCGGCATTGCCCTCGGCAGTGCCTGGGCTTATTACGAATTGGGCTGGGGTGGCTGGTGGTTTTGGGATCCGGTCGAAAACGCCTCGTTCATGCCGTGGTTAATCGGCACGGCGTTGATCCACTCGCTGGCGGTGACCGAAAAACGCGGCATCTTCAAAAGCTGGACGGTGTTGCTGGCGATCATGGCGTTTTCGATGTCACTGTTGGGCACGTTTCTGGTGCGCTCTGGCGTACTGACCAGTGTGCATGCCTTTGCCACCGACCCGGCGCGCGGTGCGTTTATTCTCGCCTTTCTGGTGGTGGTGATTGGCGCGTCACTGGCGTTGTACGCCTGGCGCGCGCCGCAACTGGGGCTGGCCAGGATTCCCGGCGGCTTTGCCGGCATATCGCGTGAATCGTTTTTGCTCGCCAATAATGTTTTGCTGGTGGTGGCGATGCTGGCGGTGATGCTCGGCACACTCTACCCCTTGTTTCTTGACGCCCTGAAACTCGGCAAGATTTCCGTCGGTCCGCCGTATTTTGATACGGTGTTTTATCCGTTGATGGCACCGGCATTATTTTTGATGGCGGTCGGGCCGGTGGTGGCATGGCGACGGGCGACGTTGCCGGATTTGTGGACGCGATTGAAGTGGGCGTTTGCCGTGGCGGTGGCGAGTGCAATTGTTGTTCCGTTCGTGATGGGCAAATGGTCGTTGCTGGTGGCGCTGGGATTGTTGTTGGCGTTCTGGATTATTGCCGCCTCGGTTGCCGCCATTGTGCATCGTCTCCGCGCGACCGCGGGAGACGGGTTGTGGCAAAAATTACGCAGTAATAGTTCAAGTTATTACGCCATGCACATCGCACATGTCGGTATGGCGGTGTTGGTGATTGGCATCACGCTGGTCAGAGGCTACGAGACCGAGCGCGATGTGCGTATGGCACCGGGCGGCAGTGTCACCGAGGGGGGGTACACGTTCAAATTTGTGTCCGTCGGTGATGTGCCGGGGCCGAATTATTCCTCCGTCAAAGGCCGTTTTGAGGTCAGCCAGAATGGCAAGGTGGTGACGCGGCTATCGCCCGAAAAACGCACCTATTTTGCCTCCGGACAAACCATGACCGAAGCCGCCATCGATTCCGGTTTCACGCGTGATCTGTATGTGGCGCTGGGCGAGCCGGTGGAGAACGCCACGGACGGTGCCTGGGGTGTGCGGATTTACATCAAACCATTTATTGACTGGATATGGGCGGGCTGCATTTTGATGGCGTTGGGAGGGATTTTTGCGATTGGGGATAAACGTTATCGCATTCCAATTCGTGCCCCGGCAGGCGCAAATACACCGCCAGCAAATGGCCGCAGTGGCAACAGACGCGACGATTTTGCGCGGCAGGTGGCCGAATGACGGGCGCAGAAAACCGGCCGGAAAAACCAGCGGCGGTAGTTACCTCGCCGGCAGCCGGGTCGGTAGTGAAGCGTGCCTGGCAGTTTTTCCTGCCGCTGGTGATTTTTTTTACGCTGGTCTGGTTCTTGTATCAGGGGTTGTTTTTAAATCCACGTGAAGTGCCGTCGGCGCTCATCAACAAGCCGGCACCGCAGTTTAAATTGCCGGTGTTGCATACCCCGCAGATACAGTTTTCGCCGGGTGAACTCAAGGGTCAGGTGTGGTTGTTAAACGTCTGGGGAAGCTGGTGTGTGTCGTGTCGGTACGAACATCCATTTTTGAACGAACTGGCCAAACAAAAACTGTTGCCGATCGTGGGTTTGAATTGGAAGGATGACCCCACCGCGGCC
Organism: uncultured Burkholderiales bacterium; assembly: GCA_947085425.1. Taxonomy (GTDB): domain Bacteria; phylum Pseudomonadota; class Gammaproteobacteria; order Burkholderiales; family Usitatibacteraceae; genus UKL13-2. The sequence goes on along the minus strand of CAMTWK010000026.1, from coordinate 24,401 downwards.
AAGAATTGGTTGACCAAATTTGGCGATCCGTACCAGCTCAGCGTCAGCGATTTGGACGGCCGGGTGGCGATTGATTGGGGGGTGTATGGTGCGCCGGAAACATTTGTGATTGATAAACTGGGCAACATCAGATTCAAACATACCGGTCCCATTGATGCAAAAGTGATGAATGAAAAGTTGCTGCCGATGATTTTTGAATTGCAAAAAGCGTTGTAAAAAAAACGTAGCAACCACAGATAAACACAGATGAACACGGATAACACCAATAACACCAAACGAGATTTGTCGCAGCAGGGTGAAGATAATTGCATAAAAAATATGCAAACTCACCGTCTGGAGAGCACTTTCAGCCATTTGTTCCTGAAAGCGCGCGTATTTATTGATGTTTCAAGATTTTATCGACGGGTTTCGGCGTCCGTCGGCGGCAAAAAACTTCTACTGAAACATCTGTGTTTATCCGTGTTCATCTATGGTTTCGTTACAGCCGAAGCACAAATCCAGATGGCAGAGCCAGATTTGCCGCCTCCAGAATTAGCGCAGCGATTGAAAAAATTAGAAAGTGAATTACGCTGTTTGGTTTGCCAAAATCAAACTTTGGCCGAATCCCCCGCCGGGCTGGCCGGTGATTTGAGACGGGAAGTGCGTTTGCTGATAGATCATGGCAAGACAGACGATGAAATCAAGGCCTACCTGAAGGCGCGTTATGGCGATTTTGTGCTGTATAGACCGCCGGTGGATGGCAAAACCTACCTGCTTTGGTTCGCCCCGTTTTTCCTGCTGGGCGGCGGCGGAATATTAATGTGGTGGATGGCGCGTCGTCGGGCGCTGGTTGTTTCACCGCCGCTTCCGCCATCTGACGCAGCTGGCGGCGATGACGCCACCCGTCGGGCGCGAAAATTACTCAACAATGATCCGGACCCAAAATGACTGTGGATGACATTGCGGGACTCCGCCGCCTGTTGACAACCAACCAAGTCATTGCGGTTGTCGGGCTGTCCGCCAATTGGTCGCGACCGAGTTATTTTGTCGCGAAATACCTGCAAGGTCACGGTTATCGCATCATTCCGGTCAACCCGGCGTACACTGAGGTTCTCGGTGAAAAGTGTTATCCGTCATTGGCGGACATCCCGGAAAAAGTCGATATGGTTGACTGTTTTCGCCGATCAGAAGAACTTGATGTTTTGGCTACCGAGGCGATTGCCATTGGTGCCAAATGTTTATGGATGCAATTGGGTGTGATTAACGAATCGGCGGCGGCAACGGCATCACAAGCCGGATTGGATGTGGTGATGAATCGATGTGTCAAAATTGAACACGGGCGCTTGTTCGGCGGATTAAATTTTGCGGGGGTCAATACCAACATTGTTTCCGCAAAACGAATGATGTAAAAGTCGTACACCGATAAAACCCTTGTCGCCGCCGGCCGGCCGGTTGAATTTGACGGCGAATCTGTTGTCCACCTTTGTAAGGCGTGGGTTATTTGAATGAAGTTTGTGCCCCCGGCGTTGGAGTGATGAGCCCGGCCATCGAAACAACGAAACAACGAAACAACAAAAACAGCCGAAACATGATGCAGACACCAGGAGAGGGATTGCAATGACCGCATATTTGATCTGGGCTATTATTGGTTTTTTACTCATTATTATTGACCTGCTGACCGGCACTTTTTACCTGTTGGTGTTTGGTGCCTCGGCGTTGATTGGTGCACTGGTTGCGTGGCTGGGCGGGCCATTCTGGCTACAGGTGATGGCCACCGCCGCCGCAGCGCTACTCGGAACCTATTTGGTGCATCGTTGGTGGCGCAATCACCCCAAAGACAGTGCCGCGCAGAATAGTCTGGAGATCGGCCAGACCGTGATTTTTGAAAGTTGGGTGAACGAAACCAACCATACCGCCCGGGTGAAGTATCGCGGTGCGTCGTGGGATGCCCGGGTCAACGGCAGCGCCAAGCCCAATGATGTGTTGACCATAACCGCCACCGAGCATGGTGTGTTGGTGGTATCAAATTGAAGAACAGCCGCGACCAATTTCTCACACCCAGTATCGACCTGAACAAGCAGGTCTTCGAAACCAACCCTAAACGGAGCGTCCCCATGTTTTTTAAATTTGTCGCCGTGATTATTGCCACCGCCGCCATGTACGCCACGCCGGTGTTTTCAGGTTATGCGATTCCCTTTTTCTTTCTGGGTGCCATTGTTGTTTTTATTATCGAAGTCGTGCGTATTGTTCCACAACAAAGTGCCTGGGTGGTGGAGCGCTTCGGCAAATATCACGCGACCTTGTTGCCGGGTCTGAACGTGATTGTGCCGTTTATTGATCACGTCAATTATCAACACAGCTTGAAGGAAGTCCCGCTGGATATTCCCGAGCAGGTTTGTATCACCCGCGACAACACCCAGCTGGCAGTGGACGGCATAATTTATTTCCAGGTGATGGATCCAAAATTGGCCAGTTATGGCTCGTCGGATTACATCATGGCCATCACGCAGTTGGCGCAGACTGCATTGCGTTCTGAAATCGGCAAAATGGAACTCGACAAAACATTCGAGAGCCGCGATGAAATCAACCGGCAAATTGTTTCGGTGCTGGATGAGGCCGGACGCACCTGGGGAATCAAGGTGTTGCGTTACGAAATCAAGAGCCTGACCCCGCCGGAATCGATTCTGCGTTCGATGCAGGCACAAATCATTGCCGAGCGTGAAAAACGCGCATTGATCGCCAAGTCCGAGGGCCTGCGTCAAGAGGAAATCAATATTGCCGACGGTAAACGTCAAGCGGCGATTTTGGAGTCGGAGGGCGAAAAACAAGCGGCGATCAACCGTGCGCAGGGTGAAGCGCTGGCATTGACCACGGTGGCCGACGCGACGGCGTTGGCGGTGCGGGTGGTGGCCATCCAGCTGGAGGTTCCGGGTGGTCAACAGGCGGCCAATTTGAAAATTGCCGAGCAATATGTCGCGCAGTTCGGCAACCTCGCCAAAGTCGGCAATACCCTGATTGTGCCGGCCAATATTGCCGATGTTGCGGCCATGATGTCCGCCGCCATGACCGTTTTGGACAAGTCGAGAGGCGGGCCGGGTAGCAAGGCCTAGTGAGGCACTTTGCCAAAAATTGCACGGTCCGCGCGATCCGTGGGGCTGGCTGAGCTTGGTGGGCGCGATTTAAGAAAATAACAAAAAATGCCGATTGACATGGCTGAACGGCTGAACGGCTGAACGGCTGAACGCGCTCAATTTGGTCGGGTTTTTGATGTATACGACCACGTGTTAATGGTGCGTGGTCGTGCCGGCATTTAAACGAACGGGATGCGCCATAGCAAACAACCGCAGCTGTAATATCCGGCAAATCAAGGGGGGCAAGTGCGTTTCAATTCCATACGGACCCATGTTTTTTTATTGGTAACGATGGTGTCTGTCCCGTTTGCGTTGATTGTCGCCTGGAGAATTTATGCGGATATGCAACAGTCGGTCGCAAATACCAAGAATTCGCAACGAATTCTTGCAACCGTCACGGCCGGCAATGCCGACGAAATAATGGGCGGAGCGCGTGCGGTACTTGAACGACTGGCCACACGCCCGTTGATCAAGCGGGTGGATCCCCGCCAGTGAGATCCAACATTGCCGGATTTTTTATCGTTGCACCCCGGTTACACCGACGTGACTTATTCCGACATCGACGGTCAGGTGATATGTGCCGCTGTGCCGCCAAAAGATGGACGGGTGGTGAACATCAGCAAGACGCGTATGTTTCAGCAATTATCGGCCGGTGCGGATTTTTTCGTCGGGTCGCCGACCGTCTCAAAAATCACCGGCAATTTGGTTTCGATCCTGAGTGTGCCGATATTGAACGCCCACGGGCAACGATTGGCGCGGTTCATCTTGGCATTGACCAGCTCGCGATCCGGCCGAATGTCGCCGAAGAAGCCATGTCCACGGGTAGCCGTTACGGATTTATGACGGAAGACCAAAAAATGATCTGGCGTAATGTTGACACGGAGAAACTGGTCGGCACTCTGGTGACATCGGTAGCGGCGCGCCATTAAAAGTGCCTTCGCGATGTTTTATCGACGAAACATTGCAGCAGCAAGCTGCAGAGGCGGGTGTGCGCGAGGTCATTTTTAAGGCAACGCGGTTGAAGATTTTTGTGATGCGTTTGTGCGGATTGCAAAATTGCCCGCACAGGCAGAAAAAAACAAATAAGAAAACTCCGTCGTTGAAAGAGATTCGCAATGAATCGTTAATCGTTAATCGTTGGATTGGATGCAGAACATGACTTCAGGAAGTGGCTGATTTTTCTTTACTTTTGGGATTGGCTGGCAACCTGTGAAAATAGTATTGAGGGAGTAATGATGCAAAGTGCGGCTCTGTTTTTTCTAGCCTTTCAGGCGATGGGACTGATGGGTTTGGTGTTCTGCCTGTTTTGGCTGCGCCAGCGATATGGGCTGACGCCCCTCTATATCTCGTTGGGTGTGTTTCAACCGGTACAGGTCATATTGACCTCGTCAATATATGTGCCGCTGTGGGAGGGTGTTACGGTCAGTCCGGGAACAATCATGTTTGCCATCAGTGTGATGGCGATCCTGCTGGTCTACCTGCGTGAGGATGCAGGCGAAGCACGCAAAATTATTTACGGAATTATCGGTGCAAATTTGATTATGACGCTGGTGATGTTTATCGCCAGCATTCAGGTAACTATTCCCGGCACCAGCAATTTTTTAAACATTTCCGCTGAAATTTTTCATCAGAGCGCACGCGTCACCTTGGTGGGTACGGCGGTATTGCTTGCAGACGTATTTTTGCTGATGGTTTTGTATGGCGCCATGAACCGCCACTTTCCTGGGCTGCCGTTTTTACGGGTGTTTGTTACCTTGGCGTGTGTTTTGGTTTTTGACGGGGTTGCGTTTACCACCGGCGCATTTGTGGAAAGTGCCACATTCTCATCGCTGTTATATGCCGCCGTCACGACCAAACTGATGATCGCATTTGTCCTGTCGGTCGCATTGTATTTGTACATCCGCTTTGTCGAGCCGACGGAAATCAGCAACTCGGCACCGAATCGCCCGCTAAAGGATTTTTTCTTTGCGTATACGTTCCGCGAAAAATTTGAAATGCAGGCGAAAAAAACAGCGGAAGCCGAGCGCGAGCTGCGGGTGCAACGTGATTTTGCCGCGCAGATTGTCAACAATATTGGTCAGGGTCTGACCATCACCAACGAAGATGGGCGTTTTGAATTTGTCAATCCGGCATTTGCCAAGATTGTCGGATACGACGAGCAGGAGATTTTGGCGTTGACCGCGAGTATGCTCACCATGCCCGAGTCGCGGCGCGAGGAATGGTTGCAGAGGGAGTCACGGCGATCCGGGCGGGCATCCACCTATCGATCGTGTTTACGTCGAAAAGACGGCAGTGATGCCCAGGTTTCAATTACCTCTGCACCACGCTACGTTGACGGCAAATATAGCGGGTCTATTTCCATTATTAGTGACCTCGGCGAACAAATCCGATCCGAGGCCAGCCGGGTGGCGGCCCTGCAAGAAGCAAGCGCGACGTTGGAAACGTTGGGCAAAATAGGCCGTGAGTTGACTGCGAGTCTGAATGCTGATGCAGTGTTTGCCACCATGCTGCGCCATGTTAGCAATCTGTTTGACGTTACGTCGTTTTCTGTTTACCTGCTCGATCCAACCGGCAAATTATTAAATGGCTCCTTTGATTATGAGGATGGTAAACAGCTGGCTTATCTGGCCATTCCAATGGACGATCCGACATCGTATACCGCGCAGTGCGCGCGCGAGCGGCAGGAGCTTAGCGTTAACGCCGACGAGGAAGACAAAACAAATCGGGTGCCCGGAACCTTATTGTCGTTGAGCATGCTTTACGTGCCGCTGATGATTGGCGATCGCTTGATAGGTGTGATGTCCATCCAGTCGATTCGCCCGAACGCCTATGGTGAACGCGAAGGCTTTATCTGTCGGACACTGAGCGCCTATGCGGCGATCGCGCTGGACAATGCCTTCGCATACGCCTCTGCCGAGCGTGCCCGGCGGCAGGCGGCCGACGCGCTGCTTGAGTTGCAGCAAACGCAGATCAAGCAGTCTGAAGCCGAGGCGGCGCGAACGCAGCTTGAGGAACAATTGCGGGAATCGCAAAAAATGCAGGCAATTGGCACCCTCGCCGGTGGCATCGCGCACGATTTTAATAATATTATCGCCAGCATTTTGGGCAACATCGAACTGGCGAGAGAAGATGTCAGTGACAATCCGGTGGCATTGCAGAGTCTGAACGAAATCCGCAAATCGGCGGCGCGCGCACGCAATCTGGTGCAGCAAATTCTTTCCTTTAGTCGCCGCCAGCCAACGGAATTAAAACCGATTGCGTTGGGGGCGGTCGTCGACGAGTCGGTGCGGATGTTGCGCGCGACCTTGCCCGCCAGAGTGGAGCTGGAATTTGACGGCGATGCCGGTGGCGTCGAAGTGCAGGCCGATACCACACAGATTCAGCAGGTCGTCATCAACCTGGTGACCAATGCCGCGCAGGCCATGAATGGCAAGGCGGGCCGGGTTGAAATTCGATTGGATGAGGTGGCTGTAGATGCCGATTTTGCAAAATCGCATCCCAGTGTTGGTGCGTTGTTTTCCAAAAAAGGTGGCAAGGCGGTTCGTCTTGGCGTACAAGATAACGGCTCGGGGATGGATGCAATAATTATCGGGCGAATTTTCGAACCGTTTTTTACCACCAAACCGGTTGACGAGGGCACCGGACTCGGTTTGTCGGTTGTACATGGCATCGTGCAGTCTCACCATGGTGCAATCGTTGTCGACAGTACACCGGGACAGGGGACAACGATTTTCATCTATTTGCCAGTGATCACCGATGCGTTGTTGTCGCCACAAGAAGCGGCGCCGCAAAAAAAAGAATCACCGAAGGCGGGCAAAGGGCAGCGAATTTTATACGTGGATGACGACGAAGCCTTGGTTTTTCTGGTGCAAAGATTATTGCAGCGACGGGGTTTCTCGGTGAGCGGTTTTATTGTCCAGAATGACGCGCTGGCCGCACTTCGTGCCAACCCGCAAGCTTTTGATTTACTGGTTACCGACTACAATATGCCTGGAATGTCCGGGCTGGATGTGGCGCGAGAGGCCCGTGCCATCCGCGCCGATTTACCGGTTGCGGTGGCTTCGGGTTTTATCGATGAAGTACTGCGCGCGCAGGCAGACCAGGTGGGCGTGTGCGAAGTAATTTTCAAGGTCAATGCCGTGGAAGATTTTTGTGACGCATTTGCGCGGCTGGCGCAGGCAAAAACAGATGGTTTGCCGGCCGAATAATTTCATTCGCCGCCACTTATGATGGCTAAACTTGTGCGGGCGGTACCATGCGGTCTGACAATTAGCGTTTGCCGACGGGCGCAGTGGGGTTATTGGCCGGTGCAACCGTTGCGGTATCGTTGGTTGGCGTCGGTGCAGCCGGCGTGGTTGAAGACGATGGGCTCGCCGGGCTCGATAAGGCGGTAGCCGTCCCCGCCGGGTTGGGGCACTCCACCCCTTTTAATACACTCGCTTCAAATTCTCGTTGCATCAGCGCCACTTTTGCGATGAGGGTGGCATCCGGGGCGCGGATGGCAAATGTGGTTTCTTTGGCGATCGGATTTTTTGCCGTGATCGTAATGCCTTTGATCAGTGTGGGAATTTTGGTTTCCAAATCGCTGACCACTCGCCTGGCTGTTTCATCACTGGAAAACAAACCGAGTGAAATGGAGTGATCCGCCATCACCAGTAGATCCTTTACATTTGCCTTTTTTAGATTTGCAATCAAAGCATCGGCGGCTTTCCGATCACGTTGAATGGGAAGGGCGATGGCGAAGCGGGTGAACTCTTCAATATTTTTTGAGGACAGCCGGTCGCCCAGTTGCAGGGCGGCAAACGCGGTTTGTGCACGAGCTACATCCGCCGGACGCACACTGAGCTGCATACATTGCGCGGTGACCAGGCTCTGCACCAGAGTTTTGGCTTCAACCGCCTCTTTTTGTGCGCGCACCGAATCGGTGATCGAAATGATCTTTACCGCCTCACGATTAATCTCTTTGGGGGAGTTTTCACCGTTATTGGTTGGGGACAAATACAGATGGGCACCCAAGGCGACATTGGCAATGAGAAGGACAAAGAAAATAAATCGTGCCATGGGGATAAGTGTGTAATTAACGCGATCGAAGTAAAAAATGTGGGGCCGGTTGAAGCCTAATTTTGTTGCTGTGCGATCAAGTGGAGGCCGCGAATGACCAAATCATCGATGATTGTAAGCGGGATCGACATCGGTGGTGAGATAGCATGAGCAATTGCGCTGATATCGCCGCCACTGGCGACAATTTCAATGTTTGACTCAATGTTCGCGGGTACGGCCCGCTGCAATCGGCGGATGTTTTCCAAAATCGCGCCGACGGCAGCATCAACGGCGCCAGTTTGAATGGCGGAACGGGTGTCACGTGCAAACGTCACCGGCCCGGCGACCGCGCCGGATGCGGGTTGGTAGGCCGGCAATAATGCGGTGTGTTGACCGAGCGCAATTTGCATGGTGGCAAGCCCCGGCAAAATGACGCCGCCCAAAAATATGCCGTCGGCGGTTAGCGCGTCGATGGTGATTGCCGTGCCCGCCATCACTACCAATTTTGTCCGCGCGCGGTGACTTGGCGCGGTGCCGGTGGTGGTGTGTAAATGATGCGCGGCAATCAGTGCGGCAAACCGATCGCTGCCCAGTTGGCTCGGCTGCGTATATTGATTGATCAATCCGCAGGCGGACGCAGTCGAACAAACAAAATGAATCGGCTGCGGATGGACTGCGGCGAGCAACGCGTCTTGGACCGGTTTTCCTGCGACAACAGACGCGGTGATCTGCAACTCGCAGGCCGCCGCAATTTTTTTGAGGTCAATGAGCGCGGATGGATCGCTGGTGATCAAACTGGTCAGGACAACACCGGTTCGTTCGGTTCCGTTAGCGACCAACCGCCATTTGATGCGGCTATTGCCGGCGTCAATCAATAAGTGCGTGCTCATATCCGGACTGCCGATTTGGTGGTTATGCGCAATGACAATTCGGCGGCGGTAATGGGTTCGCGTCCCGTGCCGCGATCCACCAGCAAGGTGCCGTCCGGCGCAACATCCACCACTTTGGCGGCATAACTTCCTGCCGGACCGATCACGTCAACCATACGACCCTCAAAGGCATGAAGAGCACGCCAGGGGTCGCGCATTGGCGCAAATCCGGTTTCCGCGAACTGATCGAGAATGCCGACCAGGTGCCGCAATATCGCGCCCAACAGGTCGTTGCGTGTCATGACAAATTTTTGCATGCCATTGTCAGTGAGTGCCTCGACAATACATGTGACCGATTGGTCGATTTCCGCGCGCAGCGAATCAGACAATCTGAAATTCAGGCCGATGCCAATCACGGCGGCAGTGGGTCCGAGCATGTCGCCCTGGGTTTCTATGAGGATGCCGCCTAATTTTTTATCGTCCACCAAAATATCGTTGGGCCATTTTAACTCGGCGGGAACACCGAGTTCACGCAGGGCGTTGGCAACGGCAAGACCGACGGCAAGTGACAAACCGCCCAAGGCGGCGGCACCTTTGTCAAAGCGCCATAACAACGAAAATGTCAGCGACATGCCCAGGCCGGATTGCCAGCTGCGCCCGCGGCGGCCGCGTCCGGCAGTTTGCATTTCGGCCGCCAGGCAGGTGCCGGTTGGCGCGTTTAATGCCGCCTGTAGCATGACTGCGCTGTTGGTCGAATCAATTGAATCGACGATCGACAAATTGATGCGTTTGGATTGTGCGCGCAATTGGGTGCGGATCGGGTCAAGGTCAAGAAAATCGATTGGCGTGCCAAGCCGATAACCACGACGGGTTAAGGAAAATACCGTCACACCAAGTTGGTCGGCGACTTTTAGCGCATCTGAAACAGCGCTGCGGGAAATCGCAAATTTTTTGGCGAGGTCGGCGCCCGATGTGAAATGGTTGGCGGACAGTTCGCGCAAACAAGCAAAGGTCAAACGCCGCATGGGCGGCTTTGTCGGTGATTTGTCGTCGACGGACGGCACGTCTTTGGTCGGTGTTGTAGTGGTTGAGGGGTGGTTCGCCCTGTTCACGCTTGTTCCGATTTGCAAACGGCGACCTCTTCAGCGTAGGCAATTCCGGCAATCACCGAGTCGAGCAGCAATGTCACGCGTGATGACAGTTTGCTGCTGGCGCGATAATCGGCCGGTGCAATAAAGTCCACCCGGCCGGCCTCCAACAGGCCCATGCAGGTGACTTTGGTCTTTGCCACCTTTGGGTTATAGACGGCGACGGCATGGCCGCCACTTTTTTTGGCCAGCGCCATGGACGGTACATCGGTCATGCCATCGCCCAAATAGATCATGTTGGCAAACGGAATCGGTCGTTTGTGCTCCGGCATGTGCTCGTTGATCGATTCTGACAACGCCTCCTTGCCCTTGTTGATGCGAAACAGGAACTGTGTTTTTGAAGTGTCGGTAATCAATAGTTTTGGAAAGGTGGCAATGCCGTATTGATTAAAGTGGTATTCAGAGGCGTAAATTTGTTTGAAGTGTTTGTGGATGGAGATGCCTTCAAGTATCTCTTTTTGGCCGGCCGAAATGATGTAATGCTGGACATTGACGCGTCCGCCGCTACGCTTATTAATGTAGGCATCAATACGTGGAAACCAACTTTCAACGCCGGGAAAGTATTTGATTTGATTGGCCATCAGCGCAAAGTCTTCACGGGTGACGCGCACGTCATCGTGTTTGTAAAGTTTTTCCATCATCAGGCGCATGTAGGTGAGCATCGGATCCGAGCCGGTCTCCTGCGCTTCTTTATGAACCTGCGTCCAAAACTCTTTGGGTGCCACGCCAATTTTTGGTAGTACGGTGTACTCCTGCATGGGTTGCGGCGACAGTGTGCCGTCAAAGTCGTAGACAATGGCGATGGTATTTTGGGAAAATTTGGTGGCGGGCTTTTTTCGCATCCGCCAAGTTTAACCCGCGTGCTTGTTGGCGTGCCGGGCCACCAATAAAAACGCCCCGGGAACGGGGCGTTTTTTTGAAGCTGACTTGTTATCGAATCAGTCGGCGATTAGTCCGCATAAACGCCGGCTTTTTTGATAATTGGTGCCCATTTGGCAATTTCAGCCACCACGTGTGCACGTAGTGCGTCGGGTGTCTGGCGGGCCAATGGTTCTGGCATGGTACCCAGGCTGGCAAAACGCTCGATCACATCCTTGTCTTTCAGGGCGTCCTGCATGGCCTTGTTGACGCGGTCAATCACCGCCTTAGGGGTTGCTTTTGGTGCCCACAAACCATGCCAAACACCTACGCTGAAGCCTTTCAAACCGGCTTCATCCATGGTTGGCACATTGGCCAATGATGCAACGCGTGTTTTTGATGTCACCGCATAAGCCTTGACCTTTTCGCCTTTGATCTGCGAAGTGGTGTTGGTGGTTTGATCACACATGAAGTTCACCTGGCCACCGAGCAGATCGGTCATTGCCGGCGCCGTACCTTTATACGGAACAGTCAAAATGTCGGTATCAATGGCGGACATGAACAACATGCCACACAAGTGTGACGCGGAACCGATGCCTGCATTGGCGTAGGACACTTTGGCTTTGTTGGCTTTCACGTAGGCCAGCAATTCCTTCAAATCATTCGGTGGGAAATCCTTGTTGCCAATCATGGTCATTGGCACATCGGTGATCAAACCGATTGGCTCCAAATCTTTGGTGACGTCGTACTTCAATGTGCGGTAAAGCGACGGGGCGGTGGAAATGCCGATGTGCATCAATACCAGGGTGTAACCGTCGGCAGCGGCAGCAACGCCACGGCCAACACCGATGGTGCCACCGGCACCGGCAACGTTTTCAATCAGTACCGGCTGGCCAAGTGACTTTGACATGACTTGTCCGACAGACCGGGCGACGGTATCGGTTGGTCCGCCAGCGGCAAAGGGCACAATGATGGTGACAGGTTTGTCAGGGTAGGCGTGCGCGATGGCGGTAGCCAAGCTGAATGTCAAAGCGGCAACGGATGTGATAATTTTTTTCAAAGGCATATTTCCTCCAGGTAGATTCCAAATTTCTTATTTATTAACGGTGCTCCCAAAACCTGATTTTACGGCAATGGAATGCATGAAGATAGTGAAAATGTCGATGGAAAAAACGGCGCGTATTGTTGCAGCTGCAAGGTCGTTGATTGGAGCGGCATCTCAGGCGTTTGCCAACAAACAATCGTCTAAATAAATAGTTGGTCAATTACCAAAGCGGCAATTTTTGCTGCTGGCCCAGAGGCCGCCTGTCTGCCTGGTCGTATTAAACAAATCATACGGACCAATTGCGGTCAGGCGGCCGGCTCCAGGGTTTGATTTGTATCAAGTTGTGCCGGCGAAATTAGTGGTCACCATGCCAGTGTGAATTGATCACCCGGTTGGACGTCGGTTGTCTGCCAGATGGCGCCGGTAATGCGGCCGCGTTGCTGTTCTAGTAACAAATTGGTGGGCGCGCTGCGCAATTTTTTGGGAAAGGCAGCCGCACCACGGCTGTTGGCGGATGACCCCTGCCAAACGACCCATACTGTCGCAGTGATCCGGCCGTCGATTTTTGTTGCCGGCAAAAAATGCGTATCTTGTTGTAAGTCCTGCGGGTAAATGGGGTCGGTGACGGCGATGGAAATTTGTTTCACGCCGTCGATTGACTTGATTGGCATGAGATAGCGGTAGGTGACAATAATCGATTCACCTTCAACCAAATCAAGGAGCGGGTCGGACGAAAAAGTATTGCTCGCCACCGGTTGGCTGGATTCGTAAACGCGCACCACGCCGCGTGTTTGCAGTTTGCCGGCATCTTCCGGGTGATAGGTACCGTTCAAATCGGCATGCTGGTTGTATTCACCAATCAAATCACGGTTGCTTGTGACCACACGAAAGCTCGAATACAAGGCATCTTTTGGCAGGACGGCATGGAAGCTTGCGTCCATGAACGTGTTGGCGTCGGTGCCGGGAAGTACAAAGGTCTGCATGACCTGTACATCGATCACGCCGTCTTTAACGATGATTTGAAAATCGCGCTCAGTGGCGGCAATAAATTCGCCGCCACAACCGTCAGAAATGAGCAGGTTTCCCGGTGCCGGTTGATGAATCCTCACTACCGGGTTGGGGTTGTTCAGCGCGGATGCGGATGACACACTGTCGGCGGAAACAGCGACCGCTGCCAGGTGCCGACGGTCACCGGCATCATTGGCAGTGCCAGGCTGACTGGTGGACTCTGCGAACAAGGTATTGTTCGCATTAGCTGTCGCAGATTGGGCGAGCAGCAGCGTGACCACCGCCGCAGCCACACTAAACGCCAATCCAACGGCCATGGCGGCGCAGACCATTTTAAAAAAATCCAGCTTTCCCTCGGTCTGCAAACTTGCAGATGTTTTGGTGAGGATGGGTTTCTTGAATTTTGCCCACATATCATTCCCCCGAAAATTTGCCCGGCCAGACGCACGATTACGTGTGGCTGATAGGTATTGGGCGCTGGAATATGAGCGGCATTGGGGTTGAATTGCGGCGCAATCCGGTGCGAATTGTGGCGGGATTGTGATGCCGGCGTGGCGTGCGGCCGGGTGAACTTGAGGTTGCGGTATATTGGTTTGGACACGATCAACCAAACCGCGCCACGGGCAAAAAATGCAAAAACACATTGCGATTGTTGAAGACGACGCGATTATTCGGGCGAATTACAGCGACGCCTTAAAACGCCAGGGTTATGACGTGGCCGGTTTTGCCAATCGGCGGGAAGCCATGCAGGCGTTTAAAACAAAGTTGCCGGATCTGGCGGTGATCGATATCGGACTCGGTGACGAAATTGACGGTGGATTTACCCTTTGTCGGGAACTGCGCGGAATGTCAGCGGCGCTGCCGATTATTTTTTTGTCGGCACGTGACAGTGACTTTGACATTGTTGCCGGTTTAAGGCTGGGTGCGGACGATTATGTGACCAAGGATGTTTCGATGCCGCATTTGAGTGCGCGTATCGCCGCATTGTTTCGTCGGCTGGACGCACAAAAAATTCCATCCCGTGCCGAAGATGTTTTGCACCGCGGGGACATGGTGCTGGATATCAATCGACTACTGGTCAATTGGAAAAACCAGCCGGTGGCTTTGACAGTGACGGAATTTTGGATGATTCATGCACTGGTGAAATTTGTCGGCCATGTGAAGAGCCGCGACCAACTGATGCGCGAAGCCGAATTGACGGTGGATGACAACACCATCACCTCGCATCTGAAACGCATCCGCAAAAAATTTGAAACGGTTGATGCCGCGTTCGATCAAATTGAAACGGTTTATGGCATGGGTTACCGGTGGCGTGCATGAAGCGGATTGATTGTGGCATGGGGTGCGCCCGTTGATTAAAAAAGTGGCATTTGGCCGGAGTGTACGCGGCAAATTTGTCGCCGCGTCGTTGCTGTTGTTGTTGATTCCACTGGTTGGTGTCATGTTCGTGCGCGAGATGGTCGGTTATTTACGCAGTGGACAGGAACAGGTTGCCGTGACGGCTGCGCGACTGGTGGCTGCCTCATTGTCCGACCGACCGGAAATCTACTTGGGTGGCATTGCCGGCGCAGCGCCGACCGACCAGGCCGACCAGGTTGACACGGTGGCCATGGAGCGTGAACGAATTGTGGCTTTTTTTTCATCGAGCGACCCGGCGTTGCTGGCCAGTCTGGGCGATATATACCAACCCGACAAACAAGTCGAAAAGATTTTGAATCAAAGCAGCGCGCACGACGGCCGCGTTTGGGTGGTGGATGGTCGCGGTCGGGTGCGTGGGTTGGCTGGGTCGTTGTCGGCCAAATCAAACAAATGGTCCAATTTTTCCGCAACCAAAAATGCCGATGGCGGCACGCATAAATCGCGTTGGTTATCTGCACCGCCAATTCAGGCGATTCTCAATCCGATCACCCGTACCTTGATGCCGATGTTATTGCCGCCAGCATCGGAAACCGTCCCCGATTCAAATACCAAACTGCTGGTGTTGGCGCAAGCGCAACGCGCGGCGATTGGCGCCACAACAGTGGCGTGGCATGTGCTGCCGGATCAGGTGGCCGTGTTATCTGCGGCCGCGCCGGTTTGGCAACAGGACAATATTGTCGCGGCCGTGGTCATCGAGGAAACCGATGCGCCTTATCGCAATATGGCCAAAGGGGCGGCGGAGTCGCTGGTGATCATGACGCTGGTGCTTTTTCTGGTGGTGTTTGTATTTTTATTCGGCTTTGCGTTCCGGCTGGCGGCGCGGCTGGCCAAATTGCAGCGCGAGGCGAATCGCGCCATCGACAGCCAGGGGCGGGTGCGTGGTGAAATTCACGCCACCACCGACCGCGATGAAATCGGCGCACTCAACGAAACCCTGCGCACGATGGTGGCGCGACAGGCAGGCTACAACAGTTATCTTGAACAGCTTGCCGCACAGTTGTCGCACGAATTGCGCACGCCGGTGGCGGTGGTGCGGTCGTCGCTCGACAATCTGCGGGCATCGGTAATGTCGCCAAACGACGCCGTTTTTCTCGCGCGCGCCGACGAGGGTGTGGCGAGACTGGCGACACTGATTGCGCGCATGTCGGAGGCAACGCAGTTGGAACGTATGTTGCAGGGTGCGGCACGCGAGCCGATCGATCTGGTCGGTTTGGTTGCCGGTTGTGTCGCCGGTTATCAACAAACATTTGTCGGCAGCCGGTTTATTTTCACGGCGGATGCGGACCGCATCGAGGTTGATGCGGCTGCGGATGCGGTGGCGCAAATGCTCGATAAGTTGGTTCAAAATGCCATCGATTTTGCGAATGCAGATTCGCCGGTGGTAGTGCGAATTTTCCGCGCGTCAGAATTGTCGGTTTGTATCACCGTCGAAAACAGCGGGCCATTGCTGCCGGATAGTGGCGCCGAATTGGCTTTATTGTTTGATTCGATGGTCTCCAAGCGGGTCGGCAAGAGTGATCAGTCGCACCTGGGGTTGGGGCTTTACATTGCCAGACTGATTGCCGAATTTCATCACGGCACGATTTCGGCTGAAAATTTACCCGATCGGTCGGGGGTGAAATTTACCGTGACTCTGCCGGTCGCTGTTAGTGTGGTGACCAGCTGATTCATTGCCATCGGTCCCTGCCAGCACCGATGACAGAGTCCACCAGACCGGCAAAAAATGCCAGCGCGAGCAGCGCGACGAATCGCCATGAAAAATTGATGTCCATCAGTTTTAAAAGTGCCGCCGCCTGAATTGGTCAATATCAATTCGAGCGCCTGCTGATGAGGGGTGATCGGCAAATCAGTTAAACAATAGGTTTGGCGCGCTTTCGCAAACAGTTTTGCCAGAAGAGTGGCGTGGTTGTTCGACTTTATTTTTTTTGAATGTGTCGGCACGTGGCGACGACACGGTGTGCAGTAAAAAAGCATTTTTCTGTATATATTTACAGTAAACGCCTGATTTTTAAGCACTAATCCTGCGAAGTTACTTTAGGTTTGAAGGCTATCTTATTAATTATCAACAAAGTTTTCCACAGGGTATTTTGCTTCAACAAAGTGCGCTAAGTACCTGAACTGTAACGAAAAAATGTTCAAAACCCGCTTGACCGCGGGTTTTTTATTACCTATAGTGTCCACAAGTGGTGAAAAGTGGGTTTTTTGGAAAAAACCGCTTGTTTTATTGCTTTGGGCGGATTTTACCGAGCGCAATGATTTCGGCGGGCAAAAGAATTTTAATAATTGGGGGCAACGTGTTTCAAGGTGCGTCGCAAATTAATCTGGATGTGAAGGGGCGCCTCGGCGTGCCGGTCAAACATCGCGACGGACTCTCCGCGCCATCGGGCGGCAAGCTGGTGTTGACCGCCCACCCGGACAAGTGTTTGTTGCTTTACCCGCAAGCAGTTTGGGAGCCGATTCGTGACCGCGTCATGAAATTTCCGGCAATGAATGCCACCGCCTCCGTTTGGAAACGCATGTTGATCGGTTTCGCCGAGGAGTTGGTGCTCGATGCGGCCGGACGCATCCTGGTGTCGCCTGAATTGCGCGCGTATGCAGGCATCGAGAAACAAATCATGTTTGTCGGGCAGGGGTCACACTTTGAGTTGTGGTCATTGACAGCTTGGAACGAACAGCTGTCGGCATTCACTTCAGGGTCGGCGGGACTTCCCCCCGGCACCGAAGATTTCTCCCTCTAGAGGACAGATGAATGGCGAACCACACACCACCGTCCTCCTTGATGAAGCGGTGTCAGCCCTCCGCATTCTTGAGGACGGTGTTTATGTTGATTGCACGTTCGGGCGTGGCGGACACTCGCGCCTCATTTTGGAAAAGCTCGGCGCGGGCGGAAAACTAATTGCCATTGATCGGGATCGGGCGGCCATCGCGGCATGCGATATCAATGATCCGAGATTTATTTTGATACACGCAACAATGAGTGATCTCACGGCGGTACTGAAACAGGCTGGAGTTGAAAAGGTTGACGGGGTGTTGGCGGATTTGGGTGTGTCATCACCGCAGCTTGACGACGGCGCGCGCGGGTTTTCGTTTCGGTTTGATGCACCGTTGGACATGCGAATGGACCAAAGCCAGGGCAAGACGGTCGCCGAGTGGTTGGCTGCGGCAGATGAACAAACAATTGGAGAGGTCATTTGGCGCTATGGTGAAGAACGGTTTGCTCGGCAGATTGCAAGAAAGATTGTTGCGACAAGGGGCGGCGGAAATTTACGGACGACGGGCGAGCTTGCCAAACTCGTGGGTGAGACCGTCCGTACGCGCGAGCCGGGCTTCAACCCCGCAACCCGCACGTTTCAAGCTCTTCGGATTTTCATCAATAAAGAGCTTGAAGAAATAGAAACCATGCTGCCTCAGGCAGTGGCAAGTTTGTCCGTTGGAGGACGGTTGGTGGTAATCAGTTTTCATTCGTTGGAAGATCGTATTGTGAAACGCTTCATGCAAAATGCGGCGCGGCGGGATTCACTGCCCTCAAATTTCCCGATTCGCGCCGATGAAATTAATGAATCGACCGTCAAGTTGCTGAGTCGCGCAGTCAAAGCGACCGACGCAGAAATTGCCGCCAATCCACGCGCGCGCTCCGCCGTTATGCGCATCGCCGAACGCACGAATATCAATCAGTGACCAAAATAAACCTGCTCATTCTTGCCGTGTTGGTTGCATGTGCGTTGTCGGTGGTGACATCGCAGCATCAGGGGCGCAAGGCATTTATTGAATTGCAGGTTGAAAAAGATCGTGAGTCGAAACTCGATCAGGAATGGCGCGAGTTGCAAATCGAGAGTCAAACACTCGGTACCCACAAACGCATTGAACAAAAAGCGGCGCGCGAATTACAAATGATCATTCCCGATCCGAAAAAGACCATCATTTTGGTGCTTGATGCGGCGGTTTTGCCCGAGGCAATCGCGTCGCCTGCGCTGTCGGTGGTGAAATGAATTACGCCACGAAAAAAAATACCGCTCCCAGCCTGCGCCTGAAGTTGGAAGGCTCGCGGTCACGCGTTGCGCTGGTCTGTTGTTTGGCGTTGTTTTTGGTCTTGCTCGGCCGCGCGTTTTATTTGCAGGGTATGAATAACGATTTTTTGCAGGCCAAGGGAGAATCGCGTTTTATGCGGGTGGTGGACATGCCGGCATCACGCGGGGCGGTGATGGATCGTAATGGCAAACCGCTGGCCATTTCCACACCGGTCGAGTCTATTTGGGCGAGCCCGTCCGATATGACGCTGACCGAAACCCAGTTGTCAAAGCTCGCCTCGGCACTCGCGCTGGACAAAAATTTGTTGGCTGACCGGTTGCGGGATAAGGACAAAAATTTCGTCTGGTTGCGTCGGCAATTGTCGCCGGAACAGGCGGCGCGGGTGATTGCCCTGAAAACTCCCGGCGTGTTTCAGCAGCGCGAGTTTCGCCGCTTTTATCCGGCAGGCGACGTGACCGCACACGTCATTGGTTTTACCGGCATCGACGACCAGGGGCAGGAGGGCATTGAACTCTCACGGCAAGCCGAGCTGGCGGGCGCAGCCGGGCAGCGGCGTGTCATCAAGGATCGCAAAGGTCGGATCGTCGAGGATCTGGAAAGTCTCAAGATCCCGCGCGACGGCAAGCCGCTGAAAATTTCCATTGATGAACGATTTCAATATTTGGCGCACCGTGAGCTCAAGGCGGCGGTTGCGGCCAATCATGCCAAGGGCGGGGCATTGGTCATGCTGGATGCAAAAACCGGTGAGGTGCTGGCGCTGGTGAACATGCCGGACTTTAATCCGAATAATCGCGCCAACTTCAAGCCGGCACAAATGCGCAACCGCAGTGTCACCGATACGTTTGAACCCGGTTCGACGTTCAAACCGTTTGCCGTGGTTGCCGCGCTCGAAGCCGGCATTGTCAATCCATCGACGGTTATCACCACCGGACGCGAAATGATGATTGGTGCCAACACCATCACCGATTCGCATCCGCTGCCACAAATGTCGGTCGCAGAAATCATCCAGAAGTCGTCAAACATTGGCACCACCAAAATGGCGCTGCAATTGCCAGCCGAAACATTGTGGAGCCTGTATCACGAACTGGGATTTGGCAGCGTGCCCAACACTGGTTTTCCGGGCGAAGCGAGTGGACGTTTGCGGGCGGCCAAAACATGGAAACCGATTGAGCAGGCCACCATGTCGTACGGCTACGGCATATCGGTTTCGGTATTACAACTCGCCCGAGCGTACACCCTGTTTACCAACGACGGCGTGTTATTGCCGATTACATTTTTGAAGCGTGAGGCCGATGTGATCGGCAAACAAATAATTTCGCCACAATCGGCCCGTACCATGTCTGCCATGTTGGAGACCGTGACCCAGACTGGTGGCACCGCAACGCGCGGCCAGGTGCCGGGTTATCGCGTTGCCGGCAAAACCGGCACAGCTAAAAAACTAGTTAACGGCCAGTACGCTGATAACGTCTACCTGTCGTCGTTTGTCGGTTACGGCCCGGTATCCAACCCGCGTTACATTATTTCTGTGACGATTGACGAACCGTCGGCCGGCAAAATTTATGGCGGCGATGTATCGGCACCGGTGTTTGCCAATGTCATGACGCAGGCATTGCGTATGGCGGGTGTGTCGCCGGACGCGCCCAATTTCGCGGCGACCCCGTTGCCGGCGACCGCGCAGGGAACGGCCGCGTTAAAGCCGACGGCCGGTGCCAGTAATGCAGTCGTTACCAAAGGTTTAACTGATACCGGCGCGAGCCAGGGGCGGGGATGAATATGGCAGACCTACCGATGATTGCCCATACATTGCGTGATCTGATTGATGCCATTGACGCATTGCCGACAAAAATTACCCACGCGACGGCGTCATCCCGTGATGTCCGGCCCGGATCCATTTTTCTGGCTTATCCTGGCGCGACGCACGACGGCAGAAATTTTATCGGCGATGCCGCCGCAAGAGGCGCGACCGCCGTTTTGGTCGAATACGATGAGCCCTGGCAGCAATTTGTCAGCGACCTGAATGTACCGATCATCATGGTCAAGGGGCTCAAGGCTTTAGCCAGCGGGGTTGGTGCGCATGTGAATCACTATCCGGCCAATGAGCTTTGGATGGTCGGTGTCACCGGCACCAACGGCAAGACTTCTGTTTCGCAGTGGATTGCGCATGCGTTGGAGGGGGTCGGTCGTCGCGCCGCGGTGATGGGAACCATTGGCACCGGTCTGGTCGGTGCGCTGAAAGAGTCCGACAACACCACGCCCGATAGTTTGATTATTCAACACACACTTCGTGAATTTGCCGAAGCCGGTGCCATGGCATGTGCGATGGAAGTGTCCAGCCATGGTCTGGATCAGGGCCGGGTTGCGCAGGTGAAATTTGACGTCGCCGTGTTCACCAATTTGACGCGCGATCATCTCGATTACCACGGCAGCATGGCGCAATATGGTGAGGCCAAGGCGAAGCTGTTTGCCTGCGAGGGATTAAAAGCCGCGGTCATCAATATGGATGATGCGATGGGTCGTGATCTTGCCAATCGTGTGTCGGCAAAAAATATTGAGGTTATTCGTTATTCAGCAACCAACGGCATGGGTGCTGCTGATCTCACGGCAGACAATATTGCGGTGACATCGGCCGGTTTGGAATTTGATGTGAATTGGCTGGGTGGCAGTCAAGGTTTGGGACGTTTCGCCGATGTGCCGCAGAAGCGTATACGGACACACATTCTGGGCGCATTTAACGTCAGCAATTTGCTCGCCGTGATCGGCGTGTTAATGGCCAGTGGCATAAAATTATCAGCAGCGGCGCAAGTTGTCGGCAATCTTCCGCCGGTTGCGGGTCGTATGCAAACCGTACGGCCGCTTGCAGGTGAGTCAGCAAAACCGTTGGTGGTGGTGGACTATGCACATACACCGGACGCATTGGAAAAAGCGCTGGCGACCATTGCCACCATTGTGCCGGATAAAGGCCGGTTGATTTCCGTGTTTGGTTGTGGTGGTGACCGCGATCGTGGCAAACGGCCACTGATGGGTACCATTTCCGCCCAGTACGCGGACTTTACGATTGTGACCTCGGACAATCCGCGCACAGAAAGCCCGCAGCAAATTTTGCTCGAGATCGAGCAGGGCGTGGGGCGGGCGCCGCACAAATTAATGGATGACCGCAAGTTGGCCATATTTGAGGCCATCAATATGGCGGGCATCCATGACGTCGTTTTGATCGCCGGCAAAGGTCACGAGGAATATCAAATTCTCGGTTCCACCAAGATTCATTTTAGTGACGTCGAAGTGGCGACCGGGGCATTGTCATACTGGCAAGGTGATGCGTCATGAGCCAGACACCCCGCGCCACCATGACCCTGCATGAATGCGCCCGGCATCTGGACGCGCGGTTACATCCGCCGTCTGCGCATGAGCAGTCTGCATTTCATGGTGTTTCAACCGACAGCCGTTCGGTGTCCCCCGGTGAGTTGTTTGTCGCGCTCAAGGGCGAAAATTTTAACGGCAACCAATTCGCGGGTCAGGCGCAACAACGTGGTGCAGCCGCGGCGATGGTGTCAAGCGTGCAAGATGGTCCGCTAGCACAACTTATTGTTGGTGACACCATGTGGGCATACGGACAGCTTGCGCAACGCTGGCGCAGCCGTTTCACTTTGCCGGTGATTGCCTTGACCGGCAGCAACGGAAAAACGACAGTCAAGGAAATGTTGCGCGCCATTCTGGTTGCCCATTGCGGACAGCCCGCACAGGTGCTGGCGACTGATGGCAACCTCAACAACAATATTGGTGTGCCACAAATGCTGTTGCGTTTGGACGCCGACCATCGTTGGGCGGTGTTTGAGATGGGCATGAACCACCTCGGCGAAATAGACTATCTGACCCGTTTGGTGGTGCCGGACGTGGCGCTGGTGATCATGGCCGGGACCGCGCACATTGGTGAGTTGGGTTCGCGCGCAGCCATTGCCAAGGCAAAGGGTGAAATTTATGCCGGGTTACGCCACGACGGCATCGCCTGTGTGAATGCCGACGACCAATACTGCGATTACTGGCGCGACCTGATTGGTGCCACCAACCGACGCCGCGTCATCACCTTCGGCGCTCGCGCCAATGCGGATGTACGCGGTGAGTTGTCGCCGCGGGTGTTGACGATATTTTCTGGTGGCGAACAGGTGCAAGTCAGGCTCGCAGTGGCCGGAGAACACAATCAACGCAACGCGCTTGCCGCCGCGGCCGCGGCCGTCGCGGTTGGCATCCCACTGGCAACCATCGGACGCGGACTGGCCGAATTTCAAGGCGTCGATGGTCGATTACGAACCTATGCCGGCGTGAATTCGTCAATCGTGATTGACGATAGCTACAACGCCAATCCGGATTCGATGCGCGCCGCAATCAAAGTGCTGGCTGAAAAAAGCGGCAATCGACTGCTGGTGTTGGGCGACATGGGCGAGTTGGGTGCCGACGCCATCGCCATGCACGCCGAGATTGGCGACGAGGCGCGTCGCGCAAAGATTGACCGGCTGTATGCCGTGGGTGATCACGCCACCGCCTACGTTGAAAAATTCGGCGATGGTGCCAAACACTTTCCTTCCCATAACGATCTGCTGGCTGAATTGCTGCCGCAGCTTGATCGCAACACCACTGTGCTCGTCAAAGGTTCACGATTTATGAAGATGGAGCGGGTGGTGGAAAAAATTGCGGTTGATTACCAAAAAGGAAAACATTAATGCTGCTGGAACTATTCGAGTGGCTGGGCAAGGATTTTCGCGCGTTTAATGTGTTTGCTTACATTACCCTGCGCACGGTGATGTCGGCCATGACCGCATTGGTCATTTCGTTCGTCATCGGCCCGTGGATGATTCGAAAGTTAACGTCGCTCAAAATTGGTCAATCGGTTCGTGACGACGGTCCGCAGTCGCATTTGATCAAAGCGGGCACACCGACCATGGGCGGGGCGTTGATTCTCACCGCCGTCGCCGTCACCACCATTTTATGGGCCGACCTGAGCAACCGTTATGTCTGGGCGTGTTTGGTAACCACGATCGGCTTTGGCGTGATTGGCTGGATTGACGACTATCGAAAAGTCGTCCACAAAAATTCCAAAGGCCTGTCTGCCAAAACCAAATTTTTCTGGCAAACCGTGATCGCCGCCACGGCGCTTTCCTATCTGGCGTTCCGCGCCAACCTGCCGCAACAAACCGATTTGATCGTACCGTTTTTCAAAACCGTTGCCATCCCGTTGGGTGCATTGGGCTTCATCATTTTGGGATGGTTCATGGTGGTGGGTTTTTCCAACGCCGTCAATCTGACCGATGGCCTCGATGGATTGGCCATCATGCCAACCGTCATGGTGGCGTCGGCGCTTGCCATATTCGCCTACGTGGCCGGACACAAAGTGTTCTCCACTTATCTGGGCGTTCCGTACATTGCCGGTGCCGGTGAACTGGCGGTTTTCTGTGGCGCAATTGCCGGTGCGGGATTGGCGTTTCTTTGGTTTAACGCCTACCCGGCGGAAGTGTTTATGGGTGACGTTGGCGCGTTGGCGCTCGGTGGTGCGTTGGGTTTGGTCGCGGTGATTTGCCGGCAGGAAATCGTCTTGATCATTATGGGCGGTGTGTTTGTGGTTGAAACCCTGTCGGTGATGATTCAGGTGGCTTCATTCAAATTGACCGGCAAACGGGTGTTTCGTATGGCACCGCTGCATCACCACTACGAACTAAAGGGCTGGAAAGAAAATCAAGTTGTCGTGCGCTTTTGGATTATCACGATGATGCTGGTGTTGTTTGGATTGTCGACGTTAAAACTACGATGAAAAAAATCAGAGCGCACGACTTGAAGATTGGGGCGACGCTAACCCGCGGAGCGGGGTTAAGCACATCGTGCGGCG
>CAMTWK010000025.1:0-31650 GCA_947085425.1 uncultured Burkholderiales bacterium | reverse complement strand
TCCAGTTTGGTTTTAATTAAACATCGGGCTTTTGCGCTCGATAGCAGGCCGCTGAACATGCGCTTTTCCGTTCTCTTCCCGTGCTCATTTGCCAAACACGGCTCGCTATGCCGTGGTCAGTCGAACGAAAAATCACACGCCCATCCACACACTCTCGAGTGCGTCCCCGTGAAATATGCAGGCTAACAGTTTGTTGAAATTCGTCGCGAGCGAAAGCCAGGCAAGGCGGAAAGCGGCGAAAAACCGGAATGTATGCGGTATACATGAGGATTTTGAGCTGCTTGCCAACGCCGCATCACCGAGCGCAGCAGAATTTCAACAAACTGCTAACCGGTGGTTTTCAAGCCGGCAAGGGGCTGAACGCTGCCGGGACGACTCACAGGCCGGTCGTCCGGTGCGGTGCATTGGTGGGCGCGCTTGAATTTGAGTTGATTTGACAGTCCGTAAGCGGAGCCGTCAAAAATGATCGTGTCGGTGCCGACTTTGGCGACAGCATCAGTGGTCGCATCGGCAATGACAAATTGGTCGCCGTGCACGGTCGAACGAAACTGGATGCGCATCGGTTTCTTTTGATCAGGGCGACCCGCCAGTAATACGCCGTGCAGGGATTGATACTTTTGGATGAGATCGAGGGTAACAATCATGGGTGGCTCGACCGGCTCACCAATATCGATGGCACACCACTTGCCATCGATTTGCGCGGGCACCGTCCACAGAAAAATTTTGCTGGTTTTTTCGCGTCCAACCGGCTTGTCGGGATTGTCCACTACGCGCATTACATCGTGCAGCCAATCACCCAAATCCCAATCGTGCGAAACGATGCGGGTGCCCGGTTTGAGAGCCAGTAACTTTGGTCGCAGCGCAAGATTCACATCCGGCAACAAATACATGGTAATCACCGTCGCGGCCGCCAGATCGGTGATAAATAAGTCTTCCACCCGAAATTGTGCGCGATCGGTAACGTTGGCCTTGGCGGCGTTGGTGCGGGCAATGGTTACCAACCGTGGGTCGATTTCGACACCCAGACCGCGCGCGTGATAATTTTTTGCTGCCAGGATGACGATCCTGCCGTCACCAGACCCCAGGTCGAGCAGCATATCGTTTGCCGATACCTTGGCCATTTCCAGCATGGTGGTAACCACCGCCGGTGGCGAAACAATAAACGGCACCTCAAGATCAGGTACGGCGGCCGTGATGGTGTTTGCCGCAACAGCAGTCGCGCCGACCATTGCGCCAACAACGCCTGCGAGTCGGGCCACAAGAAATAATTTAAATGATTTATCCATGCCGCATTATCGCCGAGACTCCAGCAATCACGCCGCATTGATTTTGCGGCCCCGCCGCAGACATTACTTGGACTTAAACATTAATCCAGGTTCGTCTCTTACGGCATAACCATCCGGTATGCTGAACAGTGTTAACGGCTGTTCCGTGCGTTTTAAATGCGCCAATTTATAAACCGTCTCGCCACTGCGTGGATCACTGTGTTTGGAATAAACAGTGATTTGTAATTCGGGTGAAGTCCAGGTTTCAGTGGTAACGGAAATGGCATTTTTATTGCCAATTTCGCCGGCCGGAATGGTGTAGCTGCGCATTTTGCCTTCGACACGGATGCCGTCGATGTCTTTGCTGCCGAGCTCCCTGGTGGTTGCCTTCGCCGACCAGGCCCGATCATTGAATGGCATGCCCAGTGCACCAAGGGCATCCAATGATCCCATGCGATCATGGTCACGCATATGACCGTGACCGTGTGCGCCGCCGTCCATTACCATCATTTTTGTTTTGCCCGGGGTTGCGTCGTTGCCGGCCGCACCTTTGCGAACGGTCACCGTCGCATCGCCGCCATCTTTGCGAATGGCTTTGACAATGACCTGCTCTTTGACTTCCGTGCCTCCGCCCTCTTTCGGCGACTCAAATCGCTTGATGACTATCTCTTCGCCGGGCCCGCGCGTGACCACTGTTGATTTGCCATCTTTGGCAGCCGCTAAAGCCTTCTCACGTAATTCGGCGATATGTTTTTCCAGGTTGCCATCCATGGTTGTTTTGGCGGCGACGCGTGTTTTTGGCGTGAGCTTGATGCGCGTTTTTTCAATGGCATCATTAATGCGGATCTGTTGCACCTCGCCGTTGTCGTCACGCACCTCGGTGCGGGTCCGGCCGGCGCTGTCGCGAAAGGTCATTTGCGATGTGCGTTTGACGATTTGATTGCCATCCGGCAACCATTGGATGCGTTCGTTGATGACCTCGGCAGAGTAAGGTGCGTTTTTGACAACCTGCCCTCCCAAGCGTCCGGGAAGGGATGCAAATGCCTCGGCAATGGAGTGCGAAACCATCACGTCGATGTCCATATTGCGCGGGCCATGGGCGACGATACGGCGCTCGATTACATGACCACCGGGTGGCGTGGGCGGAGTGGGTGGTGATGGCGGTGTGGGTGGTGCGGGTGGCGTGGACGTGCTGGTTGCCTGCGCAAAATGCAACCCGCCTTCGGGGTCGGTGTTATTGCCATTGTTGATCTCAATGATTTGCATTTCGCGAATTTGCGGCAAGCGAATGTCACCTTGCGCAGCAACGTGGGGGGCGGTGGATGCCGCCAAACCGGTGATGGCGGTGACAATCAGCAGATGTAGTTTTGATTTTTTCATTTTGTTTCCTTTGGAAATGGGGCTGGTTCAATGCAAGTGACTGGTCTATTTCAAATTGCTGCCGGCCAAAAATCGCAATGCCAGCGGTTGACCGGCGGCACTGACCAGCACCTCGGCACGCAGGGATTCGTCGGCGCGATCTGGTGAAATCACCACCCCCATGGTCGACAACAGCATGTGCGGTATTTGTGTTTCGATCAGCCGTGGATTTGGTTCCAGGGCAATTTGTTCAAGCGTTTGTAGCGCGATAAAGGCTGTTGCCGAGCCATCGGTTGAGCGATCGAGAAGAGGTAGCGTGGCGAAGAACGGGCTCAGCATCAACCAGGTACACATGGCCACACTCACCACAATCGCGACGCCGGGCGCGAGCCACTGACCGGCCATTCCAAATCGGGTCGCACGGCCGCTATGGGAGTGTTGTTTGCGAAAAGCTTTTTGCAGTGCGGCATCAATCTGCGGCGGCGCGCCCAGGTCGGCTAACTTTTCCCGCAGATAATCAAACTCGCGATCGAGCGGATGGTCACGGAGCAAATTGGATATCATGGTCATGCCTCTTGTTTCGTGTGGGCAACAGGCCGACGCAGTTCAGTTGTTGGCGGTGTTGGATTGGCTGGTTGATTGGTTTGGTCCGCGCCGAGCAGCGCGGCAATTTTTGCGCGGGCCCGCGACAGGCGTGAGCGCACTGTGCCGATGTCGATATGACAAATTGCAGCGATGTCAACGTAACTCATGTCGTGCATTTCATACAAAATCAATACGTCGCGGTAGTGCGGGGCAATTGTTAGCAGCGCCTGTCGCACCTGCTCGGCGCGGGCGTCGGCCAGAATTTTCTCCAGCGGCAACGGCCGGGGATCAATCATGTCGTTGTCGCCCGTGTTGGCATCGTTGTCATGGTTTTCTCGCGCGATCGGCAGAAATCGTCGCTCGGCTTCATCCCGCTTCAAAATCAAATTGCGCGTCACACCAAATAGAAAACTCAACAGCGCACCGCGGGTGGGATCAAATTTCAACTTGTTTTCAATCAAGGCGATAAAGACATCCTGCACAACATCGGCGGCAACCTGTGTTGAACCGGCGCGTAAAATGGCAAAACGATAAAGCGAACCTTGATGTCGTTGATAAAGCGAGGTCAGCGCCGCATGATCTCCACTGCGCAAACGTCGCAATAAGTCGAGATCCAGATTGGCGTCAGATAGCGGCATGTCCATGATGAATATGTGGGGTGATTGGCTGTTGTTTCGGCGTGGGGCAGAAAAGGTTCCAGCGACGCGAAACCCTAGCAATGGCGGGTATTTTGAGGGAGAAATGTCTGGAAATGCTTGTTGCTGCCAGTGTTTGCCAATAAACACTCCGGCCAGTCAATTAATCCGCTTTTGCGCGACAATACACCCATTCAAAAATACCGACATCAAAATATGACCTACGCCGCCCTGACAGGATGGGGAAAATGTGTTCCTCCCGCCATCCTCACCAATGCCGACCTCGCCACTTTTTTACCAACCGATGACGCGTGGATTGTGCAGCGCACCGGCATGAAAGAGCGGCGTGTGTCACACGTGTCCGGTCTGGAGCTTTCTTATGTCGCCGCCAAACGCGCCCTGGCCTGTGCCGGCTTGGAAGCTGCCGAAATTGATCTGATCATATATGGTTCATGTAGTTTTGATGAGCACGTGCCCAATACCGCATCCGGATTGCAAGTCAAACTCGGCGCAACCAAAGCCGCATCGATGGACTTAAACACCGCCTGCACCAGTTTTTTGTACGGTATGTCGACCGCGACCGCTTTTATCCAGTCCGGCATGGCCAAAAACGTATTGGTGATTGGTGTTGAACATATTTCAAAGTTCATGGATTGGGAAAACCGCAATGTGTCGGTGTTGTTTGGCGACGGTGCGGCGGCGGCGGTATTTCAGCCAAGCGACAAGCCGGAAGGGGTGATTGCGCAAAAATTGCAGTGTTACGCCGACGCACGGCAGACGCTGCGGGTGCGTGGCAAAGGTGCGCTCTATACCAACATGGGCATCACCTACGGCGACACAATGTGGGATTTTGACGGTCAGGAAATATTCAAAAAAGCCGTAACGGGCATGGGTGATGCTTCCATCGATGTGTTGGCGCAGGCCGGCGTGACTATTGATGACGTCGATGTGGTGGTCCCGCATCAGGCCAATCTGCGTATTATTGAAGCCGTTGCCAAACGTGCCGGTGCACCGATGGACAAGGTGTTTTTGACCGTCCACAAATACGGCAACATGAGTGCCGCCACCGCGCCGGTGGCGTTGGTCGATGCGCTCGAAGAGGGCCGCGTCAAACCGGGCGGTTTGGTGTTGATCCCGGCATTTGGTGCGGGATTAACCTTGTCGGCACACCTGATTCGTTGGGGTGATCGCACCACCCCAATCGCTCTTTCGGATGCGGAATTGCCACCGTGTGACAAAACCGCGCTGGAAATGGTGCAGGAGCTCATGGCCAAAAAAATGCCACACGACCGATCACACGCCGGTTTGTCGGGCGTGAAATTTTTCGAGCAGACCTGACGCGGAGAGATTTTCAATTGGTGATTTAACGGTCGTTGTACCAATACGCATCCGCCTGCGCGGGGACGCACTGCGCGCTTGGATCCCCGCCTTATAGGGAATGACGGCTATTGATGACGGTTTGTCGCCTTGATTTCTGGCTGCTGTTTAATATTGGCATGAATCAGTGATGCTCGATGCGGCGGACTTCATCAGACCTTCCTTGGCACCTTAAAGAAATAAAATGTATTGTTTGAATATGGCTTTGAATGGTTTTTATTTCTAGCAAATGCGCCCAGACTCACCTGACATTTAATGTGATCCCATTACAAGTCAAATTTGCCTATTTCTTGATTCCGCGCCTCTAAATCACCAGCATAGGTGACTGAAATATTTTCCAACAAAAAACTTCAACTCTCGGACAACCATGAAAACACCTCCTAAAATGAAATGCACTGTTGCAGCAACGCTTTCCGCACTGTTGTTGGCAACGACCGCACTGTCAGTTGCTGCACAGGAAAGTGCCGTCAAAACTGATCCCGCGAAGGATGAAGAAAAAAAGACG
The DNA here is from genome assembly GCA_947085425.1 of uncultured Burkholderiales bacterium. Taxonomy (GTDB): domain Bacteria; phylum Pseudomonadota; class Gammaproteobacteria; order Burkholderiales; family Usitatibacteraceae; genus UKL13-2. The sequence goes on along the minus strand of CAMTWK010000025.1, from coordinate 25,924 downwards.
CAGAAGGTCGAGACCATCACGGTAACGACAGGCACACGCTCAGCCAAGGCTGTCGACAAAATTCCTGGTGCAATTACCGTCGTATCCAAAGAGGAGGTCGCACATACGCTGGCGATTACCGATGATGCCACTGCGGTGCTGGCCAGATCGGTTCCAGGCTATGCCGAATCATCTCAGGCCATGAGCAATACTGGCGAGACCCTGCGCGGTCGAATCGCCTTGCGCCTGTTCGATGGTATTCCGCAGACTTCACCACTGCGTGAAGGAAACCGCTCTGGCACGTTCACTGACATGGCTGTGATTGATCGCGTCGAGGTGATCAACGGGCCTTCTGCCTCGGAGGGCATTGGTGCCTCTGGTGGCATCATTAATTACATTTCCAAAGTACCCACCAAGAATGGCAATGAGTTCACCTTGAGCACACGTTACACCACGCAATTCCGCGACGGCAGTGAAGGCTGGAAGGTTGGCTTCAACTTTGCCCACAAAAATGATGCATATGATCTGCTGTTTGCCACTTCAACCATCGACCGCGGTGTCGGTAACGATGCGAAGGGTCGCAAAATTGGCATGAACACCAGCGGGTCGGCGTCCGATTCCGAAGCGAAAAACCTGTTTTTGAAATTGGGTGGAAATTTCGGCCAGCGCGATGCACAACGTTTGCAATTTACACTCGGACGATTCAATATCGCCGGCAAAAGCAACTATGTGACGTCTGACAATGGTAATCGCTCGCTCGGTATTCCTGCCACATCGGTGCGCGGTCGGCCGCTTGGCTCGAAGTCCTCGTTCAACGACTTCAACCAATACAGTCTTGCCTATATGCATGACGATCTTTTTGGCGGCGCACTCAAGGTGGATTACTACCGTGCCAGTCAGGCGATGCGGTTTGAGCCGGAGGATGGATCCGACCGGCAGGATCCGGCTATCGCGCCGCTTGGTACTTTGATTGATCAATCAGAAATCAATTCGCAGAAGAAGGGTGTGAGGACGTCGTGGACCACGCAGAATCTATTTAGGGTGACAGGTTTGGAGTTGCGGGCCGGGGTTGATGTTGTGCAGGACACCACCCAGCAAAAACTGGCGCTGACTGATCGCCTGTGGGTGCCGCCGATGCTCTACAAGAGTACTGCGCCATACGCGCAGATGTCTTATGATGTCGGCCCGGTGACGCTGAGTGCCGGTGTCCGCAAAGAAGACGGTGAACTTTCTGTCGAAACCTATCGAACCACCTTCTTCCGCAATGGTGTTTTGGTCACCGGTGGAACGCTGGGCTATAAAGCAACGCTGCCAAACTACGGTGCGATCTGGAAGATCGGACAAGGCTGGTCTGTGTTCGGTGCATACGGCAAGGGCTTCAGCCTGCCGAATATTGGCATCCCGCTGCGCAACGTAAACACGCTCAACCAATCGGTTGTCGGCATTCTTGACTTGCAGGCAATCATTGTCGACAACAAGGAGTTCGGCTTCAACTGGCGCGGACAAAATGCCAGCATCAGTGGCTCGACGTACAACGCCAACTCGGCACTCGGTGTGACCTTGACGGTTGATCCCATCACCCGTGATTTCGTCATGCAGCGTCGCCCGGTTGAGACCAAAGGTATCGAATTGTCCGGCGAGTACAAGCTCTCCAAGGCATTAAAGCTCACCGCCTTGTATTCGCGCATTCGTGGCACCACTTCGGACGTGATCGGCGGCCCGTTGGTGCGCGCGATGGGTGTCTCGGACATAAATCCCGACAAGATCGCCGGCTCCGCCACCTGGAAATATTCTGCCCGGGGCGACGTCAGGCTCGGTTTTACCACACTCAGGAATCGCGACATCAATGTCGGTCGCGCCGGTGAAGAGCACACCAAGGGTTATACGCTGTTTGATCTGAGCGCCAACTACGACCTGAAAGGCGGCAATCTCTCGCTCGGCGTGGAAAATCTGACCAACAAGTTCTACTTTCTGAGTTGGTCACAAGTCGATTTCTTCCGCAACTATTTTGCGGGACGCGGACGGGTGACATCCTTGACGTACACCAAGAAGTTTTAACACACAAACGGCCGGAGTTGCGATAATCAGATGTTCCTCCTTGCAGGGGAACATCTTTTTTTACGCGCACAATCGGGTAATCGGCGTAGCGTTTGCCATGTCCGACTACACATACTCGTTTTCCGGGTCAGCCATGCCAATCCGTCGTCAACGCAACATCCGAAGCATCTTTCATACTTGCGCGTTGGTCGTGATGTTTGCCTATGCCGCAGCCAGTTGCGCCGCGCCACCGGCGGCTGCGCCCGTCCAGCAGACGAGCGAGGGATTTTCCACCTCGCGTTTGGCGCGTTTGCATGATTTTATGCAAACGGTCACTGACACTGGCGGCTATCTTGGTGCGGTGACACTGATTGCGCGCAACGGCAAGATTGTGGACAGCCAGAGTTACGGCTATCGCGATCTGGCGAAGAAATCGCCGATGTCGCAAGATTCAATCTTCCGGATATATTCAATGTCCAAGACCATCGCAACGGTTGCGGTGCTGATATTGATGGAAGAGGGGCGGCTGACACTGGACGATCCGCTTGCGCGCTACTTGCCGGAATTTGGCGCGATGCAGGTCCTCACAGGTGGTACAGACGAGGCACCACAGTTGCGCGCGGCAGCACGGCCGATCACATTGCGTCATCTGCTCACGCATACAGCCGGTTTTGCCACCGGCGGCAACAACGCTGCGGCGGTAAAGCGTTTCTATCGCGTTGATTTGCACAAATCCACAGATTTGGCGGCGTATGCCAGGGCGGTCGCATCACTGCCGCTGGCGGTTGATCCAGGCGAACAATTCCATTACGACGGCGTGCCAATCGAAATACTCGGTCGCATGATTGAAGTCATTTCCGGTATGCCGTTTGATCGCTTTCTGCGGCAACGTATCCTTGCTCCACTCGGCATGAACGACACCGGCTTCAGCGTACCGCCGGGCGAGCGCAGTCGCATTGTTGATATGGTCAGTACCGACACGGCAGGCAAACTCACTCTGGCCGCAGTGCATCACGCCAAATTTCCTGGCGAAATGTTGAATCCTTACCCGAGTGGTGCAGGTGGTCTCTATTCAACGGTCGCAGATTACCTCAGCTTTTGTCAGATGCTGTTGAATGGCGGTTCGTTGGATGGCATCTCTATTCTGGGTCGCAAGACGGTCGATCTGATGATGATGAATCACCTCACACACCTTGAGTCACCGGTCAATTCGTTCAGCAAGGCGGAAGGCTTCGGCCTGGGTGGATATGTGGTGCTCGATGTTGCACGCCGCGGGCGGTTGGGTTCGGTGGGACAATTTGGCTGGTCAGGCGCGGGCTCAACCTACTACACGATTGACAGACAGGAAAATTTGATTGCGATACTGATGATGCAGCACCTGCCACGGGACTTGCCGAAAGATCCACCCAAGATCAGCACCAAGTTCTACAATTTTGTTTATCAATCACTGGTCAGGTAGACAGGCGTCACATGATTCTCGTCGCGGGCTCGGCCAATCTCGATTTCGTTGTACAGGCTTCGCATATCCCTGCACCGGGTGAAACGGTATTGGGGCGGGATTTCAAAACTTTTCCGGGTGGCAAAGGTGCCAATCAAGCCATCGCCTGCGCGCGTGCTGGCGGTGTGGCGACCGAGATGCTGCTGGCATTGGGCGAAGATGCGTTTGCCGTGCCGATCGAGGCTTCCTTGCGTGCGGCGGATGTGGGCATGCATACCGTTCGTGTAGCCGATCAGTCGACAGGCACGGCGTTCATCTGTGTATCTGACGATGCTGAAAACGCGATCACAGTGGCACCAGGTGCCAACCTTGCATTGCAGGCATCGCACCTTCCCGCTGTGGGAAAATACAGCCATTTGATGCTTCAACTCGAAACCCCGATTGAAACGGTTTTCGCCTATGCAAAGGCGGCGCGTGCACGAGGTGTTACCGTCGTCTTGAATGCGGCACCCGCACAAAAATTACCACCGGCATTGTTGGCGCTGATCGATATACTTGTTGTGAATGCGGGCGAGCTGGCGGTGTTAACCAACGATCAAGGAACGATAGCCGAGCGTCTGCAACAGGTCGCTGTACCGTGTGTAGTGGTGACATTGGGCAAGCAGGGCTGTTGCGCACGTGCAGGCGGTGCATTTTATGTGCAACCGGCGTTTTCGGTGTTATCGGTGGATACAACTGCCGCAGGAGATGCATTTTGTGGTGCGCTCGTCGCCACCATGGCCAGGGAAGCGAGTCTGACTCTGGCAATGCGCTTTGCGGCTGCGGCAGGCGCGCTTGCCTGCACCAGGCTTGGCGCACAGTCGAGCATTCCTGCGTATGCTGATGTTGAAAAATTTTTACAGAATGAGCCCGCAACGACTGCAGATCAGGAATTGGCGATGAAGAAATTTTGTGGTTTTAACCAATGAACACAAGCACGAGATGAAAAAACCAACAGACCAGACGGCTGAAAAATTGCCGAAACCGCAGCGCGCGCCGGTCGCCCAAATTGCCGAAGTTCAGTTGCCCCACACCATTGGTGCACATCTGCCCACGCCGGGTAATGCGCCAGGTTGGCCGATGGCAAATATTGGCCAGTGGCGTATTGATGTCAACGACAGTGTTCCTGCATGGCTGCGTGACTTGCGCGAGTGGCGCCATGAACACCGCATCCGCATGGGTTACAACGATGCGCAATACCGGCACCCCGAAACCGCGTGGTCGCAGCGCAATTTTGTGCACACACAAATGATGGTGGAGGATCGTTATTTTTACGATCCGGTCGCAGGCAAATACACAGTGGACAAATATCTTGACGATCTCGAGATGCGCTATGGCGGCATCGATAGCGTGCTCATCTGGTATATCTATACCAACATCGGCATCGACGACCGCAATCAGACTGCTCTTGCGGCTGATTTGCCTGGCGGTCTGACGGGGCTGAAGCAGGTGGTTGCGGATTTTCATCGGCGCGGTGTGAAGGTTTTTCTGCCAACCATGGCTTGGGATAACGGTACACGCGCCGCAGGGTTGCCTGATTGGGAAGCGGTGGTGAGGCTCGCAAAACAAGTCGGTGCCGATGGTGTGAATGGCGATACCTATAACGGCGTACCGCGCGCCTTCCAGGTGGCGGCAGATACACACGGCATACCGCTGGTATTCGAACCTGAGTCGGTGCCCTATGCCGATGAGGCGCTGATGTGGAACCTGCAAAGCTGGGGCAAAGCCTCAACCGAAATCATTCCGGCGGTCAGCAAACTCAAATGGCTGGAGTCGCGGCATCTTGTCAATATTGAAAACCGCTGGGCGCGCAATCGCACCGATGATTTTCACTATATGTTTTTTAATGGTATCGGCTATGTGAGTTGGGAAAACGTATGGGGTGTCTGGAACCAGTTTACGCAACGTGATGCCGAATCGCTGCGGCGACTTGCCACACTGCTGCGAAAGTTTGGCCCGCTGCTGGCGAGTCCAGACTGGGAGCCGTACGCGATGACGCGACAACCAGGGGTATTCGCCAGTAAATTTCCCGGTGCAGAGTTGACACTCTGGACCATCGTTAACCGTAACGAATACGAAATGACCGGCGACCAGCTTGCAGTGCTACATCGTGAAGGCAGGCGCTACGTCGATGTCTGGAATGGCGCGGAACTTTATCCGCGTATCGTCGGTGGCAATGCCGTTATTTCGATGGACATCGAGACGCGTGGTTATGGTGCGGTACTGGCATTGGAGCATGGCGCAACGGTCGAAGGATTGGCTGCGTTGCTGGCACAAATGCAGCAGTACAATCTTGTCCGGCTGCAAAGCCTGTCTGATGTGTGGCAGGCGTTGCCGCAGCAAATGGTGGTCATCGCGGCGACGCAAACCGTGTCACATGCGCCGACCGGAATGGTCACCATTCCTGCGGGCGAATTCGATTTCAACGTCACTGGCATCGAAATTGAGGGTTACACATGGAAGGGGTTGGACTTTCAATACCCTTGGGAAAGCTCGGCACGACGCAGTCATTTCCGCCGCATGGCAATGCCCGCGTTTTACATTGACCGTTACCCTGTGACGAATGCGGATTACCGGAAATTTATGGACGCCAGCGGTTATCAACCGAATGATGATCACAATTTTCTCCGCGACTGGAAAGACGCTGCGCCACAACAAGGCTGGGAGAAAAAACCGGTGACATGGGTGTCGATTGAAGATGCGCGTGCCTACGCACAATGGGCCGGCAAGCGCTTGCCGCATGAGTGGGAGTGGCACTATGCTGCGCAGGGTTGCGATGGACGCCTATATCCATGGGGCAATGACTGGAACATCAGTGCCATGCCACCCAAGAACACCGGTCGCGAGATGGAGCCGCCAGCCGATGTTGATGCGCATCCGCTGGGTGCCAGTCCGTTTGGTGTACTGGATATGGTGGGAAATGTCTGGCAGTGGACCAGTGAATTTTTTGATGAACATACACGTGCCGCCTCGCTGCGTGGCGGCAGCCGTTATCAGCCACAGACTTCGCACTGGTATTTTCCGCAGGCCTATCAGCTCGATCAGCATGGGAAATATTTGTTGATGGCACCAAGCAAGGATCGTTCGGCAGGGATTGGTTTTCGATGTGTCGTCGATGCGGCGTAAATTTATTGGTACACGCCATTTGACGGGACTTTTCAGCCATAAATGTCTGGAGATTGCCGCCAATATTGGAGTTTCACTTTGAAACAATTGGTTGATGCAGCGCCTGCGACGCCTGGTTTGCCACGGGTAACACTCGGCGGCGTACTGGGCAAGGCATTGGCGGCAAACCACACCGGTCGGCTGATGCATTTCATCACCGACGAAACCAGTCCGGCCATCGCGCTGTTTAATCCGCAGCATGTCAGCCGCAACCACGAGGGCGACTGGTATGGCGAACACGCCGGTAAATGGCTATACGCTGCCGCCAAATCGGCGAGTCGCACCGGCGATGAAAAGCTGTCTGCCAATGTTGTGCGTGTGGCCGACTATCTTGTCAGTGTTCAGGATGGCGAAGGCTATCTGGGAACATATGCCGCAGAACGTCGATTCATGCATAAACAAGCGCCAGGTCCGCGTACCTGGGACGGCGCACCAGGAAAACGTACATGGGATATCTGGACACACAGCTACCTCATCCTGGGAATGCTGGAGGTTCACAAATATTTCCCCAATCCGCGCTTTCTGACGGCCGCGCGCAAGATCGGTGATCTCTGCTGGCATACGTTGACTGGTGGCGGCATCAATATCACCGAACTTGGCAATCACCATGGCATGTCCGCTACGGTGTTACTGGATTCAGCGGTAGAACTTCACCTCGTCACTGGTGATCGAAAATACCTCGATCTGGCGTTGTTGATTTTGCAGCAGGCTGATCAACGCCCCGAGCTTGAACTTCTGCGCCAGGCGCTGGCAGGTACCGACGCCGCCGACATCTCGACCGGCAAAGCGTATCAACTCTGCTGGAATCTGGTGGGGCTGGTCAAACTGCACAAGGCTACCGGGGATGCCCAATACCTGCGTGCGGTGCAGAATGTTTGGAACAGTATTCGTGCATATCATCTGACGCTGGGCGGGGGGCCGTGGGGCGGCGTGGGGCATCGCTCGCGCGAAGTATTCAACCACTACAGCGTGTTCAGCCCGAATGGTTACGTCGAAACCTGCGCAACGCTATCGTGGATACAGCTTAATCGCGAACTGCTCGCGGTTACCGGTGAGGCAAAATACGCCGAGGAAATTGAGTGCGCCGCATACAACGATCTGTTGGGCGCACAGGCACCGAATGGCGAGGACTGGTGCTACTACTCGTTCCCGAATGGAAAGCGCGTTTACACCACCTATTGGCGTTGTTGCAAATCCAGCGGCGCGATGGCGCTCGAGGAGTTGCCCGCATTGGCCTGCATACTCACATCCGCGCAAAACATTGATATCAATCTGTATGGCCCTTGGCAGGCGCTATTGCCTACAGCATTTGCGGGAATGGTTCAGATTGAGCAGTTGACCAATTATCCGTTTGAGGGTGACATTCGTATTGTCGTCAAACCGGAAAAGTCTGCGACATTCTCCATCCGGTTACGCATCCCCTCATGGGCTGATGAGGCGCACATTCAGGTAAATGGAATTGAGTGGAAGGCTGCCATGGTACCGGCTACCTATGCGGTGCTTGAGCGCGATTGGCAGGTTAACGACGTGATCACTCTACAGTTGCCAATGTCACCGGTGATGCATTCGAAGTCCAGCCGCAGTGTGCAGGAGTCGAAAGGTCCGGACGGCTCGTTGATCGAGCAAGAGGTCATGCAATACGACTACCTGGCCATCACCCGTGGTCCACTGGTCTACGCCACCAGCCTGAAAGATGGCTTCAAAATTGTCGAGACGATTCGGCTTCGGCATGGTGATGGCAGCAACCTGCTTGACGTTATTGACACACCGTCAGGATGCGAAGGCCCCGCCATACGCATGAACCTGGCTTATCGCGCCCCGATTATTTTTCATCCTTACTACGAAGCAGGTGGTCGCAAAGACGGCGCGTGGCACCTGACCTGGATGAACGTGACGCGCATTTAACCTGTATGAATCGTCTAAACATTGCCGGTATGAAGGCGAAGCGCTTTCAGACTCACCTTGGACGGGTAGGATCCATGCGGCGAGGATTGCAGGAGTGCGACCTTTTGTGCCTCCTCGACAAATGCCTTCACCAGACGCAGGCGAATGGTTGAGCGCGACCATACGACGCCAATGCGACGTGGCTCGAATTTATTCGGCAATGTCAGCTTGACCAGTCGCAGTCCTTCCGGCCACGGTCGTGTCCAGTCAGGAACAAGCGATACACCCAGGCCCCGATCAACCATGACGGCAATGGCATTCAGTGCATTGAGTTCAAAACGTTCGTGCGGTGTAATCCCTGCAGCGCGCAGATATCGATCCGCCTGATGACCGCCCCATTGATTGCGATCATAGCGAATCAGCGGTTCGGTGGCCAGCAAATCATGTGGGTCGCGCCCCGCCATACTTTCCGGCGCCAACACCACCAATGGCTCCTCGCGCAGCAATTGCCAGCCAAATTTTTTCGACAGGGAAAACGGTGCTTGCAGGACAATGGCGGCGTCAAGCTCGCCGCTTTCGACCGATGGATACAGGTCGGGAGAATAACCCGGCTTGATGAATACATTGATGCCAGGAAACCTCGCGACCATCAGCGCAAGGATATCCGGCAAAATTCCGGTAAGCGCATTGGTGCCTGCACCGAGTCGTAGTTCGCCCGCAACCACATTGTCGTTGGCCACCGTGTGGAGATCGGCCACATCGCGTACCAGATTACGCGCCCGCTCCAGAATTCGGGTGCCGGTTTCGGTGACGCTGACGGTACGACCGGCACGGGCAATCAGCGGCGCACCAATTTCGCGTTCCAGTGTGCGAATCTGCTGCGCCACCGTCGCGGGCGTTATATTAAGCAGGCGTGCTGCAGCTGCCATGGAGCCATGGTCAACGACCGTTATAAAGGTAAACAGAAAATGGGTATCCATCGCATTTCTTCTGGAAGTAATAAAAAGTGTTGTTTGAATATACCTTCAGACAGTTTTTATTTCCATTCAATTCCCACAAACTTGACCTCATTTACCGGAGATATCGTCATTGAACCCACAGTCAAATGTTTACATTCATCAAATTGCGCACAGGGTGTTTGATAATTATCGTATTCTGCAGTCGACATTTTGGTGAGATTGCCACAGGCATGAAGGCTCGTTTTTTGCCGCACCAAAGCGGGGTTGCCCCGCCTCGCTGAATGGAGGTTCCGCGTTCTGATGTTGTCAGATGGAGCGTTGCCGGAAGCCACAAAGACGAACACTCTTATCCGCCCAACCGAGGATTCAAAGATCATGCGCAGCAAGCTGTTTGTCCCCGCCTCCCGCCCTGAATTATTCAGCAAGGCATTATCCAGCCATGCAGATGCAATTTCCATTGACCTTGAGGATTCTGTGGTTGAGAGTCGCAAGGACGAGGCGCGCGCGACAGTGCGGAATTTTTTGCTGTCTGCCGAGGCCAATGCCACGTACAAGTTGATCATCGTCCGTGTCAATGCGATTGGCACACCGCATTTCGAGGCTGATGTTGCTGCGGTTACGCAGTCTGCGTTGGCAATGCTGAATCTGCCAAAACCAGAGTCCGCAGCCGATATTCACGCGGCGATTTCAACAATCGAGCGCGCGGAAGCCGCTAACGGCATTGACAAGCAGGTGAAAATTCTTGCCAATATCGAAACGCCGAAGGCGCTGCGTTGTGCGCTGGAAATTGCCTCCGCACATGCGCGGGTCGTCGGCTTGCAACTTGGTTTGGGGGACATGTTTGAGCCGCTGGGAATCGAACGAAATGAGATTCGCAACGTGCATGCGGCGATGTTTGCCATGCGTCTGGCGGCGGGCGAGGCGGGTGTATTTGCCTGCGACAGTGCGTTTGCAAACGTGCAGGATATGGACGGCTATCGACATGAAGCGATGATGGCGCGTCGTTTGGGTTATGTGGGAAAAAGTTGCATACACCCGGCTCAAATTGCCGTGGCGAACGATGTGTTTTGCCCCAGTGATGAAGAAGTCGAGTTTGCGCAGCGTGTGCTAGACGCGGCACATCATGCAGCTGCCAACGGTGTTGGAGCAATCATGGTCGATGGCAAAATGATCGACGTGCCGTTTATCCGGCGCGCCGGGGTAATCGTTGCCGCCGCACAACGGATGCAATCCGACCCACAATAAAAACCCAAAAATTGGCTCAAGTAAATATGATGAAAATTATGAAAAACGATTCAATCAAGCTCACCAGTGCGGCACTGATTGCAAGCGACATTGTGCGTTATCAGCAAATCGCCAGACAGGCATCCATTAGTGCCGAATAATCATTCAATTATAAAACCTGATGACATCTGAAGACACCATGAGCGATTTTCCGAAAGGACCACTGTCCGGTATTCGCGTGCTTGATCTCAGCGCCTACATTGCAGGTCCTTACGGGGGCACATTGATGGCAGATATGGGCGCGGATGTGATCAAGATTGAGCCACCCGGCGGCGACAATCTGCGTAAATATCCGTCAACACTGGAAGCCGAGAGCCGTGCCTTTCTGGGCATCAATCGCAGCAAGCGGGGACTTGTACTTGACTTGAAAAAAGCGGCGGGTCTCGACGTGTTGATCAAGCTGCTCGACACTGCAGATGTCCTGATACACAACTTCAGGCCATCTGTCCCGGCAAGACTTGGCATTGAGTACGAACGATTCCATGCGACACACCCGCGCCTGATTTATTGTGTGGTGAATGGCTACGGCGAGACCGGCCCGATGAGAGACAATGCCGGCTATGACCAGGTGCTGCAATCGCTGACCGGGATTTGCAGCCTGCAGGGCAAGCACGGCGAGTCACCGGAAATTGTTTACGGTTCGGTCGTCGACTATTACGCCGCAGCGATGGTGGCCAGTGGCGTGTCAGCGGCATTGTTCGACCGCGAACGCACGGGACAAGGTCAGTATGTTGGTGTTTCCTTGTTGCGCAGTGCGTTGGCCATGCAATCCGCACGCTTCATCTGGGCGGAGGGCGAGGGCCGCGATGTCAGCCGCGATATGCGCTCTGGTGGAGTAACCGGATTGCACCCGACGCGTGAAGGATATATTTATCTTTCAGCGAACACCGCACACTTTTGGCGGGCGTTATGCGAGAAAGTCGGATTACCGGAATTGCTGAGCGATCCGCGCTATGACACCCTGCGAAAACGTGCATTGCATGCTGACGAAATCCTGCCGCGGCTGCACGCAGCGCTGCAGGCGCATTCTGCACTCGAATGGGAAAAAATATTCGGCGAGACGGTGCCGAGCGCGGCGGTACGATCTATCGGGGATATGTTCGATCACCCGCAAGTGCTTGCAGAGCAGATGGTCACTACACTGGAGCATCCGCTGGTTGGACAATACAAAGGCTTCACCAAACCGATCAAATTCGGCAGCACACCCGGCCCCGCGCCGTTTGCCGCCCCCACTATTGGCCAACACTCCTCGGAAATACTGCTGGAGCACGGTTATTCGCCGGACGATATTGCACATATGCGCACTCACGGCGTCATCGCCTGAAAGATCAAATGACCAAATTTTCCGCAGTGTTTGGACAATGCTTTGCAGATTGGCCGGTTTTGAAACGCCATTTTCTTTCACGCCTTGTCATCACGCTGCTGTTGGGCGTGACGACCTCGTTGCACGCAGAGAGTCTGGTTTCGATCCAGGCCGGCACGCTCGCACCACTCCCGGGCCTTGCGCCAGTAACCACGCTGCTGACGCTGGACGACCGGCCGATGGCCCTGACAACTGATGCCACATGGCTGCTTGACACAGACCGGAGTGCATGGACGCGTATCGATTGGCGGCCAGCGGGTCAGGTACGGCGCGTGACGGGTGACAAAAAGCAGGTGTTTTTGCTGCTGGATGCCGGCTCCGGTCAGCCGCTGGAAAAAATTGAGAAGGTCACTTTGATTGCCGGTAAACCGGTGTCGCTCATGCTTCCCCGATTGCCTTTGCCACTCACTGCAGCCCATGCCGCAATGCTCGACGAAAGACTTTATGTTGTTGGCAATGATGCCAAGGGGATTCTGAAGCTGCGCTCGATCAACCCGGCAGAGTCTGCCTCTGATTGGGTCACGCACGATGACCCGGGCGGCGCTGGTGAGTTGACCTCGATGGCTGGGCAGAAGTCCGCGCTGTACGTCACGTTAAATGGCGTGGCCGGCAAAGGTGACAGGCTATTGCAATGGACGGCATCAGACAAGTGGATTGAGAAGACGGACCTGCCCGGAGGCGTCGTTGCGGGTAGCGCCCGGCCGAGCGGTCAGGCGCATGTCTTGTATCTTGTTCGACCAGACAATGCGGCGGATTCTGTCCCGAAATTGATGATGTTCCACACCATCACCGGATCGTGGGCCTTGCTCGGTGATCCCAAAGCGGGTGGCGCTCGCATCAGCACCGCCTGGCGCAACGGCATTTTGTGGGAACGGCACTCGACCAGCGGCGGCAGCGAATTTGCATTTGCGGAGATTGATGCGCCCAAGATATTGCTGAAATGGCTAGACTGGGTGGTGATCGTTGTCTATCTGGCCGGCATGACCGGCATCGGGCTCTACTTTTATCTGCGTGAGAAGCGCATCAACACCGCCGATTTTTTCGTTGGCGGTCGCTCGATTCCGTTCTGGGCTGCCGGGGTGAGTCTTTACGCCACCAATACCAGTTCCATCAGCTATATCGCCATACCCGCCAAGGCCTTTGAGACCAACTGGCAGTACCTCACCAACAATCTGGTCGCGGTGGTGGGGCTGGTGTTCGTCGCCATCTGGATTGTGCCGCTGCTGCGCCGCCTTGACCTGATGTCGGTCTTTCAATATCTTGAGACCCGTTTCCACCCTGTAATTCGCATGCTGGCGAGCGGCTTGTGTATCGCGATGCAACTCGGCAGTCGCATGAGCGTGGTGCTGTTTCTGCCATCGCTGGCGATCTCGACCATTACCGGCATTGATGTCGTATGGAGTATCTGGATCATGGGTGTCGTCACTATCGCTTACACGGCGATGGGCGGGATGAAGGCTGTTATTTGGACTGACTTCGTGCAACTTTTCGTGATGTTCGGCGGCGCTATTTTTGCGATCGGCTTTATCGTCTACAAACTGGACGGCGGCATCAGTGAGTTTTTCACCATCGCCGCAGCGGAAGACAAAATGAAGCTGTTCGACTGGAGTTTCGACCTCACCAAGGCGACGGTCTGGGGATTTATCTTCCTGGTGCTATTTGATGTTGTGTTCACTTTTCCGAAGGACCAGGTGTTGATGCAGCGGGTGTTGTCCACCAAGTCGGACAGAGAGGCCGGCAAATCAGTATGGATGTTCGCAGCCATCATGATTCCAGGCGGATTCATGTTTTACATTATTGGTACGGCGCTCTACGTTTTCTACAAGAGTCATCCGGAAAGGATGAATCCGCTGTTGGGCATCGACGCGACATTCCCGCTTTTCATTGCCGCTGAACTGCCGATTGGTGTGACTGGCCTGATTATTGCGGCGATTTTCGCAGCATCGATGTCGACACTCTCCAGCATCATGAATAGCGTGGCGACATTGGCGTCGGTCGATTTTTACGAGCGGTTTGTCAAGAATCCAAACCCGAAAACCAGCGTGCTTTTTGCCGAGGCGATGACCATCCTTGCCGGGCTGATCGGCATTGGTCTGGCACTGCTGCTGTCGCGCTACGACATCCGCTCCATGTTCGATGTTTCGATCGAGTTGGCCGGATTGTTGGGCGGCGGGTTTGCCGGTGCTTACACGCTGGGCATGTTCACGCGCCGCGCCAATTGGCAGGGGGTGGCAATCGGTATTGCATCGGCCATTGTGATTACCACGTTAGCCTGGTCAATGAGCCTGGTTCACCCTTATTTTTATCTGGCGATTTCGATCCTGATCTGCATTGCAATCGGCTATTCTGCCAGCCTGCTATTTCCGGCACCAACACAGTCCATGAATGGTCTCACCATATTTGCGGATAAGGTCAAACCGTAATTTGGTGACAGCAAGGCTGCTAGCGGTCGTTGTACCAATACGCATCCGCCTGCCGTTGCATTTTGGTTTTATCGATCAGCATCCAAAAGCCGATGCGTGGCATCAACGTGAAATAGTGCCAGTCGCCGTGTTTGTCGTATTTGCGCATTGAGGTGATCGCCAATGCATTTTTGGCGCGGCCGAATCGACGGGAAGTTTTGCGGCCGTGTTGTTTCAACATGCGCAGCAATTGGATGTCCTCGGCGTAGCGTAGTGTTTCGTCGTAACCACCTATAGCTTCAAAATCACGACGATAACAAAAAATCACACCGGCATCGACGCCAGCAATCCAGGTTATCGGCGTCGCGACCAGCCAGGTAAAAAATATGCCGACCGACCATCGATCTGGTCGCACGCCGGTGGCGCCAACAACAATTTTTCCGTTGTCCAAACAATCGCTGATGGCATTAAACGTCTGCGCATGAATGGTGGAGTCGGCGTCGATAAAACAAACTATTTCGCCGTGCGCGATCGCCGCCCCACCGTTGCGGGCAGCAGCGATACTTCGTTTGGCAACGGGCGCGACCCGGCATCCGCGCGATAACGCATAAACGGCGGTTGCATCGGTTGAATCGTTGTCGGCGACGATCACTTCGATCATGTCGGCACCGCCCCGATAGTGTGCGCGCGCGATGTCAACACTATCGAGCAACTGCGGCAGCCATGCTGCCTCGTTATAGGCCGGGATCACCAATGAAAAGCGCGGCGTTAGGTCCATTGGTGCCGGTTGATGTTGGCAAAAAAAACTACTTTGCCTTTTTGGTGACCTTAGCAGCCACTGCGGTCGCCTTTACCATCTTGGCAACTTTAGCGGCCGGTGCGGCCGTTTTTGCCACCTTGGCAGCCGGTGCAGCCTTCGCCGCTTTGGGAGCGGCTTTAGGCGCAGCCGTTGGTTTGCTTACGGGTTTGCCGGTAGGCGTCTTCACCGCAGGTGCAGCGGCAGGTGCTTTGGCGGCAGGTGCCTTCGCGGCGGGCGGCGCAGCGGCGGCAGCTTTTTTAACCGTCACCCCCATACCGCTGGCAAGTAAACTGGCCACCAACTCGTTCATGGTGGATTGGTCGGCGGCCACGCGCGCATGCAGGCCCTGGACGAGATCGCTCGGTAACTTGCAGGCGAATGGAATCAACCCCGCGGCTTGATCCAGGCGGCGTTGCTCTTTGCGGTCAATGAGCTCGCTGCCCGCGCCAAAACGATCCGGCACCCCGGCGATGCGCACGGCGTGGGTCACTTTAATCATCTTGTTTTTGGCTAATTCGGTTCGTTTCATGGTCATGTGGCCACCTCTTTGTTGTCAACGCTTGTCTATGGTTGTAATTGTAACGGGGGTTCCTGCATAACGGCGACCTGTTCGCGTAATGCCAATATTTGGTTTTGCCAATATCGTTGCGCCTGATCACCAAAAAACCAGGGGAAAGCGAGTTGAAAGGCCGGGTCATCGGCGCGTGAGGCCAGCCAATAACTGTAATGAATCATTCGCAAGGTCCGCAAGGCTTCGATCAAGTGTAGCTCGCGCCGGTCAAAATCAGCAAATTCCTCGTAGCCTTCGAGTGCGTCGCGAAGTTGTGCGGCCATTTCCTCGCGGTTGCCGGATAACAGCATCCATAAATCCTGTATCGCCGGCCCGCTGCGGCAATCGTCAAAATCAACAAAATGCGGGCCGTCGTCGGTGTAAAGAATATTGCCCATGTGGCAGTCGCCGTGTAAGCGGATCATTTTTACGGTGCCAGCGCGATCATAACAATCCGCCACACCGAGCAGGGCCTGATCAACCACACTGGTCCACGCCGGCAAAATATCGGTCGGAATCATATTGCTGGCCACCAGCCAATCGCGTGGCATTTGTCCAAACGTTTCGAAGGTAAGTGCCGGCCGGTGTTGAAACGGCTGAACCGCGCCGAGCAAATGAATACGCCCCATAAAACGGCCAATCCACTCGAGCACGTCCGGGCGATCCAATTCAGGGGCACGGCCGCCGCGTTTTTCAAATAAGGCAAACCGAAAACCCAGATGGCTGTGTAGTGTTTGGCCGTTGTGGTTCATAGGGGCCACCACCGGAATTTCCGCGTCGGCGAGTGACTGGGCAAATTGATGTTCCTCGAGGATTTGTGGGTCGGTCCAGCGCCCGGGGCGATAAAACTTGGCGATGAGCTGTTTGGCGGCGGGCGAGGTGGGTGCGGCAGGTGGCAGGGTCGCCGGTGCCACATCTCGCGGCTCTTCCAGCCCGATTTGATAAACGCGGTTTTCGTAGCTATTTAACGCCAGCAATCGACCATCACAGCGAAAACCAACCGACTCGACCGCATCGAGCAACAAATCCGGCGTTAATGCGGCGTAGGGGTGGGTGGGGGATGTCGTCATGCCGTCATTGTATGGGCTTATCGAGGTGGGCTCCGATACAAACGGGACGAAAGTCTGGTTTGGGTCGTATGGCGCATGAAGCAGTAAAATATTACATCGTCATTTTTAGCGCCCACCGTCATGTCATCCGTCCCACATTTGAGCTGCCTCGATATTCTTTCCAACCGCGCCCACGCCGATGTGCCGACCACCATCAAGG
The DNA here is from genome assembly GCA_947085425.1 of uncultured Burkholderiales bacterium. GTDB lineage: Bacteria > Pseudomonadota > Gammaproteobacteria > Burkholderiales > Usitatibacteraceae > UKL13-2. Next base: position 8,756 of record CAMTWK010000025.1, on the reverse strand, counting down.
GCTGGGTCAAAACCCGCCGTGATTCCAAAGCCGGTATCTCCTTTGTGAATGTCTCCGATGGTTCGTGTTTTCATCCTGTGCAAGTGGTGGCACCCAATACATTGGCCAATTACGCCGATGAAGTGCAAAAGCTCACCGCCGGATGTGCGGTCGAATGTACCGGCGTGATTGTGCCGTCACCCGCCAAGGGGCAGCCGTTTGAAATGCAGGCGACCGAAATTAAAGTCATCGGCTGGGTGGAAGACCCGGATACCTACCCGATACAACCGAAAGCGCACACCATGGAGTTTTTGCGCGAAGTCGCGCATTTACGCCCACGCACCAACGTCATCAGCGCCGCCACGCGTGTGCGGCACACGGTGGCGCAGGCGATCCACCGTTTTTTCCATGAGCGCAGTTTTTTGTGGATCCATACCCCGATCATCACCGCCAGCGATGCCGAAGGCGCCGGCGAATTGTTTCGCGTGTCGACACTCGATATGGTCAACCCACCCAAAACCGCCGATGGCAAGATCGATTTTTCCAAGGATTTTTTTGGTCGTGAAGCGTTCCTGACCGTCTCCGGCCAGTTGAATGTCGAGACCTACTGTATGGCGCTGTCGAATGTGTATACCTTCGGCCCGACCTTTCGTGCGGAAAATTCCAACACATCGCGCCACCTCGCCGAGTTTTGGATGATCGAACCGGAAATCGCCTTTGCCGATCTGGCGGATGACGCCACGCTGGCCGAAGCATTGTTGAAATATGTGTTCAAGGCGGTGCTCGATGAACGTGCCGATGACATGGCGTTTTTTGATGAACGCATTGAAAAAGGCATTGTTGCCAAACTCGAAAATATTGTGAAGTCCGACTTTGTGCGTATGGATTACACCGAAGCCATCAAGATCCTGGAAAACACCAAGGAAAAATTTGAGTTTCCGGTCAAGTGGGGCATTGATTTGCAATCCGAGCACGAGCGCTATTTGGCGGAAAAACACGTCAACGGCCCGTTGGTGTTGATGAATTATCCAAAAGAGATCAAGGCGTTTTATATGCGCCTCAATGACGACAACAAAACCGTCGCGGCCATGGATGTGCTGGCACCGGGCATTGGCGAGATCATCGGTGGCTCACAACGCGAAGAGCGGCTCGGGGTGCTCGACGCACGTATGATTGAAGCCGGTCTCGATCCGGCCCATTACAGTTGGTATCGTGATTTGCGCCGTTATGGAACGGTGCCACACGCCGGATTTGGTTTGGGCTTTGAGCGCACCATTTCTTACGCAACCGGCTTATCGAATGTGCGCGACGTGATTCCGTTCCCCCGCACACCGGGCAGTGCACGTTACTAATCGACTAAAGTTGCGCGTTTTCCTTCACTAATTGGCGGTAGGTCTATTTGGAGGCGGTTAACCTGCATATTTCACGGGGACGCACTCGAGAGTGGGTGGATAAGCGAGTGATTTTTCGCTCGACTGACCGGGTAAGATCGAGACATTAAGAGGGACGAGAGCGGAAAAGCGCTGCTCAGCCGCCCGCTATCGAGTACGTAGTCCATCAACCTTACGAAGTACAGTTTGGATTCGCAGAATTTATAGGTCGCCAAGAATGAAAAGCCTATATAAGGCGGGCCGACCCGTGAAATATGCAGGTTAACATGGCGTCAGCAGACACAGAGCTCGAATCACTGTTGCGCAATAATCGGGCGTGGTCGTCGCGCATGCACCAGGAGTACCCGGACTTTTTTTGACAGGGTTGCCAAACAACAAAATCCCAAACATTTTTGGAACGGCTGCCCGGACAGCCGCGTACCGGCCAATAAAATTGCCGGCCTGCTGCGCGATTTCAAGGTGACGGTTTCCGAGCTGGCGCGCGCCGGAAGTTTTGTGCCGGTGGCGAAGGCTGTTTAGTGCCTGCACCAAGGTAACATACAACTGAAAACATATTTTGCCCCGCAACCGCAACAATGAAACCATCAATTGGAATATCCAATGATTAGATCTGCCAAGTTACAGCGCGCCTTCACATTGATGGAAATTGTTATCGTGCTGGTTATTATTGGCACCCTGGCGGTATTGGCCATGCCGGATATCTCGGTGATGACGGTGCGCGGTCAAATCAAGGAAAGTGCGCCGTTGATTGACGTCGCCAAAAAAGGTATCAATGCAGTTTATGCACTCACCGGTACCATGCCGAAAGACAATGTCGAGGCGGGTTTGCCCGAACCGGAAAAATTGGTTGGCAAATACGTTGCCGGCATCACCGTGGTGGATGGCGCCGTTCACGTCAAGTGGGGCAACACAGTGCATGAAAATTTGCGTGACAAAATTCTTTCCATTCGACCGGCGATTGTCGAAGGCCAGCCTACTGTGCCGATTTCATGGACTTGTGCGGCCGCACCGATTCCCAAGGGCATGATGGTGGCCGGTCAGGACAAGACCGATATGCCGTCGAAATTTACGCCACTCGAATGCAAGGCGCGCGAAGTGAAATAATCCCGCAAGTAACCGCAGCCGGTAAACAATTTTTAATTGATGCAGTTACATCAGACAAAAACACGATTCTGCCTGAATGCGTAAAATGACTATTCGAGTTGACCCTCCCGCATGAGCGCAAAACAGAAAGTGAAGGATTACCATGACCGCACGTGACGCCATTCCGGAAATAACCATTGATCACGCACAATTGGTTGCAGAAATTGATGCCAAGTGGGACAGTGACATTGTTCCGCAACTGATTGAATACATCAAACTTCCCGCCAAGTCGCCGGGCTTTGATGTCGATTGGGCCAAGAATGGTTATCTGGATGCGGCCATTGAACAGGCACGTGTCTGGGTCGCAGCACAAAATGTCGCCGGCCTGACCATGGAGGTGATACGCGAGGGGAACCGCACCCCCGTGTTGTTTTTTGATATTCCCGCCAGCGGTGGTTTGGCGAATGACAAAACCATATTGTTATACGGTCATCTCGACAAACAACCGGAGATGACCGGCTGGCGCGCAGGATTGGGCCCATGGATTCCGCTGCTCGAAGACGGCAAGTTGTATGGCCGGGGCAGCGCCGATGACGGTTACGCGGTGTTCGCCGCGCTCGCCGCCATTGTTGCGTTGGACAACCAAGGGGTGGCGCGGCCGCGCTGTGTTGGCTTGATTGAAACCTGTGAGGAAAGCGGCAGCTATGATCTGCCGTTTTATCTCAATACACTCGCCGCGCGCATGGGTGACGTGAAATTGGTGATCGCGCTTGATTCCGGCGCGGGCAATTATGAGCAACTGTGGGTCACCACTTCGCTGCGCGGCCTGGTCAACGGCACGCTTACTGTGAATATGCTCACCGAGGGGGTGCATTCTGGCGATGCCGGTGGGGTGGTGCCCTCATCGTTTCGCGTCGCGCGGCAATTGCTCGATCGACTCGATGATTCACGCACCGGTGTGGTCAAACCGGGCGTGTTCAATTGTGCCATTCCCCATGCGCGTATTGAGCAGGCCAAACAGGCGGCTGACATTTTGGGGGACGCCATGTGGCAGCGTTTTCCGTGGGACAGTTGCTGCGGGGATGATGGCAAATTTGTGTTTGTGCAGCCAACAACAAAGGACCCGGTCGAGCTGATTTTGAATCGTACCTGGCGCGCCGCATTGGCCGTGGTGGGCGCGGATGGCTTGCCACCAATCGCCTCGGCCGGCAATGTGCAGCGCCCCTACACCGCGCTGAAACTTTCCATGCGTCTGCCGCCGTTGGTGGATGCCCCCGCTGCCGCCGCATCCATGAAACAAACACTGGAGAGCGACACACCCTACTCGGCCAGGGTCACCTTCCACTATGAACAAGCGGCCACCGGCTGGAACGCGCCCGCCGCACAACCGTGGCTGACCACATTGCTCGACCACGCCTCACAAATCTGCTACGGCAAACCGGCCGCATACATGGGCGAGGGCGGCACCATACCCTTCATGGGCATGCTCGGCGAAAAATTTCCGGATGCACAAATGCTGGTGACGGGTGTGTTGGGGCCGAAGTCAAATGCCCACGGGCCGAACGAATTTTTGCATGTGCCGTATGCGAAAAAACTCACGGTGGCGGTGGCGCTGGTGATGGCCGGCGTGCGCTGATCATCACCAGCGCGTGCAATCGTCACCGATGGAACCCGCGCACCCGCAATTTCCGGCCATTCGCACGGTGCCGGTCACGCGCCCGCTCACCTGGCTCGCCCTGGGCTGGGCGGATATTCGCGCCAGCCCAAAAGCGAGCCTGTTCTACGGATTTAGTTTCGCCGCGCTGGGATTGTTGTTGTTGGTGGTGTTTCGTTTTGCCATCGAATACACCACCACGCTGACCATGGGCTTTGTGCTGCTGGGTCCGTTTCTCGCCATAGGCCTGTACGATTTGTCGCGCCAGCGTGAGCGTGGCGACGCGGTTGATTTCCGCCACTCGCTGGTGGCGTGGCGTGAAAACGCGGGCGGCATCGGCATTTATGTTTTGATCCTGACCGTGTTGTATTTGCTCTGGGCGCGTGCCTCGTTGCTGGCCTTTGCCTTGTTTGAGTCACGGGCAATGCCGACCTGGGCCGCGTTTGCCGCACAGTTGGCCGAGATGAAAAACGTCGCGTTCCTGCTGGTCTTTTTTGGCGTGGGCTTGTTGTTTGCCATGCTGGTGTTTGCCTTCAGCGCCGTATCCATTCCGTTCCTGCTTGACCGCCGCAGTGATGCCATCACGGCCGCTTTGGTCAGTGTCACTTGTCTGGTAAAAAATCCGGGTGCCATGCTGTTCTGGGCGGCGCTGATTGTGTTGCTGATTGGTTTTGGTTTCGCCACCGCCTACCTCGGATTGCTGCTGACCGGACCGCTGGTCGGGCACGCGACCTGGCACGCTTACCGCGATCTGGTGAAAGCACCGATAAAATGACAAACATGCCTATTAGCGGGCGTTTCGGGACAAAAAATGTTGCCTGTTGACCAAAGCACAGCCACCGGCGAGGAGATTCGCCGACATCATCGACCAGATGGTGCCGTGCTTGTCTATGGGCTTACGCGCGGCGTCGGGGTGCGGCCATTGCTGGTGCTGGTCCACGGCATGGCGAGCAATATGACGCGCTGGACGGAATTCATCGAACAAACCGGGCTGAGCCACTCGTGGGATCTGTTGCGGCTGGACTTGCGCGGACATGGGCGCTCGACGTGGCGCGGGCGCATCGGCATGGAAATCTGGAGCGACGATCTTGCCGCCATCCTGGAGGCGGAGCATTATGAACGTGCCGTTGTCGGCGGGCATTGCCTGGGTGCCAACTTTGCCTTGCATTTTGCACACCGTTACCCGCAACGCACGCAGGGCCTGGTGCTGGTGGAACCCATGCCGCCCGCCGCGCTGGTGGGAATGCTGCGCCATATTCAGCCGCTGACACCGCTGCTGACTGCGGCGGCGGCGATTATTCGCGCGCTCAATTCCATTGGAATCTACCGTCGCCACCTGGAGCCGCTCAACTTGCGGGAGCTGGATGCCGTCACCCGTGTGGCGATGGCCGCACAGGGAAATGCTGACGCGCTGTCGCGGCGCTACGCTTCCCCGTTGTTTGATTTGCGCCATCTGCCGACTGCCAATTACGTGCAGGACTTCATCGAAGTGAGCCGCCCGCTGCCCGCGTTTGCTGCCATTCATTCGCCGGCACTCGCACTCATATCCAACGGACGGCATTTCACTGATCCGCAGATTGTTGAAGCCGTGATGGCGATGTTGCCAGGTGTTTGTCTGCGGCGGATCAATGCGCTGCACTGGATTCCGACGGAACAGCCGCAGGCCATGAGGGAGGCAATCGAGCAGGGTTGCCGGGATTTCGCAGGCTAGCCTGCATATTTCACGGGTCGGCCCGCCTTATATACGCTTTTCATTCTTGGCGAACTATAAATTCTGCGAATCCAGACTGTACTTCGTAAGGTTGATGGCATACGTACTCGATAGCGGGCGGCTGAGCAGTGCTTTTCCGCTCTCTTCCCTCGTAATATCTCGATATTACCCGGTCAGTCGAGCAAAAAATCACTCGCTAATCCACCCACTCTCGAGTGCGTCCCTGTGAAATATGCAGGCTAGACTGAGTCACCTGGCGGAAACGGATTGGAATATTTCCATGGAGACCGACGACATCGCCAGACTCATCGCCCCGTTGGACTGGCACGCGCCCTGACACGCCAATCGTGATCTGATGGGTGTGCAGATGAAATGACAACACGCCTATTGGAGCGCGTTTCGGCGCGAAAATGCCGCAAACGGCAATATGGGTGGTGGGTTTTAGTTTTTATGCGCTGCCCGCACACGCACCGCGATGACCGGCAACAACAACCACGGAATCACATAAAACGCCGTCAAATACCAGCGTGTTTCAAGGAACACCCAGCCGCGCGACTGATGCACGGCGAGATATAAATAGTCATAAACAAACAACGTCAGCGCCATGTAGAACGCTATCCACAGCGCGTTCGGCCATGCGCGGTCAGGCGAACGCGTGCATCGTCGCCAAACAAAATTCGCGAGTGCGGCGGCGGGAAAAATTTTACCGAACACAATAATCATCCACAACGGCGTGGTTTGAAAATAATTGCTTGGCAAACCCAGGATGAAATCAAGCGTTCACATGGTAGTCGCCAGACCAAACAGGTGCCCGTGTTGGGTGGGTCGCATGATAAGATTAATTGTCGTTGTAATGAACACCAAGCACTGCACCAGCTTGAACATCCATGGCCGCCACCCTCAAAAGCAAATACGGCAAAGAGATTCCCGAAAAAATCGCCGCCATGATTGAAGCGGTGCATCCCGCGTTTCCGGCCAAGGCATTTCTCCGCGATGTATTGCGCGGTTATGACGCGCTGGAACTGATGCCGCGCGGCGCGCATATTTCCAACACCCTCAAAAATCATTTGCCGGATGATTTTCCGCTGGCGGTGGACATTTTGCTGCAATCGGAATCCAAGTCGTCATGGTCGTTTGTTTTTCAACTCGTGCCGATCATAATTGACGATAAACCACTTTTCATTTTTAACCGCAATGTTTAATGCCCAGCGCTATGTGTTGTGCAGACCGTGCGGGCACTGAATTTATTTTGAGGTGGGACTATGAAGGTTTCCTATGCGGTCGTCGTGTTGGCTTTATTTCCAACGTCGTGCATGAATGCAAATTTAGCGCTCGCTGCAGTCAACGATTCCGCTCTGTCCCGGATTCACAGTGTCGAAAACAATTTTCCTGCTGCAACCAAAGATGGGAAAACGATAAAACTTTCACTGCAAGAGTGGATGCGGGCATTCGCAATTCCCGGCGTCAGTATTGCCGTTATTCATGACTACAAAATTTCATGGGTAAAAGCGTACGGGGTGCTTGAAGCTGGCAAAGACAACAGTCTGGTCACCACAAAAACACCATTCCAGGCCGCGTCCATCAGTAAGCCGGTTACCGCGCTGGCGGCACTCCACTATGTTGACCATGGCAGGCTTAATCTTGACGAGAACATCAACAAATATTTCCACGCATGGAAACTGCCGGCATCAAATGCCACAACCAAAGTCACCCTGCGCAATCTACTTGCCCACACTTCGGGTGTAACCGCCGGAGGCTTCACCGGCTACGAGCGAGATGCACCGCTGCCAAACGTCATACAAATTCTGAATGGCGGGGCGCCTGCCAATAATCAACCCGCAAGCCAGACCGGGCAAGCCGATGATGCCGTGAATTACAGCGGGCTTGGCTACTCGATGGTTCAGCTTGCGCTGATGGATCAATTGCACAAGCCGTTTAATGAAATCGTGGCCAACTCTGTTTTCAAACCGATCGGCATGAAGGACAGCACTTTTGAGCAGAAGCTTGCCGATGCAATTGCGGCGACAGTTGCCCGTGGGCATCAAAGTAGTGGGGCGGTGTTGACCAATGGATGGTTTGTTAACCCAGAGTTGGCTGCCGCAGGTTTATGGACAACACCATCAGACTTGGCTTTGTTGGCAATTGAAGTCGCCAAGTCCAAACAGGGCAAATCAAATCGAATACTATCCAAAAAAATGACGCAACTGATGCTGACACCGCATAAGGATCAAATGGGATTGGGGTTTGTCGTGCGCCCGGGGGATACCCACGGCTACTTCTCGCATTCTGGCGGCAATCGCGGGTATCGTGCTCACGTTGAAATGATCGCCGATGCCGGGTACGGTGTTGTGATCATGACAAACTCGGATGGTGGCGTGCCTTTTATTTCGTTGTTGACTCGCAGTGTTGCGGAAAGTTACCAATGGCCCGCCACTCATCGTCCCTTGAACGCGGCTCAAATCGATGCCGTATTTGTGCAGTTGGACCATAACAAAAATATTAGACGGAAAATTTCAGTCGCCGACGACGTGCTGATGCGATACGTTGGCCGATACGAACTTGCACCGGGGTTTGAGTTTGATATTCAACCGGCAAAAAATCATCTTCTCGTCAAGTTGGGTGACCAACCCCGTTTCCCGGCGTATCCAGAGTCGGATTCGAAGTTCTTCTTCGAAATTGTCGACGCTCAAATCAGCTTTTTGCAAAATGATGCGGGAGAAGCCACATCTCTCGTCCTTCATCAAGGCGGACGAGATCAGCCGGCCAAAAAAATCAAATAATTTTTCGTATCTGGACTGAATGGCACTTACTTAAGCCTGTCGCCCCGGCGGAGGCCGGGGTCCAAGGTTGATTGAATTACGGGAAACATTGAAATTGGGTCCCGGACTCCACCGGGGCGACACAAGTTAGGTTATCGACGTGCAGCGATGATGGCTGG
>CAMTWK010000024.1:0-8160 GCA_947085425.1 uncultured Burkholderiales bacterium | reverse complement strand
CGGTGATGCGGCGTTGGTAAGCGGCTCAAAATCCTCATGTATACCGCATACATTCCGGTTTTTCGCCGCTTTCCGCCTTGCCTGACCTTCGCTCGCGACGAATTTCAACAAACTGCTAACCTGCAAATTTCACGGGGTTGCGTTTGAGAGTGGCTCGATGGGCGTGTGATTTTTTGTTCGACTGACCACGGCACAGCGAGCCGTGTTTGGCAAATGAGCACGGGAGGAGAACGCAAAAGCGCATGTTCAGCGGCATGTTATCGGGCGCAAAGGTGCCATGTTCGATCAAAACCAAATTGGATGGCAAAGTGCGGTAAAACCTAATGGGCAAACCCCCAAGCGCAGCGGAGCCGCCCCGTGAAACATGCAGGCTAGGCAGCTGCAAGCAGGGACGATGCATCACCGTAATAAGGAGAACTCAGCATGATTCGAAATCACGTCAGAATTTTTCTATTTTTGATTGTCGCCGGCATGGTGTCGACGGTCTTTGCTCAGGGACGCCCCGATCCCGCCAAGCTGAAAGCCGAGCAGCAGCAGGCGATGAAAAAGTTGTCTTTTATGGATGGTGTCTGGCGCGGAACCTCGACGCACACGGAGCCGTCCGGCGAAAAGTCGCAACTGATCCAGACCGAACGCATCGGCCCGATGCTCGATGGTGCAGTCAAAGTGATTGAAGGGCGCGGTTATGCGGCGGACGGCAAGCTGATTTTTAATGCCTTTGCCAGCCTTGCGTTTGATGTCTCGACCAAGACCTATCAAATGAATTCGCATGCGCAAGGTAATGTCGGAAACTTTGTGCTGACGCCGACGGCAAATGGTTTTTCCTGGGAAATTCCGGCCGGGCCGATGGTGATTCGTTACACCGCCGAATTCAAGGACGGCATCTGGCGGCAGTTTGGCGAGCGCACCGTTGCCGGCAAAGAGCCGATTCGTTTTTTTGATATGAATCTGAAGCGTATCGCCGACTCTGACTGGCCCTCCGCCGGTGCCGTTGCCCACAAATAGTTTTTTGCAGGCCGTTGTTATTGGTCATCATGGCAATAAATGCGGATAGGTCCACTTTAGAATTCGAAGGAACAATATGCGCAAATTATCACTGCTGGATTTTGGATTTTTTATTGCGGAAACCGCGGCCAGCCCCAAACATGTGGCCGGATTAATGATCTGCAAGCGGCCGACCAAATCGCCGGTAAATTTCGCCAAAAAACTTTATCTTGATTATCTGACCTTCACCGAGGTTGAGGCACCGTTTAATCGGGTGATAAGTTTTTCCATGAGCGCCATGCCAAGTTGGCAGGATGCGGCTGAAATCGATTTGGCGCAGCACATTTTTTATCACAAGCTGCCGAAAAATAAAAACAAGCGCGAAGCGTTATATGATTTTGTTGCCGCCTTGCATACGCCCTTGCTGGATCGCTCGCGTCCGTTATGGGAAGTGCATGTGATTGATGGTGTCGAAGGCGGGCGATTTGCGCTCTATCAAAAAATTCACCACGCTTGTGCCGACGGAGTGACATTGACGCGTTGGCTTGCCGACAGTCTGGCGAAAACGCCACGGACAACAAAACTCACGCCGTTTTGGACGCGACAGCATAGTGCCTTTTCGATCAGTCGTAAAAAACGCGATCAGGCGATGATGCAGTCAACCTGGCAGGAGGTGATCGGCAATAGCCGCCGTTTCCTGGGCATCGGTCGGCTCGCCACCATGTTGGTGCTGGAGGGTTTCAAGTTGACCAAAAACGCCATCGCACTGCCATTTGTTTCCAGCGCGGTGACGCCTTTAACCGGACAAGTCACGCCCGGCCGGCAATTTGCCACCACCGGTGTTTCCATGGCGCGTATTGACGAGGTGCGCCGACGCACCCGCTCCACTGTCAATCACATTGCGCTCACCTGCCTGGACGGGGCGTTGCGCCAATATCTTGAAGACCAAAATGTCACACTGACCAAGCCGATCATTATTCAAATGCCGGTCAGTCTGCGCAAAGAAGGTGAAAAAACCGCCGGCAATAAACTCGGCATCATCCTGGTGGAGTTATCCCCGCCCACCGATGACCCGTATGTGCGTTTGCGCAACATCGGATTTTCATTGCGTAATGTGCGCAGCATGATCGACAGCGTGGCACCGGAGGCCATCGAGTCCTACACCATCATCACCGGATTGATCGCCCAGATCGCGGAACTGCTCAAGTTGAGCAACACCATGCCGCCGATGGGAAATACCTTGGTGTCGAATGTGCCCGGTCCGAAAAAATCGTTGTATATCCGCGGCGCCAAAATTGAAGAAATGCAACCCATCAGCACGTTGCCACCGAGCAATTTACTCAACATCACTTTGTTCAGTTATGCCGGTGATCTGTACTTTGGATTGATCGCCACGGACGAGCTGCCGGATTTGCACAGTCTCGGCGGTTATGTGCAACAGGCGTTTGCGGAATTGGAAGAGTCGGTGCGTGACGCCCATGCACGTTGAGTTTTGCGGACTTGATTCAAGGTGATGCGCCGAGCCGGGTAGGCAGGTTTTTTTTACAAAGTCATTGATAGGCGCGGCTTTACAGACAATTTGTCTTGAAGAGTGTTGCCAATAAACGAGTTTCAATTATGCAGCTTGATGTGGCTGTAAAACATTGTTTTTGCCCGATCGCGTTCGTGCTCGAACAATTGTTTTTCAGCCGCGGCGCGTGTCCGCCAATAATTCGCACGGCCCTGATCTTGATGCTGTTCGGCAACGCTTGTGATCACATCACATATTTCGCCTATTCTAAAAGTCGGCCGTAACGCCTCGACGGCCACCAAACCATTTTCCAAAGTATGGCGGGCGCGCCCAAACGAGCCATCGGCTATTTGCAGGCGGGCGAGGCGCATGCTCATCGGCGGAATCGGGCTTGGGTAATGATGTTCGTGGGCGAGTTTCAGCACCAAATTGGTTTCGTCGCGTTCGGCGTCGAATTCGCCACGATACTCGTGAATCTTGGCGCGCAATACACCCATGCCGATGATTCGAAATATATTTTTTTGTTGATGGGAAATCTTCGTGATCTCCGTGGCACGCTGTAAGGCATCCACGCATTCATGTTCCATTCCATGGTGCTGACCGGTCGTGGCGAAGTGTTGTGCACGTTTCCCCGAAAGCGAGGCATGGTGCGACGCGATCCAATTGATCAAGCCATCGCTGTTTATTTGTTAGGCGGCGCTGATCGCCAAATTAACGGCGGTTTTGGAACATAAAGTCATGCTGATCCTCAATTCATTTGGGGGAAAACAACTGGCTGTGTGCATGAGACAAAATTATTTGCCGACCTGGGTGGGCATCGCCGGTGGCAGGCGACGAATGATTTGTTTTTCGGTTTGTAATCGTTGCATGACGGATTTGAGTGCGGCGTCGAGTTGGCTATCCTGCCCTTTGTTCACGCCCAGCGGGTCCAATTCCACTTCAATGTCCGGTGCCACCCCTTCGTTTTCAATGCGCCACTCGCGTTCCGGCGTAAAGAAACGGAAAAACGGCACCACCAGATTGCCACCATCAATCAGATTGGGATTGGCAGAAATGCCGATTAATCCGCCCCAGGTGCGGGTGCCGATCAACGGTCCCAGACCCATGCGTTTAAATGCGTAGGGCAGAAAATCTCCGCCCGAGCCGGCATCCTGGTCAATCAACATTGCTTTTGGTCCGTAAATACCACCACCCGGTGTTTCAAAAACATATCCAACGCGGTCTTTCCAGCCGGCCAAATATTGGCGGCCCAACACCTCGGTGATGTAATTGGCGGCTTGACCACCACCGTTGCGACGGTCGTCCACAATGATTGCCTGTTTTTCAACTTGCGAAAAAAACATGCGATTGAAATGTTTAAATCCGTCGCCACCGGTGTCGGGCAAATACACGTAGGCAACCTTGCCACCGGAAACTTTTTCAACGTGTTGGCGGTTTTTTTCGATCCAGTGCCATTGGCGCAATGACGCCTCGCTGGCAATCGGCTGAACCACAATGGTGCGCACGCCTTTGCCGGACGGATCGGCAGCCACACCCAGGCTGACTTGTTTGCCGACGGTATTTTCCAGTGCCGCAAATAAATTTTGTTGGGCGTTCACGGCGCGGCCATTGACCGCCAGCAGGTAATCACCCGCCTTGACACCCAGTCCCGGCACGGCCAGCGGCGCTTTCATGAATGGATTCCAGCGGTCACCGCTGTAAATGGTTTTGATGCGGTAGTGACCGTTTTCGGTGGTGAAATCCGCTCCCAGCAGTCCGACGGTAGATGGACGGTCGCGATGCACATCACCGCCACCGATGCGGTTGTGGCCGACTTGCAATTCGCCAATCATCTCGGCCAATAGATCGTTCAAATCTTCGCGGCGCTGTACGTGTTTGAGCAATGGTTGGTAACGGGCACGAATCGCCTGCCAGTCAATGCCGTGCAAATTGGCGTCGTAGAAAAACTCTTTTTGCATCCACCAGGTTTCATTAAAAATTTGTTGCCATTCTTCCCGCGGATCAACCAGCATGCCGAGTTGGCTCAGGTCGATGGCTTTGGGGTCGAGTTTTTCGTTGGCATCGGCAATTTCAAGTTTGCCGCGGGTGTATTGCAGCAGCAGTTTCTTGCCATCCGCGCTGATGCTGAAGGCGTTGACACCTTGTTTGAGCGACTTTGCTTTGCGATCGTCAAAACTGAAACGCACCAATTCGGCGTTGCCGGTCGACTCGGTTTCTGGCGACTCATTGCTGACACCGGGCTGGCGGCGATCAAGATAAAACAACGAGCCGTCGGCGGCCACCGCCAGCGCATCATAGTTGCGTTCGGCAACCGGTAGACCGACCACACGTTGCTGCAGGCCGTCAAAATCAATCCGCACCGGTTTGGGTGGCTTGGGTGGACTAGTGGGGGCATCGGCTTTAGTGCCAGCCGCTGCCGGGGAAGGGGATTTTCCGGCGCTGTCGAGCGGGCTGTCTGCGGCGGGTATGTCTTTTCCACCATCTTTACCGCCATCTTTGGCCGCGTCCTTGCCGGCATCCTTCTTATCTTCTTCATCACCACTGCGCGGTGCCATCGGTGATTTACCGGTGGCCGTCAGCACCAGCGCATAGATACCTTCGCGCTGTGGCCGTTCCTGTGTCGACATATCGAGCCCAACCTGCGATGGCCCGGAGTTGATTGAAGCGGTGAAATATAAATATTCTGTTCCGGCAAATACCGGATGATCCGCATGGCTCAGACCATCGGTGACTGTTACGCTCTTGCCGGTGCTCAAATCGTAAACGCGGATTTGATTGAACAGATTTTCGGCGGCCACCGTATAGGCCAGCCAGCGACTATCTTGAGAGTAAGCAATGTTCATCGGGCCGCGTCGTTTGCGGTTGTCGACCAGTTTAATCACACCCTTGTCGACTGAGATGACGTACAAATTGAGGTGGTTGTCCTGATAGGCAATGGTCTTGCCATCGGGCGCCCACGCCAGCAAAGTGAAATAACCGATCTTGCCCAAGTTAAACGATTGTGCTTGCTCAAGGCCCGCTTGGTCGCCTATCAGCAACGAATGTTGCAGTCCCACGTCAGAAATATACGCAACACGTTTGCCGTCCGGGCTCCACAGCCCGTCTTTTTCCCGCACCCCGGAAGTCTGGGTCAGGTTACGCACCGAGCCGTCCTTGATTGGCACGGTGAAAACGTCACCACGTGCACTCACCACCACGCGTTTGCCGGTCGATGACAATTTCGCCGATGTCATATTGGGGGCCGCGTCTTTCCACTGCGGCCGGGTCTGGATCGCCTGGGTGTTGATGGTAATCGGCAATTCACGGCTACGGCCACTGGCGATGTCCAGCTCTTTGAGGCGGCCACCAACTTCATACACCACCGTGTTTTCAAAGGCGCGGGCATTACGAATGTCCCAAACGGTTTCTTTGGTCAGTTGTTTGAGCGCTTTTGTTTTGGTGTCGTACAAAAACAGATTGGCCGCACCGTCGTTGCGATCGGAAATAAACACCACATTGCCGCCCACCCACATCGGGTTGATGTCAGAGGCATTAACGTGTGGAATTTTTTCGAGGGAATTTTTGACCGGATCAATCAGCCAAATGGGCGGGGTGCTGCCACCACGATGTTGACGCCAGCCGCTTGCACCCGAGTGCGCGGCGCGGTAAGGGCGATAGGCGAGACGACTGCCATCGACAGACCAGGTGCCTTCAAAGGCAAGCGCGCTCATAATTTTTTTCTCGTAACCACCATCTACCGATACTTCATACAATTGATTGCTGCGGGCATTTTCTGTTTCGCGTGACGACGCGAACAAAACCCGCTTGCCATCCACGCTCCAACCATTCACGGTGTCCACGCCCGAATGCCAGGTGAGGCGGTTGGCGTTACCACCGGTGACGGGCATGACATACACATCGGTGTTGTTGTCGTAACGCGCGGAGAAGGCGATCCATTTTCCGTCTGGCGAGAACGCCGGGGCAAATTCATCGGCAGGATGCGAGGTGAGTTGAGTCGGGTTTTTGCCGTCGCGATTGGCCAGCCAGATGTCACCGGCGTAAACAAAAGCGATATGGTCGCGCGATACACTCGGCTGACGAATCAGCAGGGTCGGCGATGCCAGAGCAACGTCAACAGCACATACCGAAGTCACCGCGAATGCCAATATGGCGGCTGCAAATTTCATATTCATGTAATGCTCTCCATGCCGGGAAGGTTTAATCGAAGCGAGGTGTTTCGAATGGGTTACGCGAGTCGGGTCATGCGGATTGGGAGTGGCGGATTAGGGGGCAGCGGACATTATTGCCGAACCGGCAGGATCGCGGGCGAGGCGACCGATTCCATGGTTATCCCGGCTTGCGCCACACACTCGCGAGCCATGGCTGTTGTTCGCGGGGTAAGCCGGGCGGACGGTAGTAATGGGTCAATTCAATAAACCCTGCCGCTGTCAAATACGTCCGCCACGTTTCCAGATCGTGATGGGCGCTATAACGATTGCCGCTCCAGCCTTCCTGATTGTCGCCACGCGGGTTGGACGAAAATAGCACACCCGATGGTTTGACGGTGGCGAATAATTCGCCCAACACCCGCGCCAGCTCTTGCTTGGGCACATGGAATAACGACGCATTGGCAAATACCCCGTCAAAGGTGTTGGCCGGCAGGTCGAGTTTCAGAAAATCCTGATGCCACACCTCACAGCCGCTGTGGGTGCGGGCCATCTCCGCAAACCGGGCTGAACCTTCCAATCCGACCGGACGGTGACCCAATTCCGCAAAAGTTTTCAGGTCGCGTCCCGGCCCGCAACCAAAATCGAGAATGGCAAAGGGTGGGGTGGCCTGAATGTGTTCTAACAGACTATTGATGTTTTGGCTGACATCATGGTCGCGTGTGCCCTCCCAAAATTGATCGGCGCGCTGGTTGTAATGGCCGAGCGTGGTGTCGACGATATTGGCCAATTCTTCGGGATTGAGTTTCATGGCTGGCATGATCGCATGTTCACGCGTGATTTTGTGGTGGCAACCAATGCGTCATCCGCCGAAGTGGACGGATTTTTTTGCAGAGATGAACATTCTGGCTAAAGGCGTGATTTAATCAACTTTCCATCCCTATCTGGATCGTCACTTTCCCAACGGTAGGGGTGAAATTCAGTGGTCACGTTTGTTGGTGACCGGCAATATCAAGAATCTGTTTCAAACATCCTGTTGCAACCCGATTTATTAAAAGGAGGCTCCATCATGAGCAAAAGCAAAGACACAAAAAAAATGACCAAAAAAGAACCTGCCAAATCGCCGAAGGAAAAGAAAGAAGCCAAGAAGCTGAAAAAGGAAGAAAAGAAGCGCGGGTAGATTTGTAGCGCGGGTAGTGAGATCGGCAAAATTAAAAGGCCTCGGAAATCGAGGCCTTTTGCATTTTTGTGCCCAGTTCCACCAATGGCTGCGCCTATGGTTTTCCGGGTCTGCATATTTCACGGGGTGCGTTTGAGAGTGGGTTGATGGGCGTGTGATTTTTTGTTCGACTGACCACGGCATAGCTGGCGGTGTTTGGCAAATGAGCACGGGAAGAGAACGGAAATACGCTGCTCA
Source organism: uncultured Burkholderiales bacterium (assembly GCA_947085425.1). Classification (GTDB taxonomy): domain Bacteria; phylum Pseudomonadota; class Gammaproteobacteria; order Burkholderiales; family Usitatibacteraceae; genus UKL13-2. Next base: position 104 of record CAMTWK010000024.1, on the reverse strand, counting down.
GCCGCCTGCTATCGAGTACGTAGGCCATCAACCTTACGAGGTACAGTTTGGATTCGCAGAATTTATAGGTCGCCAAGAATGAAAAACGTATATAAGGCGGGCCG
>CAMTWK010000023.1:0-19439 GCA_947085425.1 uncultured Burkholderiales bacterium | reverse complement strand
TAGCAGGCCGCTGAACATGCGCTTTTCCGTTCTCTTCCCGTGCTCATTTGCCAAACACGGCTCGCTATGCCGTGGTCAGTCGAACGAAAAATCACACGCCAATCGACCCACTCTCGAACGCAACCCCATGAAATATGCAGGCTAGCTTCGGGCGAGTTTCCAGACTCGCACTATCGGCGCCAACTGCGGGCTGTAAGGCGGCAGGAATAGGAGTGTCAGCATTTTGCAGCAAAGGCGCGAGCAACTAGGAGTGGTATCTGGTGTTGTCCAAAACGATTACCATGCGTTTGCCGTGCGTGCGGTGGCGCAGTAGTAACTTGAGAAATGTGGCGAATGTTTTGGAGTCGAACGCGTCGCACGAGCTGTATGCGAATTTTTCTGTCGCCAAGCTCACCGCGCCAAGGCAAGCTATCGATTTGCGCGTGGGCGCGTGGGTCAACACCGGGTCTTTGACCTCATGGGGTGCCCACATTCGGCAAGGTGTGCCGTGATGTTGGAAGTGGCATTCGTCCAGACTCCATTGATCAACATCCTTTCGCCTTGCCAGACTGTGCAGTTTTTTTAAAGGCCGCCACCAGCACCGGGTCAGACTGAGCCAACTGTGGCCGAGGCTTGCGCAAACGAAAGCCCATCTGTCTGAAGATGCGCTGGCATTGACGCACGCCCAGAACGACCTGGTAGCGCTGTGCGAGGTGTGAGGACAAAAACTTGCCGTCCCACAGGTGTCCAACATGACCGAAATCAGCGGGGCTGCCCGCAGGTTGCGTCCCAGTGCAACCCACTGCTTGGCATCCAGACAAGCCGGTCTTCCCAAACGCTCGCCATCGCGCATGCCGTCCAATCCATGCTCCTCAAAACGTTTGACCCAACGCTGCACCGTGCGCCGGTCTTCGCCAAAAAGTTCGGCTATCTGCTGACAACTCTGACCGCCCGTCAGAAGCAACAAGCCATGCAATCGATGGTCGTACCGCGACTCGCCGGATCGAGCAATCTCTTGTTGGATGGCAATTCTCATAATCTCGGAATCTGCAATTTCCAGCTTACGCATGTGCGCTCCTTACGAACAAGCAGGAGCCTTGAGTGAACATCAAGTATGCGGCGTTATATATGTCACTATGTTTAAAAAGATAATTTCCCGTCTCACAGACGTGGATTGGTCGCCCAGACCGGGCACTGCAGCCAATCGCTAACAAAAGGGTGCTGCAGGCAACCATGGTTTGACCGGCAACAATTGGCGGGGCGTTTGGTCGGTGCCAAGCCGTCCATGGCGATATTTCCAGATCAGGTTGACGGCATCAAAGTTTGCCAATGACGAATATCTGGATTGCGCCAAGTCGTTGGCGCCCCCGACACGAATCGAACGTGTGACCCCCTTCTTAGGAGGAAGGTGCTCTATCCACTGAGCTACGAGGGCATGATGTTTGTTTGCGGGGAAAGTTTAACGCACTCCCCGCAATTTGTTTTGCTGTCAGTTAATTGACAACACGATGGAGACGCTGCTGTTCATTGAGGTTGTTTGCAGGGATGCGAATTTGATACCCATGCGCCCCGGCCATTTTGGTCGAGTTTTCATAACTCGCAGAATGCCAATAGAATGAACGCATGGAAATCCTACTTCTAGTGCTTTTTGTCGCAATTCTATTTGTGTTGGGTGTGACCTATGCCCAGCGCAGTGATCCGTTGGTGCCGGGTATGCAGGCACCAGCGTTTAAAGCCGTTGACCAGTTTGGCAATGCGTTCGAAATGCCAATGGCGGGCGCGCGGACGGTGTTGGCATTTTTCCCGCGCGACAATACGTCACGTTGTCTGGGGCAAATTGAGGAATTTGCCACGCTCAATTCCGAGTTTGAACGATTGGAATGCCGGGTATTTTTTGTTGCCATCTCGGATACAAATGGCAACAAACAATTTGCCGACGCGCATCAGGTCAAACTGCCAATATTGGCAGATGTATCCGCTGCAGCTGCATCCGCCTTCGGGAGCATTGTTGATTTTGGCTTGTATCGGTTTGCCAAACGCACTACTTTCATTGTTGACAACACCGGCAAAATCGCCGCAACATTTGTTGTCAGCGAACCGCGTGGCCACGCCAAGGTTGTTCTCGATGCCCTGCGGGCACAATGAGCGCGCCGCAAAAAATCTTACAAAATAAAAAAAGCCCGTGAGGGCTTTTTTGGCGGAGAGGGTGGGATTTGAACCCACGATACCGGAGACCGGTATGCCGGATTTCGAGTCCGGTGCATTCGACCACTCTGCCACCTCTCCATCTTTTTGCGTCAGACCTTATGCGAGCCGAATTATAACTGGCTTCGCCTGAGTCGACGAAATAATCATATTTATGGCATCGAAGATTTAACATCAGTAAACTAATGTAACCTATTGAAAATAATGTACTTTTATCGCTGGTTTTGATATCATTGCGTGCAATATTTGAAGTCTCGTGTCATCCGACGGGCGATGCGTGCGCAGTAGCAGTCATGGTGAACGGACTTGCAGTTTGGGGGGCGTTGAAATATCTGCAAGGGCTTGAGTGTTTTGACATGTCGCACCTTTTGCGTCCGTCAAAAAGATTGCATCCGTCAAAAAGATTGCATCCGTTATGGGCAATTTGAAATGTGAACTTTTGTTGAACGTGCGCTGCCGCATATTCAACAGAGGTGCTGTTCAATATAATTGGTGGTATATGGTTGTGCTTGCGGGTTGGAGTCGTGTGTCCGATTGGATAAACGCGTTTGTTGCGACCGGCGCTGGTTACAAACAGCAGCGGCAGCTTGGCGCATACGTTGTTAAATTCTTCGGAGGCTGTATGGATGTACCTGCAAAAATAAATGGGTTAGTCAATCTGAATGCAAGCCGATCCCACATCAGTATCGGTCTATGTGTAAGCGCCGTTATGGTATTTACGCTGTTTTTCAGTGGCGTATCGTTTGCGCAAAATCCCGCAGCAAAGTCGAGTGCAAAGCCGACTACAGAAAAAGAGCCAATTCAAATCAAGCTGGAGCGCAAAAAAGTCACCAGTGTTGGTGGCGGTGATGTTCTAGTCGCTGCGACTGAGGCCAAGCCGGGCGAAGTGCTTGAAGAAAAAGCGATCTACATCAATCAGTCAAAAAAGAATTTGCGGGTGGATGCGACATTGCCGACACCACAATATACCGAGCTGATTGTTTCATCGGTCAAGCCGGCCAATGCCAAGGCCAGTGTCGATGGCACAATGTTTGAGGCCATTCCGCTGAAGCGAAAAGTCAAACAGGCTAACGGAGTGGTGCTTGAGCAAATCGTTCCGGTCATTGAATACCGTTTTTTACGTTGGGATGATATTGAATTGGGCCCCGAAAAAACTTTCATCGTTTCCGCGCGTTTCAAGTTGACAGAAAATGCACCCAATCAGTCCGCTTCGCCTGCGCTGCCAGCACAAATACCACGTAAATAACACCAGGAAATTACCGAGTAAACACTTGGTTCCTTCAGCCTTTACCCACCACAAAAAATAAACTTCTCGCTAGGGAAAATATGAACATCAACCAACCATTTCCAATTTCCAGCCGTGAAGTTGCCAGTTCTGCGCACGCAGTTTTGCGATCAAAGGCGTTATTTATACTGTTGATGCTGACACTTTTTGTTGGTGGCTTGATGCAATCCGCGCATGCGCAGGTCGCGCCAGCCGGCGCTCCGATAGGTAACCAGGCTTCGGCATCGTATGTTGATACTGCGAATCCGACGGTGACTCTAAGTTCCACGTCGAACACAGTTGTGACAACGGTATCGCAGGTTTATAGTTTTACACTGACCGCGCCTGGCGCCCAGACCAAACCGTTGAATCAGCAGGTTTGTTATCCGCACACCATTACCAATACGGGTAACGGTAACGATACGTTTGCCTTGACCGCGCCGGTAATGGCGGGTGGCTTTAATCACGTTGCGCCGATTTCTTATTACCTCGATGCCGATGGCAACGGCGTGCCCGATAACGGCACGGCAATTACCACCACAACTGCATTGACCTCTGCGGGCCCGACATCAGTGTTCAAGTTTGTGGTTTGTGCGAATACCCCCGCATCCGGTCCGGCAGTTGGTGCAACCGGTACGATTACCGTCACCGCAACCAGCAGCGCGCCTTCAGCGCCCCCGTCACAGTCGGTAATTGATACCACCACGATTGGCAACTGTTCGATCACACTGACCAAGGCTCTTTCCAGCACGCCTCCGCCTGGAATCACTCCGGTGAGTGGTGGCTTAAGCCCGAATGCCGGCCCGTTGTATGTTGTGTTGAGTTATAACAATTCCGGCTCGATCGCCTGTAACAATGTCATCATCAATGACCCCTTGCCATCCGGTTTTGTCTATGTGCCGACCTCTGGAAGATGGAGCAACAGCGGCGCGACTGCAATGGGCGACGGCCCTGCCGCCGATCCTGCAGGAATTACCTATACCTCGCCTACAACGGCAGTGACCGGCGCCGTAACGGGCACAATCGCTTCTGTTTCCGGCTCCACCTCTGGCAATTTGTATTTTCAAGTCACGATCGCGTCTAATCTTGCTGTTGGTGTGACCGCTGCCACCACCAATACGGCAGCCGTAACATTTACCGACTCGGTCACAATGACCACCTCAGGTCCGAATCCATCCAACGCCGTAACTTATAGTGTTCAGCAAGTTCCGGCGGTGGCGATTAACGGCTCGGCAACCTTGAGCGGTGCGGCGGATGCGGATCCAGTCACCGTTGCATCTGCCTCTCCGGGTCAAACCATCCAATGGACCAACTATGTTTGGAACAACGGCAATGCGGCCGACACCTTTGATATTCAGTTTATCGATGGCACCGGTGCGCTCGCCGGGACAAGTGCAACATTTACCGGTGCAAATTGCACCCCGGGCACCGCGGCACCGGCCTGTTCCTTCCCGGCAGGCACTACATTCACAATGTACAAATCCGATGGCGCGACCACGCTGATAGACAATGGTGGCGGTTCTGCACCGGATACCGGTTTGATCCCGCTGGTCAGTGCTGGAACCTGTCCGGCGCCATTTATTATCAACACTGCGCTCGACCGTTGCGGTTACGCTGTTGTGGTGAAAGCAACCATTCCTCCGGGCGTAATTTTTCCTGTCACCGGTCCACACAATATTGTGCTGCGGGCAACTTCCGCTGCGAACAATACGATTTTGGATGCCGTCACCAACGTCTTAACTTCGATTGTTGCCAACACAGTTGATTTGACCAACAACGTGAGCCTTCCGGGCGCCGTGGCAACAGACGGTGCCGGTGCCGGTACCGCGACTGTGATCACCAATAATGTGGTCTCGCCATCAGTCACCGTGACGACAACAACGCGCTTTCAACTGTATGTGAATAACACCAGCGCCATTGCCAGCATTTACGACCTCAGCGGATCGTTTTTCTCCGTGCCAAGCGGTGTTGGATTGGCGGTATCGCCGGTTAATTGGACTATCCAGTTCAAACTCGATGGTGGTGCTGGTAATTGTTCAACTGTAACTGGCGGCAATATCACCTCAACCGGTGCATCACCGATCGCCGCAGGTGCTAGCCGGCTGATTTGTGCGGAAGTATTGATTCCGCCAACCAATCAAGGTAACGGCGGCAGCCGCCCAACCGATTCACCACCGGGCGTTTATGTTCTCAATTTTGCTGTTCAGCAGCAGGGCAATGCGCTCGTTTCTGACTTCAAGCGTGACTCGATTACACTTGGAAACGCGCGCAACGTTTCGATCACACCAAACGGAAATCAAAATACTTCACCAGGTGGTTCGGTCACGTATCAGCATACGATTACCAATAGCGGCAACGTCACTGAGACTATTTCATTCCCTGGTGCGTTCTTGGCGGACAATCAGGTGCCGGGGCAAGCGTGGACGTCTGCGGCATATATCGACAATGGCCCTGGTAATGCCGGCGTCTTGAGCATTGGATCGGATACAACGATTACCAATGCGGTGACATTCACGTTGGCGCCCAATTCAACGCAGCTGATTTTTGTGCGGGTGAATGCACCGGCAATGACCGGCAGCCCGCCAAACGTCACCACCATCACCGCCACCTACAACATGGTGACCATATCCGCTACCGACACCACCACACTCACTTCTGGTTTGCGATTGGATAAGTACCAGCAGCTGACCGCCTGTGCAACACCCCCGGCGGCACCAACGATCACCGCCGGTGTGCCCAACGGTGCATGGAGTAATGCGGCGATTCCGGCGGGAGCAGGCACTGCGCCTGGGCAATGTATTGCGTACTTGATTGTCGGATTTAATACGACCGCCAACAACATCAACAACATCACGATATCCGACGTCACGCCGGCCAATACCAAATATGAAACCAGTTGTAGTCCCACGCCGCTGACCAGCGGGACACTGTTTGCTTCGGTTGTGCCGGCTAACGCCACGGCTGGAACCGTCTCTGCGGTATCGGCGGCAACACCTGTCGGTCCCGCTGCGTCAGCTTCGGTATTGTTACCAGGCGCAAGTGTGTCCCTGCAGTTCTGCGTCAGGATTAACTAATGCAATGTTAGGAATTGGCCGGCTCACCTGACAAGGTGAGGGGCAAAAGGAAACGGGAGGGAAATCCTCCCGTTTTTCTGTGTGTTTTCCAATCGTAAAGTTTTGTGAAAAGACATAGAAAAACGATGAACTAGTGTTGCGGTTCGCATCCAAATTTGGATGCTTGGTTTACAGTGAATTAATGCAAAAAACATGGGCGAGTGATACGCATTGGATGCGAAAATGTTTCCGCTTCAAGGAGCTAGCCAAACTCACCCAAAATTCTGTTTTACGTGTCAATTACCAAAAGACCAGCATCGTCGGTGCCTTAAAGGCCTGCTTTTTCAGTGCTAAATTGCAGTTTCTGGCCTGTGTAGTCTTTTCGGCCGGGTTGGCTGCCCAAACTCCAGCCGGCACCGTCATCAACAATGTTGCCACTGGTGCGCTCGAAATCACTGCAATACCGTCGACGGCAACGTCAAATAGTGTCAGCTTGACTGTTGCGGCTCCGCCACTTGCGCCCGTTTTAACAAAAACTTTTGCCGCCACCTCTATTCTCACTGGTGGCAGCACTGCGCTTACTTTCACAATTGTCAATCCAACTGCCACATCTGTGACCGGGGCCGCGTTCACAGACAATCTTCCGTCAGGGTTGATATTTACGGCAGCTGCATCTACCGTTGTCGGCGGTAGTGTCGGATGTGTGGCCACAACCGCATTTACGGCCAACGCAATGAACGCAACCGGCATGACCATTCCGGCAAATGGCACCTGTTCGATTACCGTCAGTTCGGTGTCAAACGCGGTCGGACAAAGCAACCTGAGTTGTGCTGCCAATCCAGCAGCGTTTACCAATGGATCGTCGAATATTACGGCCGTTGTCGGATTGAACAATCAGGTGACTGCGCAGTGTTTGGTGGTGTTGTCGACTGGAGTTCAACCTAGCCTTACGAAGTCATTTTCAAGTTCTGCTCTGCGACCAGGAGAATTCACCTCTCTGATTTTCGTCATTACAAATAGTTTGGGGAACCCGGCTCAGGCAGGAATTTCATTTACTGATCAATTGCCATCTTCGCTAAGTATTGCGCCTGCAGCGATCGCGAGTTTTAGCAACGGATGTAGTGGCACTGCATCGTTTCCGAGTGGGTCAACAATTAGTGTGGCCAGCGTATCAATCAACACTAGTGTTTCAACATGCACTATCCTGATTAGTCCGCTTGTTGTAGCCAGCAATGTCCTAAACGAAAGTTGTGCATCGAACCCAGTTGCATTTACGAATTCAGCAGCATCGATCAGTGGGCTCTCCAATTTGCTCAATCAAGTCCAGCCGCAATGTTTGCAGGTACTACAATTGAGCCCGGCATTAACAAAGAGCTTTGCGAAATCTGCGATTACGATAGGTGATTCGACTGAATTAATATTCACACTAAAAAATATAGCGAGTAATCCTGGTCAGGCAAACATCTCGTTCACGGACTTCTTGCCTTTAGGTTTGCAATTCTTACCTCAGGCGGCGGGTTATGTCATCGGGCCGGGATGTTTTGCAGTCATCTCATTTGGCATGCCAAAAAGCGTGAGTATTGGTGCTGCATCTATGGCGGCAGGGACCGAAACATGTACGTTTCGTGTGACAGGCGTAACCAATTCATCGCCAGTTATTGATTCAGCAACGTGTGCGTCAGCAATGCCGCCCCCAGGCCAAATCAACAATGCAATGTCGATGGCAAACTTAGCAAACATAAATAATCAGGTGGTGCCTCAATGTTTGGATATTCTTCCGGCGTTACCATCGCTGACAAAACGATTCATTCACAGCCGGATATACGAGGGTGAATCAACGTCACTTCAGTTGATCCTAACGAACGCACCAGCCCGCCCACAAATCATCGGCATTGGATTTACTGATGTATTGCCGTCTGGATTGCGTTTGACCGCGAGTTCTTCCGCGGCGCTTAGTGGGGCTGGTTGCAATGGCGTCGTCAATTTATCTGGAAACCAAATTGTCGTTAACAGTTTCACCATTGCTGCCGGAACGGGAAGCTGCCAAATATCGGTTAGTGGGATTACGAACACCGTTGGGCAAACAAATTCGTCGTGTGCAAGCAATCCAATAAATTTTACGAATAGTTCGGCGTCGATTAGTGGCACATCTAACTTGCACAACTTTGTTGAGCCTGCCTGTCTGGTTGTGGAGCAATTGACACCGGCATTGGACATGACCGTTGCCAAATCAATGTCGCCACGCGAAGGATATTCCCCCGGTGGATCACACACCGTGTCGATTGCGTTTGTGAATGCAGTCACCTCGTCCAACGCAAGAAAGCAAAATGTTTCTATAAGTGACGTTCTTCCTGTTGGCATGTCGATTGTGCCGGGGTCGATTCGCATTAACGTGGGTGGCGCGAACATAAATGCGTCTTCTGGAAATGGTTCGGCGATCGCCGGCACCAGGACCGTTACTTTCAGTTCATCCAGTGGACAATTGCAGGTGGATTTCAGTGTCCTTGAGCCCGGCGATAGTGGCGCAATTGTATTTGATGTCAATATCGGTCCGGGAATTGCCCGTGAAACGATATTGACCAACGTGGCAACGCTGTCGTTTATAAACAGCGCCAATCGCCGGCTCAATAGAACATCGAACGCGGTGTTGTTTCGTATATTGGGTGCATTGGGTGTGCGGGTGACCGGCCAGACCATCACCAGCGCCGACCCTGGGCAAACGTTGTTGTTTCAAAATTCGATTACCAATCTTGGTAACGTCACCGATACGTATGATATTTCACTGAGAGGATCGACCTTCCCGGCGGGATCGGTCATTACCTTACACAGTGCCAACGGCATCGCGCCGTTGGCGGACTCCAATAACAATGGTATTCCAGATACCGGACCGGTTGTTGCTGGCGGCAGTGCGATTGTTGTTGTTCGGGTGGTGTTGCCGGTTGGGGTTGCACCAGGCGGTCCGTATCGGGTTGCAAAAACTGCGCGTTCTACATTGGACATTCGCATTGCCGATACCGACGACGACATGCTTTTAGGTGTTGTTAGAAAGTGTGAAGTTAAACTTGAGCCAAACAACAGCGCACGCGTGCGGCCGGGGACAAGTGTCACTTACAGCCACACCCTGTCAAACACTGGCAATTGCCAAGAAACGATTTCGGGAAGTTTGAGCGGTGGCGCAGCGGGTTGGACTGGAAATGCATTGCTCGATCCACCGTCTACAAGCAATGGCAACGTTTCCGGGGCGCCCGCGGCATCGAGTTCGCCTGCGTCAACACCGGTTGTTCTGGAGCCGGGTCAATTTGCGAACTATTTGGTTGTGGTGACGGCACCTTCAACAGCGCGCACCGGGGACGTCGCCACCCATGTTTTATCTGTCTCCAGTGTATCAACGGCTACGCCGGGATTGCCAAGTGCGAACCGAACACTGACAAATAACGACGTGACGACGGTTGATCCGAACGCAACCAATCTGCCGGACGACATTATTCGCGGATTTATTGACGGTGACTTCAGGCGTCCTACTCTGTGGACATTCATTGGACGTGATTTTTTCATACGTGCCAATGCGCCTTCGTGTAATGCGATACCAGACGTCATTGAGCGACGCACCATCATCATCACGGGGCCGAATGGTGAGCGGGAAGAACTCATTGCGATTGAAACCGGGCCCAATACCGGATTTTTTGACGCCTCCATTTCAGTGCGTCTTCCCCCGGTCGCCGCCGGTAACGGTAACTTGGAAGGCAACGCGTTTGATACATTCACCATTGAAATTGTTGGTTGTGGTCGGAGAATTGCGACTACGGTGACATTGATTGATCCAAATGGTGTCGTTTTTGACAGCCGCACCAATGTGCCAGTTGCGGGTGCCAGGGTGCGAATTGTCAATGCCGAAGGCAGTGTTTGCACCAACACTCTCGCACAGGTGCAGGCACTGGAAAACGGAGTGGTGGGGCCGGCAAATAGTTCTGTGGTCACCAGCGCAAATGGGCGATTCGATTTCCCACTGGTCGCGCCCGGAGACTACTGCGTGTTGGTGCAACCGCCTAACGGCTACACTTGGACGTCGGTTGTGCCAGTGGATCAACTGCCAGCCGGCCGCAACGTGCTCGCAACCGGGCCGACCACTGGTGGGTCTTACGGCGGTGCCTTCAGAGTCGGTCCGGAAACAGGACCGGTCATTTTGGATATCCCGGTTGATGCCGGTTTGATCAACGGCTTATTCATTCGCAAGGAGGTCTTGCGACCAGTTGTTGAATTGGGAGAGTTTGCCGATTACAAGGTGACCGTCAACAATCAAACCGGCTACCCATTAATGCAAAGCGATGTATTTGCAACGGATGACTTGCCGGCGGGATTCGTTTACGTTCAAGGCAGCGCGCGGGTGGAAGGAAAGCCAATCGCCGATCCGATTGGCAGTGGTACCCGGCTGGTATTTAACGTCGGTAAAATTGCAGTCGGCAAACAAATTAAGTTGACTTATCGCGTCAGGGTGGGGCCGGGTGCTTTGCAAGGGGACGGAATTAACCGTGTGATCGCTGCATACCGGCTTGGTACCAGCGGTTTGTATAGCCAATCGAATATTGCCACCGCAAAAGTGACCGTATCAGCCGGTGTGTTTAGTGATCGCGCCTATATCGTTGGCAAGGTGTTTGCGGATTGTAATAAAGATCATTTGCAGTCCGCCGAAAAGGGTACGGACGGCGGCGAGATTGGTATCCCTGGGGTGCGTCTGTATCTTGAGGACGGCACCAACATTGTCACCGATGGTGAAGGCAAGTACAGTTTTTACGGAATCTCGCCACGTTCACATGTCTTGAAAATTGATCGCACTACTTTGCCTGAGGGCGTTGCTATTGACAACCTGGCAAAGATGTCCAATCGAAATCTTGGCAAGGGCGACAGCCGTTTTCTTGATTTGAAGAATGGCGAAATTCATAAGGCGAATTTTGCGGTCATGAGTTGTGCGCCGGTGACAATGCGCGACATTGAAAGTCGTCGTCAAAACCTTGCGCGCGCTAATTCTGAAATTGATGTTCGGCTGCTGGAAAAACTTTCAACCGACCAACTGCTGCGCCCCCTGTCGGATGTAAAGGCGTTGCCCGCTTCTGGAACCGTTGGACAACAGCTGGCTTCACAGGGTGGAATTAATACACCACTGACCACATCAGCAACGTCTGCGCCCGGCAACAATGTGCAGCCGGTGGTCGGCGACGTCAAGACGACGAATAGCCCCGCAGTCGCCGGGCAGCCGATAAATTCCCACGCCACCGTGCAAAAAGTGCAAGCGGAGGCCTCCAGTAATGTCCCCCTCCGTACAAAATCGCAATTGGTCCCGGATATACCGCTCGAATCACTTTTGCCGGATCAAACCAATGAAATTGGATTTATCGGTCTCAAGACCGGCGACATCTTGCCGTACGCGCAATCAACCATTCGTGTCAAAGGTGCGGCCGGAACATCGTTCAGCCTGAGCGTCAACGGCACCGTTGTGCCGGAAAGTCAGGTTGGCAAGCGGGCGGTGCTTGAAGGCAAACAATTGCAGGCTTGGGAATTCATAGGTGTTGCTTTGGCACCGGGTGCAAACGAAGTTGCAGTCAAACAGATAGATCAATTTGGCAATCCGCGCGGCGAGAGCAAAATTACTTTGCACGCGCCAGGCGAACTTGCACAAATCAAAGTTGAGTTGGCAGATCGCGTTCGTAAAAATGGCGGTGCCGTCGCAGATGGAAAAACCCCGGCCGTGATCGTTGTAAGGATGCAGGACAAATTTGGCACACCGGTCACGTCCCGGTTGCCGGTGACCTTGAGCATTAATCTCGGTCGCTTGGATGTGATTGACGTTAATCCGGTGGAGCCGGGCGTTCAGGTATTTATCGAGGGCGGTAGCGCGGAGTTTTCAATTTTGCCACCCGTTGATCCAGGGCAGGCAATGATTAGTGTTGAAAGTGGCCGCGTTCGTGTCAATACGCCGCTGGACTTTCTTCCCGATCTGCGTGACATGATCGCGGTTGGTTTAATTGAAGGAATTATTAATCTTCGCAAAATCGACTCCCGTGCGCTGGTTCCCACGCGTGAGCAGGACGCGTTTGAAAAGGAAATCACACGAACTGCCCGCTCTTGGAACAACGACAAGTCAGACGGCACCGCCCGCGCGGCACTGTTTCTGAAGGGTAAAGTCAAAGGCGAATATTTGTTGACGGTTGCTTATGACTCCGACAAGGATTCGAGAGAAAGACTATTCCGTGACATCCAACCAGACCAGTTCTATCCGGTATACGGTGATTCGTCCACCCGCGGCTTTGATGCGCAATCAACTGGTCGTTTGTACCTTCGTGTTGATAATAAAAAATCGTATTTGTTGTATGGGGATTTTAATACCTCGATGGGTGCTGAAAATCGGCAATTATCAAACTACAACCGGTCGTTAACCGGCATTAAGCAGCACTACGAATCTGGAAAAATATCTGCCAATATTTTTGCCAGCCGTGATTCAACCAAACAAGCCATTGAAGAGTTCCCGGCCAACGGGACTTCCGGCCCATTTCGCTTGGCGAACAGTCGCGGCTTAATCAATAGTGAAAAACTGGAAATTCTGACCCGCGACCGTAATCGCAACTCGTCGATATTGCGTGCCTTGCCACTCCTTCGTTTTGTCGACTACGAGTTGGAGCTGTTAACCGGGCGAATTCTGCTCAAAGCGCCGATTGCGTCATTGGATGAAAATCTCAACCCGCAATCCCTGCGTATTACCTACGAGGTGGATCAGGGTGGACCCGAGTTCTGGGTGGCGGGTGCGGATGCACAAATTAAATTGACCGATCGTGTCGAGGTCGGCGCATCCATTGTTGACGATCGTAATCCACTCGATCAATACCGAATGATGTCGGTAAACACTGTTGCCAGGGTTGCATATAAAACATTCATCATTGCCGAGATTGTTCGCACTTCTCGTGAGAAATATTCCGATGGTGCGTCGCTAGGTGAATTGTCCGGGTACGCAAAGCGAATTGAATTCAAACGCAAGGACGGAGATTTCGAAGGCAATTTGTATGTTGCGAAATCTGATGCTGGATTTGATAATCCGAACGCCTCCCTGGCGAAGGGTCGCACAGAGGCCGGTGGAAAAATGAGTTATCGCATCAATGATAAAACCGGCGTAAAGATGGAATTATTGGCAACGCAGGACAATGTCACCAATGCAAAACGTGACGGCGTAATGCTCACCTTTGAACGTACCCTGGCCACCGGTTTGCGCGCCGAAATGGGGATGAGGCATTCACGTGATACTCAGGCTGCGCAATTGCCGGGAGTTGGCGGATCATTGGGGCAGCAAGTTAAGAATGAGGTTACAACGATCAGAAGTCGGCTGACAGGAGAATTCCCCGGCGTGAAAGGGCTCAGTGCCTACGGTGAAGCCGAAGTTGATATTGAAGACTCTGCCCGCAAAATTTTGGCGGTTGGTGGTGAATATCAATTACCAAACAAGGGGCGCCTGTATGTACGTCACGAATTCGTATCATCCATTACCGGACCGTATGGATTGAGCAGTCAGCAACGTCAGAATGCAACTGTGTTTGGCGTGAATACGGACTATATGAAAGACGGCAATCTGTTCAGTGAATATCGGGTACGTGATGCACTCTCTGGCGGTGACGCAGAGGCTGCCGTGGGACTGCGGAATGCTTGGACCATTGCCGAGGGGATCAAACTGCAGACCGGTTTCGAGCGAGTGCATACATTATCTGGCACCGGAACCGGTGAATCCACTGCGGCTACATTTGGTCTCGAATACACCGTCAATCCCTTGTGGAAGGGTTCCACACGCTTTGAGATTCGTAAAGGAAACACACAAGATTCTATTCTTTCCACCGTTGCGTTGGCGTCAAAGTTAAACCGCAATTGGACGCTGTTGGGGCGCAACACTTTTTCACTGCTGACCAATAAAGGTCAAACTGCCGGTGAGAATAGACAGGATCGCCTGCAGTTTGGCCTGGCCTACCGTGATACGGATAACGACTTTTGGAATGCGGTAGGTCGTGTTGAGCACCGCACGGAAAGTGACACCACCCAACCGGCGATTGTTCTGAAGCGCTCGGTAGAGATGATTTCATTACATGCAAACTGGCAGCCGCGCCGTCCATTCACCTTTAGCGGTCGGTATGCGGCCAAGTGGGTCAATGATCAATCCAACGGTTTGTCGAGTAAAAATAACACCCACCTTGTCGCCGGCCGCGCGATTTGGGAGATTGCCCCGCGTTGGGATGCATCGCTCAATGCGTCAACATTGTTGAGCCGCGGAGCTGCTGCAAAACAATACGGCCTGGGTGTGGAACTTGGTTTTATGGTGATGGAAAACCTATGGGTGTCGGCAGGGTACAACTGGTTCGGTTACAAAGATGCGGACCTGACGGTTGGCGAATACACCAATAAGGGAGTATTTTTGCGGTTACGTTATAAGTTTGATGAGGATCTGTTTGCAAGCAAATCAACAGCGACGACTGGTAAAACACCGATGTCAATCGAAAACATTACCACGGCTACGTCAGATGCCGCCACCGTCGAGGGTGCGCGGAAATGAACCTGGGCAAAAGTAAATTGCCTGTGCTGATAATGCTGCGCCGTTCTTGCCAGATGCTGCAAGCGGCGATGGCCGCGCCCATTGCAAAACATGCCAAACATTCTATGCTGGCATTGGTTGTCGGTGTGGCAGCCGCAATGTTGGCGTCGAATACCCATGCCCAGTCCAGCGCCTGTGCCGGGGGTGAGACCACACAAACATTTTCATTTGCAACCTGGCCAACCGCCTTCGGTCCAAATTCCTTTGCTGTCGGCGCAGGTACCGCGGCAACCACACTAACCTTCCAGTCGTCGAATCCGCCCGCGACCGCCTATAACGGCAATCCGGCCCTGGCGGCACAAGGCGGTCTCGCAAACAGCTTGATGCACACGCACAATACTGGTGCAGCGGGTGCGCTTTTATCGACATTTTATATGTCGTCTGACCGGCCGATTTCCAAACTTCGTTTTGTCGCCGTTGACGTTGATACTGGTGGCGCGGCAGGGGTCGGATTTCAAGATGAGATCGCCGTGCAGGTGAATGGAGCAAGCGGGCCAACGGCAATGACATCCGGCACGGCGGGATTTCATACTTTTGTAATTGGTGGTGCGAGCGGCGTTGGCACGGCAGTCCGACCAAACGCTTGTAACAACGCGGCTCCGTGCAATGTGACCAGTGACTTTGACATTGCGAATATTCGCTCTGCATCCATGGATTTTCGGGCGGGGCCGACTCAAGTTGTTGCAAATCAGTTTATTGGCTGGAACGCATTTGCATATTGCCTGCCACCGTCCACCCTGTTGACCAAGGCATACGCCCCCACTGCGGTCGCGGCAGGTGCGAGCTCCACGCTGACCTTCACCATCACCAACCCCGCACTTGCGCCTGCTCAATTGGGCGTTACCTTCGCCGCCCAAGCCGGCATCCGGTTTACCGATACATTTCCAGCAGGCGTTACCGTAACCGGCGTGTCGGCCGTGGCTGGTGCCGGTTGTTCAGGCACACCGTCGTTTACCGGCAGCACGGTTTCACTTGCCTATGGTGCAATGACAGCCGGTACCACCTCGTGTACATTTACCGCAACGGTCAGAGGTGACACACCGGGTAGTTACACCAATGCGGCGGCGGCATTTAGTAACCCGGGTGGCGGTCTCAATACAGTGGCCACCACTGCAACGCTGACGGTCAATCCGGCGATCATTGTCACCAAGGCATTTGGAACCAATCCGGTTGCAACCAACACCAATTCGTTACTGACCATCACGTTGACCAACCCAAGTACAACAGCTGCGGCGACCAATGTCGCGTTTGTTGATACTTTTTCTGCCGGGTTGGCGACCAACGGTGCCGCTGGTGGCACGTGTGTGGGTACACGCAGCACCGTTGTTGGCCCTCCGGGTTCTGTCACGTTTTCTGCGGGCAATATTCCGATAAACAGTTCTTGCACGGTGACGGTGAATGCACGTAGCGCCGTTCAGGGGGCATACCTGAATACCATTGCTGTTGGTGGCGTCACCTCTACTTCGCACGCGGCTAATGTCGCGGCGGCGTCCGATACCCTTGCCGTCAACGTGCCAAGGCTGACAAAGGTTTTTGGCGGCGCGCTGACAGCCGGCGGAACCACCACGCTCACCTACTCGATCAATCACACTGCGGCCGTAGTCTTTGGCTTTACCGATACGTTGCCAGCAGGCTTGATTATTGCAACGCCAAATGGACTAGGTGGAACCTGCGCCGGTGGCACCGGCGTGACGGCGACGGCCGGATCAAGCACCGTAACCGCCAATCGGGCCAGTATCAATGGCACTTGCACGATCATCGTCAATGTAACCACTTCAATTGCCGGTTCGCCAACCATCGGCACTTGTCCGCAGGCAAATAACACCAATGGCAACACAAATTTTTCAGCAATAACCAACCTTGCCATCGACGTTGCGGATTCTGCGGCTGGTGGCGGCATCGCCCCGGTCGGATCCGGTGCCTGTGTAACGGTGCTGGCAGCGGTGCCAGCAGTGAACAAAGCGTTCAGCGGCAATTTAACTGTTGGTGAGACAACGAATCTGGTTTTCACGATCAGTCAACCGCCGGGCAATCCGACCCAAACTTTCAGCTTTACCGATAATCTGCCTGCCGGGTTGATGGTACAAGGCGGCGCAGTCACGGGCACTTGTACCGGTGGTACAGTCGCGGCGACGGCAGGTGCGACCAATATCGTGGTAACTGGCCGGCAAATTAGCGGCACAAGTTGCACCATCATTGTGCCGATCACCACACGTGCGGCACCGACCTTGGGTGTGTGCCCGCAGGCCAACAACACCAACGCCACGGCGAATTTTGCCGGCCTCACCAATGTGACGGCTGTTGGTGTGAGTGCTTGTGTCAACGTGTTTGTCGCCCCAACAGTGGCCAAGGTGATTGCCGCGGGAAGTAACGTCAATATTCCGGTGCGTGGCACCACGCGTTTCCAGATTACGCTGGGCAACACCAACGCCAGTGCAATTATTTTGACAAGCGTTTTCAGCGACACGTTGCCAACCGGGATGGTGGTTGCGACTACGCCAAACATTGGCGGCACCTGTACCCTTGGCTCGATAACAGCGGTTGCCGGAAGCGGCACCATCAGCTACGCAAACGGCGCAACCATACCCGCAACCACGGGTTGTACGATTCTGGTTGATGTCAGCAACAATGCCACGACCAGCAGCACGATTACCAATGGCAGTGGCATTTACACCAACACCCTCGCCATTGGCAGTTTGGTCACGACCGCCGGTACCAATTCAGCCGCCGCCAGCCAGTCGATAAATGTGGTGGGCGGCTACAAATCAGTCCGTTTGTTTACCGATGCGGATGGTTCCGGTACGGGCAATGCAAATGTGAGCGACACAGTCGAATGGAGTGTGTTCTACAACAATCCGATCGGCGGCAACGCGATTGCCGGTTTGCAGGTAACCGACACCATCGTGGCCAATCAAACCTATGTTCCTGCTTCGCTTGTTGTCGCCTACCAACCGGCGGCGTGTTCGACCGGGACAGCCAATGCCGGTTACAACGGAGCTGGTGTCAATTCATTGTTCACGGCAGCATTTAGTTTGTCGGCGAACTGCGCGGTCAAAATCAGTTATCGCACCACCGTCTCCGGTGTTGCCACGCTTAGCAATCAGGCTAGTGGCAGTGGCACCGGTCTGGCTGTGGTACTGACCGATAACATCGACAGTACGACCACGGGTTTGCCAGCTAATGTCACGACACTTGTGTTGGGCACCAACGTGTTTTCCCAAACGCAAAGTGCAGCAACCAATGATCCGACCACTGTAGCGGCAACCGCGTCGATACCGCGCCTCGACAAAACCTTTGCGGGCGGACTCACCGTTGGCGGCAGTCAGACGATGACTTTCACAGTCACACAGCCGGCTGGCAACCCGACGCAGACATTCAGCTTTACCGATTCCTTACCTAGTGGTTTGGTCATTGCCACGCCGAACGGCCTGGGCGGAACCTGTTCGATTGGCGGCGGCTCGCGCACCGCGCTGGCGGGCACCAATGGCATTACGATCACTAACAACCAGATCACTAACCCATCCACCAGTTGTACTATCACCGTCGATGTCACCAATAGCGCCACGCCGAGTGTGGCGGCCTGTCCGAATGCCGCCAATACCAACGGCAACGGTCAGATCAGCGGCACCAGCAATTTGACGGCGGCCATTGCCAATTCTGGTGGTGGTACCGCCGGCGCTTGCATTGCGGTTACCGCCGCCACGCCGACCTTGAATAAGACCTTCGCCGGCGGACTCACCATTGGTGGTAGTCAGACCATGACCTTTACCGTCAGTCAACCGGCAGGAAACCCGACCCAGACTTTCAGCTTCACTGACACCTTGCCGAGTGGCCTGATCATCGCCACCCCGAATGGTTTGGGCGGCACTTGCACCTTGGGTGCTGGCACCCGCACCGCCACCGCGGGCAGCAACGTCATCACCATCACCAACAACCAGATTACGAACCCGGCGACCAGTTGTACGCTGACCGTCAACGTCACCAACAGTGCCACGCCAAGTACGGCGGCCTGCCCGATTGCGGCCAATACTAACGGCAACACCCAGATCAGCGCGATGACCAACATCACGGCGGTGATTGCCAACTCCGGTGGTGGCACGTCCGGTGCGTGTATTGCGGTAACGGCCGCGGCACCGACGATTGTGAAAGACATTGTTGCGACCAGTATGAGTGTTGGAGGCACCACCAGCATGAACATCACCGTACAAAACCCGGCGGCCAATCCGGCGGCGATTACCGGTGCGGCCTTTACCGACACCTACCCGGCGGGATTAACCGGTGGTGTGGGCAGCATCAGTGGAGTGGGTTGTACCGGCAC
>CAMTWK010000022.1:0-56760 GCA_947085425.1 uncultured Burkholderiales bacterium | reverse complement strand
TGAACACCACCTGTACGTACAGCGCCAGCATCACCGGAGTCACGGCCGGCACCAAGAACAACAGCACGGGATCGGTGACCTCGAGCAACGCCCCGGCGGGCACCTCGGCCAGTGACAGTGTTGACGTAATGGCCGCCCCGACGATTATCAAAACATTCAGCCCATCCAATATTGCCAGTGGTGGCAACACCAGTTTGACGGTGACCATTGGCAACAGTAACGCCAGTGCGATCACACTGACTTCGATTCTGACCGACACCTTACCGGCGGGCATGACCATTGGCACGACAGGTAACACGGGAACTTGTACCGGTGTGACCGCCACGGCGGCAGCGGGCAACTTCACCATGGCCATCGGCACCAGCATTGTGGCCGGGGGTTGCACCATTATTGTGAACGTCACCTCGTCCACGGCCGGTGCGGCGATCAACACCATTGCCATTGGTGCGTTGCAGACTTCTGCGGGCAACAATGCGCTGGCGGCGAATGCGACCTTGAATGTTTATGCGCCACCGACGGTTACCAAGGCGTTTGTTGGCCCGATCGACACCGGCAGCTCTACCACGCTCACCTTTACCGTTACCAATCCGGCAGCGAATCCAGGCGTGGTGAGTGGGATTTCATTCAGTGACACCTTGCCGACTGCGCCTGGCGCCATGACCATTTTTAATGGCGTGGTGGGGGGCACCTGTACCGCAACGGTATTGAATCAAAGCGCGCTGGCACTGGCCGCATCGGATACCGGTGTGCAGATTTCAGGAATCAGCCTGGCAGCCGGTGCTTCGTGTACCGTTGTCGTGAATGTCACCGCCAATATTGCCGGTAGTTATGTCAACGCCACTTCGGTTGTGACCGCGAGTGCGCCGGTAGTTTTAACCGGCACCACGGCGACCGACACCTTGGTGGTGCGGCCACGGCCACTCCTCACCAAGGGTTTTGCGGTGACCACGATTGGTGTCGGTCAAACCGCCACACTGACCTTTACCATTAACAACACTGCAGTTGGTGCGGTCAATCGTACCGGGCTTGGATTTGTCGATACTTTGCCGGGCGCGGGTGCATTGACGGCGGTGGTCAGTTCGCCACAATGTGGTGGTGGCAGCGCGGTGGTGAGTGGAGCCAATAATAATGTCATCACAGTTTCCGGTGCGGCTGTGAATGCTGCGGCGACGTGCACCATCACTGCAACCGTAACCGGTGTCACACCTGGTAGTTATATCAACGGCCCGACCAATTCCAGCATCAGTGGTGTGACGGCGAATTTGATTAACAATGTGGTTGATCAAACGTTGAATGTTCGTCAGGCGACCGTCGCCAAAACATTTGCTGCGGCCAGCATTAATGATGGCTTTACAACTTCGATGGTGTTCACACTGGTCAACGGTACTGGTAACCCGACACAGTCAGGGTTGGTATTGGGTGATACTTTGCCACCCGGGCTGCGTTTTGATACCGCTACGCCGGCTATTTCCTATAGCGCCGGTTGTAGTGGTCCGGCACTCGCCGCATACGACTCCATGACACGGGTGTTGTCGGCTGTGACACCGATTGCGATGACCGGTGGCACCGTGTCTTGCACGGTCTCTGTCGCTGGATTATCCAATGCGCCGACGCAAATTAATTCAAGTTGCGCGTCCAATCCAGCCGCGTTCACCAATCTGGCGGCCAATGTCTCCACCACGCGTGTGACCAATATTTCGACTGATCAATGTTTGTTGGTGGGCATTGTTAACCCGACATTAAGCAAAACCTGGTCGGTCTCGCCGATCAACGACGGTGCCGTCACCAATCTTGTCTTCACTTTGGCCAATAGCGGCACCAATCCGGCGCAGAGCGGAATTTCATTTACCGAATCGCTGCCCGCGTCGCTGCGTTTTAATTCTGCTTCGCCGACGGTGATCTTTGGGGCTGGTTGTGCCGGTTCGTCGATAGTGACACAAGGTGCGCCGGATACCATCGCCATCAGTGCTGTGACGATGGCAGCGACCACCGCCAGTTGTACCATCACTGTGGTGGCAGTCACCAACCGTGCCGGCTTGCTCAATAGCAGCTGCGCCTCGAGCCCGGCGGTGTTTACCAACACCAGCGCCAACATTGCCCCATCGTCGGGCCTGATTAATGGTGTCGCCAGCCAATGTTTGGTTGTTAATTCGCAACCGCCGGTATTAACCAAGGCATGGGGTGCGGCATCGATTGTTGACGGCGCATCCACACCGTTGATCTTTACACTGACCAACACCGGTACCAATCCGGCACAGTCGGGTATTGCGTTTACCGAATCGCTGCCCATGGCATTACGATTCACCGGCGCAGCACCCACTGTGCTGTTTGGCTCAGGCTGTAGTGGTTCCTCCACGGTGGTGCAGGGCACACCCGACACCATTGCGTTGAGCAGTGTCGCCATGATCAATACCACCGCGAGTTGCACCATTACCGTCACTGGCGTAACCAACCGCGCCGGACAAGTCAACGCGTCATGTGGATCAAACCCGGCGGCGTTTACCAATACCAACGGCCGTATCAGCGCGACCGCCAATTTGACTAATAGTGTGACACCGCAATGTTTGCAAGTGACCACGCAGGTGCCAACCGCTGCCAAGGCGTTTTCGCCAACAACGATTGCTGTTGGTGGGGCATCGACGGTCACACTAACGATCACCAATGCAAACTCAGTTGCGTTAACCAGCGCGGGTTTTACTGACACACTGACCAATATGCGTATTTCCGGGGCGCAAAATGCGGCGGGAACCTGTGTTGGTGCGGCATCAAATGCGTTCGCCAACAACCAAACCGGATTGTTAACATTTGGTGGGCTGACCATCCCCGCCGGCGGCAGTTGTACGGTAACGGTATTGATTACTTCATCCACGCCGGGCATGCTGAACAACAGCACATCGGGTGTGAGTAGTGCGGAAGCGGCAACCGGGGCGGTTTCGAATACAGCAACATTGACGGTGAACGCCGCCGCGCCGTCGATTGTGAAAACCTTTGTGACGCCATCCATTCCATTGGGGGGTGCCAGCCAGATTGATTTCACCATCAACAACCCGAACGCAGTGGCACTGACCGGCGCGGCCTTTACTGACACGTTGAGCAATATGTTTGTTCATGCCACGGCGGCGGCAACCGGCACTTGTATTGGTGCGGGCAGTAACAACTTCACGGTCAATCAAACCGGCCTGTTGAATTTTAACGGACTGACGATTCCGGCAAGTGGTGTCTGTACCGTGTCGATTGTGGTGCGCAGCAATACGGTCGGAAGCCATCCGAATTTTGCGACCGGGGTGTCGAGTACCGAAGCCCCGACCGGCGCGCCATCGGCGAGTGTCAATCTGACCGTCACCGCGACCGCGCCGACCATTAGCAAAACATTCCTGACGAGCCCGATCGCCTCTGGCGCATCGTCGACATTGCAAATCACTATTTCCAATCCGAATGCAGCGGCCATTACCGTCACCAGTGTGATCGATACATTCCCAACATCACCAGGCACGGGCTTGGTGCGTGCGGCCACGCCAAATGCCGCGACCACTTGTGCTGGTGGTGTCGTCACCAGTTCCGCAAGCAGTGTCACCTTAACCGGTGGCACCGTGCCCGCGACCGGCTCGTGTACCTTCCAGATCGACGTCGCTGCTGCGACCGCTGGCGCTTACAACAACACCATTGCGATTGGCGCCTTAACCACCAGCGCGGGCGCAAATACCGTTGCGGCCAATGCCACCTTGAACGTGACGCCGACGGCAAACGTCTCGGTCAGCAAGTCTGCACCAGCAACCATTGCCTGGGGCACCACCATCACCTACACCGTGGCGGTGAGTAATGCCGGACCTGACGCCGCCAATTTGACTGCGTTCACCGACACGGTTCCCGCCGCCATTACCGGCGTCGGCGCGGTGTGTGGTTCACCAACCGGTGGTGCCGTTTGTGGCGCCGTCAACATTGCCGGCAGCAGTGTCACCAGCACCATTACCACCTTGCCGTCTGGTGGCACGGTGACTTTCACGATCACCGGTACCACGCCACCAACCGGCACCTTGTCCAACGTTGCCACGGCAATTGTCCCCATGGGTGTTACCGACCCGGATGATCCGACCCGTGTCGGCGCGGGCAACAACACCTCCGCGCCGGCGGTGACAGTGGTGCAGTCTCCAGATTTGCGTGTGACCAAAACATCTTCATCGTCTTCCCTCACTGTTGGGGTGAATGCGAGCTTTACGCTTACTCCATCCAATTCGGGAAGCCTTGCTTCCAGTGGCACCGTGACGGTTATTGACACGTTGCCGACCGGCCTGATTTATGTGCCCGTTGGTTCCGGTGGAACCGGTTGGACCTGCGGCGTGAGTGGTCAGGTGGTCACTTGTACTTCATCTACTGTCATTGCCGCAGCGGGCACCGGCAATGCCATCACCATCAATGTGCAGGTGTTGTCGAACGCCGCGCCGGGTATCACCAATTCCGCCACCATCGGCGGTGGCAACGAGCCTTCCGGCAATACCGGCAACAACAGCGCCGTGTTGGCGCTGCCGGTTGGCTCATCTGTAGGCAATGCATTCCTGACCGATGGCGCCGCCACTGGATTGCCGGGTACGAGTGTGCTCTATACGCATACGTTCATTGTGGGCGTGAACGGCTCGGTTTCATTTGCCAGTGTGCATACACCTTCGCCGAATATTGCCGGTTGGACGGTGCAGTTGTACCGGGACAATAATTGCAACGGCGTCATGGATGGTATTGATGGTGTGACTGAAATCAGCGCCAGTAACTTCGCCGTCACGGCCGGCCAGCAGTTGTGCATCATCGCCAAATCAAACATTCCTGCCTCGGCACAATTGGGCGCACAGGATGTGATCAGTGTGACCGCCACCTTTACACCGGTGTCGGGGCCGCTGGTGACCTATACACGCGTTGACATCACCTCTGTGGGTTCGGCGCAAGGATCTGGTCTGGTGTTGATGAAGTCAGTACGCAACGTCACACTTGGTGGCATGGCCGGCACCACCAACACGGCGCGGCCCGGCGATGTTCTGGAGTACATCATTAGTTACTCTAATACTTCCAACTCAACCCTGTCGACCATCGCCTTGGCGGACGTGACACCGGCATTCACCACTTTTGTATCGGCCAGCTGCGTCATGCCGTATCCAAACAACATCACCAGTTGTACGCCATCTACAGTGCCGTCCGTAGGCGGGGCAGGCTCTGTGCAGTGGACTGTCACAGGGTCAATCGTATCCGGGCAAACCGGTTCGGTCCTTTTCCGGGTGACCGTGCAGTAATCATATCGAAAAAAGCAGAATAGTCGGGCGGTGATCGACATATTGGCCTTGTCGGCGGCTTTTTCGACAGACGATTTTGTATAATGGGCATTCAAATTTTCCAAACCCGTTATCCCTTCAAGTAGGAGCCACCATGAAAAAGCCAATGCGCGTCGCCGTAACCGGTGCCGCCGGTCAAATCGGTTATTCCCTGTTGTTTCGTATCGCCTCCGGCGAAATGCTCGGCAAGGATCAACCGGTCATTCTGCAGTTGCTGGAAATCGCCGATGAGAAAGCGCAGAAGGCGTTAAAGGGCGTGATGATGGAGCTCGACGATTGTGCCTTCCCTTTGCTGGCCGGTATGAGCGCCCACTCCGATGCAATGCACGCGTTCAAGGATTTGGATGTCGCCTTGCTGGTCGGTGCCCGGCCACGCGGCCCAGGCATGGAGCGCAAGGATTTGCTGGAGGCCAATGGTGCGATTTTTACCGTGCAGGGCCGTGCCCTAGACAAGGTTGCCTCGCGTGACGTTAAGGTTCTGGTGGTTGGCAACCCGGCGAACACCAACGCCTATATCGCCATGAAATCCGCACCCGGCCTGCCGCGCGAAAATTTCACCGCGATGCTGCGCCTGGATCACAATCGTGCGTTGTCACAACTTGCCGCGAAAACCGGCAAGCCGGTTGATTCAATCGAAAAAATGATTGTCTGGGGCAACCATTCACCCACCATGTATCCGGACTATCGTTTTGCCACCATTGGCGGCGCGCCCGCACCCACTGTGGTGGCCGATCAGGAGTGGTACCAGTCCACCTTCATCCCAACCGTTGGCAAACGTGGCGCCGCCATCATTGAAGCGCGTGGCCTGTCGTCGGCTGCTTCCGCCGCCAACGCCGCGATTGATCACATTCGGGATTGGGTGCAGGGCACCAATGGTAAATGGGTGACGATGGGTGTGCCGTCAGACGGCAGTTATGGCATTCCCGAAGGCGTGATGTATGGTGTGCCGGTCACCTGCGCCAACGGCAAATACCAACGAGTCACCGGATTGGCAATTGATGATTTTTCACGCACCCGCATGGATTTGACTTTGAAAGAACTCGAAGAAGAACGTGCCGGTGTCGCACATTTGCTTTGATGGATTGAGTTTTTAGAAAAAGCCACCAGCGGGTGGTTTTTTTTGTTGGCCGCGCGGACTCCTAGCCTGCACATTTGCGCAAAGGACCAATGTTCGATCAAAACCAAATTGAATGGCATAGTGCGGTAAAACCTAATGGGCAAACCCCCAAGCGCAGCGGAGCCGACCCGTGAAATATGCAGGTTAGCATTTGGCCTCCAGTCCGCTGTCCCCGTGGGGCCCGGCGCGACCGCGCTAATGCCTGATTGGTAACGTTTTGACCGTTGGCTCATTCACACGACGCATTGATATTGCCCCGGCAACGGGCCATGCGTCTGAGATGTTGTTCAAGGAGTACCCGAATTAACTTCCCGCCCATTCCCGACCCACACGCAATTGTGGTGATGTTTCTTACCGTTTTTGCCCTGGTGCTATTTGCACAAGAGCGGTTTCGCCTCGAGACATCGAGCCTGTTTGTGTTTGTGGTGCTGGTGGTCGGGGTGCAGATTTTCCCATACACGGGCGCGCGTGGGACGTTGACGGTACGTGATCTCTTTAACGGCTTTGGTAACGAAGCGCTCATCGCTGTTTGTGCATTGATGATTCTCGGTAAAGGGTTGGAATCCACCGGCGCATTAAAGCCGGTGGCGCGATTGCTGACGCGGTTGTGGCGGCTGTCGCCTATGCTGTCGTTGTTGTTCACCTTGGTGACGGTGGCGATCCTCAGCGCGTTTGTCAATAACACACCGCTTGTTGTCATATTTTTGCCATTGCTGGTCGCTGCCACACTCAGTGCCAAACAAGCGCCGTCCACGGTGCTGATGCCATTTGGTCTCGCCACGGTGATCGGCGGCACGACCACCACTATCGGCACCTCGACCAATCTGTTGGTCGTATCGGTGGCAAACGATATGGGCGTGCGTCCAATCGGCATGTTTGATTTTGCGATGCCGATTGCCATCGTCGGCATGGGTGGAATAATTTTTCTTTGGCTGATTGGTCCACGGCTGTTGCCAAACCGGCAGGCGCCGATGGGTGATCAATCTGCGCTTTTGTTCAATGCTATTTTGCATGTGACTGAAAAAAGCAAAATTGTTGGCATGACGCTGTCGCAGGTCGGCAAGTTGGTCGAGGGCGAGCTGAAGTTGATTGAATTACAGCGTGGCCAGGTGATGCTGGCGCAACTACCTACGCTAAAATTGCTGCCGGGTGACCGATTGCATGTGATTGATACGCCCATCAGGATCAAGGAATTGGAACGTGATTTTGGTGTGTCGCTTCATGAGCTGGATGACAACATTACCGACGATTCAAAGTTCGATGCAACTGCAGACGGTACCGCCAGCGACAAACAGCGCTTGGTCGAAGTGGTTGTGACCGAGCAATCGGAAATGGCCAATTCCACCTTAAAACAAGCGCGTTTTGCTGACGAATACGGACTATTTGTGTTGGCGATTCATCGCGGTACCATGCGCCAAGATGTGCGTCGCAAGGGCCTCGCCCACGTCACACTCAATGTCGGCGACGTGATGCTGGTGCAGGGCAGTGCGGGCAATATTGCGCGGCTCAAGGCCGTGTCCAAGGGGCTATTGGTGCTCGACTCGATTGTTGATCTGCCGAATACCGACAAAGCGCCACTCGCGCTCGCCATCATGGTCGGCGTGATCGCGCTGGCGGCAGCCGGCATTGTGCCGATTGCGGTATCCGGATTGATCGGCGTGGGGGCCATGCTTGCCTCGCGTTGTATGAGTTGGCAAGAAGCGATGCGCGGTCTCAGTGTGCAGGTGGTGCTGATTATCGTGACCAGTCTGGCGCTCGGTACGGCGTTGATTTCCACCGGCGGCACCGACTACGTGGCGCGGGTATTTGTTGCCATTTCGTCTGGTCTGTCGCCGAGCATGATTTTGGCCGGACTGATGTTGCTGATGGCGTTGCTCACCAATATTCTTTCAAATAACGCCGCCGGCATTATCGGCACACCAATTGCCGTCAGTATTGCCACCCAGCTCGGGTTCGATCCAATACCGTTTGTCGTGGCGATCATCGCCGGCGTTAATTTGAGTTTTGCCACGCCGATGGCGTATCAAACCAATCTGCTGGTGATGCACGCCGGTGGCTACCGCTTCATGGATTTTGTGCGCGTGGGTGTGCCGCTGACCATCTTGATGCTGGCGGGTTATACCTACATGATTCCGCGTTTTTTCCCATTGTGATGGGTGCGCGGGTACGTGGACGAGTATTGCGCATCTCAACCCGATGCGCGCACTCGATTGGATCGTGTGGTGAGGAGGCTGTAGGTATAAATCGCAGATCAACGCGTTATGACGGTTTGATGGACGACAACCTGAGTTAGCCCAGCCGGTCACTCTTTATTGCGTGGTTGCAAATTGGAGATTCAACTCCTTTATTTTCGATATGCACCAAACAATTGAGGCGCTTTGAAGTTGAATCCGCAATCATAAATAGGGATGTTCAGACACCCAAAAATTATTTGAAAAACTCCAATAACAACGCCGTTTTTCAGCCAATTATGCTTGTAAAGCCTCGCTCATGCTGGTGTTTCATTTCCTATCGATCACTGCTTGCCGCACCAATCCCCACAGCGCCCGCTGAAAAAATAATCAACATCAGCGCCGTCGCCGATGGGGTAATGGTTTTTGTTGCCAAGTCCATGACGGCATCGATCAGTAACTCATTGCCGGAGCCGAATTCAAATACGATGAAGGTGCCGACCAATGCGGCCGCCGAAATAATTCCCAAACGACGCATCATTTTTGCCGAGGTCATTTGTGTCACGGCGGGTGCGGGGATCAGTTTGACACGTGCCATCACACCATCCGCAAATCCATCGTTATCGATTTGCTGTTGTTGAAACATGCGTGCGTCGGTCTGCAGCATCGCTTCCAATTGGTCGTCATCTGAAGTTACGGATGATTGTTTTGCGAGCGAATGATTGGGATGGTGGTCGGTGGGATGCATGGTCTGTCTCCTGATTCAACTTTGCATGGCGGCAAATGGCACGTTTGCCATCGCGCAGGCGCTGTTGACCGCGCTGGATTTTTCAGCAGTGTGATTGCCGTGGTCTGCGTACGCGTCGAGTCGCCGTCGCATTTTTTCCTTGGCGCGCAACACGTGGGTTTTGAGTGTGCCCAATGGCATATTGAGTGCATACGCCGCTTCGTCGTGGGATAAATCGAGGTAGTAACAATGTTGAATGGCGGCGTGTTCGGCTTCACTGAGGTCAATCATGGCCTGCTGCAAATCGAGGCTCAAGCCGGTGGCAATGGATTCTGGCTCACAGGCTTCCGGCTCGGGTCGATTGTCCTCATCGAGTAATACTTCGGTTTTGCGGCGCACATCTGATTGCCAGGCGTTAAAGGCGATGCGATATAGCCAGGTGGAAAATTTGGCCTCAAAACGAAATTTGCCGATATTTTTCCAGGCGAGAATAAATGTTTCCTGGGCCACATCATCGGCCAATTGTTGATTGCCGCGCGTCATTTTGCGCAGGCTCGCGCGTAACATCGATTGATGGCGGCGCACCAGAGCTGCAAAAGCGTGATGATCACCTTTGGCGATCACCCGGGTGATGAGCGTTTCGTCGGTTACGTCCAGCGGTGCCTGATTTTGATTCACAGCGAAGTCGACCTGTTTATGATCAGGTCACTTTGGCTTGGTCACGTTTTTCAAATTGCCAGACAATCAGATAACCCACCCCCATCAGTGTCGGGATCAGCCCAAACGACCACGGTGCATCGATTTGATAGAGGCCGATGGATAAGGCAATACCAAACATGATCAACGTCACGCCACGCCGTAAATCAGAGGTGTTGGAATGCGTGCGGGTAAATAATTCGGCGGGCACCGGCTGACCGTGTTCGGCGAGTTTGACCGCCGCCTCATAAGCGAGACGGTTTCGCTCCGATTTAAATCGCAGGATCAGCCAAACAATGGCGACCCACATGGTGGTGCCAAAAAATATGCCGGCCAGTGGGATTAAGAGTTCGGTAATTTCGAGCATGGAAGCCTCCGGGACAAATTGCGAATGATTTATCGATGGGATGCGTTGACGGACGGTTTTGGATTCATCAGGCCGACAATTCCGGTGACGGTGTGCGTGGTGTTTGGGAAAAGGGTTCCGGCGCGGGCAGGGTGCGCATGGCCAGCAGTGGCGATGTTTTGGCAAGTGCGGCCACCAGTACAATACAACCGATGCCGCAAATCGCAATCGTGGGGCGCAATCCCAGCCATTCACCCATGATGCCGCCCAACACCGACCCAACCGGTGCCAGCGACAATGACAAAAAAATCATGGTCGAGGTGACACGCCCCAACAGGTGATCCGGCGAGGAGGCCTGGCGCAGGGACAGATAATTGATAAAAAACAACATGGTGCCAAAATCGAACAAAAACAGCGTGGCACCGAGCGCAAGATAGCCGTATTCGTGGGGGCCGATCGTCGCCATCAGCAGCCACGACAACGCGGTCATGCCGATACCCGCCAGCATCACGCGCCCCACACCAAAACGCGCGTTCAATTGCAGGCAGAAAAACGAGGCAATCAGGAATCCCACACCAGCCAGCATATAAAGCACGCCAATTTTTCCGGGTGAGAGACCCAGATCGCGCGCTGCAAATAAAATGATGATGGCCAGATACGCGTGCCGCAGCAGTTGCCACAACGCCAGCCCCCACGCAATTGCACGCAGCACGCGGTTGTGCCAGATCATCAGCAACCCTTCCTTGATTTCGCCGCGAATGATTGCCCATGTGACCAGGCCGGTTTGTTTGGGGGCGTCACTGGCCTGGGGTTTGATCCCGCGCAGCATGAACGCCGAGGCAAAAAAGGCGATGGCGTCGAGCAGGATGGCAAATGGCGCGGTGAGCGCGTGAATCAACATGCCGGCAATGCCCGGGCCGATCAATTGCGCCGATGAATCCGACAGCGCGATGCGCGAATTGGCTTCGACCAGATTGGCGCGGCCGACCCGCTCGGTCATGAATACCTGATAGGCGGACCAGCCAACAATGCCACCGAGGCCCACAGCAAAGGCGACCAGATAGAGAATCGGCATGCCCAAAAAACCCGCCCACGTGGCGATCGGTACCAGCAGCAACATCGCCCCGCGGCCGATATCGGCCCACATCACCAGTGGCAATTTGCGCGATCTATCCACCAACACGCCGGTGAATATGCCAAACAGCGTATAGGGCAACACTCCCATCATGGTGAGCAAGCCCATTTCGGTGGGGGTGGCATGCAGCAAGATGGCAGCGGTCAGCGGCAGCGCCAGAAATGTGACCTGCCCGCCAAAATGGGTGATGGTGAGCGAAATCCACAACACGCGAAAATCGCGGTGACGCCAGAGTTTACCGAAATAGGGGTCGAGCCGGTGTGGCGCGTCTTCAAGTGCGGTCGTGGCGGAGGCGGAGGTGCTGGTGCTGGACGGCGCGGTGTGATGGCTGGCGCGGCCCGATTCGTTTTCGGATTGATTCATTGTCCGATATTTTAATCGACAATTATCAATCGGCGGTCAGCGCAGCGCCGTCAGTGCGTTCATGCGACCACAATCCGCAAAAAAACAGCGGCATGGACGCCGATATTGTGTAACCGCCAGGTTAGCCGCGTTGTAATGCGCCGATGCGTTTTTTGGCGTCATCGGCCGCCTTGCCGGTGGCTTGGTAGGATAAAAATTGTTGATAGGCGGCAATGGCTTTGGCATGGTCACCCTTGCCTTGATAGGCCAACCCGAGGCGGTAGTGGCCGTTTAGCTTGGCGTCAATTTGCAAGGCACGCTCAATGGCGGCAATAGCACCGTCAAAATTTTTCTGTTCCAGCATGGCCCGGCCCAGCCCAAAGTGCGCAGTCGCGTTGTTTGGCACGGCATCAATCTGTTGTTCAAATATTTTTTGTGCCTTGACGGCTTCATTGTTGTTGACCATCGAAAACCCCAGTCCGCTGAAAGCGTTTTGAATGCTCTCATTCAGGTCGGTATCACTGCCCGGCGTGACTGCACGGATTGTCGACTCCGCCTTGGCAAATTCCTTTTCATAAATTTGTACTTCGGCGAGTAACAGTTGGCCGCGCGTTGGGTCGATCTTGGCAAATTCCTGGCTGTTGCTGATCGCCTTGCTGACACTGCCGCCGGCAATGCCGGGTGCCATCAGGTAAAACTGATTGAGGTCACGCCGCATGGTGTAATTCTTTGGCTCAAGCGCAACCGCCTTGAGATACATTTCTTTGATATGACCGGCGTATTTGAGGCCGGCACTCATGCCACCCGACATCGCCATGGCACCATACAGTGAGCCCAGCGTGTGATAACAACGCGCCGACTGCGGCAGGTCCTTGATACATTGCTCGGCGCGCGGTAGCAGCGCCTCACGCTTTTTGGCGTCACCGGCGACCACCCGACCGAGATGCCACAGGGCAACGTCGTCTTTGGCATTTTTGGTGATGCGTTCCTGCGCGAGTGACTCCACTGCAGCGTTATTACGCGCCTTGTGCAAAGGCTGGAAATCGGCATCAACCGACATGGCCGAGGCGGTGGTGGCAAAGACTGTGGCGGCGAAAATGAATGACAGCAAACGGGACTTTGTTGATTTATGGTTCATTTTGGATGGGGCTGAATGGTTGGTGTTGGTTTGGACGGGTTGAATCGGTCGCATGGATGTGTTGAATTGCATGCGGGCAATCGGTTGTCGGCGTGTGTTTGGGCTAAAGTGTTGATATGAATAACGATTCCCCACCCCCACAAGCCTGGCTTGCCTATTGCCGCGCCGGATTTGAGGGCGATATTTCCGAAGAGTTGCACGCGCGATTTCATTGTGCGGCGCTCGATCCGATTGCCAACAGCGGTTATGTGATCGCACCCGGTGCCCGTTTAAAAGCACTCAACGAAACCCCGGTGGCATCATTGACCTTTGCCCGGCAGTTGGTGTTGACGCATAGCACACCGATCGCGTTGACATCAAACGATCGGGTGACACCGATTTTGGCGCGATTGCTGGAATTTTTGGAATTTAATCATATTCTGACCGTCACCGACTGCTGGGTGGAATATCCGGATACCAACGACGGCAAGGAAATGTCGCGTGCGGCCAAGGCGATCGAGCCACGTTTGCGCGAAGCGCTGGAGACAGAAAATAAAATTGCCGGCCACGCCAAATATCGGGCGCATATTTTTATCACACCGGAGCGGCTGGCATGGGTGGGGGTAACCGACATGACCCACGCACAACCCGACCCCTTGGGAATTCCACGTATTCGCATGCCACACGATGCACCGTCACGTTCCACGCTTAAATTGGCTGAAGCCTTTCAAGTATTCCTCGGTGACAATCAGGCGCAGGCTTTGCAGCCGGATATGCGCGCGGTTGATTTGGGTGCCGCACCCGGTGGCTGGACCTGGCAATTGATGGGGCGGGGTATTCGTGTCACGGCGGTCGACAACGCCGATTTAAAAGGTGACCTGGTCGATAACGCCATGGTTAAACACATGCGTATGGATGGATTTAAGTATTCGCCACGGGTGTCGGTCGATTGGATGGTGTGTGACATGGTCGAGTCACCGTCGCGCATCGCCCGTTTGGTGGCAACCTGGCTGGTGAACGACTGGGCCCGCTATATCATTTTTAATCTGAAATTGCCGATGAAAAAGCGCTACGCAGAATTATTGCGCTGTCACGACATGATTGCCGACGCGTGTGATGAAGCCGGCAAACCCTTGGTGCTGCAAATGAAGCAGCTTTATCACGACCGCGAGGAGGTGACTTGTTTTGCAACCGTCCCAACCAAACGTTCACAATTTGCGCATAACAGTACTGATGCAGCCGTCGCCCGACGCGCTGAACGTGCCGAACGAGGCGCACGTCCAGCGCGCACGGAAGGTGGATCGGCCGCAGATAAGTCTGGTGTGGCGATTCGCAAAGTTGCCGTGAAAACATCAGGCAAACCGACTCCGTCTACCAGCAAAGCGGGCGGCAAACGAAAGTCCGCCGCACCATCTGCCTCGCCGTGGTCGGTGACACCCCCGCCCAAACAAAAACGCCGCAAATAATTGCGGCGTTTGTTGGCGGCAAGGTCCGGACTGTCGGATTGAATTAACGCTGGAAATTGATTTCTGTTTCGTAGGTACGGCCTTCGGTACCGGGGTTAAATTTCCAACGCTGCAATGTCAGTTGTACTTCGCGGTCAAAAATACGTCCCGGCCGCGACGATACGATGGTGACCAATGTTGGATCACCCTGGGCACTAATGGTGACGCGCGCGCGCACCACACCACTTTCAATATTTTGCCTGACCGCTTCACGTGGGAAGTTGGGTTGTTCCCGGCTGACGACAATTACAGTATCACTGGCCGGCCGTGGTGCCGGGGCGGTGACAACCGGTGCAGGGGCAACCACGGGAGCGGCCACAACCGGTGCGGGCGCAACGACAGGAGCGGGCGCAGGTTTGGCGGGCTCAATCGGCGCGGCTTTGATCGGCTCGGGTTTGGCAGCAATAATCGGCTCAGGTTTGGCGACTTCCGGTGCCCTGGGGTTGGCTTCACGAATGGTTTTCAAGTCTGCCATGTAATCGACAGTTTTGCGTGGCACAAAAAAGTCGGGTTGGGTTTCCTGTTTGGTTTGTACTGCTTTCAGACGTTCTTCCGTGGTGACCACCCGCTCGGTTTTGCCGCAGCCGACAATGAAGGCGGCTGTGCAAATCAAAACAATGGCGGGAACGGCCGACTTGCGGCTGGTCGTTTGGCGTGGACAATCTGGGATAGGCTGAGTAGTCATAGATGTACAGGAGGGAAATCATTAAAAATAAATGCCACAAAAAATACGCTTGCAAGGCTGATTCTACTGCGTACGGCGAACAATCGTGTACAACGCAAATAAATTTGTTGACAAATCATTTACGACTTCGCCCTTAGAATCTTTATCCCAGCCGACCGCCGCACCCATCCTCCGGACAAAGTCATGGTCTTCAACGTCCAGTGCCACCACCGACAAGCCCGCTTTGGTGAATTGCTCGCGGGTAAACGGCGAACGCGCGTCGGCGTGTGGCAAGTATGGCTTATCTGCCGCCGCTTGTTTAGGAGCCAGATTATAAATTAACATTAACCCTCCGGGCGTCAGGGCCTGCTGCACGGCTTTTAAAAAAACCTCATCCGTCACCCCCAAATCAATCAATTGCCTTTTATTGGTGCGGCGCTCGGGTTTTAAATAGCCGCGCTTGAGGGTGTTTTTCGACAAAATTAGCTGATATGGTCCGTTTTTTGTGACAATTTCTGTCATGTTGGTCGTTTTTGGCCAGCGGCCATGGGCCAGTGTGACCGACCCAGCCGGACCGCGATAAATGCCCGCTGCCGGTGCAACCAACCCTTGATCAGCCGATAGGTGATACAAGGCCTGCAGGTAACTATCCGGATCAATACCGACGGTGTGCGCGCCCAAGCTGGCGAGCAGCCTTAAGTGACCGATCGAGCCGTAACCAAAGTCGAGAATATGCAGGCCCTTCACGTCGGTTATGCCGTGGCTGGCGGCGAGATCAAGCGTCCGCACATAGGCCAGCGGGGTGCCGTATTTGGTGTAGTAATAACGATATTCATCGAGGTCAATGGCAGCGAGCTTTTTGCGACGCTCCTCTGGCAAGTCCGCGGCGGCAGCAGGCGAAAAAAATTCGCGCGTATTGTCATCCCGAAAGGCTTTGCGTGGCGCAATGCTCGGCAGGGCGTCCGTTGCCCGCAAAAAACGCTGGCCGATCTCGGATTGGGCGAGGGGCCGCAAGGCGCTGGCCTCCTCTGATATTTGGTTCAGGGTCGCCGATCGCTGTAGGGGTTCGACTGGCGCGACATTCGGCAAGGTGTGGACACGACTAGAGGGCACCGGCGCGGCACAAGCGCCAAGCAGCAGCAATATGAACAGGGAGAATAATGGGCGAAATGACGGCGACAATGGAGGATGCATGGCTGAAGTTTAGTCGATATGCCGCGCATTCCGCCGCAACAGGATTTACACCGGCTCATGCGGGCAATGATGTTCGTGCCAGTGGGGCCGGTCACCGATGGCGGGCTATTCCGTGTCCGGTTCTTTGACGATGTAGCCTCTCGCCCGGAGTTTTGTCAGGTAGCCGTCTGCTGCGAGCAGACGATTGATGGGTAACACCGCCACGGTGACGGCATTTTTGGACAATGCGGTTGCCGCCGTATCGAGCCACTTTGTTTCCATTTGCGCCATCAGATCGTGTGCACCCAGTGTCTTGGCAAAGGTGGTGTTGGACAAGGCGTTTTGACACGCTTCTCGTTGATCCGATGCGGGCAGCATACGAAGCTGGTCGACATCACCGACCGCCCAAGCCTTGGCGCGTGCGCGCATGGCATCGAGATCCGTTTCGATGCGTTCAACGGTCTTGGCAAAACAATCCAAATCAGCCAATTGTCTGGCTTGAAAGTCCTTGATTGCGGCGCGG
Organism: uncultured Burkholderiales bacterium; assembly: GCA_947085425.1. Taxonomy (GTDB): domain Bacteria; phylum Pseudomonadota; class Gammaproteobacteria; order Burkholderiales; family Usitatibacteraceae; genus UKL13-2. The sequence goes on along the minus strand of CAMTWK010000022.1, from coordinate 39,929 downwards.
GCATTTTGTATGACGGGCTCAAATTTGACCGGGGTGACTTTGACGTTGTGAATCTTGGCGTGCTCCGTCATCACCTGCCAAACCAGATTGGCGTTGGTCATTCCGGATTTTTGGATGGCTTTGGAGTACAAATGTTGCGCGGCAAATATCGGTCGCCAACGCTCAATATCGGCGGTTTCATCGTTGGTGTTGAATTCGTCAACATAACGATCACGCAGGCGCAGCCAACGTGCATAAATATCAGCGGGAATAATGTCCTTGAGCGTGGCATTGCCGGGGTTTTTGCGCCCTTCCATTGCCGAGGGCAGCATCAACAACGCGTTGAAATAACCAATCTGTTTGATCGACACGGTAATGGACGGGTTGGAGAGCACTTCCTGTGCCTGCGCCACTACTGTCTTGACATCCTTGACGCGCCAGCGCATTTTTTGTTGAAGCGGGGTTTGTGTGCCCATGATCCACAACACGTTGTTGCCTTTGCTGACCTTCCACATGCCGGGACCGGGCTGCTCACCAACAATGGTTAAAACCTCGTGTTCACTGGCTGGTGCGGCTGGTGGCGGGAGCCATGCGTCTGTTCGTACAGCCGCAGTCGGGGGTGCGCTCAGTGGCTGGGCAACGGCGTCGGTTTGACAGCTGGCAAAAAACATCATGCCTAGCAGGGTCAAGACCAGATGGAGGGCGTGATGGGGCATGCGTAATAAGAAAGTGATCAGCGTGATCTGACTGCGGAAACTGCCGTTAGTTTATTGCGGGGCAAATACGACCAGCGGGGCAATCCAGTTTGCATTAAGCACGGCTGGAACGATAGTTTGTGCCTTACATGGCCGGTGTTGGCTCCAAAGTGACCGGCAGAAATTCCTGGTCCAACGCCTGATCGATTTCTTTTGCCAGTCTGGGGATCAATTTTTCGCTGTATCCACGATGCATGCCGATAATCTTGCCATCTTTGCCAATAATGATCATGTGCGGAATGCCGCTCACGCCGAATGCGCCGGCCGCCCGTTTTAATTCGTCATTGGTGAATTTGATGGCCATGGTGCCAAGTTTGCGATGGAGTTCACGGAACATATCGCGGCTTTCAATATTGACGGCCACCACTTGCAGTCGGTCTTTGGCAAATTGCTGAATTTTTTCGAGCACCGGAATTTCGGCGCGGCAAGGCGCACACCACGACGCCCAAAATGTCACCACCAACACCTTGCCGGCGTATTGCGAGGTGGTAATGGCCTCGCCATCGCGCGCCATGCCAAGACTGGTCGGCGGGGTATCACCGATCGAAAATTTTGGCTTGAAGGGAACGTCGTTGGCCTCTGCCGACCGGGCAGCGCCCGCGCCAATGACGCCGACTGCCAATAACAGCATCAAGGCGATGAGTCGAGAAATCGGCGTGGCCAAGATTTACGCCGCCTTGCTGATCAACTCGCGCAACACATATGGCAGGATGCCGCCGTGCAGGTAGTAGTCCACTTCAATCGGTGTGTCGATGCGCAACAAGAGCGTGGTTGTTTTCCTGGAGCCATCTTTGCGGGTGATGGTGAGGGTCACGTCCATTTGTGGCGTGATGCCATTCTCAATGCCGGTGATGTCGAAAGTCTCGTCGCCCTTGAGGCCGAGTGAATCAACCGTATCATTGCCCTTGAATTGACAGGCCAACACCCCCATGCCAATCAGATTGGAGCGATGGATACGCTCGAAGCTCTTGGCGATAACGGCTTTGACGCCAAGTAATTGTGTGCCTTTGGCGGCCCAATCACGTGACGATCCGGTGCCGTATTCTTCGCCACCAAACACCACGGTGGGGGTACCCGCCGCCACGTAGCTCATGGCTGCGTCGTAAATCGAAACCTGTTCACCACCCGGTTGCATCAGGGTCAGGCCACCTTCGATTCTGGATTTGTCGGCGTTCAGTGGCAACATCAGGTTCTTGATGCGCACGTTGGCAAAGGTGCCGCGCATCATCACTTCATGATTGCCGCGACGCGCACCATAACTATTAAAGTCCGGCGTGAGCACTTTGTTGTTTATCAGGTATTTGCCGGCCGGTGAGGTCGCTTTGATTGATCCGGCCGGAGAAATGTGATCGGTGGTGAGTGAGTCGCCAAAAATGCCGAGCGCACGCGCGCCTTTGACATCGTGTGGTGTGCCGGCCTCCATGCCAAAATTGTCGCCAAAAAATGGCGGCTCGGCGATGTAGGTCGAGGCCGGCCAGGTATAGGCCTGCCCTTCCACGCCAACAATATCCTGCCAAAGTTGATTGTCGGCACCCAGATTTGAATACAAGCGCTGGTAGGTGGCCGGATCTTTGGCAAAACCCATGACTGCGGCGACTTCGGCGCTGGTCGGCCAGATATCTTTCAGGAATACCGGACCATTGTTTCCCTGGCCAAGCGGCTCACTTTCCAAATCCTTGAGGACCGTGCCGGCAATGGCATAGGCCACCACCAATGGCGGCGAGGCGAGGAAGTTGGCGCGGATGTTCGGGTGAATGCGCGCCTCGAAATTGCGGTTGCCCGACAACACCGCTGCCGCCACCAAATCATTGGTTTGGATTGATTCATTAAATGCGGGCGTCAGGTCACCGGCGTTACCAATACAGGTGGTGCAGCCGTAACCGGCGAGATAAAAGCCGAGCTGCTCAAGGTAGGTTAACAGACCCGCCTTGGTGAGGTAGTCGGTGACGACCCGCGAACCTGGTGCAAGCGAGGTCTTGATATGCGGTGCAACCTTTAGGCCTTTTTCCACGGCTTTTTTGGCCAATAATCCGGCCGCAAGTAACACGCCTGGGTTGGAGGTGTTGGTACACGAGGTGATGGCAGCAATCAGCACGTCACCCGAGCCGAGATCAACGCCGTCTTTGCTTGGAAATCGTTTGTTCAAATCGTCAGCCGATTTTGCGAAGCCACTTTCCGCCACCGGTTTGGAATATAACGAGGCAAATTGCGATTTCATTTTGCCGAGTTCGATCCGGTCCTGCGGACGCTTCGGTCCGGCCAGTGAGGCCCGCACCGAGTCGAGGTCAAATTCAATGGTGGTTGAATACTGACAATCGCCTTTCATTGGTACGCCATACAATCCCTGCGCTTTGAAATAGGCGCTAAATGCGTCAAGTTCATCGCTGGTGCGACCGGTGGACCTGAGATATTCCACGGTGGTGTCGTCAATCGGGAAAAAGCCCATGGTGGCACCGTATTCGGGGGCCATATTGGCAATGGTGGCGCGATCCGGCAATGACAATGACGCCGTGCCGGAGCCAAAAAATTCGACAAATTTGCCGACTACTTTGGCCGCCCGCAGTAACTCGGTGACAGTCAATACCAAATCCGTGGCGGTGACACCTTCGCGTAACTTGCCGCTGAGGTTGACGCCAACCACATCCGGCGTCAGGAAATACACCGGCTGACCGAGCATGCCGGCTTCGGCTTCGATCCCACCCACACCCCAGCCGACCACACCAATGCCGTTGATCATGGTGGTGTGGGAGTCGGTACCCACCAGTGTGTCTGGATAATGCACCCCGCCCTTGTTGTGCACACCACGTGCCAGGTATTCAAGATTGACCTGGTGGACAATGCCGACACCGGGTGGCACCACCTTAAACGTATCAAACGCCTGCATGCCCCATTTCATAAATTGATAACGCTCAACGTTGCGCTGAAACTCAAGTTTCATGTTCACATCAAGCGACTCGGCTTTGCCATAGCTGTCGACCTGCACCGAGTGATCGACCACCAGATCAACCGGCACCAATGGCTCGATCATTTTTGGGTCTTTGCCCATACGATCAACCACGCCGCGCATGGCGGCCAGATCGGCCAATAATGGAATGCCGGTGAAATCCTGCAACACCACGCGCGCGACGATAAACGGAATTTCGTTGCTGCGGGAATCATTCGGTTGCCAATTTGCGAGTTGTTTGACGTGTTCTTCGGTGACTTTTTTGCCGTCAACATTGCGCAAAACCGCCTCGAGCACAATGCGAATGGAGATCGGCAATTTGGCAACGTTTGGAAAGGTCTTGGCGAGTTCGGGCAACGAATACAACTGGCTTTTTTTGCCGGAGGCCAATGAAAATTCTTGCAGAGTGTTAAACGAATTGTGTGGCATAAAAAGTCCTCGGTTTGCTTTTTTTGGAAAATTCTGTCGCCACAAAATAAATCAAATTTGGCGAATGAAAGGGGCGCCGTATGGCGGTTAAATTGATTTGGATATGAATGTTCGATCAGGTTTTTTCGGCATACTCTCGAAAACCTTAAATGGTCTGGTCATGTTCCCCACAGGGCCGATGTCAGGATGCGCTGTCGGGGATGTTGTCAGGTTTTCAAATGGAACCCTGATTTTAATGCCTTTGTCGGCAAATGACCGGCAATTTTCAAGCAGGGGGATTGGGCAGGTGAACCACACCTTCCATCAATATGCGCGCACTGCGGCTCATGATGGCCTTGGTCACTTTCCATTCACCATTGGCCTCGCGCGCTTCCGCACCCACCCTCAGGGTGCCGGATGGATGGCCAAATCGAACCACGTTGCGGTCTTGTCCACCCGCGGCCAAATTGACCAGCGTACCGGGTATGGCCGCCGCCGCACCAATGGCCACGGCCGCCGTGCCCATCATGGCGTGATGCAATTTGCCCATCGACATGGCGCGAACCACCAAATCAATGTCGCCGGCAACAACTGCTTTGCCACTCGACGAAACGTAGTCGGAAGGTTGGGCGATAAAGGCGATTTTGGGTGTGTGTTGGCGTTTGGCCGCTTCATCAATATGTTTGATCAGCCCCATTTTGATGGCACCGGCAGCACGGATGGCCTCAAATTTGGCCAGTGCTTTTGGGTCGTTGTTGATGTCGTCCTGTAATTCACAGCCGCTATACCCAATGGCGTCGGCATTGACAAAAATAGTCGGAATGCCGGCGTTGATCATGGTTGCCTTGAGTACGCCCACGCCGGGTACATCCAGATCATCCACCAAGTTGCCGGTCGGAAACATGGCCCCTTCGGCACCGGGTTCGTCTGCGGACGGATCCATAAATTCCAATTGAATTTCAGCCGCTGGAAAGGTCACGCCATCCAATTCAAAGTCGCCGGACTCTTGCACCTGACCATCGGTGATCGGCACATGCGAAATAATGGTTTTACGAATATTGGCCTGCCAGATGCGCACCATCGCCACACCATTTTTGGGAATGCGGCTGGACTCCACCAATCCATGGCTGATCGCATAGGGGCCGACCGCGGCGGAAAGGTTGCCGCAGTTACCACTCCAGTCGACAAACGGCTGATCAATCGACACCTGACCAAACAAATAGTCGACATCGTGATCGGCACGGGTACTTTTGGACAAGATGACGGTCTTGCTGGTGCTGGAGGTGGCCGCGCCCATGCCGTCAATCTGTTTGCCGTAGGGGTCGGGGCTACCAATGACGCGCAACAATAATTGATCCCGCGCCGCACCGGGCACCTGCGCGGCCGTTGGTAAATCCGTCAGGGTAAAAAACACCCCTTTGCTGGTGCCGCCACGCATATAGGTCGCGGGGATTTTGATTTGAGGTGGATGGGTGGCCGCCATTTTTTATGCCGCTTGGCGCGAGGCCAGGAAATCTTTGGCAAAGCGTTGCAACACACCACCCGCTTCGTAAATGGCCACTTCTTCAGCGGTGTCGAGTCGGCAGGTCACTGGCACTTCAACCCGCTCGCCATTTTTTCGATTCATGATGAGCGTGAGTGTTGCCCGGGGCGTACGTTCGCCGATGACATCAAAGGTCTCGGTGCCATCGGTGCCGAGGGTCAGGCGCGTTGTGCCTTTTTCGAACTCCAAGGGCAACACCCCCATACCAACCAAATTGGTGCGGTGGATACGCTCAAAGCCTTCGGCGGCAATCGCCTCGACACCCGCCAGCCGTACGCCTTTTGCCGCCCAGTCACGTGACGATCCTTGTCCATAGTCGGCGCCGGCGATGATGATCAGTGGTTGTTTGCGTTCCATATAGGTTTCGATTGCCTCCCACATACGTGTCACTTTGCCTTCCGGTTCAAGGCGGGTATGCGAGCCCGGCTTGACCTTGCCGTCCACCATGACCATTTCATTCTTGAGGGTGGGGTTGGCAAAGGTGGCGCGTTGCGCCGTCAAGTGATCGCCTCGGTGGGTCGCGTAAGAATTGAAGTCTTCTTCCGGCAAACCCATTTTGGTCAGGTATTCACCGGCCGCGCTATTGGCCATGATGGCGTTCGATGGCGATAGATGATCGGTGGTGATGTTGTCACCCAACACCGCAAGCGGTCGCATGCCGGCCAGGCTGCGTGGGCTGGCCAGTGCGCCTTCCCAATAGGGCGGACGGCGGATGTAGGTGCTGGCAGCGCGCCAATCGTAAAGCGGGCTGACTTTGCCACCTTGATCCGGCCTGGCGGCGAACATTGGAATGTAAACCTTGCGATATTGTTCGGGCTTGACGCTGGCATTGACCACCGCATCAATTTCCGCGTCGCTCGGCCAAATGTCCTGCAGGCGTATCGGCAGGCCGGCGGGGTCGGTTCCCAGGATGTCTTTTTCGATATCAAAACGAATCGTACCGGCAATGGCATAGGCCACCACCAATGGCGGTGAGGCCAGAAATGCCTGTTTGGCGTAGGGGTGGATACGGCCGTCAAAATTGCGATTGCCAGAGAGCACCGCCGTTGTATACAAATCACGCTCGATCACTTCTTTTTGGATGACCGGATCAAGCGCGCCCGACATGCCGTTACAGGTGGTGCAGGCGTAGGCGACCACACCAAAACCAAGTTGCTCCAACTCCGGAAGCAGATTGGCCTCTTCAAGATAAAGTGTCACCGCTTTAGAGCCGGGTGCCAGCGAACTTTTCACCCACGGTTTGCGTTTCAGTCCGAGCTTGTTGGCATTGCGCGCAAGCAAACCGGCGGCAATCATGTTGCGCGGATTGTTGGTGTTGGTGCAACTGGTGATGGCGGCAATGATGACGGCACCATCGGGCAGCCGACCCGGTTCATTTTCAATCTTGCCGCTGATGCCACGCGCCGCCAATTCCGAGGTCGGCACCAAATTGTGCGGGTTGGATGGACCCGCCAAACTGCGCACCACCGACGATAGATCAAACGTGATGACGCGCTCGTATTCAACATTGGCCAGACTGTCCGCCCACAAGCCGGTGTGTTTGGCGTAGGTTTCGACCAGTTTCACCAGATTCTCGTCGCGACCGGTGAGTCGCAAATATTTGATGGTCTGTTCGTCGATGGAAAACATCGCGGCGGTGGCGCCAAATTCCGGTGCCATATTGGCGATGGTGGCGCGATCACCGAGCGTTAAACTGCGCGCGCCTTCACCATAAAATTCAAGATAGGCGGAGACCACTTTTTGCGCGCGCAAAAATGCGGTCAAGGCGAGCACGATATCGGTGGCGGTGATGCCCGGTTGTGCTTTGCCGGTGAGTTCCACACCAACAATATCCGGCAATCGCATCCACGATGCGCGTCCCAGCATGACGGTCTCGGCTTCCAGCCCGCCGACACCTATGGCAATCACACCGAGGGCATCCACCATCGGTGTGTGGGAGTCGGTGCCGATCAGGGTGTCTGGATAGGCAACCCCGTCCGTTACCTGAACGACCGGCGACATGCGTTCAAGATTGATCTGGTGCAGGATGCCATTGCCCGGCGGGATCACGTCGACATTTTTGAAGGCCTGTTTCGACCAGTCGATGAAGTGAAATCGATCCTCGTTGCGACGGTCTTCGATCGCGCGATTTTTTGTAAAAGCATCCGGATCAAACCCGCCGCACTCCACCGCGAGTGAATGATCCACCACCAATTGTGTTGGCACCACCGGATTAACCAGCGACGGGTCTCCGCCCTCGGCGGCAATCGCATCGCGCAATCCGGCCAGATCAACCAGCGCGGTCAGACCGAGAATGTCATGGCAGACCACCCGCGCCGGAAACCACGGGAAATCGAGGTCACGCTTGCGTTCGATGATCTGTGACAGGGATGCCGTCAAGGTCGCCGGATCACAACGCCGCAGCAGATTTTCGGCAAACACCCGCGAGGTGTAAGGCAACTTGTCATACGCGCCGGGAAGAATGGCATCCACCGCGGCGCGGGTGTCAAAATGTTCGAGAGTGGTGTTGGGCAGTGGCTTGCGATATTGCGTATTCATGGAATTCCAATTCTGCAGCGATGGGTATGTGGAGATTACTTCCGCTGGTCGATGGGCACAAACTTCAAATCCTCCGGCCCGATATAGTTTGCGCTCGGCCGGATGATCTTGCCGTCCTGGCGTTGCTCAATGACATGTGCCGCCCATCCGGAAGTGCGCGAGATGATAAACAGCGGCGTGAACATCGAGGTGGGTACCCCCATCATGTGATACGAGGCGGCCGAAAACCAATCGAGGTTGGGAAACATTTTCTTCTCACGCCACATCACGGCTTCGAGCCGGTCGGCGATGTTGTAGAGCTTCATGTTGCCGGCTTCTTTGGATAATCTTTCGGCAACCCGTTTGATGACCACATTGCGCGGGTCGGACACCGTATAAACCGGGTGGCCAAAGCCGATGATGACTTGTTTTTCGGCAACACGTTTGACAATGTCGGCTTCGGCCTCATCCGGGTGGTCATATCGCGACTGGATGTCAAACGCCGCTTCATTGGCACCGCCGTGTTTGGGGCCGCGTAATGCACCAATGGCGCCGGTAATGGCCGAATACATATCCGAGCCGGTGCCGGCAATCACACGTGCGGCAAAAGTTGAGGCATTGAATTCATGTTCGGCATACAACACCAACGAGGTGTGCATGGCCTTGACGTGTGATTCTGATGGCGGGGTGCCGTGCAACAAGTGCAAAAAGTGGCCGCCGATCGAGTCGTCGTCGGTTTCCACATCAATGCGTTTGCCGTTGGTGGAGAAGTGATACCAATAGATCAACATCGAGCCAAACGAGGCCATCATGCGGTCGGCGATATCACGGGCACCGGTGACACTATGGCCATCTTTTTCAGGTAATACGCAGCCCAATGCCGAACAGCCGGTGCGCAACACATCCATCGGATGGGTGGCGGCGGGCAAACATTCCAACACTTCTTGCACCGCGAGCGGGATGCCGCGCAACGATTTTAATTTCGCCTTGTAGGATTTAAGTTCGGCCATGGTCGGCAATTTATTGTGCACCAGTAAATGGGCGATTTCCTCAAATTCGCAGCTTTCAGCGACGTCCAGAATATCGTAGCCCCGGTAGTGCAAATCATTGCCGGTGAGACCGACGGTACACAGCGCCGAGTTACCGGCAACAACGCCGGACAGTGCGACGGATTTTTTTACTTTTGGTCCGGTTGGGGACGGTGTGGTTGATTCAGACATTGCCTCTCCTTACAGTTTTTGCATCAATTCGATGCGATTGCCAAATGGATCCCAAATTGAACCCCGATAAAAACCGGAAGGTCCTTTATCCATGCGGATTTTCAAGCCTTTTTGCTCCGCCAAGCGCATCAGGTCTTGGAAGTTGTCAACACGTATTGCCGGGTGCGCGTCGGGTGAGGCGGTAAATATTTCGCCATCCTTGCGCTCCCCCAAATGTAAATTCACACTGCCGCCGGTCAGCCATGCGCCGGATTGAATCATGTCCGCCGGCTTTGGCACACGCGTGAAGCCGAGAATATCGACATAAAAATCGAGCGCGTCTTGCACCGTCCCAGCCGGAATTGAAACTTGGAAATGATCAATCGACAAAATCATTTGGCCTTCCCCTGTTGGCATTGCCGCCGTTGCTGCCATTGTTGGTCGGTAATGCGATGCACAATGTGGCGTTTTAACGGCCAATCCGCCGGGCAGCGCGGATGATCAAATTCCATTTCCGGCCAAAGTGACATGCCAAGGCGTTCCATCACCCGATGTGACGGGGTATTGGTGGTGACCGACATGGCCATCACCTGTGGCAATTGCAAATGGGTAAATGCAAATTCAAGCGCGGCGGTCGCGCCTTCAGTCGCATAACCCTGATGCCAGGCAACTTGTGGCAGACGCCAACCCACTTCAACAGCCGGTTGCCAGGGTGCGGCAAAGCCCGGATTGTTGAGGCCGACAAAGCCTGCAAAGGCATGGACGCCGGGTATTTCCAGCGCCCACATTCCCCAGCCGCGTTGACTGATGCTGGCGCGAATCCGCCCGGCCTCGGCCAACGACTCTTCACGGTTATTGATTTTCGGAAAATATTTGCGCACCTCGGCATCGGCGTTCATTTCGCACCACGTGTCAATGTCGCTATCTTTCCATTGGCGCAACAACACCCGCGACGTGCGCAGTTCAACAGGCGATGAAAAAGTTCGCAGCAAAAGTGTCGGCGAGTCTGGCATGGGTGGTATTGCGGCCCTTATTTTTTTGCTGCGTAAAGTTTATCGAGCGATTGTTCAAAAGCGTGATAACCAATACGATCGTACAATTCTTCGCGCGTTTGCATGATGTTGATGACGTTTTTCTGTGTGCCATCACGACGAATCGCTTCGTAAACCGTTTCGGCCGCTTTGTTCATGGCGCGGAACGCCGACAGCGGATACAACACCATGGCGACATTGGCCGACTGTAGTTCGGCGGTTGTAAAAAAGGGTGTTTTGCCAAATTCAGTGATGTTGCACAGCACCGGCACCTTGGTCGCTTCGACAAACCGTTGGTAGGTGGGCAAATCGTAGGCGGCTTCAACAAATATGCCGTCGGCACCGGCTTCCACACAGGCCACCGCACGCTCCAGTGCCGCATCGACGCCTTCCACTTGAATGGCATCGGTACGCGCAATCAAAAAGAAATCGGCATCGGTTTTGGCATCGGCCGCCGCTTTGACGCGATCAACCATTTCGTCTTTGGTGACAATTTCTTTACCGGGCCGGTGACCGCAACGCTTCGCACCCACCTGATCTTCGATATGACAGGCGGCGGCGCCAAACTTGATCAATGATTTGATGGTGCGCGCGATGTTGAATGCCGACGGACCAAAACCGGTATCAATATCGACCAATAGCGGCAGGTCACAGACGTCGGTGATCCGACGAATGTCGGTTAACACATCATCGAGATTGTTGATGCCCAAATCGGGCAGTCCCAGCGAACCGGCGGCAACGCCACCGCCAGACAGGTAAATCGCGCGATAACCGGCGCGTTTTGCAAGCAGGGCGTGGTTGGCATTGATCGTGCCGATAATTTGCAGGGGGGTTTCGTCCTTGAGGGCTTGACGGAATTTTGCGCCGGCGGAAAGAGTCATTTGGTTTATCAGTCGATGTGAAGTGAAGTTGCCGCGGACGACAACACGGATCAGGAGGCGAAAAAAGCGGAATCCGCAGCTGGCAATATTTTAACGCCAGTCACCTTGGCCTTTTTTAACAATTCCCAAAAGTAACGGTAGGTGGCACGATCGTGCAACTCGCCTTGGTATTGAATCGGGCCCCAATCGACTGCTTGGGCGGCGAGCAGAATATTCGCCGCATCTTCCACCTCGGAGTGATCGGGTTTCATGGCGTCGACAATGGGTTGGATTTGCGCGGGGTAAATCGACCACATTCGCAAAAAGCCAAATTCATTTCTGGCGCGGGTCGCGTCGGCTTTGACCACCCCGGCATTTTTCAAATCCAGGCAAACGTTGTGGGCGGGCACCACACCATTAGCCAGCGCGGCGGCCACCATTTCGGCCTTGCCACGGGCGATCAGTCGATGTTCAAACTGGCCGGGTGAACGCATCGCCGAGGCGGGAATCGCGCCGTGATGGGCGGATACAAAATCCATCAAACCAAAGTCGAGCACCTCGATATTGGGCAAGGCGGCAATTTGGTGCACATCACGTAACGCGCCGTGTGTCTCCACCAAAATGTGAATGGGAATTTCACGCTCAATATTATTTTTAGCCGCCGTCACCCGCACGTAAGTAATCATTTCTTTGGCATCGGCCAAAGACGTCGCTTTGGGAATGGTGATATAACGCAACACGTTGCCGGCGCCACCAACCAGAATTTCGATGTCCTGCCGCCAGTGTGGGCTGGAAAAATCGTGAATGCGGGCGCCCGCCATTTTGAATTTGTTGGCCTCACTGGTCAGCATCCGCACAATCATTTCAGCGTGTTGTTTTTCCTGTCCGGCCGGTGCGCCGTCCTCACAATCACAGGTAATGTCGAAAATCGGGCCGAGGGTGTCCTGTAAAGCAAGTGCCTTGCCGATGAGCTTTTCGCTGCCGGCAAAATGCTCACACGAGGCGATCACCGGGAATGGTTTTTCACCGGCAAACAGGGCGGACTCTGGATGGACAGTTGACATGGGCAAGGCCTTGAGTGGTTACGTACGACAGGGCATTAAAACAGTGTAATCGAGCGATAACACCTGATTTTCGGTGTGATCGCCATTGGCTGAGGCTTGATTGGGTTCGACATTTTTGTAGCCGGATAACTTGATCCGCAACGCGCCAAAATGATCGTTGACCGGCCAGGCCATCAATACCGTGGACACGGCATACAGGGTATCGCCGGCAAATACCGGCCGATGGTGGGTGCCGCTGTTGATGGCCAAAATGGACAGTGCATTTTCAAGCCCGTCATACGCCAGCGCCCGGCAAATTGAAATGACCTGGCCACCGTAAATGAGGCGTTTGCCGAAACGACTTTGCTGCATGTGGTGCGCATCAAAATGCACCCGAGCCGTATTTTGATAAAGCTTGGTGGCGAGGGTGTGATCGGTTTCGTCGATGGTCAAACCTGCCGGATGGACAATGTTCTCCAGCGTGTGGTTGGCTTCAAAGCCGGCAGTCAGCTCTTGATCAGCCGGTGCTGAAAAATCATTCCATACACGCGCGCTGCCGGTGGTTGCTTCGAGGTGCGGTGACGGTTTGATGAATGTCGGCACGGACAGGGCGGAGCGATCGACACTGTGCGTAAAATTGGTCGTGCCAAGCGGTACGGCGGCGGCGTTGTTGGTCACTTGGCGCCGATGCACCATCACCCAGCGCACCCACGTCAACACCAACTCGTCCCGTTGGTTAAAGGCATTGGAGCGGACATAAATTACGCCGCTGGTTCCCTTTGAATTATCCCGCAGTCCAATAATTTCCGTTTCGGCGCGGATGGTGTCGCCAACGTACACTGGTTGCACGAAGCGGCAATCGGCATATCCTAAATTTGCAATGGCGTTGTAGGAAATATCAGGAACGGTTTTGCCAAAGGCAATATGAAACACCAATAAATCATCCACCGGTGCGGCTGGATAACCAAGTGAGCGCGCAAATGGTTCGCTGCAATGGAGTGTCTGTCGTGATCCGGTCAATGCCAGATACAACGCGCAATCACCATGTGTAATCGTGCGCGGCGTGGCGTGGACAAATTTTTGTCCGAGGGCGTAGTCTTCGAAAAAATAGCCGGAAAGGGGGCGCATGAAATTGTCCTTAAGACTCTTCCAATTCTTTGATCATTTCTGCCAGTGCGATGATGCGTTTTGAGGCGGCCACATGATGCCCCTCCACCAGACGGCCGTTGAGCATGACCGTGCCGCGGCCATCACGATGCGCCACTTCCAAGGCGTCGATCACTTCATAGGCGGAGGCGATTTCATTTGCCTTGGGCGTAAACGCGTCGTTGCAGTAGGCGAGTTGATTGGGATGAACCAATGATTTGCCGTCAAATCCCAAGTCACGGCTCAGACGGCAGGCCATTTCAAATGAGTGCATATCCTTGATGTCGATGCTGATGCCGTCCACCACCGCGCGTTTATACGCGCGCCCGACCAGCAGCACGTGTGACAAGGAGTATTGCAAAGGCAAACGCTCCGGTGTTTTGCGGCCGTGCAATTGGGTGATCAGGTCAGAGGTGGCCATGATCAAACAGGCGATACGTTCCGATGCGGCGGCGATTTCTTCAGCGTGTAACACCGCCATCGGACTTTCGATCATCACCATGATCGGCAGATGGGAGCCGCCGGCGGCATCCAACGCGGCCAGCGCATCGAGCACGTCCTGCCTGGATTCGACATTGGGAAACAACACCGCGTCCACACCAATATTGGCGATCGCTTTGACGTCGTCCATCCCCCACGGTGAGTCAAGATCGTTCACCCTGACCACCCGCTCACGACGGCCGTAACCGCCGGAGAGAATCGCCTCAACCACTTTATTGCGTGATATCACCTTGTTTTCCACCAGCACGGAATCACCCAGGTCGAAGATAACCGAATCAACTTTGGCGGTCCGTGCCTTGTTCAGAAACCGCTGAAAGCAGCCGGGAACATACAACATGGAACGGCGGGGGCGTAGAAATGGAGTCATTAATTGAAGTTTGTTGAGGACGGGATTGACGATGGAAAAAGCGTTGATTGGAGTACATGACGCAGAAAACCAGCGAATTCCGCGAGTCGGTTACTGACCTCAAGTGGCTGCTCAATACTCCGGTCCGGGTCGCCGCAAACACATAGCTGTTGCATCGCAACAATTGTACGGTTATGTTTTGAAAAGTCAATAAGACTTATATCTTATATAAGACATAAATGGTCGAATGATGCTAATATTTCGCCATGACCACACCATCATCGCCGCGCGCCGCCGTATCTGCCACGCCCAGTTATCAGCCGCTTTACGAGCAGATCAAAGCGCTCATTACCCGCAGCCTGGTGTCGGGCGAGTGGAAACCAGGCGAGGTCATTCCCTCGGAAATGGAGTTGGCGACACGTTTTGGCGTCAGTCAGGGCACGGTGCGTAAAGCCATCGATGCGTTGGCCGCGGAATTTATTGTGGTGCGGCGGCAAGGCAAGGGTACATTTGTCGCCACCCATACTGCGCCGAGCCAGCAGTATCGTTTTTTAAGAATTCGCCACGACAATCATGATCGTTCTGCCGAAGACAGCGCGGCGGATCATCCTGTTACGGTATTTATCGGTCTCGACAAGATGAAGGCCGATACCCAAACCGCTGCCAAACTCGCCTTGCGGACGGGGTCCCAGGTGTTGGTAGTAAAACGTGCGCTGGTATTTGGCGGGCGGCCGTTGATTTTTGACCAGATTCATCTCGCCAACGTAGACTTTCCGGGATTAAACATGGCGGCGCTTGAGGCGTCACGCGGCTCGATCTACAGCTTTTTGGAAACCGCCTACGGGGCACGCATGATCCGCGCCGATGAAAAAATCAAGGCAGTGGCTGCTGATCGTGTGTCGGCGAAATATTTGAAGGTGCCTGTTGGCACACCCTTGCTGAGTGTCGACCGCGTTGCCTATACCTATGGCGATAAACCCGTTGAGTGGCGCCGGGGCCTGTGTTTGACGGATGGATATTCGTATATAAACGAATTGGCATAGACTTCAGAACGCAGAACGCAGAACGCAGAACGCAGAACGCAGAACCCGCGGTACTTGGCGGTGAATATTGAGTTTGGCTTGATCCGTATCAAATGTGATCAACGCCAAATCACCAGAATAGTGTTTCGTTCTGGGTAGGTTGCGATGTGCCCGGTTGTCACCACTTTCCCGAGCAGAGGCTTATGAATCTTTCCAGTCCGCATTCGTCTGATCCGAATCTTGATTCCACTGCCAAAGTGGCAGGTACTGATTTGCCCGCGCAAACCATTTCCACCGAGGTGCTGCTGGAGAAATATGCCAAAGGTAATGAAACGACCTTGCGAGCGGTTCGATTGCGGGTGGCGGCGGCGTTGGCGCAAAACGAGCAGGCCGATGGCCGGGGTCAATGGGAGAATCGATTTTTGGACGCACAAGAGCGCGGATTTATTCCTGCGGGGCGCATCAATTCGGCTGCAGGAACCACCTTATCGGCAACCCTGATCAATTGTTTTGTGCAGCCGGTCGGTGATTCGATCACCGAGGTTATAGACGGCACGCCGGGAATTTATACCGCACTTGCCGAGGCGGCGGAGACCATGCGTCGTGGCGGCGGCGTCGGCTACGATTTTTCGGCCATCCGTCCTTCCGGGGCGTGGGTCAGGGGGACCAATTCACGCGCCAGTGGGCCGGTTTCATACATGAAGGTATTTGACCGCTCGTGTGAAACTGTTGAGTCGGCAGGCGCGCGGCGTGGTGCACAGATGGGGGTGCTGCGTTGTGATCATCCGGACATCGAGGACTTTATTCACGCCAAGGATGGTGGCGGGCTGACCAATTTCAATATTTCCGTTGGGGTCACTGATGCCTTTATGCAGTCGGTCGAAGCCGATGGGAGCATCGAGCTGGTGCACCGCGCCGAGCCGACTGCGGATGTCATTCATGCCGGTGGTTATCAGCGCCAGGATGGGTTGTGGGTGTATCGAAAATTGGCGGCGCGTGAATTGTGGGCGCAGATCATGCGGTCCACCTACAACCATGCCGAGCCGGGTATTCTGTTTTTGGATCGGATCAATCGGGACAACAATCTCAATTATTGTGAAACCGTTGCCGCCACCAATCCATGCGGCGAGCAGCCGCTGCCTCCCTATGGCTGTTGCTGTTTGGGCTCGATTGACCTGACGCGGTTTGTCACGTCCGCATTTAAGCCACACAGCGCGTTTGATTTTGCCGGCTTTGGTGAGGTGATTGATGTTGCGGTGCGTATGCTCGACAACGTATTGGACGTGTCGGCATGGCCACTGGCGGCGCAACAGGCCGAGGCCCAATCCAAACGCCGTATCGGCTTGGGTTTTACCGGGTTGGGCGACGCGCTCGCCATGCTGACATTGCGTTATGACGGCCAGGCGGCGCGTGAAATGGCGGCAAAGATTGCCATGTTTATGCGTGATCGGGCGTATGCGGAATCCGTCGCGCTGGCCAAGCAGCGCGGCGCGTTTCCATTGTTCAATGCCGACCTATATTTGGCGAGCGGAAATTTTGCGTCACGTTTGCCGGCACCATTGCGTGAGTCGATTCGCAAACACGGCATTCGCAATTCGCATTTGCTGTCGATCGCGCCGACCGGCACCATTTCGTTGGCGTTTGCCGACAACGCATCCAACGGCATCGAGCCGCCGTTTTCCTATACCTATCAGCGCAAAAAACGCACGGCCGATGGTACCCATAAATTTTATTCGGTGGAGGATTACGCCTGGCGACGTTTTCGCCACGAGGGCGGCAATGTTGATCAACTGCCGGACTACTTTTGCACCGCGTTGGAAATCTCCGCGTCGGCACATTTACAAATGGTCGCCGCGGTTGCGCCGTTTATTGACACCGCCATTTCCAAAACGGTAAATGTTCCGGAAGACTATCCGTACCAGGATTTTGAAAGTCTCTATATCGACGCATGGAAATCACAGCTCAAAGGCATCGCCACTTATCGTCCCAACAGTGTACTGGGCTCGGTATTGTCCGTGACCCCGGCCACGGCCATGCCAGCCGGCCCGATTCTCAGCCTCAATCACAATCCGCGTCTGTCGATTGATTCGTTGCCCGCACCGGTGCTGGCCTCGTTGCGCTGGCCGGGAAGACCGGAATTGCCCGACGGCAATGAGGCATGGACTTATATGATCGAGTCGCCACACGGGCGATTTGCGTTGTTTGTCGGCCACATCGAAGACGATGGCAAAGCGTTTCCGTTTGAAGTCTGGGTGAATGGCACCGAGCAGCCACGCGGCCTCGGGGCGGTGGCGAAAACTTTGTCGATGGATATGCGCGCCAATGATCGCGGCTGGTTGGCGTTGAAACTGGATGTGTTGACCGGGGTGGGGGGGGATGAACCGTTTGACATGCGTTTTCCGCCGACCGGTGAAAAGAAACGCATGCCGAGTGTGGTGTCGGCCATTGGTCAGGTGATTCGCCATCGTTGTGCGCGTCTCAAGGCATTTGCCGGCAGTGGCGCCACGCCGGTGCTGGACGCGATGTTCTCCGTTGCCGAGCCGCGCACCGGTGCCGACGGCACATTGTCGTGGACGGTCGACGTCGCCAATGCGGCGGCGGGCGATGAGTTTATTTTGGGACTGAAGGAAATCACCCTGCCGGATGGCAGCACCCGACCTTACTCAATGTGGTTGTCCGGTCAATATCCACGGGCACTCGACGGGCTTTCGCGGATTTTGTCGTTGGATATGCGGGTGATGGACCCGGCCTGGATCGGCATGAAACTGCGCAAATTGCTCAATTACGCCGAACCGTTGGGTGACTTTATGGCGTTTGTGCCGGGTGAGCGGCGCCAGCAAAATTGGCCGTCCACGGTTGCCTATGTCGCGCGCTTACTTATTCATCGTTACACCATGTTGGGCGTATTGGATCACCACGGTTTTCCATTGCGGGAAATGGGCATTTTGGATGCGCCACGATTACGCGACGAACCCAAGGTGATGAAGGGCGCGGTGTGTCGGGAGTGTGGCAACGCCTCGGTGATCCGCAAAGACGGCTGTGATTTTTGCAGTGCTTGTGGGTGGATCGGTGTGTGCGGTTAAGGGGATTAGTGTTGTGTGGCAACGCCTCGGTGATCCGCAAAGACGGCTGTGATTTTTGCAGCGCTTGTGGCTGGATCGGTGTGTGCGGCTAAGGGGATTAGTGTTGTTCGATAATTTCTCCATGTGAACTGCTGCAGCTGACCCATAGCCGACACACAGATTTCCCAGAAGCAGACAGTCGTTTTGTTGCGCCAAGGTGCGCATAGGCTCAGGGAGGTGACCCGCGAGAAATTAATTCGACCCTGGGACCTTTAATTTTCTCAGCGAGTTTCATCCTCATACCGAATCGGCAAATGCAACGCAAAATCCCATTCATTGCGAAGGCCGATCTGCGCCAGCTTTGGGTGAGTGAAGATGCGAGCTTGGTCGGCGTGGTTTTGGTGGATATTTTGGCATAGCCGCAATATTGACGGTTTGGGCCTCAGGTGGGGGAAGTCTGATTTGTCGCGACGCTGGCCGCGCACCAGAATCAAAAATAAAAATTGCCGATTGGCGGGCGACTTCAGGCGTTTATGCGCCAAAATGCCCGTGGATAAAAGACTTTTATTTTTTTGATCGCGCGTGTGGAAAGCAACGGGAAATCAATCGCGTGCAAACCCTTCCACGCTGTTCGATCCAGTACCCTGGCGCGCCTACAGCCCGTGCCACAACAAGGCGCTGTCGGGCAAAACAAACTCTTCGTTGACAAGCTTTGCGGTCAGGATGAGAATCGTTGGAGACTTCAAATGCTCATCATGTTGGGCGCGTCCTGCCACTGGACTCGACAAACACGATGATTTATTAGAGAGGTGTCGTCATGAAACTAAAGCTGCTGACGTTAACGCTGCTGACATTAAGGCCCGCCACAATTGGCTTGATCACGGCGGGTGCGTTTTCCATTGCGCCGACGCAGGCTGGCGTTGATGACAAATCAACCTATTTCGATCCCCTTTTCACCAACGGCACCATTTGTGCACCTGGTGCCAACGGCGCACCCGCACTGCTGACCAAACTGATTCTTGCCAAGGCCGAAACAGCGCCGTTCCAACCGCGCCCAAAGAAGGCGACGGTGGCCAGCAAGGCCGCTGATGACATCCCGCCGTTATTTGGCGATCTCGGCAGTCTGCACTACCCGATCTCAACCACCAACGCCAAGGCGCAGGCCTACTTCGATCAAGGCTTGCGCCTGACGTTTGCCTTCAATCATGCCGAGGCCGCGCGCGCTTTTCGCGAGGCACAAAGGCTCGACCCGCGATGTGCCATGTGTTTCTGGGGGGAGGCGCTGGTCTTGGGCCCCAACATCAACGCCCCCATGTTTCCTGAAGCGGTGAATCCAGCGGTCGCAGCCGCCCAGAAGGCCATGGAACGTGCCGCTGGTGCGAGTGAAAAGGAAAAGGCGCTAATAAACGCCGTCGCCAAGCGTTATTCCAATGACTCAAAGATTGAACGGGCCGCTCTCGACAATGCGTACGCAGTCGCGATGACTGAAGCAGCCAAACGCTTCCGAACGGACGATAACATCCAAGTTCTATTTGCCGAGTCGCTGATGGATCTCGCGCCTTGGGACTACTGGGAAGCAGCCGGGGCAAAACCAAAGGGGCGCACCGGCGAAATGATTGATGCCCTGGAGCGTGTGTTGGAGCGTAACCCAACGCATCCCGGCGCGATTCACTATTACATTCACGCCGTGGAGGCCTCGACGAGCCCCGAACGGGCGCTTCCCTACGCCCGCCAGCTTGGCAAACAGATGCCGGGCGCCGGCCACATCGTACATATGCCGTCACATATTTATTACCGAGTTGGCTTGTACAAGGAAGCCTTGACGACAAATCTTGCCGCGATTGCGATTGATGAAAAGTACTTCAAGAATTCACCCAGTGATCCGCTTTACAAGGGCGCGTATTACCCTCACAACATTCATTTTGTGATGGTCTCGGCATTAATGGGCGGTGATGCCAAAGTCGCCTTGGAAGCAGCGGGCAAACTCGACAAGGCGATCGACAACGAATTTCTGAAGACTGCCGCCGGCATGCAGCCCGTAAAGGCGGCGCCTTATTTTTCGCACGTGCAGTTCAGTACGCCCGAGACCATTCTGGCACTGGCCGAGCCGGGCAAAGAATTCATTCTGGTCAAGGCCATGTGGCACTACGCGCGCGCAATAGCCTTGGCACGCAAGGGCGACTTTGCCGCCAGTCAGGCGCAAATCGACATCCTGACCGAGATTGAACGCAACGGCGACTTTAAAGAACTCATTAAAGAAAGCATCCCCGCCAAGGAAATCGTGGAGACGGCGCGTCATGTGGCAAGCGGACGGCTCGCCGATGCGCGCGGCGATGTTAATGGTGCCGTGAAGGCGTTTCAAGCAGCGGTATTTGTGCAGGATTCGCTTCCTTACACCGAGCCGCCGTACTGGTATTACCCGGTTCGGCAGTCATTGGGTGCCGCACTGCTGCGTGCCGGCAAATTGGATGAGTCTGAAAAAACATTTCGAGAGTCGCTGGCGCAAACGCCGAGCAACGGCTGGGCGCTGCAGGGCCTGATGGAGGTGTATCGCAAACGCGGGGACACCGCGGCTTTGAAGGCCGCACAAAAGCGGTTTGACACGACATGGTTTGGAAGGAAAAGCGGCCCCAGCCTTGCCATGCTGTAAGACGTTCTAAGCAGGCTGTAATGGGACTAAATGCATAAATGGTTCGGACTGGAATTAAAGCGGTTAGGCTCGATACATTCCCGTCGCCGACCAGAAGGAAGTTGAAGTGGATATCATGATTCAGCGGGCTTACATTCGTAATTGGACGCTCAACGGGAATGACTGCTATTGGCCGAAAAACACGCTTTCCCTTGCAGCTCACACTGGAACAAAATCGGGCAATTTCAGCGCCCTTTGATCGAATGTTGCCGTTGCTCGGCATCCGAGTCTGCGGTTTCTTGCGCTGATGAGGCAGTCGGCGAATTCCGCATTGCTATTTCTCCAAATAAACAGCGCCTCTTCGAGCGAAGGCTCATCTTCAATCTGGATGTCGCCGGCGTCCAGCAGTCGCGAGAGCACTTCAATGGTTTCTTCCTTCGTGACTTCATATCGACTACGAAGCACCCATTCTGTTTCCATCAAAACTAGCTGGTTCACAAAAACAAAACCGCTCGCTGATACTTCGCGCTTGATTAGCTTGCGCGCCTTTTCAAATTGCGCTTCATCGTCGCGCACAAGGAAGCGGACGAGCACATTGGTGTCAATGCCAAGCATCACCGCGAGAGTTGCTCAACCGGAATCGGTTTGCGTCCCTTCTTATGCAGACTGCCAGCGACCTCAGAAATACTCTTGCGTTTCACACGCATTATCACGGTCGCATCTGGCATAAGTGTGAAGGTCATCCGGTCCCCCGCCTTCATTCCCAAGCTAGCCCTAATCTCTTTGGGAATGGTCGTCTGTCCCTTACTCGTCAGCGTAGCGTCTGTTGTCATCATTAACTCCAAATTTCCTTACATAGTTAATTATAGTAAGGAATTGAGTTGGCTGCAACCAATGAAACTGCAATAGAGCGACTTGACTCAAGAACCAGGTGGAAAGTGATCGGGGGAATGCCCGCTATTGGCCGACAGCGTCAGAAATTTCTAGGACCTAATCTTGCGCAACATTGCGGGATGCTTTGTTGCGACTTTGAGAAGCATACGAGCCGCACCAGTTGGCTCGCGTCTACCTTGCTCCCAGTCTTGCAATGTACGGGGCGAGACGCCCAATAGTTCGGCGAACTCTACTTGCGACAATCCCATTTGTTGACGGGCCTGTGCTGCAGCAGGAAGTTCCACTTTTGTAATGCGGGTTGCCGCCCCTCGTCGCATTTGACGTACTGATTCCAATAAGTCCTTTTGGAAGGTCTTCTTATCAATTGGCATTTTCTATCTCCTGTCTCAATTGCGCGAGGAACGCTGTCGGCAAATGATCAAATTTGGCCTTTGTGTAAACGATTAAAAGCCAAAGCTTCGTCTCTGTCGGATTAAAGTAAATGACGCGAGCTCCGCCGCGCTTACCTTGTCCTGCGCGGGACCATCGCACTTTACGGCAACCGCCAGAACCTGGAACTAACGCGCGTTAGGATTCAGCGCTATCCATGTGATGAACTCTAGTCGTTCCTCTTCGCTCCATATGTCGTCGGCGTAACGCTGGAAGATTGAGGTTTCGGCAACAGTTCGCATACCGGGATGCTACGGCATTGCCGTAGACATTACTAGAGCCATCTACGGCTATCAGGAAAAATTCCCGCAGAATCATTGAAATAAGTGAGGCCATTCACATACGACTTCGGCGATTGTCCTGACTACAGTATCAAATCAGACAAAGCCTTGGAAGAGCAGCTACTGGCCGGTTGCATCGATTTTACATCGAGGTTGTTTTGGGTCGCCACCGCAAAACTATGACTTGCCGCCCCCCGCCAGACGCCGGGTGACGGCTTCAATCATCCATTCATTGAGGCTGATGCCGGCTGATTTTGCCGCGACCAATGCCAGCGCATGGGTTTCCGGCGCGAGGCGCAGCAGCACTTTGCCGGCGACTTGTTTTTGCGGGGTGATGCCCGCCTCGCGGCATACCGACAAATAGTGATCAATGGCAAAGGTAAAGTCGCCGCGCAATTCGTCCACGCTGGCACCATAGAATGAAATCGGTTCGGTCAGGCCGAGCACGTTGCCGGAAAAAACGCCGTCGCCTTCATCAAAATCAATGCGTGCCACGTAGCCCCGGTAACGCATGATATTTTTAGTGGATGGCATGGGATGGGTTGGCTGCGATGGGGTTGGCTGTGATGGGGTTGGCTGTGATTGGGATGGTTGAGTCGGGATGGTTGTTGAGCAAGTTGAACGGGGACAGCGTACCAAACTCACGCTTGATGCAAGCAAATAATGATATCAAAAATTGATATTGCCAGTTTTTTTTTATTTTCAGGTCGCCACGCGCCTCCGTTCAAGACTGGGATGGTATGTATTTTTTTGAAAATTTCTGTTTATATTCAATATGTTGAGGTCTGGCGCGCAAGTCGCGGTCAACTGTCCTTCAATCCACGGAGAAGCCATGGGAACCCTGTTCTTATCAGGGCTTTTCCGTTTAGAATCAAACGCTTTAATGCAAAGCTCGCTACGAAATTGCGCACCGCATTGCTTGCTGGATATAAAAATAATGCGCTGAGTTGGGTTGGACCGATCCGCATTGATTGGGTCTACACACCTCATGCACCAATTGCAGGTGGCGAATCTCGCAACGAGTTCGAATAATAAAGGACAGAAAATGTCATCCCGCCCGACCACGCCTGATGCGAAGCCGCAATCCGTTCGGTTGCGCCCCAAGTATTACGATCTTAATTTGTTCAACCTGCCGGTTCCCGGACTGGTGTCTATTTTTCATCGCGTCACCGGCGTGGTGATGTTCCTGTTTTTAATTCCACTGCTGCTCGCGGCACTGCAAGGAACGCTGGCATCTGGAACCAGTTTCGCCACATGGCAGGGATATTTTTCGCATCCGCTCGCGAAATTAATTGTCATCGGCTTTGTCTGGTCGTTTATGCACCATTTATTTGCCGGAATACGTTACCTGTTTCTTGATTTACATATTGGTGTTGCGCTCGCGCCGGCCCGGTTGTCAGCCAAGTTGGTATTGGTCGCCGGTGTGGTCAGTACGCTGATCATTGCCGCCAGAATTTGGTAGGGAAAAATTATGCTTAATAAACAACCTGTGGGCGCGCATTATGGCTGGAAAGACTGGCTGATTCAGCGTGTGACAGCCGTGATCATGCTGGTTTTCAGCGTGCTGATTGTCGGTTTTTTTGTGGTGCATGGTGCGGTCAGTTATGCCGAATGGAAACAATTATTCAGCGGTGAAGTTGTGCGCATTCTGACGCTCATGTTTTTGTTATCAGTTCATTACCACGCCTGGATCGGCATGCGTGATGTGTTGATGGATTACGTTAAGCCACTGTGGATGCGGTTGTTGCTGCAGGTGGCGGTTCTTTTGTTTCTGATTGGATGCTCGGTCTGGTCAGTTTCTATCCTGTGGGGCAACTAGACAATGGCGACATCTTTATTACCAGCTTTGCCCGTGCGTAAATTTGACGCCGTGGTGGTGGGTGCGGGAGGTTCCGGGCTGCGTGCAGCGTTGCAATTGTCCAATGCGGGGTTAAAAGTGGCGGTGCTGTCGAAAGTGTTTCCAACCCGCTCACACACGGTGGCTGCCCAGGGCGGTGTCGGCGCGTCTCTCGGCAACATGGGCGAGGACAACTGGCACTGGCATATGTACGACACCATCAAGGGCTCAGATTGGCTCGGTGACCAGGATGCGATTGAGTTCATGTGTAAAAACGCGCCCGAAGCGGTGATTGAGCTTGAACATTTCGGCATGCCGTTTGATCGCAATGACGACGGCACCATTTATCAGCGGCCGTTTGGCGGACACACACAAAACTTTGGCGAAAAGGCGGTGCAACGATCGTGTGCCGCTGCCGACCGCACCGGTCACGCCATGTTGCACACTTTGTATCAGCGTAATTTATTTGCCAACACCCAATTTTTTGTCGAGTGGATGGCGCTCGATTTGATTCGCGACGACGACGGTAATGTATTGGGTGTCACCGCCATGGAAATGGAAACCGGCGAGTCGATGATTTTTCACGCCAAGGCGACTCTGTTTGCCACCGGCGGTGCGGGCCGTATTTATGCGTCGTCGACCAATGCGTTTATCAATACCGGTGACGGCTTGGGGATGGCAGCACGCGCCGGTATCCCGCTCGAAGACATGGAGTTCTGGCAGTTTCACCCGACCGGGGTGGCCGGGGCCGGTGTGCTGATCACCGAGGGGGTGCGCGGTGAGGGCGGCATATTGTTGAATGGTCAGGGCGAACGCTTTATGGAGCGTTATGCGCCGACCATGAAAGATTTGGCGTCGCGTGACGTGGTGGCGCGCGCCATGGCAACCGAAATCAAGGAGGGCCGTGGTGCCGGACCGGATAAGGATTACATTCTGCTCAAACTCGATCATCTCGGACCGGAGGTGATCAACAAGCGATTGCCGGGCATTCGTGAAATTGCCCTGACCTTTGGCAATGTTGATTGCGCCAAAGATCCGATTCCGGTGGTGCCAACCTGTCACTATCAAATGGGAGGCATTCCAACCAATTATCTGGGTGAAGTGGTGGTGCCAAAAGATGGCAACCCGAATAGTGTGGTGAATGGTTTTTACGCTGCGGGCGAGTGTGGCTGCGCCTCGATTCATGGCGCCAACCGTCTCGGCACCAATTCGCTCACCGATTTGCTGGTGATGGGCAAGTCGGCTGGTGACTCCATGATTAAATTCATCGCTGAAAACAATCAGCACAAACCATTGCCTGCCCATGCCGGTGAATTGTCGGTGTCACGTCTTGCCAAACTCGATGCTCAGACCGGTGGTGAATCGGTGCATGCGGTGGGTGAGGCGATGCGCCAAACCATGCAGGCGCATTGTGGCGTGTTTCGTTTTCCAGACATGTTGATTGCCGGTGTTGAGAAAATCAAACAGGTGGCGGAACGTGCACAAAAACTTGAAATCAAAGATAAGTCCAAGGTGTTCAACACCGCACGCATCGAAGCGCTGGAATTGCAAAACCTGATTGAAGTGGCGATGGCCACCATGGTCTCGGCTGAGGCACGCAAAGAAACCCGCGGTGCGCATGATCGCGCCGATTGTCACGATCGTCCCGGTTTTACCGCCGGACGCGATGATGCCAATTGGTTAAAACACACGCTTTGGTACAAGCAAGGTAATACGCTTGATTACAAGCCGGTGAATTTGACGCCGCTGACGGTGGAGTCGTTTGCCCCCAAAGCGCGGGTTTATTGATAGATGAATGCGTGAATGAGTGAAGAAATGAATTTGTGCTGATTTCTAAAAATTCGCGATGATCGGGATTTTGTTCACCCGTTCACCGATTCACTTGTAAAAGAGTCGCCTAAAAGAGTCGCCAACAGCAAAAAAATGCCTCACCCCAATTTTTGACAGGCCAGCAATGAAATTCCAAATTCTCCGCTTTGATCCCGATACCGATAAAAAACCGTACTTTAAAGAGTACGACATCAAACTCGCGCCGACCGACCGCATGTTGCTTGATGCGTTGATTCGCATCAAATCCATTGATGACACACTCGCCTTGCGTCGTTCCTGCCGCGAAGGCGTGTGTGGTTCGGACGCCATGAATATCAACGGCAAAAACGGTCTGGCGTGTATCACCAAGATCAGCGAATTAAAAGAGCCGGTGGTGTTAAAACCGCTGCCGGGACTGCCGATCATTCGTGATCTGATCGTTGACATGACGCAGTTTTTCAAACAGTACGAATCCGTCAAACCGTTTGTCATCAACAACAGCCCGCCGCCGGAAAAAGAAAGATTGCAATCACCGGGTGACCGGCTGGAGCTGGACGGGTTGTACGAATGTATTTTGTGCGCTTGTTGTTCTACTTCGTGCCCGTCGTTTTGGTGGAACCCGGACAAATTTGTCGGCCCGGCGGGGTTGTTGGCGGCGTATCGGTTTATTGCCGACACCCGCGATGAAGCCGCCAATGAGCGCCTCGACAATCTTGAAGACCCGTACCGGTTGTTCCGTTGTCACACCATCATGAATTGTGTGGATGTTTGTCCAAAAGGATTAAACCCGTCGCTGGCGATTGGCAAGATCAAAGAGATGTTGGTTAAAAGGGCAGTGTAAGAACGTTGAGCATGGTGAACCCGGCAGAAATTGATCCGCGCTTTTATGATCGCATTCGCTGGCGTGCCAGACGCGGGTTGTTGGAAAACGATATTTTGTTGGCGCGTTTTCTGGAAACGGACTTGGTGCAGTTGTCTGCGGGCGAATTGGCGCAGTTGGATCGGTTGCTGCAACTCGGCGACAACGAATTGTTGGAAATTTTGATGGGGCGCAAGTCTTGTGAGGATGAAGTTTTGCAACCGATTGCCGCGCGTATCGTGGCGGCATCAGCGGGAAAGTTGAACAGTATTGTGCAGGGTGGGCAGGGGTGACACCGGCAGTTGGGTCTGGCAGGCTGCGGAAACATAAATAATCAAACGTATCGGGAGAAAAACAATGGACGCGATGACACCAAAAGGCAAGGCAGTTCTTAACTATGCGGACGGCAAATCGGTTGATCTGCCGGTTTACGGCGGTGCGCACGGCCCGGATGTGATCGACATCCGCAAGCTCTACGGCCAGACCGGCATGTTCACCTATGACCCCGGTTTTTTATCAACTTCGTCGTGTAATTCGTCGATCACTTTTATTGACGGCGACAAAGGCGAATTGTTATATCGCGGTTATCCGATCGAACAGCTCGCCAACAAGTGCAATTTCATGCAGGTGTGTTATTTGCTGTTGAATGGTGAATTGCCCAATGCCGAACAGGACAAGGAATTTGTGGCGCGGGTGATCAATCACACCATGGTGCATGAGCAGATGCAGTTTTTCCTGCGCGGCTTTCGGCGTGATGCCCATCCGATGGCGGTGATGACCGGGCTGGTCGGCGCGATGTCGGCGTTTTATCCGGACTCGATGAATCTGCACGACAAAGAGCAGCGCGACATTTCGGCGATTCGTTTGATCGCCAAGTTGCCGACACTGACGGCACTCGCGTACAAATACACCATCGGCCAGCCGACCATTTATCCGCGCAATGATCTGGGGTATACCGCCAACTTCATGCGCATGATGTTTGCCGTGCCGGCCGAGGACTACAAGGTCAATGAGGTGTTGGTGCGTGCGCTCGACCGGATTTTTATCCTCCATGCCGACCACGAACAAAATGCCTCGACCTCCACCGTGCGGCTGTGCGCTTCGTCCGGCACCAATCCGTTTGCCGCCGTGGCCGCCGGTGTGGCGTGTTTGTGGGGGCCGGCACACGGCGGGGCCAATGAGGCGGCGCTGAATATGCTCTACGACATCCAGCGCAATGGTGGCGTCGAAAAAATCGGCGAATTCATTAGCCAGGTGAAGGACAAAAATTCGAGCGTGAAGCTGATGGGCTTCGGCCATCGGGTGTACAAAAATTACGATCCACGCGCCAAGCTGATGCGTGAAACCTGTCATGAAGTGTTGACCGAACTCGGCTTGCAGGATGACCCCTTGTTCAAACTGGCGATGGCGCTGGAAAAAATCGCCCTGGAAGACGATTATTTTGTGTCGCGCAAGTTGTACCCGAATGTCGATTTTTATTCGGGCATTGTGCAAAAGGCGATTGGTATTCCGGTGCCGCTGTTCACGGCGATTTTTGCGCTGGCCAGAACGGTCGGCTGGATTGCGCAGTTGAACGAAATGATCGCCGATCCTGAATACAAAATTGGTCGTCCGCGCCAGTTGTATGTGGGTTCGACACGGCGGGATGTGAAGTGAGTGTTTGGCAATGAATGCATGGAACCACAGATGAACACGGATAAACACGGATAAGTTCAAAGGGCGGCTTTAAGTTTCTATTTCAGCCTGTGCAGGAATGGCAATTGGCAATACTGGCGCTCTGTTTCAGCACAAAATATCTGGAACTGCCCGTCAATTAACGAGTTTAATCATTTCATCTGTGTTTATCTGTGGTTCCAATTATTTGGCAATAAGAGGCAACAATCATGATGCGTGACTATCAACAATCCTCCCTGTTTTATGGCGCAAACGCGCCCTATATCGAAGAGTTATACGAGCAATATCTCACCGACGCGGAGTCGGTGCCGGAGGCATGGCGGAAACAATTTGACAGTCTGCCGAATGTTGCCGGGCATGCAGCCGGGGATGTGCCGCATTCGCCGGTGATTGCCGCGTTTGCAAAACTGGCCGCGCAGGGCGGTGTCAAACGTGTCGCGCATGTGAATACCGGTGGCGGCAATCCGGGCGATCAGCAAAAGGCGTTCAAGGTGCTGCAATACATTCGCGCGCATCGCGTCATGGGTGCACGCAGCTCGTCGCTTGATCCACTCAAGCGCATGGAACGTATGGATGTGCCGGAATTGGATCTGCCGTACTATGGCCTGAGCGACGCCGATCTTGAAACCGAGTTTGCATTCGGCTCCTGGCAGGGAAAAATCACCGGCGGTGATGTCAAGGCAAAGTTGAAAGACATTATCGCCGCAGTCAAAAACACCTACTGTGGCACGGTCGGTGCCGAGTACATTTACATTTCGCAGACCGTGCAAAAGCGTTGGATTCAACGTCAACTCGAATCGGTGCAGTCACAGGCGTCGTTGACCGTCGCTGAAAAGCAATTTTTGTTGGATCGTTTGACGGCCGCTGAAACACTCGAAAAATACCTGCACACGCGTTACGTTGGCCAGAAGCGATTCTCGCTCGAGGGTGGCGAGTCATTGATTCCATTGGTCGACGACATCATTCAAAACTGCGGTGCCAAAGGCGTCAAGGAAGTGGTGCTGGGCATGGCCCACCGCGGTCGCCTGAATATTTTGGTCAATTCCCTGGGCAAATTACCGGCGGATTTATTTGACGAATTTGAAGGCAAGAAAAAACACGACGTCGGTTCGGGCGACGTCAAATATCATCAGGGATTTTCATCGGACATTCAAACCAAGGGCGGTAGTGTGCATTTAACACTGGCCTTTAATCCATCACATTTGGAAATCGTCAACCCGGTGGTCGAAGGCAGTGTGCGCGCCCGCCAGCAGCGTCGTCATGACCTTGAAGGCGACGAAGTCATTCCGTTGTTGATTCACGGTGATGCGGCGTTTGCCGGGCAGGGCGTGATTATGGAAACCATGGCGTTGTCACAAACGCGTGGATTTAAGACCGGTGGCACGGTACATATCGTGGTCAACAACCAGGTTGGTTTCACCACTTCGGACACACGTGATTCACGGTCTTCGCTGTATTGCACCGACATCGCCAAAATGATTGAAGCACCGGTGTTTCACGTTAACGCCGATGATCCCGAGGCGGTGTTGATGGTCGGCCGGATCGCGCTCGATTACCGCATGACGTTCCACAAGGATGTCGTGATTGATATGGTGTGTTTCCGCAAGCTTGGTCACAACGAGCAGGATGAACCGTTTGTCACCCAGCCGCTGATGTACAAAAAAATCGCCCAGCATCCCGGCACCCGAAAATTGTATGCGGACAAATTGGCCGCCGAGGGCACCATTGGTGAAACCTACGGCGACGACCTGGTCACCAATATTCGTGCGCGCCTCGACGCCGGCAAAAGTACCAATGCAAAAATATTGTACGGCATCAAACCACCCCTGGCGGTGGATTGGGCACCGTATCTTGGCACGGATTGGCGCGCCAGCTTTGAAAGCAAAGTGTCGCTGTCAAAACTTAAAAAATACGCCGAGCGCCTGACGCAAGTTCCGTCCGATTTTAAGTGTCATATGTCGGTCGAAAAATTACTCGAATCGCGCCGCAAAATGGGCCGCGGCGAGTTGCCACTCGATTGGGGCATGGCGGAAAATCTTGCTTACGCCTCATTGGTGGTCGCCGGTACGCCGGTGCGACTCAGCGGTCAGGATTGTGGGCGGGGCACCTTTGCCCACCGCCACGCGGTGCTGCACGATCAGAACCGTGAACGATGGGACTCCGGAATTTACGTCCCGCTGCAAAATGTTGCCGAAAAACAAGCCAATTTTGTGGTGATCGATTCGTTGTTGTCGGAAGAGGCGGTGCTCGGTTTTGAGTACGGCTACGCATCGGCGCAACCGTTTGAGTTGGTGATCTGGGAAGCGCAGTTTGGTGACTTTGCCAACGGCGCACAGGTGGTGATCGACCAATTTATCAGCTCCGGCGAAGCCAAATGGGCACGGTTGTGCGGGCTATCGTTATTTTTGCCGCACGGTTATGAGGGCCAAGGACCGGAACATTCGTCGGCACGCCTTGAACGTTTTTTGCAGCTATGTGCCGAGCACAATATTCAAGTGGTGGTGCCGTCGACTGCCGCGCAGTTGTATCACATGATTCGTCGCCAGGCGCTGCGACCGGTGCGCAAGCCATTGATTGTGATGATGCCCAAATCACTGCTGCGTAAAAAAGAAGCCACCTCGATGCTGGAAGAATTGGCCAATGGCAAATTTGAAGTGGTGATTGGTGAGACCTTCAAACTCAATGCGAAAAAAGTCAAACGGCTGGTGGTGTGTTCGGGCAAGGTGTATTACGACATTGTTGCCGAGCGCGAGGCACGCAAAATGGACGATATTGCGGTCATTCGACTGGAGCAGTTATATCCGTTCCCGCACGAAGAATTCAAACAGCAGATCGAACTTTATCCAAATGCAAAGTCGGTGGTGTGGGCGCAGGAAGAGCCGGGTAATCAGGGTGCGTGGCATCGCATCCAGCATTATTTATTACGCAATATGCGTGATGACCAGCGCCTGAGTTATGCCGGACGTGCGTCGTCGGCTTCACCCGCAGTCGGCTATTTGGTCAAACACAACGAGCAACAAAAAGAATTGATTGATGCGGCGTTGTCGTGGGAAGCGGCGGCAAAAAAATGATAGTAGCCAGACCGTCACTTTAGATTGTCGGCTCAGTTTGCGGTTGATGGCGTTTAGTGTGACCAATCAACCAGACGAGACAACAGTAACAATGCGTAAAAAGTAAAAGGAAAAATTATGCAAATCGAAGTCAAAGTTCCCCAGTTGTCTGAATCGGTCGCCGAAGCAACCCTGGTTGTCTGGCACAAAAAAGTTGGTGATGCGGTCAAGCGTGATGAAAACCTGATCGACATTGAGACCGACAAGGTGGTGATGGAGATTCCGGCGCCGGCTGATGGTGTGATCGTCAAAATTGTCAAAGCCGATGGTGAATTGGTGACGTCCGGTGAATTGATTGCAGTGATCGATACGACGGCGAAAGCAACTGCCGCACCGGCTGAGAAAGCCGCGCCTGCGGCCAAGGCCGCCGCTGCGCCGGCCGCAAAAGGGTCCTCCGCTACCGCAACCAATGCTGCCATGAGTCCCGCCGCTGCCAAAATTGCTGCGGAAAACAATGTCACCGATGTTGAAGGGTCCGGCCGTGGTGGTCGGGTGACCAAAGAAGATGTGGTCAACAAAGTCGCCGGAACATCGGCTGCTGCAGCCAGTGCATCACCAGCCCAAGCGGCCGCACCGGTTGCCTCTATTCCTGCCGGTGATCGCGCCGAACAACGGGTGCCGATGTCGCGTTTGCGTGCGCGTATTGCCGAACGCTTGTTGCAGTCACAAGCGACTGCTGCCATTCTGACCACGTTTAACGAAGTCAATATGGCACCGGTGATTGCGCTGCGTAATACCTATAAAGAAAAATTTGAAAAACAGCACGGCGTCAAACTCGGCTTTATGTCGTTTTTTGTCAAAGCTGCCGTGCATGCGCTGAAAAAATTCCCGGTGGTCAACGCCTCGGTTGATGGCAACGATATTGTTTACCACGGGTATTACGACATCGGTATTGCGGTCGGCACCGAGCGGGGTTTGGTGGTGCCGATATTGCGCGACGTCGATCAAATGTCAATCGCCGAAATTGAAAAGAAAATTGCCGAATTTGGTCAAAAGGCCAAAGATGGCAAGCTGACGATGGACGATTTAACCGGCGGCACTTTCTCGATTTCCAATGGGGGTGTATTTGGTTCGATGCTGTCGACACCGATTATCAATCCACCACAATCGGCAATTTTGGGTGTGCACGCCACCAAAGAGCGGCCGGTGGTTGAGAACGGTCAAATCGTCATCCGTCCGATGAATTATCTGGCCATGAGTTACGACCATCGCATTATCGACGGTCGTGAAGCGGTGCTGGCGCTGGTGGCGATGAAAGAAGCGCTGGAAGATCCGGCGCGTTTGTTGCTCGATATTTAGTGCGTCCGGTGTTGTGTTGAATGGCGAAAAAATCAAAATTTAGGACATCACGGCTGGTTCTGAAGTTGGTGTTTTTGATCATCGGTGTGTTGCTGACGGGCTTGTTGACCGTGTTGTTGTCGAAGTGGTTTGGCCGTTATGTGTCGTCGATGGTGGCCATTCCGCTCGCAGTCGGTTTGGCGGTTGGATTGACGCTTTGGTTTACCCGTTGGATGAAACATCCGCCGTTTGTGTTGTCACGCACCTCGCCGTTTGTCGCCGGTTTTTGTGCCGCACTGGGTGTGCATGTTTCACGCATGTGGCTTTGATGGTTGCTTGCTTGTGGTTTTACATCTGGCTTCGCATTTTGCTTTGCCTGCCCACAAATTGCAGTGTCAAAAAATTAACTCGAAATAATGGAACTGGATCATGTCGAATACATTTGATGTTGTGGTGATTGGTGCCGGCCCGGGCGGATATATCGCCGCCATTCGTGCCGCGCAGCTCGGTTTTTCTGTGGCTTGTATTGAGGGCTGGAAAAATCCCAAGGGTGAACTGGCGCTCGGCGGCACCTGCTTAAACGTCGGTTGTATTCCGTCCAAGGCGTTGTTGGAGTCGTCGGAAAACGTCGAAAAGATCGAACACAAATATCAGGACCACGGCATCAGTGTGTCCGGTATGAAGGTCGACATCAAAAAGATGCAGGGTCGCAAGGACAATATTGTTGGCAAGATGACCAAGGGCATCGAATTTTTGTTTCGCAAAAACAAAATCACATGGATAAAAGGTTTCGGCAAATTTGCCGGCACAGCCGATGGTCAATACACGATCCAAATCGCGGCTGGTGAAAAAACCGGCAAGGGTGACAGCACCGTCACCGCCAAACACGTCATCATCGCCACCGGTTCCAAAGCGCGTCATTTGCCGGGTATTGCGGTGGATAATGTCGACGTTTGTGACAACGAAGGCGCGTTGATGTTTGGTGCCGTACCAAAACGGCTGGGTGTGATTGGTGCCGGCGTGATTGGGCTTGAGCTCGGCAGTGTCTGGCGGCGGCTGGGTGCAAGTGTCACGGTACTCGAAGCGCTGCCAACTTTTTTGGCGGTCACTGACGAGGCGATCCAAAAAGAAGCGTGGAAAGTTTTCACTAAAGAGCAGGGGCTGGACATCAAGCTCGGTGTGAACATCAGTAAAGTCACCAGCAAAAAATCCGGCATCACCGTTGAATACACCGACGACAAAGGTGCCGCGCAAAAGTTGGAATGCGACAAATTAATCGTGTCGGTGGGCCGGGTGCCCAATACCGATGGGCTGGGCGCCGATGTGGTCGGATTAAAAATTTCCGAGCGCGGCTTTATCGAGGTGGATGACCATTGCGCCACCAATTTGCCGAATGTGTATGCGGTCGGTGACGTGGTGCGCGGACCGATGCTCGCGCACAAAGCCGAAGACGAAGGTGTGGCGGTGGCCGAGCGTATCGCCGGTCAGCAACCGCATATTGATTTCAATACCATCCCGTGGATTATTTACACGTCTCCCGAAGTTGCCTGGGTCGGCAAGACCGAACAGCAACTCAAGGCCGAAGGGGTGGCCGTCAAGTGCGGGCAGTTTCCATTCATGGCCAATGGTCGTGCGCTAGGGCAGGGCGAAACCGGCGGTTTTGTGAAGATTATTGCCGACGCCAGCACCGATCGAATTCTCGGTGGCCACATTATTCACGCCCACGCCTCTGAATTGATTCAGGAACTGGTGGTGGCCATGGAATTTAAGGCGGCCAGTGAAGACCTGGCGCGAATTGTCCACGGCCATCCGACGCTGTCGGAAGCGGTACGTGAGGCCGCCTTGGCGGTTGATAAACGCACCTTGAATATGTGATGGCAGCAATATTCGGGATCCGTCTTGACGCACTTTTGCCGGGTATTCACGCCGGATGATTGTTGGTAAAAGTCTCCTGTTGGCGCTATTTTCGGTGGCATTTGTGCCGAAACAGCGCGCCAGCACTCGTGTTTTGGCTTTGGCGCATTCCTCATCTGCCCACGCTGATGGTATTGCGGCTTACACAAGTAACGGCTGCTTATGAATAACCGCGCAGAATCAACCATCAATATTTCCGGTGAGGCCGACCAATACAGTGAGGCGGGTGGGGTCGGTGAGAGCGCCGTCATCGAGGCGGGCTCACCACTCGAATGGTATTGGAAATTTTCGCAGAGTCGTGATTATCAATCTGATCCGGCACAAATGGCGGTGTTGAATCACCTCGAACGATTACACGGCGAAATTGAAAACTATCGGCAATATCGACAGGGCAAAATCAACCGGCTGGTAACCAATTTTGGCGGTGGCAAACGTCCACCCCGGGGCATCTACATTTGGGGCAGTGTCGGCCGCGGCAAATCGTTGATGATGGATGCGTTTTATAACGTATCGACCTTAAAGCGCAAACGCCGTGTGCACTTTCATGCCTTTATGCGTGAGTTACACGCCGAGATGCACCAACACGCCGGCAGCGAGGATCCACTCGATCCGATCTCGACCAAAATCGCCAAACAATTGCGTTTGCTCTGTTTTGATGAATTTCACGTGTCCGACATTGCCGATGCCATGATTCTCGGCCGCCTGCTGGAGTTGTTGATCGGCAAAGGCGTGGTGCTGGTCATGACCTCTAATTACCAGCCGGATGATCTTTACCCAAACGGCCTGCAACGTGCGCGTTTTTTACCGGCCATCGACATTCTCAATCATGAGCTGGAAGTGATCGAAATTGCCGGTGATCGTGATCACCGTAGGCGTATTCTCGAATCCATTCCGATTTATCACACCATTGCGGCCATGGCCGATGTGTCGGCAGCGGAAAGTCGCGCCAACGCCGATCATGCTCTGGCTCGTACCTTCACCGCCATGTCCAAGGCGACCTACACCGAACATGGCACGTTGCAGATCGGTGGCCGGCCGGTCGCGTTTATTCGTCGTGCCAAGGGCGTGGTCTGGTTTGATTTTGCCGACCTCTGTGTCAAACCGCGCAGCCAGGTCGATTATCTGGAAATTGCCAGTCAATATCACACTGTGCTGATCTCCAATATTCCCCAGTTACACGCCAAAAATCGCGCCGACGTGGTCCGCCGTTTGACCTGGTTGGTGGATGTGTTTTACGATCAGCGCGTCAAATTGATTTGTTCGGCCGAGGTCGAACCGGAGCAGTTGGTGGTCGATGAGCGCATTCCGGTCGGTGCGCCGTCTCGGGCCGCCGCCATCAATAAAAAGGGCGGAGACGCTGCCATGATGGTCTCGACCGAATTTGGCCGTACCGCCTCACGCCTGCGCGAAATGCAGTCCAAAGAGTATTTTTCGAGGAAACATGCCTCGGCCGACAATCCGAGAGCCATGCATTAACGCAATATTGCAGGATTGGCTCACGTCTGCTTGGGCAATTCTGGATTTGTCCGGGCGCAGCCCGTAGCGCACAATGATTGACTTTTGTCAGGCATGATGGTCCCGACTCCACTGTACAATGGCGGCAGCAAAAATAAATAATAACGAGGTCAAACTGCCTTTGTCGCGGGTCTATTGCGACGTTGGCAAGTGATCCGACACAAATTTTACACACAGGCGACGAGCACCCGTATGTCAACCGAAGACAATTTTGACCTCGATTTCACGGCAATACTGGATCCAAGCAAAACCGTGCCAGAGCCGGTGCCAACCCCGCAGCAGGCCAAGGCGCTGAATGACGAAGCCATCATTGGTGAATCGAAGTTAAACAGTAATGGTTTTTTTGTGCGCCTGTTTCCGGACGCACCAAGCCGCACCCCAATTCACTCGCCGCCGACCGTGCTGGTGATCGAAGACGACGCCATAACGGCCATGCTGCTTGAGCAAATTTTGAAGAAGGCGGACTACCGCGTGGTGCGCGCCGCCAACCGCGCCGAAATTGTACAGGGCTTCAAAGCAAAACCTGATTTGGTTTTGCTCGATGTATTGCTGCCGGACGCCAATGGTTTTGATATTCTCAATCGCATCCGTTCCAGCGGCCACATGCCGGACCTGCCGGTATTAATGTTGTCCAGCCTGGGTGGACTAGACGACATCATGCAGGGCCTGAAACTGGGCGCCAATGGTTACCTCACCAAACCGGCCAAATCCAAGGCGCTGCTCGCCGCGATCGAAGAAATTATTTTTAATTAGGTCGGCTGCGGTAACATCATCACGCCTGTTGGTTTGCAGGAACCCGATGATGAGAGTGAACACCATGGCCGCAAAAAAAACGACCTATCTCGCCCAACACGCCAGATCACTGGTGTCCCCCGAGCCGTTCTGGACCGAACAAGCCGCCCGCATAGACTGGGTCAAACCTTTCACGCAGGTTTGTGATTATTCCGATCCGCCCTTCGCCCGATGGTTTGTAGGTGGTGAAACCAATCTTTGTTATAACGCCGTTGACCGCCACCTCGCCAGCCGTGCCGATCAAAGTGCGCTGGTGTGGATTTCGTCGGAGGTGGAAGAAACCCGCACCTTTACCTACCGGCAATTGTTCGATGAAGTGAATCGTTTTGCTGCGATTCTAAAATCATTGGGCGTGGGCAAAGGGGACCGGGTGTTGATTTATATGCCGATGGTACCCGAGGCGGTGTTTGCGATGCTCGCCACCGTGCGTATCGGCGCGATTCATTCGGTGGTGTTTGGCGGATTTGCCGCCGCATCGCTGGCCGCGCGCATCGACGACGCCCAGCCATTGGTGATGATCACCGCCGATGCCGGTTTACGTGGCGGCAAAGTCATCCCGCTCAAGCCACTCGCCGATGAGTCCATTAAACTTGCCAAATATCCGCCGCGCCACGTGGTGATTGTCAATCGTCATCTCGATCGTGGCATGCAGGTGTTGCCGGGCCGTGACATGGACTACGCCGCGTTATGGCCGCGACATGTGGAAGAAGTGGTGCCGTGTGTTTGGGTCGAGTCAAGCCATCCTTCGTACATTCTTTACACCAGCGGCACCACCGGCAATCCCAAGGGTGTGCAGCGTGACACCGGCGGATATGCGGTTGCCCTGGCCGCGTCGATGGCGAATATTTTTGCCACCGACGCCGGCGAAGCTTTTTTTTGCACCTCGGATATCGGCTGGGTGGTGGGGCATTCGTACATTGTTTACGGCCCGTTGATCAACGGCTCCACCACCATCATGTATGAGGGGCTGCCGATTCGTCCGGACCCGGGCGTGTGGTGGACCATTGTTGAGCAATACAATGTGGTGGCGATGTTTTCATCACCCACCGCGGTCAGGGTATTAAAAAAACAAGACCCCGCTTATCTTTCAAAGTACAAAACATCAAGCCTGCGTTATCTTTATCTGGCTGGTGAGCCGCTTGATCAGCCGACCAGCGATTGGATAGAACAGGGCACCGGCGTAAAGGTGATCGACAATTATTGGCAAACCGAAAGTGGCTGGCCGATTCTCAGTGCGCAGCCGGGCATTGAAAAGACCCCACGCAAACTCGGCTCACCGAGTTTTGCCACCTACGGTTACAACGTCAAACTCAAACACGAAGAAACCGGTGCCGCCGTCGGGCCGAATGAAAAAGGCGTGTTGTGTATTGTGCCGCCGCTGCCCCCCGGCTTTATGTCGACCATTTGGGGCGACGACGAACGTTTTGTTAAAACCTATTTTTCATCGTTTAAAAATGAAATGGTTTACACCACCTTTGATTGGGCCATTGTTGATGATGACGGTTATTACTTCATCATGGGCCGCACCGACGACGTGATTAATGTCGCCGGTCATCGGCTGGGCACACGCGAAATTGAAGAAGCGATTCAGGCGCACAGCAATATTGCCGAGGTTGCCGTGGTCGGTGTCGCCGATGCGCTCAAGGGCCAGGTGCCGGTGGCGTTTGCGGTGGTTAAAGACATCAGCAAAATTGACACGCTGGACGCAATCGCCGCACATGAAAAAGAAGTCATGGCGACCGTGGATCGCGAGCTCGGTGCCATCGCCCGGCCGGCGCGGGTGCATTTTGTGACCATGCTGCCCAAGACCCGCTCCGGAAAATTATTACGACGCGCCATTCAAGCACTGTGTGAGCGCCGTGATCCCGGCGACCTCACCACCATTGAAGACGCAAGCGCTTTGGAGCAAGTGCGCACGGCCGTCGAAATCTAAAGCTAAATCTAACGAATAGCGTTTATCTGACGCGCTGCCAAACTGATTCGAATCATGAATGCCTCCGCGACAGATAAACGCTATTCGTTATGCCTTCAAAAAAGTGACCGCGCTATACTTGGTGCTAACAAAGGAGAAGCCATGGAACTTTCTGCTGTACTGACACCAGCCACCGAAGGCGGTTTTATTGCGCTGAATCCGGAAACTGGAACTACTACTCAGGGCGAAAGTGTTGAGGAAGCGCTCGCGAACTTGCGCGAAGCCACCGAGCTTTATCTTGAGGAATTTCCGTTAACTGTAACGGGTCGCTCACTGCTCACTACGTTTCACGTAACCGCGCATGCCTAGTCTGCCGGTTGTTTCCGGTGCCGACGCAGTGCGCGCCCTCGAACGACTCGGATTTGTAGTTGCGCGCCAGCGCGGCAGTCACATTGTTCTCCGTCGCGCGTCTCAAGGTTGCGTAGTTCCCAATCATCGCGAATTGAAAACGGGCACGCTCTCAGGTGTACTGAAGCAGGCGGGCGTTTCCGTTGAAGAGTTTGTCAATGCGCTTAAGGCATAACACGGCGGTCGAGCAGACCGGCCAACAACGGCAGGTTGCTCACCTAAATCGTTAGGC
>CAMTWK010000021.1:0-240040 GCA_947085425.1 uncultured Burkholderiales bacterium | reverse complement strand
CCCTTCAACCGGTATCAATCAGATCCACCAAACCCAGGCTATAACACCCAAATCCAATCTCTCCAATCAACCCATCACCAGCAGGCCCCAATACACAAGAGCACCCACCTCAATCGATTGTCTAGTTTTTAAAGAACGATTAAAAATAATTGGTTGCGGGGGTAGGATTTGAACCTACGACCTTCGGGTTATGAGCCCGACGAGCTGCCAGACTGCTCCACCCCGCGCCCGCAAATTTCTATTACTTTCACTCCAAAACAAACTTTTTACATTCCTTTTGGAGAACCGCAATTATACGCATAGTTTCTAGCACTTGGCAAATCTACTTCAACATTTTTATCAATATTTGCACGAAGTTTTGCAGGTTTTTTGCGGCAACCCAAGCCGAACCGCGCCAGTACTCGACTTTGACAATTTGGACACATCAAAATCAAAGGTATGGCACCAAAAATATTGCCCATCAAAATACAAAAAACAGGCCCGCGCAATCCCTTTCACGCTTTTTGCGGATTTGTTCGGCCGCCTCGAACACAAACTAAATTGGAAACAGCGCGATAAACAAAACCCGATCAACTTCCCACTCTCACCTTCAACTTGGCACTTGCCTGGGCAAGTGGCTTTCGCCTCTATACGGCGTGGTTTCTGGTCGGATTGGCCGGCCAGTGCCAGCGGTTTGGCTGAATGCCCCCATCCGGCCTGAATGTGCTTGCCTGCCCACCCGTTGGCATTAGGCCGCAGCGGCTTTTTGCTGTTTGTTGAGGTTTTGCCGACAAAATTCCCGGCATCGACACCATTGGGGACGCGATCCACACCATTATCTGCACTCCATCTGGTGTGTTGTTGGCCTCCGCAGCCATGGGTGCCAGCAACAGCGCGGCATGGATATTATCCAGCGCGCTGCAGGGCGGCTCGATCACAGCCGGAACATACTTTTGAAATCGGGCGGAAGGCTGGCCATCAATGCCTCACCTGAGCCGGTCCGCAACTGGATGGCGAAGACACTTCGCTGGCGGACGGTTTGTGGCTCGCCTTTACCCACCCGCTGGTTTTTCTATTGTTACTTCTTCTGTTTATGCCGTTGCTGGCATGGGTGATTCCCGAATTATGGGGAATAACGACCAAAACCGTATTTTGTCGCCGCGCTGCCGAGCTTTAGCCACACCTTATAAGGCAGCATAAAACGACCCAACCAACCTAATCCACAACCCGGCGGTCCAGTAATGCTTGGGCGAGGGTATTCGAGTCCACATATTCAAGCTCGCCACCCACCGGCAAACCTCGGGCAATTCGCGTGACTTTGATGCCATCAGTGGCAAACAGCTCGCTGATGTAGTGCGAGGTGGCCTCACCTTCGACCGTAAAGTTGGTGGCCAGAATGATTTCTTTGACGATACCGTCGCGCACCCGTTTGACCAGACGATCCAAATGAATTTCTTTGGGGCCGATGCCGTCCAGCGGCGACAACTTGCCCATCAACACAAAATACATACCGCGATAGGTCTGCGTTTGCTCCATCATCAATAAATCGCTTGGTGACTCCACCACACACAGTACGGTGCGGTCGCGTTTGGAATGGGTGCAGATTGCACAGATCTCCAGTTCGGTGAAGGTATTACACATGGAACAGTGTTTGGTACGTTCAATCGCCGCCCGCATGGCATCGGCCAATCGAAGCGCGCCCGGTTGATCACGTTGCAACAAATGAAACGCCATACGCTGGGCTGATTTTGGTCCCACGCTTGGCAAACAGCGCAGCGCATCAATCAGCGCGGACAAACTGGTCGGCGTCGACATTAAAAGGCCTGATAAACCGATAACGCCGCATCGGCGGTGGCGTCGCGCCAAAACACCAGCCCACGACTTTTCACGGTACAGGGAGCGCTCTTGTTGGCCACACGAAAGCCCGCGCCCAGCTCACCAAAGTTGGTGGTGGCCTTATTTTGATAGGCGCGCTGCAACAACGCTATCGCCTGTTGATGGCCTTCAACCGTCACTTCCGGGCGATTCTGCCAATGTTTTTGATCGAGACCACCAAACACCCGCAACTCCTTGCACAAAGACAACAATGTCGCCGCCGGTACGCCGCCAGCACTGTTTTCATTCGTCTTGGCAACCGGCACAACAATCATGGAGTATTGGCCGTTTTTGCCCGCCAGGAATAGCTTCACATTAACCGGTTCAAACGAACCCGCTGCCCAAGCCAGGGGTGCCACGGGTGCCATGGTTGCCAAAGTTGACACCGACAACACCATCAACGCCGTTACCCATAAGCGGACACCCATGCCAATCAGAACGGCAGCTTAAATCCAGGCGGCATACCCATACCCTGGGTAAAGCCACTCATTTTTTCCTGACTCACGGCTTCAGCCTTGCGCACCGCATCATTCATGGCTGCGGCGATCAGGTCTTCGAGCATTTCACGGTCGTCCATCACCCCCGGATCAATGGTCACCCGTTTGACATCATTGCGACAATTAAGAGTAACTTTCACCATGCCACCACCTGCCGCGCCTTCCACTTCAACCAAGGCGAGCTGCTCTTGTGCGCGTTTCATATTGTCCTGCATTTGCTGCGCTTGTTTCATCAGCGCGCCCAAACCACCTTTTGGAATCATCCCAGTCTCCTCAATTTAAATTTGAATATTTACCGAATCAACCATTCAACCATTCAACGACTGGCCGGACGAATACCGGAACGGTCAACGGTTGCACCGAACTCGTCGGCAAGATTTTTGATAAACGGATCGTTGGCGATCGATTCTTCCGCCGCCCGTTGCGCGTCATTGCGCGCCTGATCCTCGACAGCCGCCAGGCTGGCACCGGCCCCCTGCGGAATTACCCCACCGAGCTTGACCGACAAACGCAGGTCTTCACCAAGCAGGGGAATGAGATCCGCCTTGAGTTTTTCCTGATACCTTTTGTCGGCCAAATGTTTATGGGCATCCGGCACCGCGAGCGTCAACACGCCGTCGACCAAGCCGATCAACGATGCCTGCCTGGCCAACATACCGGCCATGCCGGACAAATTTTGTTTGCTGACAAAGCCCGGCCAATCAGCAATTTGTGCCACAAGCTCAGCTCGATTTGCGGCACCCGTGACGTCATAATTCACTGATTTTTCAGCCGCACCCGCCGTTTTCAAAGTGACTGCTTGGCGCGCGTTTTCAGCTATTTTTGCCTCAACTGGCGCGCGACTGCTGGCGTTTTTCGTTTGATTGGTCCTGGCTATGCTTGCGGTTGGTCTTACGTTCGCACTATTGGCCGCACTATTATCCGCACCATTGACCGCACCATTGATCACACTATTGGCCACACTTCCAGCATCAGACGGCGCTTGATTGCTACCGGCATTGTTTGCACCCGCTGACAAAAATGCGATCGCCCGCAACAAGGTCATGGTAAATCCGGATTGTTCGTCCGGTGCCAGTTGTAAGTCGCGCCGACCGAGCAGCACAATTTGATAAATTAACTGCACATCATCAACACTGAAGCGTGCCGCCAGCGCGACCATTTTGGCTGCATCCTGACCTTCAACCGCGTCATCGCCAACGGATTGAATCAGCGCCAGCTTGGCCACCACAGACGCCAACTCCTTAAGGGTTAACTCAAACGAAATGGCACGTGAGGCAATCGCCTCAATTTCGGCCACCAGCGCTTTGGCGTCATGATCGGCAATATTGGTCAACATCGAAAACAAATAGGTTTGGTCGAGTGCGCCCAACATGGTTGCCACATCCGACATCTTTACTTCACCGCCGCCATAAGCAATGGCTTGATCGAGCAGTGATAAGGCGTCACGCGCGCTGCCTTCGCCGGCACGGCCGATCATCTCCAGTGCCGGTTTTTCAAAGGCGATGTTTTCAACGTTGAGAATATTGCCAAGATGCCCGGCCAGCAATGACGGTGCCAAGTTGCGCAAATTAAATTGCAAACAACGCGACAACACCGTGATCGGCAATTTTTGTGGATCGGTGGTTGCCAGAATAAACTCGACGTGTGCCGGTGGTTCTTCCAGCGTCTTCAGCATGGCGTTAAATGCCGACTTGGACAACATATGGACTTCGTCGATGATGTAAACCTTGTAACGACCGGATACCGGCGCGTACTGCGCGGTTTCCAGCAGTTCGCGCATTTCATCGACCTTGGTATTGGTGGCGGCATCGACTTCAAGTAAATCGACAAATCGACCGGCATCAATATCGGTACACGCCTGGCAAACACCGCAGGGTGTCGAGGTGATGCCGCTGTTGCCATCGACGCCAATACAATTTAACGCCTTGGCAAGAATTCTTGCCAGCGTGGTTTTGCCGACACCACGGGTGCCGGTAAATAAATAAGCGTGATGCAGCCGATTGGTATCGAGCGCATTGGACAATGCCCGGACCACATGGTCCTGGCCAACCACATCCTGAAATTTCCTGGGCCGCCATTTGCGGGCGAGA
Source organism: uncultured Burkholderiales bacterium (assembly GCA_947085425.1). GTDB lineage: Bacteria > Pseudomonadota > Gammaproteobacteria > Burkholderiales > Usitatibacteraceae > UKL13-2. The sequence goes on along the minus strand of CAMTWK010000021.1, from coordinate 235,599 downwards.
ACTTGATGGGACATATCGTCGAGGTCGCAGACTTTGGTTTGGTGAAGCCGCCAGCCCGGCATGCCGCTGGACTGACAGCCGCCGACAAACTGTCAAACCTGAAGTTGTCGGTCTATTACCGCCATACAAATGGGAGGTTGGCGAGCCTTACCCCGGCACTCCAACTAACTCGCTTTGGCTGCTTCGTTCCCGACCTGACCAGATTCACAAGCGTTAGATGCGGGGGGACCCGCCAGCTTTGATTTTACCCCGCAAACCTGGTGAATCGATCCGCGACGCAGAAAAAAATAGCGTAGCCAGGTCACTTACAGGTGCGAAAGCCACAAAACATATCGTTACGCTCTGGGGTGTAAAAATTTCGATACTGTGGATACTTGATGCGCGGATGGGTGGCAAACGAGCCGCCCTTCAACACCATATGAAGCGCGCCCTGGTCGGCAAACCAGGGGGCAGAATACTCGGCATACGCGCCGGATTTAAAGCCGGGACGCGGGGCAAATTCTGACGCAGTCCATTCCCACACCTGTCCGGTCGACGCCAAAAATGCCGCGGTTGATTCGCTGTCGGCGGTGGCGGCAAACTCCCACTCAGCCTCGGTTGGCAGGCGGCGGCCGTGATCACGCGCGAATGCGGCCGCATCGGCGTGGGACACATGCATCGCCGCAAAATCGTTCGTTGGCATTTCGGCATCGACACCACCGCCAAGTTTGCCCGCCCTCCACGCCGCAAATACACCTGCGGACACCGGCAGGGCATCGATTTCAAACGGACCAACGGTGGTGCGTATTGATGGTGATTCATTATCAAATTGAAAAGGCCGTTGGCTGGCCCCCATCAGCACTTCGCCACCGGCAAATTGAATGCCGGCACCCTTGCCTTGTGCATACTGGAGTGTTTGTCGCGCCGGCACGATCAACGGCAACGGGTGCGCTAATTTTTGCAGGGTCATCAACAATGCTTCGGCATGCATATCTTCGTGCAACAAAGCCAACTGAAACAAATGCCGGCGCGAACCATCGTCGTTTTCCAGCGCGGACAGCACCCGCGCCAACGCCGCATTCATATATTCAAAACAAACCGCTTTTGATGGATAGTGATTGGTCCAGCGGGACGCATGCGGCACCCGCGTCGAATTAAACAACTGGTCCGCCTCATCGAGTATGGACGGCGTTTTGATGCCATTCACATCATGCGGCGACCAGCGTGTACAAAAGAATTCCGCAAAATAAGCGATGTGCGACAGCTCCCACAGCGGCGGATTGATCACCGTCGCAAACGGAAAATCCGCCGGTCGCCAGTAGGCCGGCGGCAAATCCGCATATAACGCTATCGTATACTCGCGCTGGGCGATCAAAGCGTTGTGAATGACCGCTTTTTCGGTCGGAACGGTCGAATTATTCAAAATTGGATCAGTCGTCAATCAAAATGAAACGTCGCAGTGTACTCATTATTACGCCCTACCTCGCCAATGCCAATAACGGCAATTGGCGGACTGCGCGCCGCTGGCAACAATTGCTCGCCGATCAGATGCAGGTGGTGGTGCAGAGCGACTTGGATCAATCAACCATCGCGCGTAAACCGGACGTGGTGATTGCCCTCCACGCCCGCCGCAGCCACGCCGCCATCCTCGCCAGCAAAAAAAAATTTCCAGATGCGCCGCTGATTGTGGTGCTCACCGGCACCGATTTGTATCGCGATCTGGCCGAATCGGCCGAGGCCAATACATCGTTGGTGATGGCCGATGCCTTGATTGTGCTGCAAGAAGATGCCATTCAATACGTGCCGACCCAACACCGGCATAAAACCCACGTTGTTTTTCAATCGGCAAAACCCCTCACCCCGGCGGTCAAACCAAAAGGCAAACTCGCCTGCGTGGTGGTCGGCCATTTGCGCGCAGAAAAATCACCTGAAACCATTTTTCAGCTGGCGGAAATATTGGCCGACGAACCACGTATTCATATCAGCCATATTGGCCAGCCGCTCGATGACGCCCTGGCCGCGCGTGCAACCACACTCACACAATCCTTGCCGAACTATCGGTGGCTTGGATTATTGCCACACGGCCTGACCCGCGCCGCGATCAAACGCGCCCATGTGTTGATCCATCCGTCCCTTATGGAAGGCGGTGCCAATGTGATTGTCGAGGCCATTACCGCCGGAACTGCCGTGGTGGCGTCGCGCATGTCCGGCAATATCGGCATGTTGGGACCGGACTACACCGGCTTTTTTCCTGTCGGAGATGCCCCTGCGTTGGCGAATCTGCTCAAGCAATGTGTCAATGCACCCAACACCCTCACCCGACTCAATACGGCGTGTAAAGCGCGCAGCGCGTTGTTTACTCCTTTCGAGGAACAACAGCGCCTGACGCATATCATCGATTCTTTACTTGCTTGAAACCAAAACCATGGGGCGGGCGTAGAGTACATTTGTACGTTTCAAGCGCCGCCAATCAAGCGATAATTCAGCCTGACCTGTAACCGATCACAAAACCGGAGCCGCAATGAACGATGTAACTGAAATCAAAAAAATCCCCCGTCTCACCTCGCTGTCCCACGGTGGCGGCTGCGGATGCAAAATTTCCCCGGCGATTCTGCAGCAAATTATTTCCAAGTCTGGCAATCCACTGATGCCCAAGGAGTTGCTGGTCGGCATTGAAACCGCCGACGACGCGGCGGTCTATCAAATCAACGAGCATCAGGCGATTGTCGCCACTACCGATTTTTTTATGCCAATTGTGGACGACCCGTTTGATTTTGGCCGCATCGCCGCCACCAACGCCATCTCCGATGTATACGCCATGGGTGGCACGCCACTGTTTGCGCTGGCGCTGGTGGGCATGCCGATCAACACCCTGCCGCTTGATCAGATTCGTTTGATTCTGGACGGCGGTGAATCGGTGTGTCGCGAGGCCGGCATTCCGATTGCCGGTGGCCACACCATTGATTCGGTCGAGGCCATTTATGGGCTGGTGGCCATTGGTATTGTTGACCCAAAGAATCTGAAGCGTAATGCCGGTGCCAAACCCGGCGACAAATTGATACTGGGTAAACCACTTGGTGTTGGTGTGTTGTCAGCCGCGCTGAAAAAAGAAAAACTCGACGAGGCTGGTTACAAAGCGATGATTGCCTCGACCACCAAGCTCAACACCCCCGGCATCAAGCTCGGCAAAATGGCCGGTGTGCACGCGTTAACCGACGTCACCGGTTTTGCATTGCTCGGCCATTTACTCGAAATCTGCAAGGGCTCCAAAACCAACGCCACCATTCAATTTGATAAGTTGCCCCTGATTCCCGGTGTGTTGGAAATGGCCAAAAATGGTTTTGTCACCGGTGCCTCCGAACGCAATTGGTCGGGTTATGGCCATGATGTGGTGATGGACAGCCGATTTGCAGACGAACATCGCAACTTACTCACCGATCCACAAACCTCCGGTGGTTTGTTATTGGCGTGTGACCCTTCATCGGTCGATGAAGTCTTGAAGATTTTCCACGACGAAGGTTTTATGCAAGCCACCGTCATCGGTGACGTTAGTGAAATGACTACAGGTGCACCGCAGGTCAAGGTCGTCTAATAAAATTGAAAGTGTTTGATTGACGGGCACTTTCAGCTATTTACGCCTGAAAACGCGCGCCGGCAGGTGTATTTGCTGGCGCGTTTTCATTTTGGCACTCTATTTGGCGTAAAACACCCAAAACTCGTTTGCATCATTGCTCCAGCAATGGATTTGCTCGAATCCGGCCGCAGTCAGCAACGCCGTAAATTCATGCTGATGATATTTGTAGGCGTTTTCCGTGTGGATTTTTTCGCCGGCCTTAAATTCACGTAGCACGCCACCAATCGTCACCGTCTGGTCGCAAGTGGATACAAGATGCATTTCCACCCGACCCTGGCCCTCATCGTAAAAAACCACGTGGCGCCAGTCGGTCACGTTAAAATCACAGCCCAGCACCTGGTTAATATGGCGTAGTGCATTCAGATTAAAAGCCGACGTCACACCCAGCGCATCGTTGTACGCCGCACCCAATCTCGCTGTTTCTTTTTTCGCGTCGACGCCAATCAGCAAGCCGCCATTACTAAACGCCGAGATGGCGCGCATTTCCCGCAAAAAACGAATGGCCGCGGGCGGCGCGAAGTTGCCGATTGATGAACCCGGGTAAAACACCGTTGCCGAGCCACGCAAACACTCACCCGGCACCGTCAATTTTTGCGAAAAATCCGTCACCAGCCCCATCATTTCGATGGCCGGAAACTCCGGCTGCAAACGTGCCAGCGCCGCAGCCATGGGTGGTGCGGCAATATCGACCGCCAGATAACGCGCCGGGGCAATATGTGGCAACCATTCCTGCGCCTTGGCGCAATCACCCGCGCCCAAATCGACCAATGTGCCGCCGCCACCAATATGCGCGGTGATCTCCTGGCGGTACTGCTGAAAAATGGCCCGCTCGGTGCGGGTCGGGTAATACTCATCCAAATGACAAATGGCCCCGTATAAAGCGCAGCCGAGTGCGTCATAAAAATATTTTGGCTCGATATGCGCATTAGGCTGACGCAGGCCGGCGATCAACCGACTGGTCTCGGTGGCATGATCGATATGTAATTGGTTAATAATATGAATATTCACGGGCGTCATTATTTATTTTCGTGGGGTTGGAGTCATACTTTAATCCCGCTGCGGACGGTTGTAGTTATTGAGTTGCAAGAAATTTTGATGCATGTTCTTAGTGACTGGATTTCGAGTTTACGAGCAGGACCCGAAGTTGGTTGCAAATAACACCATTGACCGCAACACTTTTTATTCATCTTTGGAGAATGAACATGATCAGTTTTTCATCTTCGCGCACTGTCAAGTCGTTATTGACCTGCGCCCTGGTAACGTTTGGTTTCATCACTCTGCCCACACCAGCGCAGACCACCCAGACCACACTACGTATCACCACCATCCCCGAAGAAGCCGCCACCGAACAAATTCGCAAATTCACCCCGCTCGCGCAGTATCTTGAAAAGAAACTTGGCCTCAAAGTCGAATTCACCCCCGTCACCGATTATCCCGCTGCTGTTGAGTCGCTGGTCAATAAAAAGGTTGATCTCGCCTGGTTGGGCGGATTCACCTTTGTGCAAGCCAACATCCGCGCCAAAGGTCAGATTGTGCCGATTGCACAACGCGAAGAAGACACCAGATTTCAGTCCGTTTTTATTGCCAAGACCGACTCCGGCATTAAAAAACTCGACGACATGAAGGGCAAACAGGTGTCGTTTGGCTCCGCTTCATCAACCTCCGGCCACCTCATGCCGCGCAGCTTTTTATTGCAAGCCAAAATTGACCCGGAAAAAGATTTCAAACGCATCGCCTACTCCGGCGCACACGACGCTACCATCGCCTCGGTGGTCAGCGGCAAAGTTGATGCCGCCGCCCTCGACATCACCGTCTGGAAAAAATTTGTCGGCGAGAACAAAGTTGATACCAAAGCAGTCGACGTTTTTTACACGACCCCAGTTTTTTTTAATTACAACTGGTCGGTACACGCTGACATGCCTGCCAATCTGCGCGCCAAAATTACCAAGGCTTTGATCGACCTTGACCCGGCCACACCGGAAGGCGCTGAAATATTGAAACTCAATCGCGCCACACGTTACATCCCCACCAAATTAGAAAACTACAAGGGCATAGAAGACGCCGCCCGCAGCGCCGGTTTGTTGTAATTGAAACTTGCTATCCAAGACCTGAGTGCGCGCCATCCCGCAGCGCGCGCCGGTGCGTCTGATGCCCTGACCGGGGCGTCAATTGACATTTCCGCCGGTGAACAGGTGGCAATCATCGGTCCTTCGGGTGCCGGTAAAACCACACTGCTGCACGTGTTGGCCTGTGCATTGCTGCCCCGCGCCGGTCGTGTCAGCATCGAAAATACCAACCCGTGGCAATTATCGCGCCCCGATCTGCAACGGCTGCGCGCCCGTTTGTATCTGGCGCCGCAAGTGCCGCCTCTGCCGCCCCGGCAACGGGTGGTCACGTCGGTACTTGCCGGCAGTTTGCCGGCCATGGGTTTTTGGCACAGTTTGCGGTCGCTGTTTTATCCACAAAATATTGCCGGCGCGCACGCCGCACTGGCGCAATTTGATTTGAGTGAAAAGTTATTTGATCGGGTGGATCGTTTGTCGGGTGGGGAACGGCAACGAGTCGGGCTTGCACGCGCATTGCTGTCGCCGGCCACACTCTGGTTGATTGACGAGCCTTTGTCGGCGCTCGACCCGACCCGCGCCAAACAAGTAATGGACACTCTGATCGACCAAGCGCGCGCGCGCAACGTAACACTGGTGATGACTTTGCATCAGGTTGAAGTGGCACTGGCACGGTTTGATCGCATCATTGGATTACGCGACGGCACGGTGATGTTTGATTGTGATGTGAAAGAAGTGACGCCAGAACGCTTGCGGCAGTTGTACGCACAACACGAAGACGAATTAACCGGTGCCGCGCCTGGTGACAACCCCGCCAACGTGATTTCGGATGACGAGCCGAATCCGCCGTTGATGCATTGTCGCTAAGGTAAAACCGACACCATGGCATCTGCGCTTTCTCGCCCGGCCACACCTGCCACACGTGCACCACGCGACCCGGCGTGGTTGGGGCGGGTGTTTTGGTTGTCACTCGCCGTGGTGTTGTGTTGGCCGTTAATGGTTGCGACTGAATTTAAACCGTGGTTATTGTTTGATTCACAAAGTCGGCAATCCTCATGGCAATTCATCAAAGATTTTTTTCCGCCGACCGTCAATCAAGAGTTTTTATTGCTGGTGGCAAAAGAGACCTGGCGCACCGTTGCCATTGCCACCGCCGGCATGACGCTGGCGCTGATCTTGGCGATTCCATTGACGTTACTTTCCACCAGCGCCCTGTCGATTTCGGCGCTCACCGGAAAAATGGCCACATTACCGTTTGTAGTGCGGCAGTTGTTGCGCTGGTTGTTGATTATTTTGCGCAGTGTTCCCGAGCTGGTTTGGGCACTCATTTTTGTGCGCGTGGTGGGGCTGGGCCCGACCGCCGGTGTACTCGCCATCGCCCTCACCTACGGCGGCATGCTCGGCAAAGTGTATGGCGAAATTCTCGAGAGTGGCGACGCCCACGCCAGTGTCACGCTGATGCGTAATGGCAGCGGTCGTTTGCAAGCGTTTTTTTACGGCTTGCTGCCACAAAATGCCGCCGAAATTACCTCCTACACCGTCTACCGCTGGGAATGCGCCATCCGTTCATCGGTGGTGCTCGGCTTTGTCGGTGCCGGTGGGCTCGGTCAGCAAATGGACAACTCCATGAAAATGTTTAATGGTGGTGAAGTCGCCACCATGCTTATCGTATTTATTTTGCTGGTCGCGTTGGCAGACCGCGTCAGCAGTGTGTTTCGCAAGGAGATTGGCTGATGCGTTCGCCGCTTCCTTCACGTTCACCTTCACCACAGCCCGCACCATCGCATGCGTCGCCGTTGTCATCTTCGCCGTTGTTTGACGGCCGCTGCCGTGCCTGTTGGTACACCAGCGCCATTTTAGTTTTGATTGTCACCAGCTTCTGGAGTTTGAATCTCGATTGGACGGCATTTTTTTCGCGCGACGCCATCCGCAGCATGGGCGCGTTTGTGCGGGAATTTTTCCCGCCGGATTTCACCTTGCCGTTTCTCGCCAAGGTTTGGGTCGGTGTGGTCGAAACCTTTGCCATGTCGTTACTCGGCACCGCCATGGCCATGGTTGGCGGCGTGTTGATTGCGCTGCCCGCCAGCCGTCAGTTTCGAGCAGGTGAAAAAAACCTCGGCCTGAATGCACTGCGCCAAATGACCCGGCTGGCACTCAATATGTTGCGCGCCATTCCCGAGCTGGTGTGGGCGGCATTGTTATTGATCTCGGCAGGCTTGGGCCCGTTCGCCGGCACGTTAGCATTGGCGCTACACACCACCGGCGTACTCGGCCGATTATTTGCCGAAGCCATCGAAAACGCACCACCCGGCCCCGCGTTCGCCTTACGCGCGCAAGGCGTGTCCAACACACGTATTTTTTTCTACGCCACCCTGCCGCAAATCCTGCCGCAAATTTTGTCGTACACCCTCTATCGATGGGAGAACAACATCCGCGCCGCCGCAGTGCTGGGTGTGGTCGGTGCCGGTGGCCTCGGCCAGTTGTTGTCGTTTCACCTCAGTTTGTTTCACATGAACAAAACCGCCACCATCTTGTTGGCGATGATTGTGTTGGTTGGGCTGGTAGATCTGGCGAGTTATTTGATGCGCCGGGTCATGGCCAGATAAAACTCCAATAGCGGCGGCCTGAATCAGAATTTTTTGGCTGAAACGGCAAGCGGGGCAAAGAGTGTTGCATTTAGGGCAATGTGACTCAGCCCAACATCCGTTACTCTAAACGTCACCCAGTTGACGGAGGGTGGCGGAGAAATCGCGGGCCGTCCCCTATTACTCCTTAGCATGGGAAATTGCTATCTGAGGCAGCCCGGCATTGGTGGACAACTCAATTAAGCGCCTCGATTATTTAATATGGCCAGGGTGATGTCCATAAAAAAAGCCCCTTTCGGGGCCTCGTTTTAATGGCGGAGAGGGCGGGATTCGAACCCGCGGTAGGCTATGAACCTACGCACGCTTTCCAGGCGTGTGACTTAAACCGCTCATCCACCTCTCCTAATTCTTGCTGGAAGTACTGCTGCTCAACCACTGTTGGCGTGTGACCGGACAACAAGGCCACTCATCCACACTTCCTAATTCTTGCTGGAAGTACTTCTGCTCAACCACTGTTGGCGTGTGACCGGACAACAAGGCCACTCATCCACCCTTCCAAATTCTTGCTGGAAGTACTGCTGCTCAACCACTGTTGGCGTGTGACCGGACAACAAGGCCACTCATCCACACTTCCACACTTCCACACTTCCACACTTCCACATTTTTTGCTGGGACAAACAGAACGCCAATTTCCATGGGAATTGATGCTTAACTGCAAAAGCCAAGCCGCAATTTTAGCTTACCTACCCAACTACTGCCAAAACTACTTTTTCCTGAAGATTAACCAACGAAATCCGAATAGTTGTTTAAAAAACAGTACGCCCAGAATCAGCACCATTCCAACATGCACCGGTGTCAGGCCGATCCATGCGGGCACGTGGCCCTGCGCGGTCCAGCCCTGAAAAATCGACAAAACGTTGTAATACAAAAAAAACACCATCACCGCCAACACACTGCTCCAGGATGTGCCGGAACGGGGGTTCACAAACGACAGCGGAATGGCCATTAACGCCAATATCAGCGCCGCGACCGGCAAGGCGAGCCGCCAATGTAGTTCTGCGATGCGTTCCGGGGTCGGTTCGCGCAGCAACGCCAGCGTTGATAACTGTTTATTGCTGGGGGTTTCGATCCCCAACCGCTGGGTCTCAATACGTAGTTTTTGCACCGCAAAGTCGATAATTCGGAAATCGAGCGCGCCGGGTGTGCCTTCGTAACGGCGCCCATTGGTTAATACCAAAAATTTATCGCCATTGGGGGCAATTTCAGTGGCCCCCTTCTCGGCCACCACCACACCAAAACGATTGTTTTGGTTGTATTGCACAAACACGTTGTTGATTCCCGCCGCACCAGTCGAGGTGTTGTCGACAAAAAACACCCGATCGGATCCGCGCGCTTCGATAAAACTGCCGGGGGCGATACGCGCAACGTCATCCTTACTGCGCAAAATCCGCTGATACTCGGCACTTTGCTGGAACGCCCAAGGGGTGAGGACGGTGCTCAACAGCGCCGTTACCAAGGCGATGGGCACGCCAAAACTCAACACCGGCTTGATCCAGGCGGCAATCGACAAGCCGGACGAAAACCAGACGGCCATTTCGCTGTCACGATAACTACGCGACAACGCCACCAGCACCGATACAAATAACGCCAAGGCCAGCAGCACCGGCAAATAGGCCAACAGGGCGAAACCAATCAACGCCAGCACCGCCTCAGGCTCGACCGCACCGGAGGCGGCCCGCCCCAGAAAGGTAATGAGCTGATGGGTGACAATGATCGCGATCAATACACTCACCACACTGATGCCAATGGAGGTGAATTCGCGGGTCAGGCTGCGTTGGAAGATATGCAAAGTGGACTGATGGGCAATTTGATGACCTGTAATAATAAAGCGGATACGCGACCATCAACCAAAAAATGCCGAAACTTTGGCTAGTTTTGACGCGGAGCCCCCCAACAAGCGATAATTTCGCTTTACTTCCCCGCCTAATCACCTTTTTGCCGGTTTGCGACATTGCGCGACGTTATTTACGCACTTTGCACGATCCGCCGAACCCGCCGCACAATGACATTTACGGCCACATCCGCACAGCAAATTTCTCAGGAGAATCAACATGCAATTCAGCTTATCCACCGGCGAGCTCGCGAAACAAAAGACCGACTGTTTGATTGTCGGCATGTGGGCGTCAAAAAAGCTCGCCCCCGCTGCCAGCGCACTCGACAAGATTGCCAAGGGTGCCATCACTGCTGCAGCGGCCTCCGGGGATATCTCCGGCAAGACCGGTAGCACATTGATGCTGCACAACCTGCCAGGCATAACCGCCAAGCGTGTGTTGTTGGTGGGGTTTGGCGATGAAGCCACCTACGGCACCCATGGTTTTTGCAAGGCCATTACCGGCGCGTTCAAAGCGCTCAAATCCACCGCAGTGGTGGATGTCACCCTGCCGCTCAATACCAACATGAGCAAAGATTTGGCGCATAAAGTCGAGCGCGCTGTCATTGCGGCCATTGATGCCGCCTACCGTTACACCGCCACCAAAAAATCCGACCACAAATTTGTCGGCAAGGCTTTGGCATTTCATCTTGATGGCAAGGCCGACGAAAAAGCCTTGAAAGCCGCCATGAAGACCGGCGAAGCGATTGGCGAAGCCATGCAATTGACCAAAGAGCTGGGCAATTTGCCGCCGAACATCGCCACTCCGGAGTATTTGGCCGACACCGCCAAAAAACTCGCCAAGGAATTCAAATTCAAATGCACCATCCTCGAAAAAAAGGACATGCAAAAGCTGGGCATGAATACCTTGCTGGCCGTATCGAAAGGTTCTGACCTGCCACCAAAATTCATCATTCTCGAACACAACGGCGGCAAAAAAGGTGCCAAGCCGGTGGTGTTGGTGGGCAAGGGCATCACCTTTGACACCGGTGGTATTTCCATCAAGCCATCCGCTGAAATGGACGAAATGAAATACGACATGGGCGGCGCAGCCGCGATGATCGGCACCATGAAATTTGTCGGCATGTCGAAGTTGCCGATGAATGTGGTGATGCTGGTGCCGACCTGCGAAAACATGCCGGGTGGCAACGCCACCCGTCCGGGCGATGTGGTGACCTCCATGTCCGGCAAAACCGTGGAAATTTTAAATACCGACGCCGAAGGTCGCTTGATCTTGTGTGATGCACTCACCTTTGCGGAACGTTACAAGCCGGAAGTGGTGGTCGATGCCGCCACGTTGACCGGCGCGATGGTGATTGCCTTGGGCCATTTCACATCGGGTATTTTTTCAAACAACGACGAATTGGGTGCGGAATTGGTCGCGGCCGGCAATGCGGCCCACGACAAAGCCTGGTTGCTGCCGATGGGTGAAGAGTACGACGAAATGTTGAAATCCAATTTCGCCGATATTCCCAACATCAGTGGTGGCCGTGCCGGTGGCTCGATCACCGCGGCGTGTTTTCTGGCGCGCTTTACCAAAGCCTACAAATGGGCGCACATGGATATTGCCGGCACCGCCTGGGTTTCTGGCAAGGAAAAAGGCGCCACCGGTCGTCCGGTGCCGTTGCTGGCCAAATTTTTGATGAAGCGCGCCGGTCTGTAATTTAGTTCATGCGGTAATGTGCATCACGACTGACGCGATGCACATTACCGCGGTTTGCAATCAACATTGGCAGCCATGACCGAAGTAAAGTTTTTTTTTAATGTAGACCACAAATTGGTGTTTGCCTGCAAACTTGCCAAGAAGGCGTATGACAGCGGCAAACGACTGATTGTATTTGCACCGGACGAAGCAACGGCAAATGAATTTGACCGGCAATTGTGGACCTTTTCGCAGTTGTCGTTTGTGCCCCATGTGCGTGCGGATCATGCGCTGGCGGCGACAACGCCGGTGGTGATTGCCAATGCCACTTCAACACTGCCGCATCATGATGCCCTGCTCAACCTGGCCGATGCACCACCGCCCTACTTCACCCGCTTTGAATTTTTACGGGAAGTTGTGTCGATGAATGAACACGACCGCAACAGCGCCCGTGAACGTTTGAAGTTTTATAAATCACGCGGCTTTGAAATTCAAAATCTGGATATGGCGACGGACAAATAATGGATCAGGATAAAAATGCAGCCGAGGAACTGGCCGGAAAAGTTGATGCGCTGGTTGGTAAACGCAACATTGAGCCGGACAATCGCAATATCCCGATCTTGACGGACATGGTGGATGCGCCGCCCTGGTCGGCTACGCAAACGGCGGTCGCCGGCGGTGCCGTTCACTCTGAACCGTTGCCTGCTGTCGTGCCACCCTCGCCAACATCAGCGACCAAAGAAGTCGCTGATGCTGCCACCGCCGAAATTTTGCAGCAAATGTCGGATGATCAAATTGATCAACTTTCACACGACATATTGCAACGCGTGTCACAACGCATCGACGCGGAATTGGCAACCAGTCTGGAAGCGCGTCTGAGTGAACAGTTTCAAGGCCAGCTCAACGCCACCATCACCCACGTATTGGCCGACATGAAACAAAGTATCGCCAACGAAATCGGTGATGCCGTCAATGCTGCGCTGGCCGACCGGTTGCGGAAAAGATAAGCTGCCGCCATCAGCACACAAGGCATTAACCACGACAAGCCACAGATAAACACAGATGAACACGGATAAACATCAATCTGTGTCCAACCTTGATTCCGAAATTTTTTCACCCGTGGAAGCAACCATTCCACCACGCACAGCAGCCACGAAAACTCTATGAACGACGCACCGATCCAAGCCTCCGCCGACGAACTTGCCAAATCATTCGACCCCAAAGCCATTGAGGCCCATTGGTATCCAAAATGGGAATCTGCCGGGCATTTTAAGCACAGCGACAACGCCGCCACCGCCGCATATTCGATTCAATTGCCGCCACCCAATGTGACCGGCACGTTGCACATGGGTCACGCCTTTCAGCAAACTCTGATGGACACGCTGATCCGTTACCACCGTATGTTGGGTGACAACACCAACTGGATTGTCGGCACCGACCACGCCGGTATCGCCACGCAAATTGTGGTGGAACGTCAGCTACAAACCGAAGGCAAAACCCGCCATGAATTGGGCCGTGAAAAATTCATGGAACGGGTGTGGTACTGGAAACGTGACTCCGGCGCGACCATCACGCGGCAAATGCGCCGCCTGGGTGACTCCGCCAATTGGGACTACGCCGACACAGAGGGCGACAAAGCCGGCTACTTCACCATGGACGAAAAAATGTCTGCCGCGGTGGTGGAGGTGTTCAACCGGTTACACGAGCAGGGTCTGATTTATCGCGGCAAACGGCTGGTGCATTGGGACCCGGTGCTGGGCACCGCCGTTTCTGATTTGGAAGTCATCAGTCAAGAAGAAGACGGCAAGATTTGGGAAATTCGTTACGACTTTGCCGATGGCCCGATTGATGGTTTGGCAGGCCTGATGGTGGCGACCACGCGACCTGAGACGATGTTGGGCGACGTGGCGGTGGCGGTCAACCCAGCGGATGATCGTTATAAACACCTCGTTGGCAAACAAGTCAAGTTGCCACTCACCGGACGATTGATTCCGATCATCGCCGATGATTATGTGGACAAAGAATTTGGCACCGGCTGCGTGAAAATCACACCGGCGCATGACTTCAATGATTACCAAGTCGGTCGCCGGCATCAACTTGAGTTGATCAGCATTCTGACGCTCGATGCCAAAATCAACGATGCGGCACCCGGAGTCTATCGTGGTCTCGATCGTTTTGAAGCGCGCAAACAAATCCTCATTGACCTTGCCGCACAAGGTCATTTGATTTCCGAAAAGAAACACAAACTCAACGTGCCGCGCTCGGATCGCACCAACACCATTGTCGAGCCGATGTTGACCGATCAGTGGTTTGTACAAATGGACGGGTTGGCCAAACGCGGCTTGAATGCGGTCGCCAACGGTGACGTCAAGTTTTATCCCGAGCATTGGTCGGCGACCTACAACCACTGGTTGACCAACATCCAGGACTGGTGCATCTCGCGGCAACTTTGGTGGGGACATCAGATTCCGGCGTGGTATGACGAGGAAGGCAGGATTTACGTTGCCCGCAACGAAGCCGAAGCCATCGCCAAGTCCGGCGGCAAAAAACTCGCCCGCGACCCCGACGTACTCGACACCTGGTTTTCTTCGGCGCTGGTGCCCTTCACCACCCTCGGTTGGCCGAACGACGATGCAAAGACCCAGGCGGATTTACAGGCATTTTTACCGTCATCGGTTTTGATGACCGGCAACGACATTATTTTCTTCTGGGTGGCGCGGATGATCATGATGACTTTGCATTTCACGGACAAGGTGCCGTTCAAAGATGTGTACATCAACGCCATGGTGCGTGATGCCGAAGGCAACAAGATGTCCAAATCGAAAGGCAACACCCTCGACCCGCTTGATTTGATCGACGGCATTGATTTTGAGTCTCTGCTGGAAAAATCGACCAAGGGATTGATGCTGGAAGCACACAAGGAAAAAGCCGCCAAATACGTCAAGAAAAATTTCCCCAAAGGCATTCCTGCTTACGGCACCGACGCGTTGCGCTTCACCTTTACCGCACTGGCGCCACTGTCGATGACGCTCAATTTTGATTTGAGCCGTTGTGAGGGTTATCGCAACTTTTGCAACAAACTGTGGAACGCCACCCGATACGTGTTGATGAACATTGAAGGCAAGGATGTCGGCTTGGACGCCACCTTGCCAGTGAGCTTGTCACAAGCCGACCAATGGATCATCAGCCAATTACAACGCGCCGAAGCCGATGTCGCAAAAGGTTTCGCCGAATATCGTTTTGATAACGTCTCGACCACGATTTACAAATTTGTCTGGGACGAATATTGCGACTGGTATGTCGAACTCGCCAAGGTGCAACTGCAGCACGGTGACGATGCCCAACAGCGCGGCACCCGTCGTACCTTGGTGCGGGTGTTGGAAGTGATGTTGCGCCTGGCGCATCCGATCATTCCGTTTATCACCGAAGAGTTGTGGCAAAAAATCGCCCCGCTCGCCGGCAAAAGCGGCGACTCAATCATGCTGGCACCCTACCCGATAGCCCAGCCGGAAAAAATCGATGTGGCGGCCGAACAATTTGTCACGCAACTCAAAGCCATCACCAACGCGACGCGCAATTTACGCAGTGAAATGCAATTGTCACCGGCGGAAAAAGTACCGGCATTTGTTTGCGCCGACAACGCCGAGGCAAACTCCAATACCGGCGAACACCTTCAAGCATTTTTGCCGTATGTACAAGCACTGGCGCGGCTTTCTGAAATTTCACTGGTGGCCAAATTGCCCGACGCCGATGCCGCTGTGGCAGTGGCGGGTGGTGCACGTGTCATGCTCAAAGTTGAAATTGACGTCGCCGCCGAGTGTGCGCGTCTGAGCAAAGAATCCGCCAAACTTGCCATCGAAATTGACAAGGCCGAGGTCAAACTCACCAATCCGGCGTTTGCCGACAAAGCCCCGCCGGCCGTGGTGGCACAGGAGCGTGAACGGCTGGCCGGCTTCAAACAAAAGTACGCCACCATGCAGGCACAACTCAAAAAATTGGCGGCGACATAATCAAGCGGACAAATGAAGCTGTTGCGCGATAGTGTTATTTAACAACCTCCCTCATTCGCTGCGGGCGTTGCGCTCCGCCAATTTCCGGCGTTATTACCTCGGCCAGACCATTTCACAAATTGGCTCGTGGATGCAGTCGGTGGCGATCATGTGGCTGACCTACCGCTTGACCGGCTCTTCCGCTGCCACCGGCACGGTGGGTTTTTTGGCGCTGATTCCGTTTTTGTTCACCACGCCGATTGCCGGTGCGTTATCTGATCGGGTCAGTCGTAAAAAATTGCTGACGACGGTTCAGACGATTTTGTTTTTTCACGCCGGCACGCTGGCGGTGCTGACCTGGACCGGTCACATGACGGTCAATCTGCTCGGCGCATTTGCTTTTTTTCAGGGCATTCTCAGCGCCATCGAAGTCACCACCCGCCATTCGTTTTTTGTGGAATTGGTGGATGAAAAAACCGACCTTCCGAATGCCATCGCCCTCAACTCAGCCAACATCAACGCCACCCGCTTAATTGGCCCGGCGATTGGCGGATTATTAATCGCCGCGGTAGGTGAAGCGGCGTGTTTTGGAGTGAACGCGATTTCGTATTTGGCGGTGGTGTATCAACTCACCAAAATCACCCCGCAGCACGTAAAACATATTCACGGCGGCCAGTCACTCGGCGCCGATATTCTGGAAGGCTGGCGCATCGCCTATCGCAGCCCGGTAATTTGGCCGCTGGTGTTGATTGTTGGCCTGGTCAGTTTTGCCATCAATCCCTACTCGATCCTGATGCCGGCCATTGCCGTGGTCACCTTTGAACGCGGTGCAGAGTTACACGGTATTTTTGTCAGTGCGGTGGGGGTGGGTGCCTTCGCCGGTGCGGTAATTCTCGCCCGCAAAAGCAATGTGCGTGGTTTGGCCCGCTGGGTGCTGGCGACGGCAACCATTGCCACGCTCGGCGCAATCAGTTTTGCGATCTTTGCCATGACCAACAATCTGCCGATGGCGGCGGTAGCGATGGCCTTGGTTGGACTCGGTTTGATGGGCACCTCGGCGTGTGTCAATACCATTATCCAAACCGTGGTTGATGACGACAAACGCGGTCGGGTGGTCAGTGTCTATTCGACTTTTTTTACCGGTGCCGCCCCGCTCGGTCATCTCGCAGCCGGTTGGCTGGCGGCAAAAATCGGCGCGCCGCAGGCCTACATGGTGCTTGGTATTATTTGTGGGCTCGGCGCGATTGCTTTTGCGCTCAATTTAAAAAATCTGCGGCACCATCTGCACAACGAGTATCTGCTGCGCGGCATCATTGTTGAACCAAAACCGGAAAAACCACCATGAATACCATTTTGCTCGACGAAAACAACGGCATTGCCACCTTGACGTTTAATCGCCCCGAAGTGTTTAACGCCATGAGTGAAGACCTGATCTTGGCATTGCGCGAAATCACCACCGCGCTGGTCAAACGCACCGATATTCGTGTGTTGATTCTGAAAGGTGCTGGCAAGGCGTTTTTAGCCGGAGGGGACGTTGGCATGTTCCATCAACGCAAAAACGATCCGACCTTTGCGGCCACTATCAAACCACTTGGCGATGCCTTGCACGACAGTATTGTCGCCATCCGCACCATGCCGTTTCCGGTCATCGCTGAAATTCATGGCGCTTGCGCCGGTGCCGGCGTGAGCATTGCGGTGGCGTGTGACTTTGCCATCGCTGCCGACGTGGCAACATTCAATACCGCTTATACAAAAATCGGTTTGTCGCCGGATGGTGGCTCCACCTGGTTTTTGCCACGCATGGTCGGCATGAAAAAAGCGGCCGAACTCATTATGTTGGCCGATTCGATTGACGCAGCAACGGCGCAACAGATCGGCGTGATCAACCGGGTGGTGGCTGCAGAGGCGTTAGGTGGCGAAGTGGCGGCCTTGGCAAAACGCCTCGGCAGCGGTGCCACCCACGCCTTTGCCAATGCCAAGAAATTATTGAATCAATCGTTTGAAACGCCGATGCGAACGCATTTGGATAACGAAATCAACCTGTTTGCCAGCTGCGCCGCCACCCATGATTTCAAAGAAGGCGTGACCGCATTTGTTGAAAAGCGCAAACCGGTTTTCCGCGGCAATTAAACAGGCAATCTATTTGCAAATTGCCCCCCTCTCCGTCGATTCCTCTGCCGCTTGGGGACAAGGGCACACTTGAAGCAAAGCCGGGAAAATTAGAGGCCCGCCTAACCTGCATATTTCACGGGACGGCTCCACTCCGCTTGGGGGCTGGCGCGTTAAGTTTTATTGCACTTTGTCATCCAATTTGGTTTTAATGAACATGGCACCTTCGCTCGATAACATGCCGCTGAACATGCGCTTTTGCGTTCTCTTGCCGTGCTCATATGCCAAACACGGCTCGCTATGCCGTGGAAGAGAGCGGAAAAGCGCTGCTCAGCCGCCCGCTATCGAGTGCGTAGGCTATCAACCTTACGAAGTACAGTTTGGATTCACAGAATTTATAGGTCGCCAAGAATGAAAAGCGTATATAAGGCGGGCCGACCCGCGAAATATGCAGGCTAGCGTTTTGAAATCAGAAAAGTGTATTCCGTGCCATTGTCATCAGACGAGAGTAATGGGTTACCCGTCTGCTTGCAAAATGCGGCGAAGTCCTTGACCGAACCAGGATCGGTGGCGACCACTTTCAAGACCTGCCCGGTCGTCATATCTGTCAGCGCCTTTTTGGCCCGCAAAATCGGCAAAGGACAATTCAGGCCCTTGACGTCGAGCGCTTTATCAATGGAGGAAGGGATGGCTGGAATCATGATGACAAATTTTGTTGGCTTGGCGGGGTGGTCGGCAGTATAACAGGCCACGCGCCACGCGTTGTGACGCACTAAATTAGCAGCAGTGACTTGAGCCCGTCACGAACAACTTCTGCTGACAGCTTTTGATCCATCGTCGCCAGCTTTCCGCCATTGGCGCGTGCCAGCGCCAGCAGGTAGCTGTCGGAAACATGCGCATGGCTGGCGTGTGCTTTTGCAGTGAAACATTTTTCATCGGCCATGCTGATTTTGTCCGGCCAGAACACATGCCCCGACAGGGCGCGGATCGCCACCAGGGCAGGCATGACACGACTCGGTGGCCCTGGTGAGTTGGGGTACTTCGGATGCCCCACAATGCGCAGCAAGCCATTTTCGGTGATTGGACAGGTCGCAAAATTTTTCTTGCCAATTCCTGAAAACCAGACATGCGCCTGGTCGTGCTGAAGATGCGCAGGATCGACGAGCGCAATGAGCACATTGACGTCAAGCAAATAGGTGGTCACGCCTACTCATCCCGCAATTGATTGACCAGCTCAAGCGTGATGGGCACCGCATCCGCGCGATACGGCAGCAGCGGTACGCCGTTGCGTTTGGTGTGTTTGATTTTTTTGGTGGGTTCGCCGCGCGCGAGCCCCTGTCGCGCCAACGAGGAAACAATTTCCCCAATGGTCTTTTGTTCACGCGCGGCCAGGTGTTTCGCCGCGGCAATTATGTCGTCATCTATAGCCAGCGTGGTTCGCATGGTGGAGCCTTGTGTTTGGTGATGCAAAACATCATACATCAGACATCACGGCCTCGCAACTCTCTGCCTTCGACCAACGCGACACATCAAGCAGCATTTGCGGGAATGGCATTGCCGCGTTATATTGGCCACTCGGGAAAACAGACTCCCGTTGCCAAGTGCAGTTGTTTTACTTATTTACGTATTTACTTAGCCAAGACGGTGTCCCGTCCAAGTCTGACTCCCTCAATTTAAAGGACGAACTTATGGACACCTCTGCCTGCCCCATTGCTGTTGAATCCGTCGCCGCCCGTTTGGGTTCGGCGCTGCAACCATTGATGATTGATGTGCGCCGCCGTCAGGCGTTCGACGCCGATGCCAACATGATTGCCGGTGCCACCTGGCGGGACCCGCTCACGGTTGCCGACTGGCTGAAATTTATGCCAACACACCGCGATATGGTTGTTTATTGTGTGCACGGTCATGAAATCAGCAAAAATGTTTGTGCCGCGTTGCGTGCGGTGGGTCGATCGGCTTTTTTTCTGGAACACGGCCTAGAAGGCTGGACTGCACAAGGTGGCATCACCATCCGCAAAAACGCGACCTGCGGCATCCCGTCAAACAGCAACGCCCCATCGGCTTGGATCACACGCGAACGGCCAAAAATTGATCGCATCGCCTGTCCCTGGCTGATTCGGCGTTTTATCGACCCGCTCGCTGAATTCCACTATGTGCCTGCCAACACGGTATTGGCGGAAGCAGCCAGTCGCAAGGCGATTCCTTATGATGTGCCGGGTGTGACCTTTACCCATCGTGGCGATCGTTGCAGCTTTGACGCCCTGATCAATGACTTTGAATTAAACGATGCCGCACTCGATGAACTGGCGAGCATTGTGCGTGGCGCTGACACCGGCCAACCGGATCTGACGCCGCAATCGCACGGTTTGCTGGCGGTGTCGTTGGGCCTGTCGGCGTTGTATACCGATGACGCCGTCATGCTCGAAAAAGGCATGACGATTTACGACGCATTTTACGCCTGGCTGAAATCGTCACGCCACGAAGGTCACAATGCCGATTTATTCAAGGCCGCGCCATGAGCAAGCCGTCCGCATTGATCTCCCGCGGTGAGGCATTTCGTTTCTGGCTGAAGCTCGGTTTTATTTCGTTTGGTGGCCCCGCCGGACAAATCGCCATCATGCATCGTGAATTGGTGGAGGTGCGCCACTGGATTTCCGAAAAACGCTTTATGCATGCGCTCAATTACTGCATGGTGTTGCCCGGGCCGGAAGCACAACAGCTCGCCACCTACCTCGGCTGGTTAATGCACGGCACAGTCGGCGGCATTGTTGCCGGAGCGTTATTTGTGTTGCCCTCACTGGTGATTTTGGTGGCGCTATCGTGGATTTATGTGACCTTTGGTGACGTGCCGATTGTGAAGGGAATTTTTTATGGCATCAAACCGGCCGTGACCGCGATTGTTTTACACGCCGGCTGGCGTATTGGCGGGCGCACCTTGCGCAACGTCTGGTTGATGCTGATCGCCGTTGCCGCGTTTGTGGCGATTTTTGCGCTGTCAGTGCCGTTTCCAGCCATTGTGCTGGCGGCGGCATTGATCGGTTATGTCGGCGGGCGATGGGCACCCGCGGCATTTGCCATGCAAACCAGCCACGCCACACACACCAGCCACGGCAAGGCGGCGCTGATTAATGACAACACGCCGGTGCCGGCACACGCCCTCTTCCGCTGGTCAAGGGTGATTACCGTTGCCCTCATCGGCCTCGGCCTTTGGTTGGCCGCCATGGCCTGGCTGGTGGCCGCCGGTGGGATCCATGCGACGCTGACACAAATGGGTTGGTTTTTCACCAAGGCGGCGCTACTCACCATTGGTGGTGCCTATGCGGTGTTGCCCTATGTTTATCAGGGCGCGGTGGAAACACATCAGTGGCTGAGTGCGACCCAAATGATTGACGGTCTGGCATTGGGCGAGACCACACCCGGACCACTCATCATGGTGGTGGCGTTTGTGGCTTATCTGGGCGGTGTGTCCAACGCGGTAGTGGCGGGAAATCCTTTTCTATCCGGCGCGTTGGCGGCAACGGTGGTGACGTTTTTTACGTTTCTGCCATCGTTTATTTTTATCCTGGTCGGTGCACCCATCATTGAAACCACCCGCGGCAATTTGCAATTAAGCGCACCACTCAACGCCATCACCGCGGCAGTGGTCGGGGTCATTGTGAATCTCGCCATGTTTTTTGTCTGGCACGTGTGGTGGCCAAAGGCAACGGCGACCGCGCCTTTTTCTGGTGGGCTCGATCTGCTCGCCTGTGTGATTACGCTGGCGGCGGGCGTCGCCCTGTTCCGATTTAAAACCAATGTCATGTGGGTGATATTGGCCTGTGGCTTACTCGGTGCCGGCAAGGTGTTGTTGCTGTAGCGCGCGTCGCGCCCTGCTGAGAGGCGCAGGGGGCGCTCTGGGCAACTAAGCCCGCACCCAGTCTCCAGACGCGCCACCGTGTTTTTCCAGCAAACGCACATTGGAAATCACCATGCCACGATCTACGGCTTTAAGCATGTCATAAATGGTTAGGAGCCCGAAGGTGGCCGCCGACAGGGCCTCCATCTCGACCCCGGTGCGGCCGAATGTTTCCACCGTGGCGCGGCATTCAACCAACGAACCGGCATCATCGAGTAAAAATTCAATGGCAACGCGATTGATGGCAATCGGATGCGACAGTGGAATCATATCAGCGGATTTTTTTGCGCCTTGAATGGCGGCTATACGCGCCACACCCAATACGTCGCCTTTTTTGGCGGTGCCATCCCTGACCAATAAAAACGTTGCCGGCAACATGCTGATGGTGCCGCTGGCCACGGCAACGCGGTGTGTTTCCGCCTTTTTGCCAACATCGACCATGTGCGCGTCGCCGCGCTCGTTAAAGTGATTCAATTTTGTCATGGCGGGTTAAGTCCTCTTTAGTCCTATTTGGTCCTATTTGATCGGCACCGGTGCAGCGCCCTTGTTACAATTGGCATTCGGTCCATGTGACCATTTTAATGCCGCAATCAGGGAACTGACGAGAATGTGCGCCATCCAATCGTTGTTTAATATGGGAGATGCCGCTTTGTCGAAGAAATATTGCCCTCCCGCACCACTTGGACAAATGCCGCGATCACCCGTCAAATCAGCTTCTTTTCGTATCCAATCCATGGTCGCGCAACTGACGCTGGCGTCCATGCTGGCGACCAACTTTGCGGTCATCCCGGCCAGTTATGCCAGCAACCTGCCCGACCTCGGTGATGCCTCTGACTCATTGGTAACCGAGCCTCAGGAGCGTGCCATTGGCAAACGGGTGATGCTCGATGTGCGCGGCGACCGCGCTTATGTCGAAGATCCGGAATTAAACGCCTACATTACCGCGCTGGGCAATCGACTGGTCGCCTCCGCCCGGGGCGCGACCAATGACAACCGCCGCGATTTTGAGTTTTTTATTCTTAACGACGACAGCATTAACGCTTTTGCCATATTGGGTGGTTTTGTCGGCTTTCATTCAGGCTTGATATTGGCCTCGCGCACCGAGTCCGAGCTGGCTGGTGTGATGGGCCATGAAATTTCACACGTGACACAACGCCACGCCGCACGCGGCGCAATGGGCCAACGCTCCGGTGGCATTTTGCAATTGGCGGCATTGGCAGCGGCAATTCTCGCCGCCCGCTCCGGCTCCACCTCGGCGGGCCAGGCAACCGAAGCGGCGATTGTCGGCTCACAAGCGCTGGCGATTCAAAATCAGCTCGATTACACGCGTGACTTTGAGCGTGAAGCCGATCGTATCGGCATTCAGTTGATGATCAATGCCGGGTTTGATCCTCAGGGCATGGTCAGTTTTTTTGACCGCCTGTTAAGGGCAAACCGACACAATGAAGGCAAGGCACCGGGATATTTGCGCACCCATCCGCTCACCACCGAACGCATCGCCGATATGAAAAACCGTGTTGACCAGCTCAACAACGAAGGCGAAAAAATATTACGCGCTTATGCTGAAAGTACCGAGTACAAATTTGCCCAGGCAAAATTACGCGTCATGAGTCTGGGCACCAATGAGGCCATCAGTTTTTTTCGGGCGGCCATCGCCGAAAAAACCGTGTTGCGCAATCGTGCCGACGTGTATGGCTTGGCGATGGCGCTGAGCCGCGCGCGTGACTTTGCTGCTGCGGAGCAAGAACTGGCCGCGGTTCGCCAGTCGCCGGAGGCGCATCCATGGATCGAAAATTTGAGTGCGGAAATCCAATTGCAACAGGGTCAATTTGATGCCGCTATTGCCACCTATCGTGCCTCGATCAAACGTTTTCCGGATAGCCGTGCGTTGGCACTGGGGCTGATCGATGCGCACTTTCAGGCGGGAAAAATTGAGCTGGCGTTGAGTCTGGCCAATGAACGGCTGAAACGAAATCCGGAAGATGCAAAATTGCATGAACTGGCGGCAAAATGTTACGAACGCCTCGGCAAAAAAATGGCGCAACATCGCGCCATTGGGGAGTCCTATTACCGACGCGGCAATTTGGTAGGTGCGGTTGAACAACTTGAAATTGCCCTGAAGGCAAAGGACGGCGATTTTTATGAGTCGTCGAGTACCGAGTCGCGCTTGCGAGAAATCAAGGCCGAATTTAAAAATCGCGTG
Source organism: uncultured Burkholderiales bacterium (assembly GCA_947085425.1). Classification (GTDB taxonomy): domain Bacteria; phylum Pseudomonadota; class Gammaproteobacteria; order Burkholderiales; family Usitatibacteraceae; genus UKL13-2. The sequence goes on along the minus strand of CAMTWK010000021.1, from coordinate 211,570 downwards.
CTTTTGCCCGGTGAAAAACGCAAAGATACCGATCGGGATGCGGACCGCGGCCGGGAGCGCATGGTGCCGATGATACCGTCAAAGCGTTTGCGTCAAGTTGGTCAAAGTGGCCATGGCGGGTGATGTGAATTGTGGGTTTTTCAAAACCACCCACAGCGGTCGTTTAAACAGCATCAATCAAGCACAGTGGGCGCTACCGGCACTGTTCATGGTCGTTTTATTGTTTTCATCTGAACGTTTGTCCGCTGCCGAACCAACCACCTCGCCTGCATTCGCCCCGCCCGTCCCACCAACAGCCAAACCGAACGTGACGATGCCGACACCGGAACAAGATCGCGCCGCGTTGATACGCGCGATTCAAAAACGTATGCCGGCCGTGCCAGTCAGCGAATGGAGTCAGGGCGGCGCGACCTTTGCGCCCGGCGTGACGGTGATGGCGCTCGGCGGCTCGAATGCCACCAATATCAACGATATTCTTGCCATTGGCAAAAAACAGTGGGACAAAAAATTTAAGAATGGCAAGAGTTTCGCCGACTGTTTTGCAAACGGCGGCCGCCGCGCCGCAACCACCTACCCGCAGTTCGATGCCAAAACTGGCAAATTGGTGACATTGGAAGGGGCCATCAATCAATGTCTGCACCGCCATGCGGAACCGACTTTGGAAGCAACCGATGCGCCCGGTTTATTTATCATGGGCACCTTATCCGCTTACCTGCGTAGTTTGTCGGTCGGGCAAAAATTAGATGTTCGTATTGCGCCCGGCAGCAGCACCTCGATGCCACGCGAACATTACAATGCGGGCCGTCAATGGTTTACCCGACGCATCGGTGAACGCGACCTCGCCTGTGTTTCCTGCCACGTATTACAAGCCGGAACGGTCGTTGATGGCGCGGGCATCGCCCCGGCGATCGGCTTGGTGTTGGCATGGCCACGGATTGAGCCGGGCGGCGGAATTCGTCAATTACAGCAGCAATTTCAACTGTGTATGGCGCGTGTCGGCGCCGAGCCGCTGCCGCTGTATTCGCAGCCATTTAATGACCTTGAGTACTTCTTGTCGGCGATGTCAACCGGACTACCACTGCGCCCGTCGATTGCAACACGATGACGCCGAGCCAACATATTTGATAAAACGCGGAAAGTAATGCCCCAATGACCACTTGCTGTTGGTCGCGCCGGGCGAACCCGCCCGTCAAACCAAGTAAAATTGGCGCTGCTGACGTTTTGTCCACGACAGCCGCCGATATCGCTCCGCATAAAAGCTTTTTTCAACCTATCCCACCACCCATCTGACAATAATGAATTTCATCAAGTCCATTGCCCGCTTTGTTTTTCGCGCCAAAATCCTCATACCCCTGGTGGTGACCGCCATCGTTGTTTATGGCGTGTTTGGTTATCAACAGAAAGTGGCCACCGCCAAGGCCGACCGTTATCGCACCGTTACCGTGGATCGCGGTTCGGTAATTCAACGCATCACCGCCAATGGCACGGTCAACCCCGTGACGGTGGTGAACGTCGGCACCCAGGTGTCGGGCACGGTGATCAAGCTTTACACCGACTTTAATCAGCCGGTTACCGCCGGCCAGATTTTGCTGGAACTCGACCCGGCGCTCATCAAAGCGGGATTGGCGCAACTTGAAGCCAATATGCGCTCCGCCGAAGCCACCTTGCGCCTGGCCGAAAGCACCTTAAAACGTAATCAGGAATTGGTCCGCAAGGGATTTATCACCGATGCCACGCTTGAACTCAATACGCGCGACCTCGATGTCGCCAAAGCAACGGTTTCCCAAGTCAAATCGCAACTGGACCGCGAAAAAACCAACCTGTCGTACACCATCATTCGTTCACCGATCAATGGCATTGTCATTGATCGCAAAATTGACCTCGGCCAAACCGTTGCCGCCAGCTTCAATACCCCGACCCTGTTTCAAATCGCCAAGAGTCTGGACGCCATGCAAATCGATACGTCCGTGGCCGAAGCAGACGTCGGCACGGTGAAACAAGGCATGCCAGTCAAATTCAGTGTCGATGCCCACCCGGAGCGCGACTTTAACGGCACCATTCGATTGGTGAGATTGAACCCAACCATCAATCAGGGTGTGGTGACCTACAACGTGATTGTCGACACCACCAACGACAGCCAGTTTCTCAAACCCGGCATGACCGCACAGGTCAGCTTTGTGGCGGCGCAACGCGATGATGTGGTGCGTATTCCCACCTCGGCATTACGCTTTAAACCACCCAAGGACGACAAAAAAGACGACAAGAAAAAGACCACCGAGGCAAAAAAGGACAGGGATGGCAAAGCCGACGAACCAAAAGCGGCTGCAGGCAATCCGAATGCAGCAGCCACAAAAGGCGGCGACCCCGGGACCGCGGCGACCGCTGCCGGTGGTCAAGGTGGCGCAAGTGGCGGCGGGCGGCGCGGAGTCGGCACGGTTTACAAATTGAACGACAAGAACGAGCTGGTTCCGGTATCGGTGCGCACCGGTGTGGCGAGCAATCAACACACCGAGCTGGTGTCAGGCGAAGTCAAGGCGGGCGACGAATTGGTCGTGCGTGATTTGCAAGACAAAGGCAAGAAATAAAGGCGCGCCGACATGAACGCTGTCATTAAGAATCCGTCGGCGCAATCCGACTATTTGATCCAACTGACCGACATCACCAAAAGTTATTTTTCAGGGGATGTGGAAACACCGGTGTTACACGGCATCAACGTCAGCATTCGCCACGGTGAATTTGTCGCCATCATGGGCCAATCGGGATCGGGCAAATCTACCCTCATGAATATTTTGGGTGCGCTCGATACGCCAACCGGCGGCAGTTATGTGCTGAACGGCAAAGAGACCTCCAAACTCACCGACAACGAACTCGCCAAGGTACGCAACGAGACCATCGGCTTTGTGTTTCAGGGTTTTAACCTGTTGAAACGCATGCCGCTGGTCGATAACGTCGCGCTGCCGTTGCTGTATGCCGGCGTCAGCATGAAAGACGCACGCAAACGCGCCATCGAAAAGCTCACCCAAACTGGACTGGGTACGTTTACCAAACGCTTGCCGAATCAAATTTCCGGCGGCCAACAGCAGCGTGTGGCTATTTCGCGGGCACTGGTGTGTGAACCGGCGTTGATACTGGCCGATGAGCCGACCGGCAATCTGGATACCACCACGTCGAGTGAAATCATGCAGTTATTCACGCGTCTGAACGAAGAAAACGGCATGAGCATTTTGATTGTCACGCACGAACCGGATGTGGCGCGATATGCCAAACGTCTGATCAGACTCAAAGACGGCTATGTGACGTATGACGGGCCGATGGCCGATGCGCATTTGTAATCAACTGAAGTACCAAGTGAATACCCAATACCCGTGACCGTTTTCAAGCATTTTCATCCGGAAACGACCGCCAATAAAGGACTTCTATGAATCTCATGCAAGTATTTCTGGAGGCATTTCGTGCCATGGGCATGAACCGCTTGCGCGCCGGGCTGACCATGCTCGGCATTATCATTGGTGTCGGCGCGGTGGTGTTGATGCTGGCCATTGGTGAATCGGTGAGTGGCGATATCAACAAACGCATCTCCGCCATGGGCTCGAACGTGATGGTCATTTTCCCCGGCTCCTCCACCGCCAATGGCGTGCGGGCCGGGCGCGGCATGGTGCAAACCCTGACGCTTGCCGATGCACAAGCCATCGCCCAATTGCCGTCGTTTAATGCGGTTGCACCGATTGTGCAGCAGCCTTTTCAAGTTGCCAGTGGCACCACCAATTGGAACGCCAATGTGATGGGCGTGACGCCGGATTTTTTCGTGGTGAAAGATTGGGAGGCCGACAGGGGCTCGTTGTTTGGCGATATTGAAATCCGCTCGGCGTCGCGCGTGGCAGTGATTGGCGGCACGGTGGCGAATAATTTGTATGGTGAATCCAACCCAATCGGGCAAAGTATTCGCATTCGCAACCGGCCGTTTGAAGTCATTGGTGTGTTGGCCAGCAAGGGTAGCGATTTGGGCGGCGGCGATCAGGACGACGCCGTGTTTGTGCCCTTTTCCACCGCCCGTCAGCAGCTCATCCGCTGGGGCCAACCCGGCAGCATTCATTACGCCCTGGCACAAGCGGCCAGCGCATCACAGGTGCAGGATGCCGTTTATGACGCCACGCAATTACTGCGCATCCGTCACCGCATCCGCGACGATCAAGACGACGACTTCACCATTCGTGATCTGGCCTCAATCGCTGAAGCCGCACAGGGCATCGCCACGGCACTGACGTTATTGCTCGGTGCCATTGGCTCGATCTCATTGTTGGTGGGAGGCATCGGCATCATGAACATCATGCTGGTTTCGGTCACCGAACGTACGCGCGAAATCGGCATTCGTATGGCGCTTGGTGCCAAACGCCGCGACGTGTTGTTGCAGTTTTTGACCGAAGCGATTGTGATTTGTGTCTGTGGCGGCGCAATTGGTGTGGCGCTGGCCTACGCGGGTTCGGTCGCCATAACCAACTTTTCGCCGATGGCGGTGGGCATATCCATGACCGGTATCATCATCGCCTTCACCTTCTCGGCGGTGATCGGAATTTTCTTTGGGTTTTATCCGGCGAAACGGGCTTCAACTTTGAAACCGGTTGAGGCGTTGCGGTACGAGTAAAGATGTGGTGCACGACCTGCGTTTTGAGCACGTGATCTCGAAAGGCAGGTCAATTCCACAAACGTCGTTTACGGACAGCCGCGTGGTGCAATTTCCGGTGGCATGGTCGTCGTACACGACCAAGCCCCGTCAGAATAAACCAGCGTCATCGTTCTGCCAGCAAGTTTTTGATTCAGGCCAGTCGGATTAAACGTTGCGACCAACGTACAATTTGGCTCAGATCCACTCATCCCCGCAGTGGCGGTAATTGAGGCAACGTATTTGCCTGAGGATGCGGCGCCAGGCGTAATGGCGCAGGTAATCGACTGGGCCATCATTTCAACGGTGGGCGTTTTGAGTCCACCCAATAGAGTGGCAGCTTCGGATGCCTGTGCCTTCGCCGTGTAGTCCTGATAGGCCGGAATGGCGACGGCGGCCAAAATGCCAATAATTGCAACCACGATCATTAATTCGATCAGTGTGAATCCTTGTTGAAATTTATTCTGCATTTTAATCACCATCGCTCTTTCAGACAGCCAAAAATTGTGATTATTGAATGAATCAAACTTCACGCAATGATCATTTAATGGAATTAAAAAAGGGCGGATATACGATCCGCCCTTAGTAGGCAAAATACAAGCCCTACGACATTCCGATTAGGTCAACGTATTAGCATCGCAAGATTTGTTTCTTACCGACGCTGGGAGGCTCGTACCGCAAGTCCAAACGCCAGTATTAGCGTTGTAAACCATGTTTACAGTTTGACCCTGAATCTTGCTATTGACACCAGTCGCCGCAAAAGTAGCCGTCAACAAACAGGTGTCAGCAACTGATCCGGCCGCCATAACAATTGTGGCAACGGACTTTCCAATAGACGTTGCTGTCGGATATTGGGTCATGGCACAAGCGGTGGTGATTCCCACGGCTGATGCATTTTCAACCAATGGTGTCTTTAAACCAGCCAGCAGTGTGTAGGCTTCCGAAGCTTGCGCTTTGGCGGTGTAATCCTGATACGCAGGAATCGCCACGGCGGCCAAAATACCGATAATCGCAACCACGATCATCAGTTCGATCAGGGTAAAACCCTGTTGGGTTTTCTTCATCATAGTGTTTCTCCATTAACTAGTTAATTTGAAATTGCTGAACTTCAAAACACATCGCGATGTGTTCAAGGCAAGTATATGCAATGGCCGTGCCAACATTGGAAACACGACCTAATCAAGTCAATCTGCAGCGGCTGCAGCGACCTGACGCCAACAATTGTTCCTTAAATATCAACTGATTAACGCTTTTGTCGCCGAACGGTGACCGATTTTATGGCCTACTGCGTCACAATTTTTTGGACTTGAACAATTTGAGTGTGCGCTATTTCACTCAATAATGACTTTTGACAGGAAAAAACAACAATAAAAACAATGCTGATCCGCGCATTTTGTTAGCCTCTGCCGTTTTTTGTCACACGGTAGCCGCCTTCATCAATGCCGTTTATGATTTAGTTGCGGTCGTCTGGAAACTCTTCCTGTGACCAACCAACACCAATTACTTGGCCACCACATTGGTAAGGGAATGTGCTGCCAACACCGTATAAACCGCCGCGTTATTTTTTTTGAGCTCGTCAGGGGTGATCCAATCCTCCGCGACCATTCGAACAAACATCAACACACAGAGAAGGCCTGCAAGAATCGGCCCAAACACCGGAATTTTCTTCAAAACATGGTGATACGCCAACGTGCGAAATTGGGTCGTCCAGGCCAACGGACCGACGTCCGCGCGCACGGAAATAACCCGGAATCCGCGCTGCTCGATTTCCCGAATCAAGCCGTCACGGGTCCAGCGACGATAGTCCGTTGGATGGGGGTGATATAACCAAGTCCCATGAGTGGATAACAATACATGTCCACGCGGCTTTAATAGCCGTTTTACCTCGCCCAGATACCAGTCCAGATCCCAAACATGTTCCAATACCTGAAACGACACCACCCAATCTGCACTCGCCGGATCGAGCGGAATGGCACAACCAGGCTGTATCAGTACGCTTCCATGTGTATTGAGGTCATTATTTATCGCAATGTCACAGGGCACATAGTTGACATTGCGGCTCGTGAATAATGAACGGTATGGCGCACTTCCTGCGCCGATATCCACCGCGGTGGTCATTGCCGTCTGATTCGGCGATGAACCAAGTACCGAATCAAGTTGCACTTCAATCGATTCACGCAAACGCCTCAGCGTATATGCGTCGTTGCGCCAAATAGGCGGATGCAGGCGATTATTTTCCATACTCATGTAATACTCTTTCAAAATCAATCGTTCAAAAATATACCGTTCAAAAATTCGACCTGCATGTCTGAATCCCGATTACATAGGCTGATGGAGTTCACGCGTTTCGGCTTCGTCGGCGGCCTGTGTTTTACGCTGGGTTTGGCACTGCTCTTTTTTTTTACGGATATTGTCGGCTGGCACTATATGTGGTCATTGGTCGCGGCACTTGTGATCGTAAACATCATTGGCTGGTTTTTGAATCGCATATGGACATTTGGCTCCAATTGCCCCCAAATCAAAACTGAATTCGCCCGTTATTTATCAGTTAATTCGGGTGGTGCCGCCATCACCATGGTACTCATGGGCATATTGGTGTCGGGATTTGGATTGCATTATCTGTTTGCCGGCGTTTTGGTTGGGGCCGGAATGACGTTATTCAATTATGTTGTCCACCGCCGCTGGAGCTTTAAAATCGGAAAATCCTCCGATCAACATCGCTCATAAAGAGCCGCAAACTGCAGCGAATTTGTCAGCCAGCCAAGAATTCCAACGTGGCACCCCATAGGGTGTACAAGGGCTACCCGCTTAAATCCGTTGGCTAAAATGTGGGCATCCCAGGCCATTTCGTTTTGATATCGATAAACCGATGGAATACCAAACCGGCGATTGCCCAATTCGTCCATCACGGCCAAAACGTACTTTCCAATAGCCGTTTTATAGGTGTGGTCTTTGAGTAACAAATATCGATTGGTACAGCGAATCAGCTCATTTAATTGGGCAAGTGGGTCTTCGCAGTGGTGCAATACATCGACCGAATAGACCAACTCAAATTCCCGATCCTTGAAGGACAACGGTCCGCCCGGGTAAATCTGCGGCTCAACCAATACATGATCACGTCGCTTGACGTCAATCGCCGTTAAATCACCGGTTAATCCGGCATCAAGAAATTGTTTGGCAAACCATCCATCGCCACTGCCAAAATCCAAAACGCGAGTGTATGGCTCGGGCCGATTAATCATGCCAAACAATGTCGACCAGACCCGCCTTCGATAAGCATTCACGTTTGGTCTTCACTGGCAGGTAGAGCAGCGCCCGCCTCGTCTCGCAGCGTTTGCTGATTCCGCATGCGCAATAACTCTAAAAAAAATGATGCCAATATCGTTTCACCACTTAATGCCAGCAACGTCACCGCCGGCACCACCCAACGCATTGTTACTGTTGGATCCAGCCCGCCAAAATTGGACTGGGACCAAATACCAAGCGCGCCAAATGTCAGCAGCATTCCTCCAACAAACAATACGGCACTAAAAATTAACCCCGCCTCAAGTGAAACGCTGTCGATCAGCTTGGTAAAGCGCGGATTGTCGGGTAACCATCCGCCATCCTGACCAACCAATTTTGAAAACACGGCGAACAACAGCATTTGAAAACCAAGCAGAATGAATGCCCCGGAATACGCGAGCGAATGGATATCCAGCCCCACTCCACCCAACAATAGCGGACCATGGGTAATCGCAATCATGCCAATCACACCTACCGCCACCAGGGCTGCACCGGGAACCAAAAACAACCAGCGCGGGCTATACAAAAGCAAAAATCGCAAATGACGCCAACCGTCCCGCCAGGTACGCAAATGCGGCGGTCGACCGCGTCCGTCTGGCGAAAGAATCACCGGAACCTCGGCAATTGACAACTTGTGTAACGACGCCTTAACGATCATTTCGCTCGCGAATTCCATTCCTGTTGTGCGTAATTTCAATCGCAAAATGTCAGCGCGATTAAACCCGCGCAGGCCGCAATGAAAATCGCCGATTGGCGTACGGAAGAATAACTTGCCGAGAAAACTGAGTACGGGATTGCCCAGATATCGATGCAAAAATGGCATGGCACCGGGTTTAATTTCGCCTTGGAAACGATTGCCAACAACGAGGGAATGTCCTTCCTGCACTTTGGCAACAATCGGGGCGATGTCGCCCCAATCATAGGAGTCATCGGAATCACCCATCACAACCACTTCACCGCGTGCGGCCGCTATACCAGCCATCAATGCCGCGCCATACCCTTTGACAGGTTGATGAATGACCCGTGCACCATGTTCTTTGGCAATAAGGATCGACCGGTCTGTCGAGCCGTTATCAGCAATAATAACTTCACCGACTACTCCCATTCTCGCAAAACTGACCTTTGCCTTGGTGATGCAGACACCAAGTGTTTTTTCCTCGTTTAAACACGGCATCACCACGGACACCGTCGGTCGTTCAGTTAAATCTCCATTGGCGCTGGCGTCGATTAAGGGCATATATCCTATCGCGATGGTATTGGGTGGACAAACTGAACAAGGCGCAAATTCAAATCGGCATAATGAAAATAAGATGTGAGTATGCAGTGTCGTGATTATTGATTCATATGCACTATATTCAACTATATTTGAGTTTCCAGGCTTTTTGGATGAACGACAAATCCTGCTCGACCCACATCCTGCTCGTCACCCACTACTTTCCCACGCATGGCGGAGGTATTGAAATTGTTGCCGGCGAGTTGCAACAAGCACTAATTTCTGACGGTTTGCGGATCACCTGGTTTGCCAGCAATACCGATGCTCCACCACCAGCCCATGAATATCTGCTGCCCGTATCAGTCAATACATGGAATATTTTCGAACGTCGTTTTGGCCTGCCTATTCCCCTCTGGTCGCCGCGGGGTTTTTATCAACTCTGGCGCGCGGTTAAAGCCTGTGATCTGCTGCATATTCACGACTACCTCTATTTTGGCAATATTGCCGCATTTATTTTTGCCAAAATTCACGCCAAACCAACCATGATTACGCAACATATTGGCGGCATCCCGTACAAGAATTGGTTGCTTCGATCGTTACACGATTTTCTAAACGGATCCGTGGGGAAGCTGATGCTCGCGACTGCAGATCAATCCATTTTTGTCAGCAATACCGTATTGGACTATTTTTCCAAGTTTATAAAATTCAAAAATCATCCGCGTCTGATTGCCAATGGCTTGAACACAAGCCTTTTCATGATCGCTGACGATCATGAGCGGCTTGCGATAAGGAAACGGCTGGGGGTCAAAGATGATGAATGTTTGAATTTGTTTGTCGGCCGCTTTGTGGAGAAAAAAGGACTCCCGATTCTTCACGAATTGGTGAAAGCCTTTCCCGATCAAAAGTGGATATTTTTGGGGCATGGCCCGATTGATCCATTGACTTGGTCACTACCAAACCTGACTGTTCATAAAAATGTGTCGCACAAAGAAATCGCTCCGTATTATCAGGCAGCAGATCTGCTGGTGTTGCCTAGCAAAGGTGAGGGATTCCCACTGGTTGTGCAAGAGGCCATGGCATGCGGAACACCGGCAATTGTTGGCATCGACACGGCCACGGCATTACCATGCTTGGCAGACCATATTTATTCGGCAGACGCTGTTGCAGACGATGCCGCGATGATTTGGCGGGATGCCATTAAAAAAATAGCAGCAGAAACGCCCCAACAGAAAATTCACAAACGCACGATGGTTGCCCATATTGCCAGCGTCAATTGGTCATGGCAGCAGTGCGCAGACGAATATCGCGAGTGCATTGCAAAGTTAACTGAATAAGCGGTCAGTGACCAACTCCAATTTGACGCTGCATTCCCTCTCTCCTCCGATCACACTCGCCTGTCATTAGAATCAATATGAGTAAAACTCCCCAAGACGCGCCACGGGCAACAGCAAAGCCCCACAAGGGGCCGACACATACCAAGCATGACTACATTGCATATTCTGTGATGTTTTTAGTCTGCGGCCTGGCAGCATATTTGTTTGGCAAAGATCTCAATTGGGACTTATTGAACTACCACTTTTATTCGGCGCACGCCCTGCTCAATGTCCCGTTGGCATCTGATTTTATGGGCGCCAGCAGCCAGAGATATTTAAATCCAGTCGCCTATCTGCCGTTTTACTGGATGGTAAGCGCAAATTGGCCGAGTGTGCTTATTGGCCTGACACTTTCCGCATTTCACACTTTAAATCTTGTGCTGATTTGGTACATTTGCCGCCAACATGTTTTTGTGAAAAGTGCTTACCCGTATTGGTTGGCTGCGTGTGCAACACTTTTTGCGTTCCTTTCCCCGGTATTCCTGGGAATATTGGGCGGGACGTTTCTAGATGGCGTGACTTCAGTTCTTGTTCTTGCTGCAATCGCAGTGTATTGTGCATCCAAAGCTGACATCATTAAAAACAATATTGCAATGTTCATTGCCGGACTATTGTGCGGAATCGCCATTGGTCTGAAACCAACCAACGCGATTTTTGGACTGGCGTTTTTTGCCGCCGCACTCGTTACCGACAAACTGCGCTTCGACCATATAAAGTCCGTCATTTTCTATTGTATCGGCGGAACCATTGGTGCCGTCGCCGTTTATTCCCCATGGGGATTTGCGCTGTACAAAGAGTTTGGCAACCCATTTTTCCCACTACTCAACCAATACTTTGAGTCAGCTGATTTTCCGACCTACCCGCTGCAACACACACGTTTTTTAGCACAATCATTGGGCGACATTCTATCGCTGCCGCTGCGTATGCTGGAATACAGAAGTTGGGTCTACGTCGAAAATAATGCGCCTGATTTACGCTTTGCAGCAATGATATTGATGGCGGCGATTGCCGCGATGGCTACAGCGTGGCGACTGAAAAACAGTCGGCCTGTTGGCGGACTTCTTAAAAATAAATGCACTAATTTCGTCATCGTTTTTTTTGTCATGGCATTTATTTTATGGAGCCTATCGTCTGGAAATGGACGTTACGCCGTGCCGTTATTGTTGTTGCTTGGGCCGCTCCTGATGTTGTTTCTCACCGCAGCATTTCAAGTGCGGAAAGTTGTCATTTTGAGCTCAGCGATTCTAATAAGTGCGCAAATTTTTGTTTTGGTTGAAGCAGGCAACCCTCGTTGGGCAAACGGGCCCTGGACGAGAAACTGGTTTGAATTGGATATTTCTTCGCGATTGAAGTCGCAGGCATTTGGCTATATTTCGATCGGGACAAACAGTCACGCCTTTATCGCCCCCTTCCTGCATCCAGATGCGCGTATAAGTGCCGCAGTCGGCGCGATTGCCATTGATCCGAACGGACCGGGCGGAAGCCGGATCAAGGAGTTCATTCAATTACACCAGGATCGACTCAGGTTTTTAATCAAGATTGGCGCATCGCCAACGGCAGGTTCGCCGACAAAAGAAATGGTTGCCGGCATTGACTCGCAACTGGCGCAATGGCAGATACAAGTTGATCCGTCCGATTGTGAAACGATTCGTTTTTTTAAAGGTGCCGATCAAACCGACTATTTTCTAAGTTGCCGCCTATTGATCGGAAACAAGTTATTCGACGTGATGGCAGCCGAACGTGCCGCAATATCACCGGTATTCGACCGTGCCGAACTTGTTTGCCCATCACTCTTTAGCCCGGCCGGAATTTACACGATCAAACAAAGCGGTATGTGGATGCGGCGCTACCTCAACACCGACATAGTACTTTTTTCACGCCAGGATAGATTGTATTTTTCCCGACATGAGTATGGCCCGTTCGATGAGGATTTAGGCACTCTAAACGAGTGGCGGCACGGCAACCCAACTTGGGCGTGTAGAAAATTACCGCGCGGCTAACACCGTCAAGTCCAATTACAGTGGAAACCCCGGAATCTTTGCATCGTCAACCTCGTCGATCTGCGCCTGATCAAGAAATTGTTCCGCGTATTTCAAGTAGACTTTTTCCTTGACAAACACATCGAAGAGGTCAGGATCGATGTGTCCGTTTAACTTGAATTTGCCAAGGATATGTAACGACTCCGACAGCGTTTTGCCGGGTTTATAGGGGCGATCCTTGGCGGTGAGCGCTTCAAAAATATCAGCGATGCCCATCACCCTCGCCTGCACGCTCATTTGTTCACGGGTTAATCCTCGCGGATAACCTTTGCCATCCATTCGTTCGTGGTGACCGCCGGCGTATTCAGGGACGCGCTTTAAGTGTTTCGGCCAGGGCAGCGCTTCCAGCATCTTGATTGTGGCGATGATATGACGATTAATGATTTCCCGTTCCGGCTGCGACAGGGTGCCGTAGGGAATATTGAGGCTGTCGCGCTCTTCGTCGGTCAGAAACGACTCTTTGCGCCCCTTTTCGTCTTTGTAAGTGTAGGCCGCAATCCGATTCACCCGCGCCTGGTCCTCCGCACTCATTCGTTCACCACCGACGTTGACACGCCGCACGAATTCCCGGTCGTCATCAAGCTGTTTGATGCGCGCGTGATAATCTTGTTTGGCACGCACAGCTGAAGCATCGTCTCCCGAATCCACCGCCGAAAGTCTGGCGCGAAGCATTTTAATTTCTGCGTCGCGTTTGAGAATTTCGAATCGCTGCGTCACGTGATGAACACGATCAAAAATCGTTTCCAATTTGGTGGCCTTGTCCACCACATGAACAGGCGTCGTAATCTTGCCGCAATCGTGCAACAAGCCGGCGATTTTTAATTCATATCGGTCTTTGTCGGTCATCAAAAAGTCGGCAAGCGGGCCATCGGTCACCTTGGATGCGGCTTCAGCCAGCATCATGGTAAGCGTCGGCACCCGCTCGCAATGTCCTCCTGTGTACGGCGACTTATCGTCGATGGCGGTATTGATCAACTCAATCAACGACTCGAACAACATCTCGAGCTGGGTGATCAACATGCGGTTGGTCACCGCGATTGCCGCCTGGGATGCGAGTGACTCGGCCAGACGTTGATCTTCAACCGTGAAGGTGGTGACATTGCCTGCGGCATCCAAGGCATTCAGCAGCTGCAACACACCGATAATCTCACCCTCGTGATTCTTCATCGGAATCGTTAAAAACGAGGTGGATCGGTAGCCGGTTTTATTATCGAAGGCACGTGTTCCCGTGAAATCGAACCCTTCGGCGGTATAGGCGTCAGCGATGTTGACGGTTTCATCGTGCAGCGCGGCGTAGGCGGCAACCATGCCGTTGTTTGCCTTGCCGTCGGCGGAATGAAGTGGGATGGGGTAAAACGGAACCGGCGTCGTAGAGGTGCCACCCATGGAAATCTTTAAACTGTCATTAAGGACAATTTCAAATTTGAGCTTGTCCTCAACCAAACGATAGAGCGTGCCACCGTCGGCGTTGGTGATCGTTTTTGCCGCCGTCAGGATGGTTTCCAGCAATCTATCGAGATTTCGTTCCTGACTGAGCGCAACACCAATGCGGTTCAAATATTCAAGCGAGGTAAAAAGCTTATTACTTGCCCCATCACTGGCAACATTTCGGGTGATATTTTTCGCCTCAGCGTGCGCGGTCATGGGGAATTTTGCTATTCCGCAAACTTATTTAACACACACGGATCGGACCTGTTTCATATCCGTCAGACCCATCATCACTTTTTCCATACCATCCATTTTCAGCGTCGACATGCCCTCTTCCACACACCTGACAAATATCTCGGCAACACGCGCCTTTTCCTGGACAAGTTTTTTGACCGGATCAGATGCCACCATCAATTCGTGCAAACCAACACGCCCCTTGTAGCCGGAGCCGCCACAAGCATCACAGCCAACCGGTTTATAAAAGGTCAGTTTTCCGTCCTTGCCGTACTCTTTAAGCCAGTACTCGTAGAGTTTTTTCGCTTCGCCTTGCGAATCCTTGATCCATGGCGCGGTCTGCCGAAGGTCGGAGGTGTATTCGTGCATAAATTGCTTCATCTCCTCCTGGTCCGGCGTGTAGGGTGCCTTACACTTGCACAATCGTTTCGCCAATCGTTGGGCGAGAATTCCGACCAATGCATCGGCAAAGTTAAACGGGTCCATGCCCATATCCAGCAGGCGGATAATGGCTTCCGGGGCGGAGTTGGTATGCAAGGTGGCAAACACCAAATGGCCGGTCAGCGACGCTTCAATACCGATGTGCGTGGTTTCTGCATCACGCATCTCACCCACCATGATGATGTCGGGATCGGCGCGTAAAAACGCCTTCATCACCGCCGGAAAATCAATCACCTTTTTGTTGACCTGAACCTGCCGTAATCCCTTTTGCGTGATCTCAACCGGGTCTTCAGCGGTCCAAATTTTGGTGTCCGGTGTATTCAGCGATCCGAGCACGGAATGTAACGTGGTCGTTTTACCCGAACCGGTAGGTCCGCACACAAAAAATAAACCGTATGGCTTGGCGATCGCGTTGACCAGATTCGTCCGGTTCTTGGTGGTCAAGCCGAGCTTTTCCAGCGGAATCGGTTCACCCGCCGCCAAAATTCGCATAACAATATCTTCGACTCCGCCGGTGGTTGGAATGGTCGCAACCCGCAGCTCAATATCCAACGGACCGTATTTCTTAAACTTGATCTTGCCGTCCTGTGGCTTGCGTTTTTCGGAAATATCCAAGTCACACATAATTTTTAATCGCGCCGCCAGCGCACTGCGATAACTCGACGGCACCTCGATATAGGGTGCCAGTGATCCGTCCTTACGGAAGCGAATGCCGGTTTTGCCTTTGCCGGGCAACGGCTCGATGTGAATGTCCGATGCACCCTGATTGTAGGCATCAATAATAATTTTATTAACCAGCTTGACCAACTCATTGTCAGCTGCGGCCGAAACTTCGTCGGTGGCGGTGTCCTGAAACTCGGGGTCATCATCCAAACTCGAAAGTAAATCACCGATGTCTTCAGTAGACGAACCATCGACGGCACCAAATAACTGCCCGAGCGTGGACATAAAGTCGCGTGATGTGCAGACTCGATAGACAATTTTTGACTTCGGGAAAATATTTTCGACCACACGGGAGCTTTTTGTATGCTCCGGATCGGTGGTCATGATGACAATTCCGGCCTTGGAGTCATCAACAGGCATCCAGTTTGAAGACTCACAATAATCGCGCTTCAAATTTTTCAGCAGGTCGATCGGCTTGACACGTTCCGGCTTGTGCGCTTCGTATTCCACACCAAAATATTTGGCCAACGCGGCACCAATGGCGGCCGGTTTCACCTGGAATTCATCGATCAATATATCTTCGACATTTTTATTCTTGCGTCTTGCCGTCCGGGTTGCCAGTTCAAGCTCGCCTTCGGAAATAATATTGTCGACCACCAAAAATTCAAATTTGGATTTTATTTGTGATGGAATCTGCTGGCGCACCTTGAAGGCGATGGCAAGGGTCTTTGACAACTCGAGCAATCCTTCTTCGGCCAGCGCCGTGAACGGTGTGCCCGGCAAATGATTAATGACCTGAATGACCCCGGCCAGATCACCGACTCCCCCACTGGCATCACTCGAAATAATCGGCACCACCATCATTTGTTTGGTGCGGTAGCCGGTTCGCTGGTCGACCGCTTTCAAAAATGCCAGATTTGGCGAAAAACTCTTTAACTCAGCGTCGTCGTAAACATCCTTGATATTCATGAAGCGTTTGTTTAACGCACAACAACCGGCGATCGAACTCTCCGACAACGGCAGCTTGATGTCTTTAAATGAGGTCAAACCGGACTTCACTTTGGAAACGATCGCTGAACCATCCTCTGACATCGTGTAAATCGTCAACCGATCGGCATCAAATAGCTGGCAAATATCGCGGGTCACATCGAGCATGATTTCATCAACGTTGGTCGTCGAATGAATCCGGTTGGTCACCGCTTGCAGCTTCTTTGAGAAAGCAAGTTTGGACGACATGTCGGCACCCTGGGGGCTCATGCCATTTCCACCACCCGATTTGGGATCCATTACTGCGCTCATCTAGGGCCTCGTTTTACCATTTTTTATCGTCATCAATACTAAATAATTGCTCGCCGGTCTGCATTGATCAATAACTATCCCGGCCACGCTCGTCAAATAAACAGCTCCATGCCTTGCTCAAGCATGCGCGGGCGCCACTTGCCGGCATTGCGGCCGATTTCACTCATGGTCAGGTTAACTTCGCTTGGCTTAAGGTGTGTCACCAGAATTTCCACCGGGCGCGTCAATTTTGCCAGTTCCTCACCGAGCATACTGGGGCAAAGATGTTTGGATACCACTGCAAGCGCGTGCTCTTTGTTTGGAAATGCTGTTTCGATAATGAGGTACTTCAAATTCTTGGTGGCGTTGGCAATGTCCCACAAGGCATCGTTCAGAGTGGTGTCACCACTAAAAATCAACCGTGCCTCACCGCTATCCATCAGGTAACCAACCGCAGGCACAACATGTTCCGCAGGGATTGCGGTAAATGTCCTGCTGCCCAGACTCACCGGCTCGCCAACGCGAATGGTTCGATAGGCCATAAACGCGGACTCCGGGGTTGGAATTACGGAAAAGTCCGGCCAAATCTTCCAGTTAAAAATATGATCTTTAATGATTTGCAGTGTTTCTGCTGTGCCATACAACGTAATCGGCTTATTACGCATGCCACATACCGTATCGACCAAAAATGGAATACTGGTAACGTGATCAAGGTGCGAATGGGTAATAAAGATATGATCGATCTTGGCGAGGTCTTCGATCGAAAGATCGCCCACCCCAGTACCGGCGTCAATCAAAATGTCGTGATCTACTAAAAACGACGTAGTCCGCAGATCACCGCCAATCCCGCCGCTGCAGCCGAGTATTTTTATTCTCATGAATGATTTACCGCTTCAATAATCGAGTTGGCATCCGGACGGATTGGCCGGACGGCGCGCCAAATGCAAACTGCAATTATGCTCCCGACCACAAAATCACACAGTGTCGAACCTCACACTAGACAACATCGTTGACCGAATCAGCATCGGGGTCGCCAGCATCCAAACCAACCGGCTTAATATCCGCCCTGTTGATATCGATTCACGACCATCCGCGTCCCGCACGCCAATACACCACGACCATCTTCCCGACCAATCTTCCTGCCATTCGCGGACAGAAAAATCGCTATTCGTTAACTTTATGACCGAAAGAAAAAGTCCATTTTGACACCGGCAATTTCAATCATATCGTGGTCACCGAGTTGTTGCGCCTGAGCACCCAACGCAATGCCGTTAATGGTTGGAAAGGCCGCGCCCTCAACGTGTGTGATAAAAAATCCAGCCGGACGGCGGGTAATGACCGCCACCTGTACACCCGGCTTGCCAATCGTCGTCAAATTCTTCGTTAAATCCAGCGTTCTTCCCGCGGCGGCGCCGGACAGGACTTGAATTGCCGCCTCACGTCCTGTGCCTGCGACCGGCACGGCGGCAGGCGGGGGTGCAGCCGGCGCACGCACCGGTGTCGGCGCAGGCGTGAGCGGCAGAGGTGCGGCAGGGCTGAATGCCCGCATGTTGGTCTGAGTGTCAGACGTATTCGGTGCCTGCGCAGCGGCGTTGGGCATCGCGGGCATTGACGCGGTTGCAGACAAAGAAGGCGCGGAAGGCGCGGCGGCAGGTTTGCGAATAATCATGGTGCGCTCAAAGTCGGCGGCGGCAGTCTGCACCGGCGTGTCATTAAAATATTTGAGCTTGTGTTTGCCAATCTCGATTACGTCATTGTTCTGCAGAAAATGTTTTTTTATCGGCTTGCCATTGACCAGCGTGCCGTTGGTCGAATTCAAATCCTCGATAAACGAATCATTCAAAATGGTGATGATCGCGGCGTGTTCGCCGGAGACAGCCAAATTGTCCACTTGAATATCATTGTGCGGCTTTCGTCCCAAGGTTGTTCGCTCCTTCGCGAGCGAAATCTCCTTCAGAATTGTTCCGTCGACACTCAAAATCAGTTTTGCCATGATCGTAACCTTAGTAATAAACGTTGCACATGTGTGGCATTAAAAGCGAAAAAAAACGAAATTGCCTGTTATGCAAAATACGACTTTAACTTCGCCCAAAAACCACGCTGCACTGGGAAACTCTTCAACACTTTAATCAACATTACCGACACGTTATCGCGTCCGCCTGCGTCATTGGCCGCCTGAACCAGCTGTTGCCCGGTCAATTCAAGATTGGACTGCAAGGCGATCAGGGTCATTTGAATTTCTTCATCCTCGATCATGTCATTCAAACCATCCGAGCACAGCAAATAAATATCACCTACTGCAGCATCACACGTTTGAACTTCGGTTTCGACTTCCGGATCGATGCCGACTGCACGGGTAACCAAATTTCTATTGTGCGATGAACGCGCCTCTTCTTCTGAAATCAAGCCGGAGTCAATTTGCTCCTGCAACAATGAGTGATCACGGGTAATGAGCTGCAGCGCATCATTGCGCATCCGATATAGCCGCGAGTCACCAATGTGTCCCACCGTGACAAAATTATCGTAGAACAAACAAGCCACCAGCGTGGTTCCCATACCGGCACATTGCGGATCTTTTTGCGCGGCATCAAAGATGGCGCGATTCGCCTCAGACACGTGCTGCTGCAACAATTGCTTCGAAAGCACGATTGCGCCGTCACGATCCAACTTGGCGAGCCGTTCGGCTGTCCAAGACTGACCAAGCCCGGCACAAATCAAGGAGGTCGCCATGCCGCTGGCGACTTCACCGGCATTGTATCCACCCATGCCATCGGCAAGCACCACCAAACCGATTTCCGGTCTGGACTCGACGCAGTCCTCATTGTGCCCCCGAACCCGTCCGGAGTCGGTTGCACTCGTTATTTGTAAAGCATTTGTCAGCGCCACAATGCCCCCCCGAGGCAATTCTGATCTATGCGCAATGACACCACGCACACCGTTTTCTATTCTATTTTGCGCAAAGCCAATTTCTTCAAATCAACACGCCTGACTTTGCTGATAAATCCCGAAACTAATTGAATCCAGCAAATCGATTTTTTGACGTAAACACTTTCAAGAATAATAGCTTAAAAATGTTTTTTAATAAACAATTCGGGAAGCAACCGCAACCGATTGATTATATTGAATAAAAATTAAAATTCGCAGGCATTTCGACAAATTTGCGCCCAATGCGCCAATAAATCCATCGTATTTTGCTGTTTTCCGCACCAGACATGGCGTTTGACCACCGATTTTCGTCCCATGCTGCAAGAGCGTACAAATGAAAAATGCAAATCCAATCTGCACCAAGGTTGATTCGACCGCACAAAAAAGGTGACATCCGATGGTCGCCACGCGAGTGTGTGGCCCACAATCGATTTTCCGCCACAAGTTTCACATCCGACCTTACGCCGTCGGTCGCCCGGCCTATTTCGAATCTAAATTCACAGGCACTGTGCTCATTGTTTGATGATCAGCAATAGCGTCGGGTGAATTATTGCGTTCTAATAGTCATCTAATAATCTTTTACAAAATGAGGAGACTGGCGATGGATCGTTCCGCCTTTCTGCAAGACGATATTGACCCGCAAGAAACCCGTGAATGGCTGGACGCGTTGGATGCTGTGCTGGAAGTGGAGGGCCCGGAGCGGGCGCACTTCCTGCTCGAGTCGCTGATTGACAAAGCCCGTCGATCAGGCACCAACCTGCCCTATTCGCCCAATACCGCCTACATCAACACTATCCCGGCCCACGCCGAGGATTTGTTGCCTGGTGATCAGGACATGGAACACCGCATTCGTTCGCTGATTCGCTGGAATGCTGTCGCAACGGTGCTGCGCGCGAACAAGGAATCGTCCGAGCTTGGCGGGCACATCGCCAGCTTTCAGTCGGCGGCAACTTTGTATGACGTCGGTTTTGATCATTTTTGGCACGCCCCTTCGAAAGCCCACGGCGGCGATTTGATTTACATGCAGGGTCACTCTGCCCCAGGAGTGTATGCGCGCGCGTTCCTCGAAGGTCGCATCTCCGAAGAACAAATGGAAAACTTCCGCCGCGAAGTCAACGGCGAAGGTATTTCATCGTACCCGCACCCTTGGTTGATGCCTGACTTCTGGCAATTCGCGACCGTGTCGATGGGACTGGGACCATTACAGGCGATTTATCAGGCCCGCTTCATGAAGTATCTGCATAACCGCGGAATCGTCAATACCGAAGGCCGCAAAGTGTGGGCGTTTATGGGCGACGGCGAAATGGATGAACCGGAGTCACTCGGTGCGATTTCATTGGCGGCACGCGAAGGCCTGGACAATCTGATTTTTGTGGTGAACTGTAATTTGCAACGGCTCGACGGCCCGGTACGCGGCAACGGCAAAATCATCCAGGAATTGGAAAGTGATTTTCGGGGTGCAGGTTGGAATGTATTAAAAGTAATTTGGGGCCGATATTGGGATCCATTACTCGCAAAAGACAACGACGGCACGCTCAAGGCGCGCATGATGGAGGCAGTCGACGGCGAATACCAAAACTACAAAGCCCGTGATGGCGCCTATGTGCGCAAAGAGTTTTTCGGCAAGTATCCGGAATTGGAAAAAATGGTGTCAACGATGTCGGACGAAGACATTTGGCGCCTGAATCGCGGCGGACACGATCCGTACAAGGTCTATGCTGCGTATTCCTCTGCGGTCAAACACAAGGGCCAGCCGACTATCATTCTCGCCAAAACGGTCAAGGGTTATGGCATGGGCAAATCGGGTGAAGGCCAAAACGTCACCCATCAACTCAAGAAGATGGACTTGGGTTCGCTCAAACAATTTCGTGACCGTTTCAGCATTCCAATATCGGATGATGTGATCGCCGATGTGCCGTTTTACAAACCACCGGACGACTCCCCGGAGATTCAGTACCTGAAGGCTGCACGTGAAAAACTTGGCGGCTCGTTGCCGGTGCGTTTCCCGAATATCCCGGCACTAAAAATTCCCGACCTGACGATTTTTGATGCATTGCTCAAGTCAACCGAAGAGCGGGAAATCTCCACCACCATGGCATTTGTGCGGGCGTTTTCCGCTCTGATACGCGACAAAGAACTCGGCCCGCGTTTGGTGCCGATTGTTGCCGACGAATCACGCACCTTCGGCATGGAAGGTCTGTTTCGCCAGCTTGGTATTTATTCCTCGGTCGGACAGTTGTATGAACCGGTCGACTCGGGCGAATTGATGTTTTACAAAGAAGACAAGGCGGGGCAAATTCTGCAGGAGGGAATAAATGAAGCGGGCGCGTTCTGTTCATGGATGGCGGCCGGCACCAGTTATGCCAATCATGGCCAGCACATGATTCCGTTTTTTATCTTTTATTCGATGTTTGGATTCCAACGCATCGGCGACTTGGCATGGGCGGCGGGTGATATGCAGGCACGCGGCTTTTTACTCGGTGGCACCGCCGGCCGCACCACACTGAACGGTGAAGGCCTGCAGCACGAAGATGGTCACTCGCATTTAATGGCCGCGACCATCCCGAATTGCATTTCCTACGACCCGACGTTTAGCTACGAGCTCGCAGTGATCATGCATGACGGCTTAAAACGCATGTACGAAAAAATGGAGCACATTTATTACTACATCACAGTAATGAACGAAAATTACAGCCATCCGGCCATGCCGGTTGGTGTCAATGAGGATATTCTCAAAGGCATGTATTTATTCCGTGAATCAAAAGAAACCAAAAAGCCGCGTGTACAGCTGATGGGCTCCGGCACCATATTGCGTGAAGTGATTGCCGCAGCAGAGTTGCTTGAGCTCGACTGGGGCGTGGTATCGGATATTTGGAGTTGCACCTCGTTTACCGAGTTACGCCGCGACGGCATGGCGACCGAACGCCAGAACCTGCTCAATCCGGAAGCGTCACCACAGTTGTCACACGTGGCGCAATTGCTGAAGGGCCGCAAGGGTCCGGCAATTGCCTCGACCGACTACATGCGCTCCTTTGCCGATCAGATCCGACCGTACGTGAACGATCGCCGGTTTACGGTGTTGGGCACGGATGGATTTGGTCGCTCGGACACACGCAAACAATTGCGCAAGTTTTTCGAGGTCAACCGTTATTACGTGGTGGTGGCGTCACTCAAGGCTTTGGCGGACGAAGGACAAATACCGCTGAAAACGGTCAGTGAAGCCATCAAAAAATACGACATTGATGCCACCAAACCCGCGCCGTGGACGGTCTAACCGAACGACCAGGGCAATTTTCAATGTAGCGAATATTCGGTCCCAGGGTAATCGTGGTGACTGTCAAATAAAAAATGCTTGAGGAGAGATTGCGTGGCAAATCTCGTGGAAGTGAAAGTACCCGACATCGGCGATTTCAAAGATATTCCGGTGATTGAAATTTTGGTCAGGGTCGGTGACACCGTTAAAAAGGAAGATTCCCTGGTCTCGCTGGAAAGTGACAAAGCGACCATGGAAGTACCGTCGCCGGTCAACGGTGTGGTCAAAGAAATCAAAGTGGCGCTCGGTGACAAGGTGTCGGAAGGGGTGTTGGTATTGATTGTTGATGCCGCCGCAGCAGCGGTCGCCGCACCGGCAACTCAATCATCATCAGCACCATCTGCACCATTGGCACCGGCTGCGGCGACTGCCGCACCCGCGAGCGCTGTCGCCGCACCTCCGCCCAAATCTGCGCCCGCACCCGTGCCTGCCGCGCCTGCCGTGCAAACAACCGGCAGCGGCAACGTGCCGGTTAATGTGCACGCTTCACCATCCATTCGCAAGTTGGCGCGCGAATTTGGTGTTGACCTGTCCAAGGTAAAGGGCACCAGCAATAAGGGCCGCATCACCGAAGGCGACGTCAAGGGCTACGTTAAAGCCACCTTGGCAAATACCAAATCCGCGGGCGCTGGCGGCGGCTTTGCGATGCCGGAGATGCCGCACATCGATTTCAGCAAGTTCGGCGAAATTGAAACCCGTGCCCTTTCGCGCATCAAAAAACTATCCGGCAACAATCTCACCCGCAACTGGATGATGATTCCGCACGTCACGCAGCAAGACGACGCGGACATTACCGATGTCGAGGCATTCCGGGTCAAAACC
Organism: uncultured Burkholderiales bacterium; assembly: GCA_947085425.1. Classification (GTDB taxonomy): domain Bacteria; phylum Pseudomonadota; class Gammaproteobacteria; order Burkholderiales; family Usitatibacteraceae; genus UKL13-2. The sequence goes on along the minus strand of CAMTWK010000021.1, from coordinate 187,896 downwards.
AACGAAGAAATCGCCAAAGCCGGCGTCAAATTAACCATGCTCGCGTTCCTCATCAAGGCGAGTGTTGCGGCCTTAAAGAAGTTTCCGGAATTTAATTCCTCACTCGAACCGGGTGGTGAAAATCTGATTTTGAAACATTATTTCAACATCGGTTTTGCGGCCGATACACCGAATGGATTGGTGGTGCCGGTCATTCGTAATGCCGATCAAAAATCGGTGATCGACATTGCCAGGGAGTCCGCCGAGTTGGCGCTTAAGGCGCGCGAAGGCAAATTGTCGCCGGCAGAAATGTCCGGCGGCTGTTTTTCCATTTCTTCACTCGGCGGCATCGGCGGTTCGTACTTCACGCCGATTATCAATGCGCCGGAAGTGGCCATACTCGGCGTGTCCAAATCGGCGATGAAGCCGGTCTGGAATGGCAAAGAGTTTGTGCCGCGCATGATTCTGCCGATGTCTCTTTCGTATGACCACCGGGTGGTCGATGGCGCTTCCGGTGCGCGCTTCACCACCTACCTTGCCAGCGTGATGGGCGACATTCGCCGACTGGTACTTTAGGAGCCGGCATGTCAAACCTGATAAACGTTACCGTTCCCGACATCGGCGACTTCCAAGATATTCCAGTCATCGAAATATTGGTTAAGGCCGGTGACACCGTCAAAAAAGAAGACTCACTGCTGTCACTCGAGAGTGACAAGGCGACCATGGAGATTCCGTCGCCATACGCCGGCGTGATTAAAGAATTAAAAGTCAAAACCGGCGACAGGGTTTCAGAAGGCTCGCTGCTGTTGGTACTGGAGTCGGCTACCACCGCTGCGGCAACATCTGTGGCGGCAACATCCGCTCTGGAAAAAAACACAGCACCAACAACCAACGCGCCGTCCGGACCTACAATGGCGCCAATCCCCACCCCGATCCCCACTGCCGCCTCCGCCAACACCTATGCAGGCAATGTCGACTTCTCCTGTGAAATAGTGGTGCTGGGTGCCGGTCCCGGCGGATATTCGGCCGCGTTTCGAGCCGCCGATCTGGGCATGAAAGTCATCCTCATCGAGCGTTACGCCCAACTTGGTGGCGTGTGTTTAAACGTCGGCTGTATTCCCTCCAAAGCGTTATTGCACGTCGCTGCAGTGGCAGACGAAACCGCGGCTCTGGCCGAACATGGCATCAGCTTTGGCGCACCCAAAATCGATCTGGATAAATTACGCAGCTGGAAAGAAAAAGTGGTCGGCAAACTCACCGGCGGTCTGGCCGGCATGGCCAAGGCACGCAAAGTTGAGACGGTGCGTGGTATTGGTCAATTCATCGATGCGCACCATATTGCAGTCGAACTTACTACCGGCAGCGGACAGGAAAAAACCGGCGAGAAAAAGGTGATCCGTTTTGACAAGGCGATTATTGCCGCTGGTTCACAGGTGGTTCGTTTGCCGTTTATTCCCAACGACCCACGCATTCTCGACTCGACCGGTGCACTGGCGCTCAAAGAAATTCCGAAAAAAATGCTGATCATCGGCGGCGGCATCATCGGTCTGGAAATGGGCACCGTTTATTCAACACTAGGAGCGCGACTCGATGTGGTCGAAATGCTCGACGGACTGATGCAGGGCGCGGATCGTGACCTGGTCAAAGTCTGGCAAAAATTGAATGCGCCACGCTTCGACAATATTATGCTCAACACCAAAACCGTGGCAGTCGATGCCAAGACCGACGGCATATATGTCACCTTTGAAACTGCGGATGGCAAACGTGGCGATCCGGTGCGTTACGACATGGCGCTGATGTGTGTTGGCCGTGCACCAAACGGCAAAAAAATTGGCGCGGATAAGGCCGGTGTGGCGGTGACCGAGCGTGGCTTCATTACTGTCGACAATCAATTGCGCACCAACGTTGCGCATATTTTTGCGATCGGTGACATTGTTGGCCAACCGATGCTGGCGCACAAGGCGGTGCACGAAGGCCACGTTGCCGCCGAAGCCGCTGCCGGCCAAAAAACATTTTTTGATGCGCGGGTGATTCCGAGTGTCGCCTACACCGATCCCGAAGTGGCATGGGTTGGTGAGACCGAAGAAAGCTGCAAGGCCAAGGACATCAAGTTTGGCAAGAGTGTCTTTCCGTGGGCGGCATCCGGCCGGGCGATTGCCAATGGCCGTGATGAGGGTTTCACCAAACTGATTGTCGACCTTGAAACCCATCGTGTGATCGGCGGCGGCATCGTCGGCACCCACGCCGGTGACATGATCGGCGAGATCGCGCTCGCCATTGAAATGGGCTGTGACGCGACCGACATCGGCAAAACCATTCACCCGCATCCGACACTCGGCGAAACCATTGGCATGGCTGCGGAATTGTATGAAGGCGTGTGCACCGATTTGCCGCCGCAACGAAAAACAAAGTAAACTGCCCTGTTGGCGAGCACTTTCAGCCATAAATGCCCCAAAACGCGCTACCTATAACGACTTTATGAAAAAAAACATGACCCTGTTCTTTCGTGCCACCGGTGTCATTTTCATCCTGGCGATTTGGGTGGGCTCGCTCATTCCGCTCAATAACCTCGCCGTGCCCGGCTCCGACAAGCTGCACCACTTTATTGCTTACGGCAGTTTGATGGCGGTCTGGATGTTGGCGACACCGCAACAAAAATTGTTTCACCATGGGTTGATTGCGTTTGCATTGATGGCCATGGGGCTTGCCATCGAAGCTGCGCAAGGTTTAACTGCTTATCGTTTTTTTGAGTGGGCCGATGCACTGGCCAATGCGGTCGGAGTCATGATTGGCTGGACCTGCGGCCAATTGGCATTACGGATCCAAGCCGCGCTGTCACTAAAACGCAGCATCACCGCTGCGTAATTTTTCAGGCCATGCCGTCGGCAATTGATCATTTGGTTATAGGCTGCGCCGATCTTGGCCGTGGCAGTGTATGGCTGGAACGATTTCTGGGCGTGTCGCTCAGTGGCGTTGGCGAACATGCCCATATGGGCACACACAACCGCCTGTTGTCGCTTGGTCCAGCCTGTTATCTTGAATTGATCGCATTACGACCGGACGCGCCCGATCCACTGGTGCCGAGATGGTTTGGACTCGACACCGAAGACGTGCAAGAGCGTATCGCGCAACGTCCACGACTGATCGGCTGGGTCGCCCGCACCAATGACATCGAGCATGTGGTTGAAAAAACCGGCGGCATCCTTGGCGAAGTGCATGACATGTCCCGCGGCGACTTTCGCTGGCGAATCAGTATTCCCGACGACGGCTTCCCGATCGAAGGCGGCTTAATTCCGCATTTGATTCAATGGGACGGTTCAGGCCATCCGTGCGACCGGCTGTCCGATCAGGGGTGCCGCTTGAGTTGGATGGAAGCGGCGCATCCGAATCCACCCAAGGTACAATATTTACTCAGCGAAATTGGCCTGGAAAAATCCATGGTGATGAACGCGTCACCGCCCTATTCCGGAATGACCATGTGCGCCCATATTGAAACGCCGGCCGGAACAAAAACACTGATGAGTTGATGTGTTGGTGAGATAGACCACAATCCTCCATTATCGTTGCGCCATGATAAAAATTATGAAAAACACACTGTTGTTATTGTTTGTCATCATTCTGTCGCTCTCCACTGTGTTGGCGATTGAAATTTATGGAGGCCAACCGATGGGACTCTTTGCCGGCAATCCGCCAGGCGGACTTGGCTTTACCGACGGCAAATTTAAGCCACCGCCGCATAAACCCAACGCCGTTTCGTCCACCGTCGCCAAAGACGACAGCCATTACATTGCGCCACTGGTCATAACCGGTGACGCATCGGCGGCATGGAAAAAACTTGATGCCCTTGTACGTGCGCAACCACGCACCACAATCATCAGTGCAAAACCAAATTATCTGTATGCGGAATTTAAATCTGCAAAGATGGGTTTTGTCGACGATGTGGAGTTCGCACTGGACGAAACAGCAAATGTCATTCACGTCCGGTCAGGATCGAGATTGGGCGTGCGCGATTTTGATGTGAATCGCAAGCGTATTGAATCGATACGTTCGCAATTAGGCAAATAAGCGACAAAAAAACACCGGTAATTGCGTGTGTTTCCAGACAAATTTGCTTGGATCAGCACTTGGTGTGGGTAATTTTTAAAGGTCTCGCCTGACCCTACAGCGGGAAAAATGATAGTAACCCCGCGTCTAACGCGTTGAACTTACGCTGTATTTCTTCTTTTCGCAGTTTATTAACAGGAGCCTCTGATAATGAAGATGAAACGTTTACCCTTCAAGAACAAGCTAATAGTTTTTTCTCAAATCGGGCAAAGCTGACAGATCGCCTTAGCTTTTTCAAATCGATTTCTGCCGCGCGAATCGTCCTAACCGCATCTACTTTGTCGTCATAAATCCATCCCCGCGCTTTCTTGAAATGATTTTTTACGGTTGCTTTCGGGCTCGGCACCCGGTCAGGCTTGCGCGTGCGAACAATGCTGTACGGATGCGCTGGCGTGGACAAAACTGCCGAAAGCGCATAGTCAGCAGCCAAAATCCAGCTCTCCAACTCCTGCTCAATGCAGATCAGAAATATGGCCGCGTTGGCAGGTACGCCAGCTTCGCCCAGCAACTGCAACACTTGTAGCCGCTCCACATTTCGGCAAGGCTTAGGGATGTCGCCCGGCCAAGCGGGTCGCAAGTCCCAAATAATCAGGATGCAAGTACAGCCGTCCTTCAACATCTGCGCCGCCACTTTGCCCGCATCGCGAAGTAAGTTGCCCTTGTTATCCAGCGTCCGACTGGTGAGATTGGCGCCGGGTCGGATTTTGCTCGCCAGGTATTCGCACACTTGTTTATCCGCACCCTGCGGGCCACACTCGAAAATGAAGCCGATCATGATTGGACGCTTTCATGCATCGCACCCATGGTATAGAGCCTGCCTGGTGCAAACTCCTTTGCCCACGCCATGAGTTTTTCGTCGTCAGCAGGCCGTTGAAAGCGCGTCTGCCCATCCTTGTCGCGTGCCACAAGTACCAATTGATCAAGCTTTAGCAGATCAAGCAAGTATGGCGAGTGTGTCGTGAGAATGACTTGTGTGGTGCCCGCCAACACTGCAGTCCGAATCTCTTCAACCAGCAAATGAATGCTGCGCGGATCCAATCCATTCTCAATTTCTTCGACAATCACCAATGGCGGTGGTGTTGGATGGCGCAACACCGCCAATAGCGCCAGCACCCGCAAGGTACCGGTGGACAACATCCAACCCGGCACTTTGAAATCACTCTCGGTGAGTTGAAGATACGCCTTACGCTCTAGCTCAGACGTTAACGTTGGTTGCAAGTCACGGGCGTAAGGCAATACGTATTCCATTGTGCGAACAATACCTTCCAGCGCATGGGTGTTCAATTTCTCATCAAGGCGCTGGATGTCAAGCAGGTAGTCAGCGATATTGCTCGCATCCTTCGCCAGCCGCACCCCACCGCCAGTGCGTTGTTGCGGAACAGGCAAACCCATTTTTTCCGGTTGAATCGTCAGGAACTGCCAATCGCGAATATGCTGCGCGAGTTTCCGATGCTCACCTCGCGATGACGCCAAAATAGAGCGGCCTGGCTCGAAATTTTCGCCAAATCGTTCAATCGATTTTTCAATCAGCCAACCATTGGCGTGCTGCGACTTTTCGCGCGCGATATACATACGGTTGGCACTCGCATCGACGTTAACATCCATCTCAATCTGCGCAGATTTTCGTGCGGTTATCCCAATCGTCAACTCGAATGAGATTGGCGGAAACGTCAAATCCAGGTGATTTATCCGATTGGCGGCCTTATGCCTGACGTGCTCAATGCCCAACCATCGCTGCATGGCTACGTCCAGGCCATCCACTACGATTGATTGGTAGGTCTCAAGCGCTTCTATCAAGCTCGATTTCCCACTGCCGTTGTGGCCGATGAACACCGTTAGGATCCCAAGCCGTACCGTCCGGCTATAGGTTATCGCTTTGAAGTTGCGAACGCGAACTTGCTTCAGTTGTAGTCTGGTATCGCTCATTTGATCAACCCCCGTTTGACGTCTCGATATGCATTGCGCGCAGCAACTTTCACCGGCTCTGCAACGAGCGGGAAAGTTGCCAGAATATGTACAAACTCGTCCTCTGTGAGGCCGTACAGATGCGCGACCAAGCCATCGAGTTCGGCGCGTAGTTGCGCGCGTTGGGCGGGGTCGGTGACACCATCGCGGTGGTCGCGCAGGCCGACTTGTCGGGCGAGGGCGTCGAATTCGGGTGTCGTGCAAATGAGTTTTGCCGTTCGCTCCGCTACTTGAAGTGTTCTCCTGTCGGCGGCGGCCAATCTCGGTATTGGCACCTGGAAAACGTAAAACATGTTGAGGTGTGAAGTGATCTTCTGGCGGAGCAACCAATCTGTCACAAATCCATTGAATACGCCACAAAGAAAGAGTTGCTCCGATTCACTTAACGTCGCTCGCTGTTGCCACTTCATATCCCGCGTTTCAAATTCGAACGGCTGTAACAGATTGAGTGTGTTGCCAGCGAACACGCCGGGTGGAAGCAAGCTACAAATCATGGCGCGTTCGTTGGTGCTTGCCGCAATGTCGCGAAAACCCAACCGATAAGCCGAGTTGTCGATGCGAATTGCCGTCACGTCGATCAACTGATCCAACTCCTCGATAGACAATCCAGTTTCCGCTTTCAAAAGCTGTTTGAGCTTTCGGGTCGCTCCGCGTCGCAATTCGACATCCGCTTCCTTCGCGTCCACCCAATATCGCGGCTCCGCATATGCCGAATCAAACTGGTGAATCATCTTCCCCTCATACAACGGCAACCTGCCCGGCCCAGGTGCAGTCTTGAAGAGTTGACTGTCGTTGGTCATGTGAAACTCGTTCGTGAGTTTCAAATTCCACGCGCCCTCAATCTGCTCTCCCAACAACGGAAACTTCAGCATTTTTTTCGCGATGTGAATATCCAGCTCACCCTTGAATTCCATCACCGAATGCGAATCCGGCGAAAGCTTGCGGATCAATTCCACGTCGAGCCACAGCGCACCTTCATCAGGAAAGCGTGCCAGCTCGGCAACATCATGCCGCATGAATGCCGCTGGAAATTTCCGCGTTGTGAGTTCACCCGCCCGCAGCGGCGCCAACAAATCATCCGGCGGCGCGCTCGCATTGCGTTCACCCGTCGCTTGCAAACGTGGCGCGAGCGGCCTCTCGAAGGTCAACACCACAAACTTGAAACTGCGATGGACACCCTCGAAAATCTCCTTGCGATTTTCAAAACAGAACAGCCCTTCGATCTTCGCCTCATTAAACAGTAAATCGCGCAACCCTTTGGCACCGAGATCGGTATAGATGCCAGAGGGAATGACGATGCCTATGTGCCCGCCGGGGCGCGCAAGCTGAAAACAGCGCTCGGTAAACAGCTTGTAAAGATTAATATCCGAGCCGGTTTTCTTGCCGCCGACCACGGCACTTTGATGGCTGTATTCCGGCGCGGCGCGGAAGAAACTGCTCATATGCGGAAAGCGATTCTCGTAAGCCAGCCACGCCTCGCGCACCTCGACATCTTTCAAAAGACTGGTTTGTTCTTTCTCGAATTCCTTGATCGTCATCTTGTTCTTGCTGACGAGCGTGGAGTGATTGGCAAAGAATTCCTTGGCCTGCGGCTTGAGGACATCCCACGGCGGGTTCGCCAGAATAATGTCGAAGCCGCCGTTGGTTTGCACGATGCGGTCGAACACATAGCCCCAGTGAAACGGCGTCTGTGCGTCGATGTCTTCGCGGGTGATGCGGCGCTTCACGGGTTTACCGAGGGTTTTCTTTTTGTCATCCCACGTGGCCTGCTCGAATTTCACGCCGAGCGCTTCAAATTTGTCGCGGAGCAGTTCGTTCATGACGGTCTCGGCGGAGGTCATTGCATCGTCAATATCGTCGCGCAGCTCGCGCAAATTTACGTCTTTGCCGAAGACACCCGCAGTATCGCGATAGACCGCCAGCTTGCGATTTTTCTCTTCGACCAATTGGCGATATGGCGTCTTGAACATATCGGGTTGATGGTCGTTGAATTCATGTTCATCGACACGCATCAGACCGACGAGCGAATTGCCCGGCAGGATATTGAAGTCGATATTCGGCAGCGGTTCGAGGTCTTCGGCTTTGCGCACCGAGGCGATCATGGCAAGGAACAAGCGCAGCTTGGCGATCTCGCAGGCTTCCTCCATGATGTCCACGCCGTAGAGATTGTCGGTGACGATTTTGCGCTTGATGAAGTAGTGGACGCTGGCGTGCTGGCGCTCTATATCTTCCAGCCAGCGTTGCAGCGCTTCGCTGGCGCCGAGCTTGGCGCGACCGACGATGGCGTAGTAGACATTGATGAGTGTCTTGAGGGCTGCGACCAGAAACGCGCCGGAGCCGACCGCCGGGTCGAGGATGGTGATGGCGGGCAATACCTCATTGACCAGCCTCATCGCGATGCGGGCGTCCATGCGCACGAGCATGTCGGCGATGCTGTCAAATTCGACGGCGGGCTGTTCAAAGAATGCGGGCTCTCGCACACGCTCCAGAATTAGTTGATGAATGCTGCGGTCCGCCAGATAGCTGGTGATCTCAGGTCGCGTGTAATAGGCGCCGAAGGCTTTCTGGTTGATGTATTTTTCGAAGATATAGCCCAGCACATCCGGGTTGATTTCATCCGCCTGACCGCCCGGCGTGTCATCGAGATTCCACGAAAAACCGGCAAATAGTTTGAAGATGCCTTCAAAGGCGATGTCGGGAATGTTAAGCGTGATGCCGATGCGTGGTTGATCGTTTGCATCCAACTCCAGCTTGTGGTGCAGGAACAATCCACCGTTCAGGTACGGGACTTTTCCGGTCAGCGCGCGGGCGGCATCGCTGCGGTCGGCCTCTGGTTTGGCGAAGGCTTCAAAGAAGAGCGCATTGAGAAATCCGCTGAAAAATTTATCGTTGCCGCGCTGCGGGCTCTGTTTGAGGTGGCGCGACAAGTAGTCGGTGTCGCCGTTGTCAATGAAACGTTTTTTCTGCATAAACCAGACGAACATCAAACGGTTCAGCAGCACCGATGCATACCAGCGGCGATCACGCTCGTCCGCTATGCCTTCGATGAGGTCGATCAGGGCGAGATGCTGTTGTTGGTAAGCGGTAAAGAATCGCTTGGTGGTTTTCTCGACATCGAGCGCCGCTTCCATGCGCCGGGCGACTTCAAGCACCTGGATTCTGCCCTCCTCGTCGAGTTCGGAGAGTTCGACCACCATTGCCTGCAATTTCGACGCGAACAAATCGGCGGGCTGGCCGCGAAAATATTCATGGCGGCGCGGGAGGTTCTTTTTCTTGCCCGCCTCATCCTTGATGCGCTTGACCCAGTACCAGACGCTTTGTGTTGGGTTGGTTTCGCGATCCAGAAAAATCAGCAGATTCTCAAAATGGGATTGGCTGATATGCCGCCAGATTGCCATGCGGGTTGCCTCGTCTGGCCAGCCGCCCTCGGCAATAATTTCAAACACCGCTACGCTTGCAAGTTCAGCGACCATGCGGGTGCGGAAGGTCGTGCCTTTAGCATCGTCATCCCGCCACACGCGCGCATTGCGCGTAGGGTGCGACCAGCCGAGTACGTCAACAAACAGCGCGTTGAAATCGAACTCGCCAAGGTGCTTCTGGAATGCCTGAAAGTCGATGGCCATTCGCTCAGGCCTCGGCTGGGATCAAGCCCATTGAACAAACAATTCGCGGTTCGCGCAGAGCGGCCTCGTCCTCGGCGTAGGTGAGGTGCCCTTCTTCGCGCAGGGACTTTGTAGCCTGCGCCAACTCCTCGTCGTTGACTCCGGCACGTATCAGGCGATTGAGCAAGTCCGCCGAAGTTTCGAGTAAAGGATTGCGAAAAACGTCGTCGACGGCACGCTCAAGCTCCTCATCTCGAAACAGCGTATTGGCTTGTGATTCGGCATAGTTCTTTAGTCGTTCGTAGGCACGACGGCGCGGGCTGGATGGTCGGCCTAAACCACCGCCGACTGATTTATCTTGTGCAAGAGCGAGCCTCAGGCCGATGGCGACCAGCTCGTGATGATTTTCCGCACGCGGGTGCGCTGGTTCATTTGGGGTGCATTCGGCCGCACGCAAAATAGTGTATTGGGATTCAGTCACAGTGCGGTTGTCCACACCCACCCATAAGAGATGGTCGTTGCCTTCGGGTGACTTCACATACACCAGCGTGCCACCATTGGAAGCGTCATCACCCAATGCAGGCAGTCGTGCCAAATCAAGCTGAAATGCGCGCGCCGAATACACAACGGGTGGCAACGCTTCTACCGTTCTGGCAAGCTCTGCATCGTCCTCTGTGGCTTGTTTCCATATTTGCCATGCGTAGGAGGCGAGATCAACTTCGTCATCATGGTCATCCAGCACACCGGATTGCTCAGTGTAAAGATTGCGAATAGTGGTGGCTTCTTCATCTTCGAAAAATGCTTCATCCGTGCCGACTACCTCCGCGTTTTCGCTCAATCGCTGCTGAATGCGTGATCGCAAGTTAATCAGGCGCTCGACCCCCTCGGCAGGTAAAAACGAATAACAGAAAATTTCTTCGGCACGTTGCCCAATACGGTCAACACGGCCCGCGCGCTGGATCAGGCGGATGATGGCCCACGGCAAATCAAAATTCACCACCACACCACAGTCTTGCAAATTTTGCCCCTCGGACAGCACATCAGTACAGACCAACACACGCAGCTCATCGGCTTTGCTGATGTCTTTGTTGTTTGATTTGGGGGAGAAGCGGCAGGCGAGTGCATAAGGGTCTGACGTGGCTCCCGTCGCCACTGCCATACTTTTCATTCCCGCTGCGGTGAGCTCCCGCCCCAGATAGCGGGCGGTATCGGCAAACTGTGTAAAGACTAGGACTTTTTCTTTGCTGTGCGTCACATCCAGCAGTTTGATGAGCTCAGCCAGCTTGCGGTCATGGCCAGGCTGCCATCCACCACCTGCCGCCAACAGTGTTGCAAGCGAAACGGTGTCGCTTTGCAAATGTTCGGCAAGTGTTGGCTTGAATAACCGCGGGCTGATCCATTTGAAGCGCTTCTTGAATGATCCGGCATATTGCTTGTAGGCTTCAGCCGCACGCGACATGCCGGTGTTTATGGCGTCCGTCTCTGCGATTTCTTCGGTGATGCCGTCGAGCAAATCTTCGGTTTCACCATCGAGCCCTTCGGCATCTTCATCCATGCGCTCGCCCGCGAGCAAATCGGCATCGAGCGTGCCAATTGGCAAGTCAAGGCCGTGCTCAATGGCGTAAAGATAAATCTGGTTACGCAGAATATGGCGGTCTATCGATTGCAGAAATGAGAACCCGCTGGATTCCAACCGCTTGAACAAATTGGTGCGGCAGAATCCCATCAGGCGTTTACCTGCACGACTCAAATTCTCAATAAATTTGCGTTCAGCAGGCGTTGCTGCCTTGACGGCAATCGCGTCAACATACGACTCCAAACCCAAGCCATAGCGCGGCACATGCAGCGCGTTGATCTTGTCAACGACATCGGGGGAATAGAGTTGCGCATATCGATCACTGGGGTCGGCGTCATCCACCATGAACGCGAGTGAACGTGGTCGGCGAACCGGGAAGTATCGCTTTTCATCATCTTTTGTTCGGAAAAAACGTCGCCCTTTGGCATCGGCTTCGGTGTAATGCTGGATGATGAAGCTGCGGGTACGCCGCACCATGTACAGGCGAATTAACTCGCGCCAGTCATCAAACTCATCGCTCTTTTCAATCGCCAATATTGAATTCACGCGGCACTGGAACCGCCGCTCAAAATCACCGTCCGAATATCCATTTGCACGCATGAAATGTTCAGGACGAATACCGAGATTCATCGACTCGTCGATAAATAACCGAAGCTGACTGGACAAGTCGGTCTTGGTTTTATTGTACGGAGTGGCAGTGAGCAAAATCACTTTGGCATCACATAAGCGAATGTAGTCCGCGATGGCCTTATATCGGCGGCCTTCGCGGTTGCGCAGGTTGTGGCTTTCATCGATTAAAACCAGCCGATACCGCTTTAGTTCCCTCAGGTCTTTGGTAACCTTGGAAATCGGCATCACCTTGCCACGCAGCCCGTACTCGGTGCGGTATTGCTCCCACATCGGTTCAAGATTTTTCGGACAAATTATGAGCGTCTCAAAGCCAAGATCGTCCTCAAACATTCGCGCCAGTGCCGTTGCCATTATAGTTTTGCCGAGGCCTACGACGTCGCCGATCATCACGCCGCCACGACGGTGCAGGTGGCGCGCCGCAATCTTGACGGCACTCTTCTGGAAGTCGAAAAGTTCTTCTTCAAATCGTGCCGGCAACCGAAATTGACTCAAGCCTGCTCGTGCCTCGGTGCTAAGGTGATACGCCATATTCAGGTAGATGTGATACGGCGGTATCGCCTCCTCACGTGCCCAACTGGTTTCGATTATTTCTGCAAGTTCAGCAGATACATCAATACACCACCGATCATTCCAACGGTCATCAAACCATCTGGCAAGTTTGTCAGTTGCGTCGTGGTCCAGTACATCGACATTCAATTCACCTTGTTTGGCAAGGCCAGACATGGTGAGATTGCTGCTGCCGACAAACCCGGTCACGGGATTATTGATGTCGTCACGAAACAGCAAATAGAGCTTCGCGTGAAGAGGGTACGGCAGGAACAACTTTACGACAACCTGGTTGGCACGCAACTGCTTGGCGAACGCCCGCAGTCCTTTTTCATCCCGTCCGGTAGGAATGCCGAAGGTAATCTGTTCCTTGAGGTGCTGCGCGAATTTTTTCTTGTGGCGGTGGGCGGCTGCCGTATCGACCAGGCCATCCTGATCTGTGGCCTGATATAACGCCTTGATGTCATCATGAGGCGGCCGTTGCATGCCGACTAAAACGCGCGCGACCTGCCCAGCATCCACGTCCCAATTTGCCGTTAAATCGTCGATTGCCTGCCAACCGCGAAGATTCAAATAGCCAATACAGAAGTCGGCCCGATGGGAAGTCGCAAGAGTGCCACGGAGCGCGTCAAGCAGCTTGCTGGAAATGTTGTCAAATATTCTGGGCATACTCTGAACTCTAAACGAGAAAAGCTATATCTACATCTATTATCGCGAATTACTGGTAATAAAAAACAGAAGAAACATATTGCCAGAGACCATTTCCAAGCGAAAATGCTTGGAAATGCTTATGTCCATTAGCGTTTTAAAATCACAGAGGCACGATCTATGCAAGAAGTGGCAACATCAAAAATGCAATAAATCCAGCGTTGCCATACTGACGCCATTACTTACGGCAATAACGCCGGGGTAACCAACGCCAGCGCCACCAATGCCGAAATCCGATCGGCATTAAAAAAATTCTTTGGCTCGGCTTCGGCATCGATGATGCCGAGAATATTTCCCGCCTCATCAAACATCGGCAAACAGGCTTCCGATTGCACTTTGTCGTCGCACACATAAAAACCACTGCCTTCAGCCGTGTAAGCCGTCACGTCATCAATCACCCGCGCCGAGCCTTCCAGGCCGACGCTGCTGTTGGTGCTGCCGGGGCTACCATAAGCAAATTCTGGCGTGAGTGGAAATTCGGCGCGCGACGGACGCCCCCGATAGGCAAGTTTGACCAACATCCTGTTCGCTTTTGCGTCTACCCGCGTCTGATAAATACCCAACCAATCGGCTCCGGTCATTTGTGTCACATGTTCAACCGCCTGATTGAGCAATAATAATTTTCGGGTATTGGCATCCGATCGCCCCCCCAGCACCACCGCCAGATCGTAGGGTGTTGGCGACATTTCGTCGATCAATGAACATGCGCCATTTTCACCCAGCATCGGCACCTGATAGGTGTAGAGCGTGTCGAGATGAAACGTGGGGGGAAGTTCACCCAAGGCGGCCATGATGGCGTGAATATTTTTAACGATGACCGGCGTGTGCACCAGATATCGATCCAGATCGGCGCGCACAAGGTAGGTCTGAATGCGGGTGGTGATATCGGCAGTGGTCATTTTTCGGTCACAGAAAGTGCTTGTTCAATATCGTTGATCAAATCGTTGCTGTCTTCAATGCCCACCGACAGACGCAGCATATCGGCTGGCGCCGGTGTGCCCTCGCCTTCCACGCTGGCACGGTGTTCAATCAAACTTTCCACACCACCAAGTGAGGTCGCGCGTTTCCACAACTGGGTGTGTGCCGCCACCGCAATCGCCGCTCCTTCTCCACCGCCGCCGCTCCCGCCGCCGCCACCGCCGCCACCGTTGAAACGAATCGATAACATGCCGCCAAACCCCCCCTTCATTTGTTTGGCGGCGAGGTCATGCCCCTTAAAACCGGGCAGACCCGGATAGAGGACTTCCGCCACCTGTGGATGCCGCACAAAATGTTCGGCGATCGTTTGTGCGCTGGCCGATGCGGTGCGCACGCGTGGAAACAGGGTACGCATGCCGCGGGTTAACAACCACGCTTCAAATGGCCCGGCAATGCCGCCGATTTGAGCACGCACACTGCGTATACGTTGCCAGGTTTCCGAATCGCGCGCCGCCGTGAGAGTACCCGCCACCACATCCGAGTGCCCATTCAAATATTTGGTTGCGGCATGCATCACCAAGTCGGCGCCAAATTCAATCGGTCGCGTCAACACCGGTGTCGCCACAGTCGAATCCACCGCCACCCATGCACCGGCCGCATGCGCAATCTCGCAGGTTGCGGCGATATCAGTAACGTCCCAGATCGGATTGGCCGGTGACTCAATCCACACCAGTTTGGTTTGTCCGGGCCGAATTTTCGCCCGCAGTGCGTCCAAATCGGTCGCGTCGACAAACTCCACCACCAGGCCCCAGCGGGTTGCAAAGGTCTTCAGCCAATTGCGCAACGACCAATACATGACCCTGGGGGCAATCACATGGTCGCCGGGATTGAGTGATTGAAACACGGCTGTGGCGGCAGCCATACCGGAGGCAAACAACAGGGTCTGATATCCACCCTCAAGTGCGTTCAGTACCGCCTCGGGTTGCTCAAAGGTTGGATTGTGGTCACGCCCATAAACACGACCGGAACGATATTCATTATCGGCGTCACGGATATAGGTGGTCGAGGTATGGATTTGACCGACAATTTCCTTGGTCTGGTCATCGATCCAAC
This sequence comes from uncultured Burkholderiales bacterium, assembly GCA_947085425.1. Lineage (GTDB taxonomy): Bacteria > Pseudomonadota > Gammaproteobacteria > Burkholderiales > Usitatibacteraceae > UKL13-2. The sequence goes on along the minus strand of CAMTWK010000021.1, from coordinate 172,755 downwards.
CCAACGCCTGGGCGGCAATGGTTTCAGGTTTTTGATTTTTCATTTGATGGATATCACAGCTTGTTTTACAACATTGGGCACAACGACAATCGGCGGACGGTCAATAAACGTGACTGGCAAACCACGCGATCGCATCCAGTCTGCCACGGCAAAACCGGTGGCACGCGGCCAAGGTCGCAGCTCCTCAGGCCGGTATCGCTTTGTTTCCGCCAACTCAGCCGACAGTTTAATTTCGCCGGAACATTTTGCGAAATAACACAGCATGACTTCATTCTTGCGTTCAAAAATGTAATTGCCGATGATCTCGGTGTGCACCACATCAAGATTGGTTTCTTCCTTGACTTCGCGTTTCACGGCAGCGAGCGGATCTTCGTTTTTTTCCAAGTAGCCGGTGACCAACGCAAATATGCCTTCTGGCCAACCGGCCGCGCGTGCCAGCACGATATCGCCGTTGTGTTCAATCAGCACACCCACAGCCGGCGTCGGGTTTTCATAATGAATAAATCCACAATCATCGTCCGGGCAGGCGCGCCGCGGTGTCGGGCCGCCGTCTTCATCAAACAAACACTCGACCAGAATCTTGGTGCAGTGTGGGCAATATACAAACATGGGGGGAAAATTAGGGGTTGGTCCTGCTGCCGCCATCACAGCGGCATCCGCTACCGGTAGTTCTGCGGGAAAAACCGCCGCTCAATCAGCTCGATCAAAATATGGATGACCTTGATGTGCAATTCCTGCACCCGATCCGCGTAGCCGCTGGTGCCGGGTGTCATCACATCCACCGTCGCCATTTTACCAAGCACACTATCCGCTTTGCCGGTGAGGGTTACGACATGGATGCCATGCGCGCGCGCATACTCGGCGGCCTTGATGACATTGCCACTCTTGCCACTGGTACTGATGCCCAACAACACGTCACCGGCTCTGGCATGGGCTTCAAGATAACGCGAAAAAATAAAGTCGTAGCCGTAGTCGTTACCAACACAGGAAATATGCGACGGGTCACTGATCGACACCGCCGACAAGGCCTTGCGATCGTCGCGATACCGGCCTGACAACTCCTCGGCAAAATGCATGGCGTCACACATGCTGCCACCATTGCCACACGAAAAAATCCGCCCGCCATTTTCCAACGACTTGCCAAATACCTCGGCCGCCGCCGCGATGTTTGCCAGCGTTTGTGGCGCGGCGATTAACGCCTCCAGTGCGGCTTGTGATTGTTTGAGATTCAGCGTGACAACATCAAGAGCGGTGGTCATGGTGTTCCTTTATTTTGTTGCGATCCAAGCCGCGACCGAATCCAACGCCGCAGCGAGCCCGGCCGGATTGGTGCCACCCGCCATCGCCATATCCGGCTTGCCGCCACCTTTGCCGCCGACTTGTTGGGCAACATGATTGACCACCTCGCCGGCTTTGAAACGGCCGATTAAATCAGCGGTGACACCGGCAGCGAGTTGGACCTTGTCGCCCTCCACTACGGCCAACACAATCACGCCAGACTTGAGTTTGTTTTTGAGCTGATCCATGGTCTCGCGCAGGCTCTTGGCGTCGACGCCGTCCAATTTTGCGACCAACAATTTGATGCCGTTCACGTCTTTTGCCTGACCGAGCAAATCGTCACCCGCGAAAGCCGCCTGTTTTGACTTCAACTGCGCCAGTTGTTTTTCCAATTCCTTGACATGTTGCAAGGTCTGGCCGATTTTGGCTTCCAATTCCGCTGGTTGCGCCTTTAACATCGCCGCCGCATTTTCAATACTGCGATTGAGCGCCTGGATATATTCAAACGCGACCGAACCGGCCACCGCTTCAACACGCCGCACCCCGGCTGCCACTCCACCTTCAGAAACAATTTTGAAAAAGCCGATGTCACCACTGCGTGCAACGTGGGTGCCGCCGCACAGCTCCTTTGACGAGCCGATTTCCAGCACCCGCACTTCGTCGCCATATTTTTCACCGAACAACATCATCGCGCCGGTTTTTTGCGCCGCTTCGAGCGCCATCACTTGGGCGCTGGTGGCCTGATTCTGCAAAATCTCGGCATTCACCATTGCCTCGACCGTGGCGATCTCGGCCGAGGTCATCGGTGCATTGTGGGCAAAGTCGAAACGCGTTTTTTCAGCGTCGACCAACGAGCCCTTTTGCTGCACATGGTCGCCCAACACTTCCCGCAACGCCTTGTGCATCAAGTGTGTCGCCGAGTGATGGCGCTGGGTACGCGCGCGCATCGACAGATCAACCTGCGCAGCGATGCTGTCGCCGACTGCCAACTCACCGGTTTTGACACGACCAAAATGACCAAATACATCAGCTTGAATTTTTTGTGTGTCTTCCACCGCAAACAAAGTCAAACAAACGCCTGCCTTGCTCAATTCGCCGACATCGCCCACTTGTCCGCCCGACTCGGCATAAAACGGCGTGCGATCCAATACCACCACCCCCTCCTCATCTGCCGCCAGACGATCTACTTTTACACCGCCACGATATAACGCCACCACATGCGCCGCCTCACTCAGCGAGTCATACCCTCGAAACGCGGTTTTGACACCTTCATACACCAGCTTTTCCCTGGCGCTGAATTTGCCAGCCGAGCGTGAACGTGTTTGCTGCTCACTCATGGCTTTGTCAAAGCCCGCCATATCGACTTCGAAGCCGCGCTCGCGGCCGATGTCGGCAGTCAGATCGACTGGAAAACCGAAGGTATCGTAAAGTTTGAAAGCCGTTTCGCCATCCAAATTCTTTGCATCTTTGGCGAGTGCAATGGCCAGCATGGCCATGCCATTTTCCAGCGTCTCACCAAAACGTTCTTCTTCTTGCTTCAACACCGCTTTGACACGTTGTTTGTGCTCGGCAATTTCCGGAAAGGCGTCGCCCATGGCTTTCGCCAAGTCATCAACCAGCTTATAAAAGAATGGTTTTTTCTGACCCAGCTTGTAGCCGTGGCGCATCGCGCGACGGGCAATACGACGCAACACATAACCACGTCCGGCATTTTCCGGCATCACCCCATCACACACCAAAAATCCGCAGGCGCGGATATGATCGGCGATGACCCTGAGGCTCGGGTTTTCAATGTTGGTCTCACCGGTCTCGCGCATGGCGGCTTTGATCAACGCTTGAAACAAATCAATTTCGTAGTTGGCATGCACGTGTTGCAAAACGGCTGACAGCCGCTCCAGCCCCATGCCGGTGTCCACCGACGGCTTGGGCAACGGGATCATCGGTCCGTCTTTGACCTCGCGGTTGTACTGCATGAACACCAGATTCCAAATTTCGATATACCGATCACCATCTTCATTGGCGGACCCGGGTGGGCCGCCTTCGATATGCGCACCGTGGTCATAAAATAGCTCGCTACAAGGACCGCAAGGACCGGTGTCGCCCATCATCCAGAAATTATCGGACGCGTATTTGCCACCCTTGTTGTCACCTATACGGACAATGCGCTCTTTGGGCACACCCACTTCATCGGCCCAAATGTTGTAGGCCTCATCGTCGTCCGCATACACTGTCACCCATAATTTTTCAGCGGGCAATTGATAAGTCACCGTCAGCAATTCCCACGCGTATTGAATCGCCTCGCGTTTGAAATAGTCGCCGAAGCTGAAGTTGCCGAGCATTTCAAAAAAGGTGTGATGACGCGCGGTGTAGCCGACATTCTCCAGGTCATTGTGTTTGCCACCGGCACGCACACAGCGTTGCGAGGTCACAGCGCGCACATAGTCGCGTTTTTCGTAGCCAAGGAACACGTCCTTGAATTGATTCATGCCGGCATTGGTAAACAACAATGTCGGATCGTCGTGGGGCACCAATGAAGAGGAAACGACGTGGCTATGGCCTTTGGATTCAAAGAAGGAAACAAAGGCCTGACGGATTTCAGAAACCGTCGAAAACTTGGGGGACGCTGATGACATGATGGGTAAAAATCAATACGACGTAAGAAAACATTGATTTTACCGTTTCAGAGGGCACAAGGCCAATTTGATATGAGTTTTAAGAATGGGTGGGCAATCCCAAAAGTGCCGAAGCGTGATGGTATTTTTCAGTCAGCTCGGATTCCGAGCCGGCGGCGAGGTTCAGGCAGGCATACCGATAACTCTTTAACCAGCGCATTTCGCGCTCTAAGCCGCTGCCGGTTTTTTTGAATGTGGCCAACTGCGCACGTGGGTCAAAATCCGCAAGCGCCTTGATCTGCGCGGCATTCGGCAGGTTCGGCTGGGGCCGACCATCAAATCGGCGGTAAACAAAACTGGTGGCAAATCGATCCGGCATGACCTTTTTGTCCGCGGTGACATTTTCGCCCAGCGCCAGACGAATTGCCAAGTCATGTAAGTTGATGCCGTCCACGGCTTCATACATGTCGGAAAATTGCGCCGCCATGCGTGGATTGACCTCGATCACCTTGCAAATACCCGAGTGCGTACAAACGCGAATTTCGACATTGAACAAACCGTGATTCAACCCCAGCGCGGCCACGGTTTTCTCAGCGGTGCGCCGCACATTGGCCTGCCAGTCGACGGGCAATCGTGATGGATACTCCCAGCGCAAAAACGCATCGGTTCCCGGGTACATCACCGCATCAACAATTCCCAATATTTTAATGCGACCATCGACCACAAAACCATCCACATTGACCTGAAAGCCACCAATGATTTCCTCGCCGATCATGTAATGGCCATTCACCGCGGATACGCCCAGACTGGCAACCACATCGTTAAACGGGCGCACCAGCCGTTTGATGATAAACATTTCCCAAGGGCGAAAATTGAGGTGCTGCTTTAAGTCGGCAAAATCGTCCACCTGTCTTGCCAGCACCGAATACGCCGCTTTGACCGGTTTGGCGTAAAACGGAAACGGCAATTCAATATCGGCGGCATGCCGGACGGTATAGGGAAAGGTCGCAAACGGCACATTTGCCTCGGGCAACTCACGCGCCAAAATCTGCCGTGCAATCAGTTTGTGTTGCGCATTCAAAATGCCGCTAATCGAGCCGGAAGGCAGGCCGAGTTTTTCAGATAACAACGCCGCCGCAATGGCACCAAATTGCTCCTGGGTCGACACCACCGCATCGATTCTGATCGAACGGTATTTTTCAACCAGTTGGTCGACGAAACGAAAAATATCGAACACCAGCAGATTGGTGTTGGACGGAAATGTAAATAGATCAAAACCTTCATGAAAAAACCGCAGGCCACCACCGCTGGCGGCGGCGGCATGGCCAAACTGGACTTGATCCCACTCTTGGTGAAACAGGACGAGGATATTTTTCAAATTGGCGGGTTGTTTAGGGGGACAACTGTATTACGGCTTTGACTAACCATTGGATGTGTTAGTCGTAATCACCTTCAATCACGATTGCATGGCGATAAAAGGAGCGGATGGGCACCGACATTTTTGAAAAACAATCGCCGTGCAGCCATTTTTAAGCCATCCTTAGCAGTTTGTTGAAATTCGTCGCGAGCGAAGGTCAGGCAAGGCGGAAAGCGGTGAAAAACCGGAATGTATGCGGTATACATGAGGATTTTGAGCCGCTTGCCAACGCCGCATCACCGAGCGCAGCAGAATTTCAACAAACTGCAAGCCTGCATATTTCACGGGCCGGCCCGCCTTATATACGCTTTTCATTCTTGGCGACCTATAAATTCTGCGAATCCAAACTGTACTTCGTAAGGTTGATGGCCTACGCACTCGATAACAGGCGGCTGAGCAGCGCTTTTCCGCTCTCTTCCCTCGTAATATCTTGATATTACTCGGTCAGTCGAGCAAAAAATCACTCGCTTATCCACACACGCTCGAGTGCGTCCCCGTGAAATATGCAGGCTAGCTAATTCTAGCGCCGACAAGTCGATGGTTTCATTCACCGCACAATCAAAAAGCACCACAAAATTACTAAACACAAGGACCAACAAGCGTTTTCGGCAATTTATGCCTGCAAACCATTGCCAGTTATAGACTTTCTATTTTTAGCACATTTATTGCCTATAAAAAACGCTTCCCGTCCTGCAACGAGAAGCGTCCGGTGCAACTTCAACCACGCTTGACGCGCGCCCGCGTCAAGTACCACTTCACACCTATTGTGCCGTAACAGCTGGCGTGTTTTTACTTTGCAGGCGGCTTGGGGCGATTTTCCATCACGCACTTTTTGCGTTCTTCGCCTTCTGGCTTGGCTTTGCAGGTTTCAATCATTTTGTTGTGCGCTTCACAACGATCTTTCATGTCAGCGGGCGCCTTGGCGCAATCGCGGGTCTGCATGGCATGATGACGCGGTCCTTTGTGCTCACCGGGTGCCGGCGGCGTATCGGCAAACGCAAGGCTGGCGGTTAATCCGACCGTTAATGCGGCAACAATCGAAGCAATCTTTTTCATAAATAGTTCCTTTTCGGATGATATTGAAAAACTTTCGGGATATTCCGACTTGGCAGCTCGTCTCAAAAACCGAAACCTCGTGGTCAAACCCTACGCCCAAAATAATACGCCACGATTGTTCATAAAATGACAATTAGTTGTAACAGCATTTGTAGTGGAAAATAGCAGACCTTCCCTATTTGAAATTGTTCCGCTTCATGCCGCTTATTAATTGCAAGACCCTGCACCTCGCCTTCGGCGACGTCGCCCTCCTTGACCACGTTGATTTTTCAGTCGATAGCCGCGAGCGCATTGCGCTCATTGGCCGCAACGGCGCCGGCAAATCCAGTCTGTTACGCATCCTCATCGGCGAAAGTGCCCCGGATGACGGTGAAGTGGTGCGTGAAAAAGGCGTACGGGTGGCCTCGGTGCAACAGGAGCCCTCGTTTGAGGAAGGCGCAACCGTCACCAGCGCCGTCGAAAGTGGTTTGGCGGCCGAAGACCCGCATGATGACGAATCCTGGCGCCACGCCGGCCGGGTGACCGAGGTCATCTCCCGATTGGGTCTGGATGCGGATGCGATTATTTCGAGTCTGTCCGGCGGCATGAAAAAGCGCGTCGCCCTGGCGCGCGCGCTGGTCAGTGAACCCGCCCTGCTGTTGCTCGACGAACCGACCAACCATCTGGACTTTGACGGCATTGCCTGGCTGGAAGAAACCCTCAAAAGCTTTGGCGGCGCGGTCATTTCCATCAGCCATGACCGGCGCTTTCTGGAAACCTTTGCTTCGCGCATAGTTGAGCTCGATCGTGGCCAGTTATTCAGCTATCCAGGCTCGTTTGCCGAGTATCAGCGTCGCAAGGGCGAAATGATGAACGCCGAGTCGCTCGCCAATGCGCGTTTCGACAAGCTGTTGAAAGAAGAAGAAATCTGGATTCGCAAAGGCGTCGAGGCACGCCGCACCCGCAATGAAGGCCGTGTGCGTCGACTCGAAGAATTACGCCGGGTGCGCACGGCGCGCCGCGATGTATTGGGCAAAGTCAACCTGCAACTGGATGCCGGTGAACGCTCCGGCAAAATAGTAGCCGAGTTAACTCATGTCTCCAAATCGTTTGGCAACAACGTCATCATTCGTGATTTTTCAGCGATCTTGCAGCGTGGTGACCGCATCGGTTTGATCGGCCCGAATGGTGCCGGTAAAACCACCCTCATCAAACTGATGCTGGCCGATTTGCAGCCCGACAGCGGCACCATCAAACGCGGCACGCAATTGCAAGTGGCGTATTTCGACCAATTCCGGGAAGTGCTTGATGATGAAGCGAGCCTCTCTGATGTCATTTCACCTGGTTCTGAATTTGTCGAAATCGCCGGCGCACGCAAACACGTGATTTCATATTTGGGAGATTTTTTATTTCCGCCGCAGCGCGCCCGTGCCAAGGTGAAATCGTTGTCCGGTGGTGAACGTAATCGCCTGTTGCTGGCACGCTTGTTCGCCAAACCCGCCAATGTGTTGGTACTCGATGAGCCAACCAATGACCTCGATATTGAAACACTCGAATTACTCGAGTCGATGCTGCAGGAATATGCCGGCACGGTGATCTTGGTCAGCCACGACCGCGCCTTTCTGGATAACGTTGTCACCCAGGTATTCGCCTTCGAAGGCAACGGCAAAATTCAAGAGTACGTTGGCGGATATGCCGAATGGCAAGCCCAGCGCGGAACCAGCGATTCCAACCAAAATGCCGTGAAAAATACTGTCAATGCTGGCTTTTCAACGTCCGGGCAGACCGCACGCAAAGTCAAAATGAGTTTTAACGACAGCCGCGAATTGGAATCCCTGCCCGTAAAAATTCAGGCTTTGGAAAAGGAACAGGCGACCTTACAAGCCAAACTTGCCGAAGGCAGCATTTATGTCAAAGCACCAGACGAAGCCAAATTTGTTGCCGTACGGCTGGAGGCGATCGACATTGAAATTAATGCCGCCATGAGCCGTTGGGAAGAGTTGGAACTTAAACGCAATGGCGGCAATGGCGGCAATGGCGGCACGAGTGGCGCCGGCTAAAGCAGCCGATTCATTCACGGCGTGTCGGCACCAAACCAGCCCATCGCCTGCTCTTCCGCCAAGCGCGTTTCCAAATAGTCCCACAGCGCCGGACAACCATCGCGAATTGGTGCGGCAATACGGTCGATCACACGCGCGTGGGTGATGCCGTTTTCGCGCCAGCTTTGGCCGGCATTGGCCAGATTCAGCAACACCGGCATGGCACGATCGGCCGCATTGGCAAAACGTGCTTCGTCGGTTTCTCCCGCCTCGAATTCCTGCCACAATGCCATAAAACGGCCGGCATGATGGTCGGGCAATAGGCCAAAGATGCGTGTCACCGCCAGCCGCTCGGCCGCCTTGCGTTCCGCCAAACCTTCGTCCTGATAAACAATCGTATCACCGGTATCGATTTCGCCGATGTCGTGCACCAACAACATACCAATCACGCGGTTGATATCAATCGGCGTCACGGCATAGTGCGCCAGCGAGGACGCCAATAACGCGATCTGCCAACTGTGCTCGGCCGAATTTTCATATCGATCCTCGCCCAACACGCGGGTCTTGCGGGTAACGGTTTTGAGCTTGTCCAGCTCAATCACAAAATCAATCACTTGTTGCATGTCTCGCTTTCGGTGTGGGTGGCATCAGGCATTTTCTGTCCAGTCAAATTCCATCTGCCGCGCGGTGCGCACGGCCAATTCGCGCCCGGCGATTTTTTCCACCAGATGCAACGACATGTCGATGCCCGCGGAAATGCCGGCGGAAGTGACGAGAGCGCCATCGCCATCATCAACCCAGCGCACATTTTTTTGCACCGTCACTGCGGGAAAGTCACGCGCCAGGTCGTCCGCGTCCTCCCAATGGGTGGTCGCGCACTTGCCGTCAAGCAGCCCGGCGCGGGCCAGCAAAAAAGCGCCTGTGCAGACGGATGCCGTGAGTGTGCTGGCCGCCGCCGTCGCGGTGATCCAACCGATCACCGCCGGTCGCGCTAACGCCGCCTCCACCACGCCGCCGGGAATGACAAGCACATCAATCGGTGGATGTTGCCAAAACGCATGGTCGGGCAACACCCGGAGCCCCGCCCTGGCGCACAGCACCGCCGTGCCTTCACCCACCGTGAAAACCTTGAACAAAGGCGGCGACGCGGGGTCAAGGCGCGCGTGCATCCTGGATGCCGTGGTGAACACTTCAAAAGGCCCGGCGAAATCGAGCACCTCGACTTCATCAAACACAAAAATGCCGACGTTGTGGGTCATGGGTTTTCGGTTGGGGAAATGGGAAACAGCAAGCGGCGTTATGCTACATTCACCACACTTTAACAAGCTGGGGCAAACATGTCATACACCACCCTCGAAACCACCCTCACCGGCCCCATCGCCCGCATCGCGCTCAACCGCCCGGACAAGGCCAACGCGATGAACGCGCCCATGTGGCAGGAAATCCGCATGGCATTGGACTGGGCGGACAAAATAGCGGCGGCGCGGGTGGTGATCCTGTCCGGCAACGGCGCGAATTTTTGTTCGGGCATTGATCTCAACATGATGATGGCGCTGGGCAAACAAATCGAAGACGTGTGTGAGGCACGGATGCGGGAAAAATTGCGCAACATCATTCTCGATTTGCAGGATACCCTCAGCGCCATCGAGCGTTGCCGCAAGCCGGTGATCGCCGCGATACATGGCGTTTGTTTCGGCGGCGGGCTTGACATGGCGGCGTGTTGCGACCTGCGGTATGCCAGTGCGGACGCAACATTCTCCATCAAGGAAATCGACATCGGCATGACCGCCGATGTCGGCAGCCTGCAGCGTCTGCCCACCATCATCAACCCCGCCGTGGTGCGCGAACTCGCCTTCACCGGCCGCCATGTCCGCGCGGTGGAAGCCGAAAAAATCGGTCTGGTCAATCGCGTGTTCGACACCCCGGCGGCACTCATGGCAGGTGTTGGGGAAATCGCCGCAACCATTGCCGCCAAATCGCCACTTGCCATTCGCGGCACCAAAGAAATGCTCAACTACGCGCGTGACCATTCGGTGGCCGACGGACTCAACCACATCGCAACATGGAATGCGGCCATGCTGATGTCAGCGGATTTGCAGGAGGCGATGATGGCGAATATGGACAAGCGTGCGCCGGTGTTTGGGGATTAGTGCCAAGACTTTAGCTTTTCAAACGCAGAGGCATCAATGGTTGCGACCCCCTTCCCCCGTTGCCGGGGGAAGGGGTTATCTTAAAGACATGCCACCTCATTTATAATCACCCCCGCATCGCAACACGCGGTTTTTTCACTCCGGAACTCATTCATGCAACTCGCCAAGCGTCTCTCCCGTGTCAAACCCTCCGCCACCATCGCCATTTCCGCCAAGGCCGCCGCACTCAAGGCTTCTGGCAAAAGTGTCATCGCGCTGTCATTTGGTGAGCCGGACTTTGACACCCCGCAAAATATCAAGGACGCGGCAATTCGCGCGATTCAGTCGGGCGACACCAAATACACGGCGGTTGACGGCACACCGAAATTGAAAGAGGCGATCATCGCCAAATTCAAACGCGAAAACGGGCTGACCTACACCGCCAAACAAATTTCGGTGGGCACCGGCGGCAAGCAGGTGCTCTACAACGCCTTCATGGCAACCCTCTCCGAGGGCGACGAAGTGGTGATCCCCGCGCCGTACTGGGTGTCGTACCCGGAGATGGTGTTGCTGGCCGAGGGTACGCCGGTGATTGTGCCGTGCAGCGCCGACCACCATTTCAAGCTTCATGCCGCCGACCTGGAGGCCGCCATCACGCCGCGCACCAAATGGGTGTTGCTCAATTCGCCGTCGAATCCATCGGGAGCGGCCTACACCCGCGCGGAGCTCAAGGCACTCACCGATGTGCTGATGCGCCATCCGCATGTGTGGGTGTTGACCGACGACATGTACGAGCATTTGGTGTATGACGATTTTGTGTTCGCCACACCGGCACAAATTGAGCCGGGCTTGTATGACCGCACGCTGACCATGAACGGCGTGTCCAAGGCCTACTGCATGACCGGCTGGCGCATTGGTTATGCGGGCGGTCCGGAAAAACTCATCAAGGCCATGGGCGATGTGCAATCCCAATCCACTTCCAACCCGTCATCGATTGGCCAGGCCGCCGCGGTCGAGGCGCTCAACGGCCCGCAGGATTTTATTCCCGTGCACAACGCCAAATTCAAGGCGCGGCGTGATTTGGTGGTGAAGATGCTCAATGAAGCCAAGGGCTTATCGTGTCACACCCCGGAGGGTGCGTTTTATGTCTACCCAAGCTGTGCGGGGCTGATTGGCGCCACCACCCCATCAGGCGGCATCATCAAAAATGACGAAGACGTGGTGAATTATTTGCTCGACAGCGAAGGCGTGGCGGTGGTGCACGGCGCGGCGTTCGGCCTGTCACCGCATTTCCGGGTGTCGTATGCCACTTCCACCGATGTGCTGGCAGAAGCGTGCCGGCGGATTCAGCGGGCGTGTGCGGCGTTGAGATTTGCGTGAGGACCGTTGCCGGTTACCCACTGCAGCAGCAATCGCGGCCAGTCCTGAAATCACAGCCGACAAACGCAGAACAGACCCACCCTTCCACTCATTTTGCCAAGAGTCACGTAAAGTTGTCCTAGCAGTTTTAAAGTGATACTTTAAAACTGCTAGGCTGTTTCGCTTCTCCGGTGAAGCGGCTTTTGACCTTAATGCAGCAACGGCAATTAAAAATCCTAGCGCAATTCGAAACCCCTCCCCGGAGAAGCCCAGCTTCATCGGGCGCGCGTCCGGGGAAGGTGTCTTTGATTAACTGTTTCACTTCTCCGGTGAAGGGGCTTTTGACCTTCCCCGGATTGGCCGCTATTCAGCCGTGCGGCGTGTCTGCCTCAATTACCAGACATTGAAAGTCGTTTATTGACAAGCGTTTACAGCCTAAATGTGCTGAAAACGACCGCCCTACTTGGACTTTCGCATTTTTTCCAGTCGTTGCACCCAATGCGCAATCTCGCCGACAATGCCGCGGCGAAACACCAATACACAAACAACAAAGGTCGCGCCCATGATCACCGTCACCAAGGAGCCGAGTCCGGACAAATAGTTTTGCATGGCGATGATCGCACTGGCGCCCACAACCGGGCCGAGTATGGTGCCCATGCCACCCAACAGCGTCATCAACACCACCTCACCCGACATTTGCCAGCTGGCGTCGGTTAACGACGCTAATCCGAGCGACAACGACTTGGTGGCACCGGCCATGCCCGCCAATCCAGACGAAATGACAAATGCCAACAATTTGTATTTGTTGACGTCATATCCCAACGACAATGCGCGTGGCTCATTTTCGCGGATCGATTTGAGCACCTGACCAAACGGCGAATGGATGGTGCGATGAATAAGCGCGAATCCCAACAAAAAGATCGCCAGCACAAAATAATACATGGCGCGATCATCAGCCAGACTGAATAAGCCAAACAACTTGCCGCGGGGAATGCTTTGAATGCCATCCTCTGCGTAGGTGAATGGTGCTTGCACAAACAAAAAATAAACCATTTGTGACAACGCGAGTGTGATCATCGCAAAATAAATTCCCTGCCGGCGCACCGCCAACCAACCGACACAATATCCCAGCGCCGCCGCCGATAACGTTCCCAACAAAATAGACAGCTCCGGTGTCAACCCCCACACCTTGGCGGCGTGTCCGCATACATAGGCCGCGCCGCCGAAAAACATGGCGTGACCAAACGACAACAAACCGGTGAAGCCAATCAACAAATTAAACGCGCAGGCAAACAACGCAAAACACAGGCACTTCATCAGGAAAATCGGATAACCCACAAACGGCGCGACCAGTGCCGCAATCAGCAAAATCACGTAAAGAATTTTGGTTGCATTTTTCATGACTAGTGCTCCCGCCCGAATAATCCCGCCGGACGAATCAGCAGCACAATCACCATAATGACAAACACGACTGTCGACGATGCCTCGGGATAAAACACCTTGGTGAGTCCCTCGATCAATCCCAGCCCCAGTCCCGTGACAATCGACCCCAAAATCGAGCCCATACCACCGATCACCACCACCGCAAATACGATGATGATGATGTTTGAACCCATCACCGGGTTCACCTGATAAATCGGCGCGGCCAACACACCGGCAAAACCAGCCAATGCGGCACCAAAGGCGTAAGTCAGCGTCACCATCAACGGCACGTTCACGCCAAACGCCTGCACCAATTTCGGATTTTCGGTGCCGGCACGCAGATACGAACCCAATTTGGTTTTTTCAATGACGTACCAAGTGCCCAGACAGACCACAAGGGATACGAGCACCACCCAGGCACGGTACTTCGGCATAAACATGAAGCCCAGATCAAAGCCGCCGCGGAATACGCCCGGCAATTCATAGGGCTCACCAGAGATGCCATAGGCCTCGCGAAACGCACCTTCAATGATCAAGGCAATGCCAAAGGTCAGCAACAGTCCATACAAATGGTCGAGTTGATACAACCAACGCAACATGGTCTTTTCGATGATGATGCCGACCACACCAACAATCAGCGGCGCCAGTATCAACGCAAACCAATAACTGATTCCCAAATATTTCAGCAGCATCCACGACACAAACGCGCCCATCATGTACAGCGCGCCATGGGCAAAATTGACAACGTTGAGCATGCCAAAAATCACCGCCAAGCCAAGTGACAGCAACGCGTAAAACGAACCGTTGACCAATCCAATAGTCAGTTGGCCCATCAATGCCTGGGTGGGTACGCCGAATATTTCGGTCATTTATTTTTTGAGCAAAAGATTTTAAAACCCCGCCAACCCCACATGAACAGGGAGCGGACGGGGATGATCAACACGATTCAACAACAATCAATTGGCAATCAACCTTTTTTCATGAACGCCGGGCACTGCGATTTTTCCATCGACTGGAACGCATCATTGCCACTGACGGTGCCCTTCAAATGGTAATAATCAAACGGACCCTTTGACTCGGACGGTTTTTTGACTTGATACAAATACATATCGTGCACATGCCGCCCGTCGGGGCGAATAATGCCGTTTTTGGCGAACATGTCATTCACCGGTGTGTCCTTCATTTTCTTCACCACCGCGGTGGTGTCGTCGGTACCGGCCGCTTGTACCGCTTTCAAATAATGCATGACGGCAGAATACACACTGGCATGATTGGAGTTCGGCTTTTTCTTCATGCGGTCTTCAAATTTCTTCGACCAGGCACGGGTTTCGGCGTTGGTATCCCAGTACCAAGCTTCGGTTAAATACAGACCCTGCGCGGTATTCAAACCAACCGCGTGCACGTCGGTGATCAACATGAGCAATGCCGCCAGATTCTGGTTTTTGGTGATGCCAAATTCAGCAGCCGACTTGATGCTGTTGACGGTATCCCCACCGGCATTGGCCAGACCAACAATTTTTGCCTTGGACGATTGTGCTTGCAGTAAAAATGACGAGAAATCACCGGCATTGAGTGGATGGCGGACCGCGCCCACCACCTTGCCGCCGGCCGCCTTGACGACGTCACCGGTATCTTTTTCCAGTGAGTGTCCAAATGCATAATCGGCCGTCAGGAAAAACCACGAATCGCCGCCGTTTTTAACAATGGCTTTACCGACCACATTGCC
This sequence comes from uncultured Burkholderiales bacterium, assembly GCA_947085425.1. GTDB lineage: Bacteria > Pseudomonadota > Gammaproteobacteria > Burkholderiales > Usitatibacteraceae > UKL13-2. Next base: position 157,738 of record CAMTWK010000021.1, on the reverse strand, counting down.
CAGGGCGATGGTATCCATCAGGTAATGAATCGAAGTTGGCTGACAGGCATCATTGGTCAAACGCGCCGAGGCGGCACCGGTGACCACCGTCAAACGATCTTTTTCTTTGCCGAGCGCCGTGACCGCCAACGCCACGCCGGAATTCAGGTTTTCAAACGTCGCCATCACCCCATCGCGGTCAAACCATTGCAAGGTGACGTTTTTGGCGATGTCAGGTTTGTTTTGATGATCGGCACTGACCAACTCAATCGGCTTGCCAAACATTTTGCCGCCGAAGTCATCAATCGCCATTTTTGCTGCAGCCACCGCACCCGGGCCACCGTAGTCGGCGTACACGCCGGACATATCCGACAACACGCCAATCTTTAATCCGTCTTTGGTCAGTTTGCCCTGTTGCGCCCAAGTGTTGCTGCCAAAGCCGACTGCACAGGCAATCAATACGGCCATCAGTTTTCGTTTTGTGAGACTTTTATTCATTTGGCTCTCCTCGTAAATTAATTCGGAATTACACACCCAGGTATTCATGCAACATTTCCGTTTTTGCGGATAATTCGTGTTTTTCAACCACTGCCGCAATTGCACCATGCTCCATCACATAGTGCCGATCTGCCAGCGGCGCGGCAAATCGAAAATTCTGCTCGACCATAATGATGGTGAAACCCTTCGCCTTAAGCTGGCGAATCACCCGACCAAGCGCCTGCACAATCACCGGTGCCAAACCTTCGGTGATTTCGTCGAGCAACAAAATATCCGCGCCGGTACGCAACACCCGCGCCATTGCCAGCATTTGTTGTTCGCCGCCAGACAAGCGTGTACCCGGGCTGGAACGACGCTCCAAAAGGTTGGGAAACATGGCGTAAATTTCCTCGACCGCCATGCCACCCTTGCCCACTTTTGGCAATAACATCAAATTTTCTTCACACGATAAACTGGCAAAAATGCCGCGCTCTTCCGGGCAATAACCGATGCCGAGCCGGGCGATGCGGTGGGATGGAAACTGAATGGTTTCGATTCCGTTGACTCTTACGCTGCCGGTGCGTTTGCCCGTCAGCCCGAGAATCGCCTTGAGTGTGGTGGTGCGGCCGGCACCATTGCGACCCAACAAGGTCACCAACTCACCATGCTTCACATCCAATGACACGCCGTGCAGGATGTGCGACTCACCATAATAGGCATGCAAATTTTCGACCACCAAAGCGGACGGTGCGGCATCCGGCTGAACCAAGTGTGTGGCGCTCATGCCGTTTCTTCCATCTCAGTGCTGCCGACATAGGCTGCCAGTACCGCGGGGTCTTTTGAAACCTGATCGTAGCTGCCCTCCGCCAGTACCGCCCCGCGTGCCAGCACCGTAATCGTGTCAGACAGGTTGGCCACCACACTCATATTGTGCTCGACCATCAATATGGTGCGTTTGGCCGACACCTTGCGAATCAATTCGACCACCCGTCCGACGTCTTCATGGCCCATCCCCTGGGTCGGCTCATCGAGCAACATCAATTCCGGATCGAGCGCGAGGGTGGTGGCAATTTCCAAGGCGCGTTTACGACCGTACGGCAGCTCGACCGTTTGCAAATCGGCAAATTCGCCCAGATCGACCTGCTCGAGTAATTCCTGTGCGCGGCAATTTAAATGATCCAAGGTCCGTTCAGACTTCCAAAAATGAAAACTGGTGCCGAGTTTTCTCTGCAACGCCACCCGCACGTTTTCTCGAACGCTCAGATGTGGAAACACCGCCGAAATTTGAAACGAACGCACCATGCCGCGACGGGCGGTTTGGGCGGGCCTGGCGTGTGTGATATCGACGCCGTTGTAATGAATGCTGCCAGCGGATGGCGGCAGGAACTTGGTCAACAAATTAAAGACGGTGGTTTTACCAGCACCGTTGGGGCCGATCAAAGCATGGATACTGCCGCGTTTGACCTGGAGATTGACCTGATCGACAGCCGTAAAGCCTCGAAAGTCTTTGCTGAGGTTTTTTGTTTCAAGAATGAAATCGCCGCGATACATGCATGTGGCCCAATTAAATCAGTTGATCCAGCAAAAAAATGCTTAATTTGATTCGCATCGTCGGCATTCGCGTGGACACGCCACCCTGCACCACACGCAACACACCACCGAGGGGCATGACATCGGAACCGGCCTATTATTGACCATAAATCAACGCCGCGAAAGTGATGCAGCGCAATATCAACGACCGCGGGTTGCAGCGCCATTACAGCCGGATTAATGCGTTGATCAAATTCATTTGCGCTCAGCATCCGGACGCATCGCACTATAATGATGCATCCATATGACCAGTCCGGAAAGTTGAGAACGCGCCATGTCAGTCACCCGCGAAGCCCTTAAAGACGCCACCGCTGCTGCCATCACCCAAATCGAACAATACATAACAAGTAAGGCCAGCGGCAATGTGCGCGATTTTGCGCAAATTGCCCTCGGCAAATACATTTCCGGCATCGACGACGACGATTTTTTGCATCGAGACGCCCAATCGTGGGGCGCGGTCATTCTCAATCATCTGGCGTTTGCTCACGAATTCAAGACCGGCGCACCAAAAATACAAATTTTCACCCCCACCCTGGCCGAACACGGCTGGCACGCCAATGCCACGGTGATTGAATTCATAAACGACGACATGCCGTTTTTGGTCGATTCGATTGCAATGGAAATCAACCGGCTCGGCATAGCCATCAAACAAATCGCCCATCCGTTGTATGAGGTGACCCGTGACAAAAAAGGCATCCTCACCGACATCAAGCTGCCGACCCCCGGCAATAAACTCGAGTCGTGGATTCACTTCGAGGTAGAGCGCCTGACCGACGCGAATAAAATCAAGGACCTGCAGGAAGGGCTGTTGTCGGTTCTGGGAGATGTGCGTGCCGCGGTGGAAGATTGGCCTGCCATGAAAGCACAGATGCCCGCTGTATTGGCAGATATGCGCAACGCCGACAAAGCGGTGCCCGCAGAACGGGTCACCGAGGCGCGCGACTTTTTGACCTGGGTTGGCGACAACCACTTCACCTTTTTGGGTTTTCGCGAATATGAATTGGCAGTTATCGACGGCAAGGACGTTTTAAAAATTGTTCCCGGCTCCGGTCTGGGGGTACTTCGCGATAAAAACAAGGCCAGTGTCTCGGCTAGCTTTAACGAACTGCCGGAAAACCTGCGCAAACTCGCCCGCGAACCGCGCCTGTTGGTACTGACCAAGGCCAACTCACGCGCAACTGTGCATCGTCCCGGCTATCTGGACTATGTTGGCATCAAAAAATTTGACGCCAACGGCCAGGTGATTGGCGAGCGACGCTTTATCGGCCTGTATACCTCGAGCAGCTACCACTGCGAACCAGTTGAAATTCCGCTGTTGCGTCGCAAGGTCCTCAATGTCATGCAACGCGCCGGCTTCCCACCCGCCAGCCACGCCGGTAAAAACCTGCGGACCATTTTGGATGGATACCCGCGTGACGAACTTTTTCAGATTGTTGAAGATGACTTATTCGAAATCGCGCTGGGCATTTTGCATTTGGGTGAACGGGCGCGGACACGGCTGTTTATTCGTCGCGACGTTTATGCACGGTTTTATTCCTGCCTGATTTATTTGCCGCGCGAAAACTTTAATACCGAAGTTCGTGTCAAGTTACAGGACCTTCTGAAACAGTCCTTAAATGGAACCTCCACCGACTTTACCGTGCAACTGACCGAATCGGTGCTGGCACGCATACACATGCTGGTGCGGACTCATCCGAGCGCCGACCCAATGGTTGATCGCAAAAAACTCGAAGAGCAAATCATTGCCCTCACCCGCCGCTGGGAAGAAGGCGTATTTGCCACTGTCATGGAAAAAATGGGCGAAGACGCCGCCAATACTGCACGACACGAATTTGTTCAGCCGTTTCCAGCCGCCTATCGCGAAGATGTCGGCCCCACCCAGGCAATCGACGACTTTGCGGCCAGCCGGCGCCTGAGTGACGCACAACCGTTGGCGGTGTGTTTGTACGACAACGAAGCCGATGCCCAAAAAATTCGCGTTCGTGTTTATCACCTCGGCGCACCGGTGACCTTGTCGGATGCCCTGCCGATGCTGGAAAACATGGGCGCCAAAGTCATCAGTGAACGCGCCTACAAAATTGAACGCCACAATGCCCCGCCGATTCATATTCACGAATACGGCCTGATTCACCGCGTCAGCGGACTCAATTTTGACTCGATCAAAACAAAGTTTGAACAAACCTTTATTCAGTCATGGTCAAGATCAATCGAAAACGACGGCTTTAACCGCCTCACGTTGTCCGCCGGACTGGCGGCCGATGAAGTATTGATATTGCGCATGTATGCCAAGTACTTAAAACAAACCGGTTTCACCTTCAGCCAGACCTATGTCGAACAAACGCTTGCCGATCACGCCGCCGTTTCGCGTGATTTGGTGAAACTATTTCATTGCCGCTTTGATCCGGCCGCCGGGTCGAAACGCGAAGCCTCAACCAGCGAACTGGTCGCCTCCATTACCGCCCAATTGGAAAACATCGCCAATGCCGACGATGATCGTATATTGCGGCGATTCCTGGCGGCGATGCAAGCCACGTTGCGCACCAATTTTTACCAGCGCAAGGAGTACTTGTCGATCAAAATTGCATCGGCAAAAATTCCCGAACTGCCCGAACCCAAACCGCTCTACGAAATATTTGTTTACAGCCCGCGGGTTGAAGGCATTCATATGCGCTTTGGCAAAGTTGCCCGAGGCGGTTTACGTTGGTCGGATCGACCGGAAGATTTCCGCACCGAAGTACTCGGACTGGTCAAGGCGCAACAGGTAAAAAATGCGGTGATTGTGCCGGTCGGCTCGAAAGGCGGCTTTGTATTAAAAATGGCTCCGACGCCGGGTGATCGTGAAGCCTTTATGAAAGAAGGCATTGCCTGTTACAAAAACTTCCTGCGCGGCTTGCTCGACCTGACCGACAATCTGGTCAAGGGCAAAATTGTTCCGCCCAAATACGTGGTGCGTCATGATGGCGACGACCCGTATCTGGTGGTCGCCGCCGACAAAGGCACGGCAACATTTTCCGATTATGCCAATGGAATTTCTGCCGAATACGGGCATTGGCTCGGTGATGCCTTTGCCTCCGGTGGCTCGGCTGGATACGACCATAAAAAAATGGGCATCACCGCCCGGGGCGCATGGGAAAGTGTCAAGCGCCATTTCCGCGAATTTGATGTCGACACCCAAACCACCGACTTTACCGTCGTGGGTGTGGGTGATATGTCAGGCGACGTGTTTGGCAACGGCATGTTGTTATCCAAGCATATTTGCCTGGTCGCCGCGTTTGACCACCGCCATATTTTCCTCGACCCATCACCGGATCCGGCCAAGAGTTTTGCCGAACGCGCACGCCTGTTTGCGTTGCCACGCTCGTCATGGGATGACTACGACAAAGCCCTGCTCTCCAAGGGGGGTGGCGTCTTTCCACGCGGTGCAAAAAATATCGCACTGACCAGCGAGGTCAAAACCGTGTTGGGAATTGACGGTGAGATCGCAACTCTGACGCCGGTGGAATTAATGCGCGCCATCTTGAAGGCGCCGGTTGATCTGTTCTACAACGGTGGCATCGGCACCTACCTCAAGGCCAGCCATCAATCCAATTTGGAAGTTGGTGACAAAGCCAACGACGCCATTCGTATTAACGGCGACGAACTACGCTGCAAAGTGGTGGCCGAAGGCGGCAACCTCGGCGCAACACAACTGGCGCGTGTCGAAGCCGCCATGGCGGGGGTGCGTATTTGTACCGATGCCATCGACAACTCTGCCGGCGTCGATTGTTCGGACCATGAAGTCAATATCAAAATTTTGTTGGGCGCGGCACTCGATGCCGGTCTGTTGACCGCCGAAGATCGTGAACCCCTATTGGCGAGCATGACCGATGAAGTCGGGTTGTTGGTGCTGAAGGATAATTATTTTCAAACGCAATCGTTGTCGGTCTCCGGTGTACGCGCCGATAAGTTGCTTGATGCCCAGGCGCATTATATGCGCCATCTGGAGAAAGCCGGCCGCCTTAAACGTGCCGTGGAATTTTTGCCGGATGAAGATGAGATCAACGTACGCCGCGAAAAAAAGACCGGCCTGACCGCACCGGAGCGTGCCGTGTTATTGGCCTACAGCAAGATGGAGTTGTACGACGAGTTGCTGTTGACGGACTTGATCGACGACCCGTATGTTGCCAAGGCATTGGTGACTTATTTCCCAACCCCGCTGCAGGCCCGTTTTAAAGACGTGATGATTAATCACCCGCTCAAACGGGAAATCATTGCCACTGAAATCGCCAACGGCACCATCAACCGTACCGGCAGTGTGTTTATCAGCCGTATGCGGGAAGAAACCGGTGCCACCGCACCGGAAGTGGTGCGCAGCTTTTTATTGACGCGGGAAATTTTTGGCATCAGCCAAACATGGCAGGAAATCGACTCACTCGACAACAAGGTGCCGACCGCCATTCAAAACGAGATGTTGATTGAAGTCGGCCGTTTGGTGTTGCGCGCAACCCTGTGGTTTCTGCGCCGCCGCTCCGAACAAATGGCGTTTGCCGACGTGCTGAAATTTTTTGCCGAAGGGGTGGCGACGGTAGAAGGCGAATTGCTCAAACTGTTGTCGGCCGAAGACCGGCAGGCTCTGGAAGCGCATGAAGCCCGTCTGGTCGGCAAAGGTGTGCCGTCCAATATTGCCGGCGAGGTCGCCCGCACCGACGCCATTTATGCCGCGCTTGATATTGTCGAAGCATCGACACTGATGGCGCGTTCCGCCGCCATTTCCGCCTCGGTTTATTTTTCGCTGACCGGCAATTTATCGTTACGCTGGCTCAATACCCAGGTCACCGCATTACCAACCGATACCCACTGGCAAGCCATGGCGCGTGCCGCCATGCGCGATGATGTGGCCAATCTCAAACGGCAGTTGACCGAAAGCGTGCTGAAGTTATCGCCTGCAGCAACTACCGGTGCGGCCGCGATCGAAGCGTGGGAAAAACACCACGCCAAGGACCTCGCCCGCATGCGCGAAATCATGACCGATTTACAAGCTGCCAGAGAAACCGATTTGGCGATGTTGTCGGTATTGTTGCGTGAATTGCGCGGACTGATTTAACAAAACTGATGGCGGTGTTGTCTCTGTTGTGGGCAAGGCGGTGATGGGCGATGCAGTGGTAAACGAAAATTTTCACCGTCTCCGCAGTTGCGGTTACCATGAATATTCGCCGTCGCCCCACTGCGGAGTTTGCAATTCGCACCCGTCGCCCCAGCGTAGGCTGGGGCCCAGTCCATCCACCCACCGATCAACTCACCATCAAAATACCCGCAGCTTCCGTCATGAATAAACTCTCCCCCCGCCTGATCCTCGCCGCGATCGCGCTGATTTGTTTTGGTCTGCTCGCGTTTGCGTGGTTTTTGCAGTACGGCCCGGAAAAACAACAGCCCTGCCCACTGTGTGTATTGCAGCGTTACGCCTATATATTCGTTGGCCTCAGCGCGCTTATTGGTGCCATCCATCCACGCCGCTGGACCGCTGTCGCCACCGGGCTATTCGCATTAACCGGTGTGGGTTTGGCCACTTGGCATGTATTCAAAGGAGCCGACATGACGTCGTGCGCACGCGACCCGATCGGCATTTTTGTGAATAACTTGCCCACCGCCAATTGGTTTCCAGAATACTTTTTCGCCAATGGCGGCTGCGCCGATCAATATTTTGTTTTGGGCATTTTGGTGCAGGTGTGGTCACTACTTTGGTTCGCAAACCTGACCGCCGCCTGCGTCTTGGCGTATATGAAAGTGCCATCACAAAAGCCGGCCACATCAACTTGCGCTTAACTAAAAGAATTCCCGCAACAAAAACGCTTCCAAGCCGGTGTTGTCCTCCAGTCGGGCGGATAAAACCACCACCCGCCCGAGGCGGTGCGATTCCCAGTTAAAGTCGGTCTGATAGTGTTGCCGAATGAGCGCGATCATTTTGCGCACAATCGCCTGCTCCACATCGCCACCGAGCCCGGCATCAACCTCGATTAATTCGTATTTGCTGCGCTCACGATCGGTGGTCCAGCCACGGAATGAAAACGCTGCATAACGGCTGCCCTTGCTCTGAATTTGAAACACACCGCTGGTGCCGTCCTGCCCGCGACCGAGCCCCTGCGTATTGCGCCGGTAACCGGCCTCGGCTTTTTCCGCATCGGTCATTTCACGTTCACCATTGCGTGCATCGGCATTTTGCCGGGCCAGATAATCTTCCTCGGCCTGACGCTGCGCCCGTCGGGCATTGAGCAGTGCCATAAAGTCCATCGGTGGCTCCACCTTGCGGCGCACCGGCGATTCAGCGGGCTTGGCCGGCGGCTCGGGCACCTGTTGTACCGCTGGCATCGTCGTTGATGGTTTATTGGCCGCAATCACCCGTGGTGGCGTGGTGGTGGTTTTGGGCGGCGAGGCAACCGGAGGCGGCGCAGTATCGGCGCGCGGTGGCACCATTGTCACCTGCATGGGCCCCTGCCCACTCACCATCGGCGAATCCATTTTTTCGTCTGGCTTGGGCAACAACCACACCAACAGACCGTGAATAATCAACGACAACAGCAGCCCGAGCAATAACCTGCGCAGTTTGCGGCGGGGGTTGATGCGCAGATCAGTCTCCACCTCAAGTTTCGGCGGAACGTCGCCATGTTCAACGGCAATGAGCGGATTGGCGAGTGATGACATTGTCGAGCGGTATGGCAGGCCAAACGGCCAATCGTTCACGGGGGAATCAAGTCAAGGGAGTGACAGTATAAGTGACAAGGCTCCCAACCATCTCAGCCTAGCCTGCATATTTCACGGGTCGGCCCGCCTTATATACGCTTTTCATTCTTGGCGACCTATAAATTCTGCGAATCCAAACTGTACTTCGTAAGGTTGATGGCCTACGTACTCGATAGCGGGCGGCTGAGCGGCTCTTTTCCGCTCTCTTCCCTCGTAATATCTTGATATTACTCGGTCAGTCGAGCAAAAAATCACTCGCTTATCCACCCACTCTCGAGTGCGCCCCCGTGAAATATGCAGGCTAGCAATATCAGCTCGATGCCATCCGCCTGACCGCGGCCACATAACGATTAAGCGTGGCAGAAAGCTCCCCGGGCGGGATCATGGCTTCAATCAATTGAAAACGGCCGCGTGTGTTGACAGCGTTGGCGAGCGCCGCTGCCAATTCGGCGCGGGTGGTGACCCGCACACCATCGCCGCCCATGCCGGCCGCCATACTGGCGAAGTGCCATTCACCAAGGTGATTAAATTTCGACTCGGGCTGAAAACTTTGCAACATACCCCAGCCAGCATTGTTGAACACCACCACTATCGGATCCCAACAATAGCGTAAACAGTTACCCAACTCCCAGCCGGTCATTTGAAACGCACCATCACCAACCAAAATGAGTGTGCGTCGACCACTGGCCGCCTGCAATCCCAATCCGGCCGGCACACCAAAACCCATGGTGGCGTAATACCCGGGTGCCACCCGATGGGTGTGGTCTATTTCCATGGAGGTAAATAAACAATCCCCCACATCCACGGCCATCGGCATGCGGCCATGCGTGGCCATCAAATCGTTAATCGCACGGGCGATGTCGTCGGGCAGAATCGGCTCCCCATCCGCAATCAGACCGGCCGGACAGGGTGTCGGTGGGGTCGGCAGGCGTTGCGTCGATGTCGCCTCTCGAGCCGGTGTTGTGTCCAAGATGGTTCGAGCAAGCAACGCGCCGATCAACGCCGCCAGCGGGATGTTGTCATAGCAGTGATGGCCCAGCGTGACCTGGCCGTTGCTGGCGTAAATGGTGTGCCGCAAATCGATGCGTCGTTTCGACACGCCAAAATTTGTGTCTGAAAAAATCACTCCGAGCATAAACAAGGCGTCGGCATTCTCGACCAACTCGGTAATCTGCGGCCGCCCCGCCAAGCCAAGGTAGGTGCCCAGCGGTGGGTTGTCTGACTCAGCCAACAATCCACAGCCCATGAAGGTGGTGACAATCGGCAGGCCGAGGCGTGATGCCAACTCAGCCAGCGCACTTTCCTGACCAAAGCGCCGCACTTCCACGCCGACCATCAGCACCGGGCTGACCGCGTTTTGTAACCTCGCCAGTATTTCACTCACACAAGCGGCCAGCGCCTCGTCGTCCACAGCCATGGGTGTGGTCGCAACCACCGGCGCACACGGCACCATCGACATGTCGCGCGGAACTTCGATGTACACCGGGCGGGCCTCGCGAATACAACTCGCCAACACCCGCGCAATGTCGGTCGGCGCGCGGGCGGCATCATCGAGTCGGGTTTGGTCGCAGGTGATCTCGCGAAAAATTTTGAATTGTGAGTCGAGGCGTTTGGCCTGATGGTGCAATAACCAGCCACTGTCCGACTCGCCGCGTCCGGGACCACCTGAGATCACCACCAGCGGTGACTTTTCTGCATAAGCGCCTGCCACGGCATTAACCATATTCAGCGCCCCGGCACCATAAGTGACCGCCGCCACCCCCGGCACGGCGGCAATACGCGCCGCCGCATCGGCCGCAAACCCGACAGCCGGCTCGTGGCTCAAGGTGTACAGCGGCAGGATGGCCGATTCTTCAATGACTTTAAAAAATGGCAGGACAAAATCACCGGGAATGCCGAATATTTGCTGGGCACCGTGGTCTTTGAGCGCGAACAAAAGGGATTCTGCAAGGTTCATGGCGGACAGGAATGGTTGAATGAGCTTCCATTCTGCTGCCCTGCCGCAGATGCGTTTTGTGATAGATCAAAACAAGCGCCGATCAAGCAACATCATCCCCCTACCATTCGAACAAGATGGTGCCACAGCCGGGCTTGATGATGCGTGCGCTAAAATCACCCCCAGCTTAATCACTTCACATCCCCGCCCCTTACCTTACCTCACCAAAGTCGCACGCCCATGGCCACAAACGCCCACATCACCCTGCTGGTCATCATTGTTGGGTATTTTTTATTATTGCTGGCGTTGGCCTGGTACACCGCGCGGCGGGCGGACAACGATTCTTTTTTTATTGGCAATCGCCAGTCCAACTGGTTGTTGGTCGCCTTTGGCATGGTGGGTACCGCCCTATCCGGCGTGACGTTTATCAGTGTGCCCGGCACAGTGGGCAACAATGGCTTTGGTTATTTGCAGGTGGTGATTGGCAACTGGATTGGATTTATGGCGATTGCCGGTATTTTGTTGCCGCTGTATTACCGGCTGCGGCTCACCTCAATCTACGATTATCTTGATCAACGGTTTGGTGTGGCTGCGCATAAAACCGGCGCGTTGTTTTTTATTCTGTCACGCACCCTCGGCGCCACGGCGCGTTTGTATCTGGTGGTGAACGTATTGCACCTGCTGGTGGGCGCACCGGCCGGCATTCCGTTTTGGCTGACCACCTCGGTCATTTTGCTGATGATTTGGTTGTACACCTTTCAGGGCGGCGTCAAAACGATTGTATTTACCGACACATTGCAAACCGCGTGTATGTTGGGTGGATTATTGATTTGTATTTTATTTTTGATGGATGCACTCGGCCTGAGCGCTGCAGCGGTGGCCGCCAGTATTGATAACACCGCGTACACCAAGGTCTGGAATACCGATGTGAATGCGCCCGGATTTTGGATGAAACAAGTTTTGGGTGGCGCGTTTATTGCCATTGCCATGACCGGGCTCGATCAAGAAATGATGCAAAAAAATATCAGTGTGCCCAACCTGCGTGACTCCCAAAAAAATATGGCGCTGTTTAGTGTGGTGTTGGTGGTGGTGAACCTGCTGTTCTTATTGCTTGGCGCGTTGTTGTATTTGTTTGCCACCGCCAATAACATCACCGCAACCGGTGACCAGATTTTCCCGACGGTGGTAATGCAACATTTTCCGCAATGGGTGCAAATCATATTTTTCATCGCGCTGATCTCGGCGTTGTTTCCGAGTGCCGATGGCGCCTTAACCGCGCTGACCTCGTGTTTTTGTATTGACATCCTCGGCTTCAAAAAACAACGCGATCGCAGCGAGGCCACCCAAACACGCATTCGTCATATCACGCACATTTCCTTTGCGGTATTGTTTTTTGTCATTGTCATGGTCTTTAAGTGGATGGACGATCGCTCGATCATCGACACCATCTTAAAACTGGCCGGGTACACCTACGGACCGTTACTGGGTTTGTTTGCCTTTGGCATGTTGACCAAACGTGCACTGCCCAATGGCACCCTGCTGGTCACCGCAGCAATAATTGCACCGGTGATTTGTTACGTCCTGCAATGGACATTGGCGCAGAATCCTGGCGGCTATCAAATCGGCATTGAGCTGATGATTTTGAATGGTGGGTTGACCTTCGGATTGTTGTGGATGATTTCGACGCGGCCGGCGCCCAAAGCATTGGCCGCAACAACTACGCCCTAATAAACCGTCCGGCCTTGTTGCCCTGTTGTCCTACGAGTCCTGCCAGCTCTACCAGTCCTACGAAACGCCGGACGGTTTTTTATAGGCAATGGCTGAAGACCTGTGAGAGTCTCGCTAATTTGTCGAAAAATATTCGAATTTCATAACCTTGCAACCGGGTGCCAAGGGTGCAGGAGATCCGTGATAAACACATTTGAGAGCCCAAATTAGACTGGAAAAACCCTGCTCATTGGCAGATTTGGCACTCGACCCACGGCGCATCCTGTCTTTATCGCGTGGTGCAGGGGTTGAAATGAAAACCGGCACCGCCAGTATGTGATCCGGAGAATGCCATGGCCCCCAATCTACCGCCGCCAATCCTGCCAAACCCACAAAGCCGTGGTCCGGCCTGGCTGGGGAAACGCCATGCAGATCGGCCAAGTGCGATCGAATTGCCGGCCGGTCTGGTTGGATTACGACAATTTTTTGATGCCGCCCGCGCCCAGTTTGATGAAGACGAATTAAACATTGCCGAGTGGCGCCAGGCGCGTGAGGCGTTTGAGCGTGCCTACGATGCCTTCGCCACCCAAGCCGCAGAATCCACCATTACGTCGCTTTGCCTTTGGGCGCGACGCACGATTGATATGGCGGTAGAAATCTCTACCGCCCGTGGCTACTACGACGGTCGACTCTAGCAAAAAAACCTGCGCGGGGATCCGCTATGAATGTTCTTGACCTGATTGAGCATCAACGAATTGTCAATCAAAAACCGATGGTTGCGGTCACTCTTGCCGCCGTACCCCACGCCAATACACCGGTGATTTTGGCGTTACATTGGCATGGATTTGTCGAAGTTCCCCTGATCGCCGGTGGCCAAACCGTTTTGTTTGAGCCGATACAAAGTTCAATATTACAAGTCAACGCACCGTGGAATCGTTGTGAAGATCTCGACAACGCCCTGTTGGAAGCAGCATGGGAAATGGGCGCATGGAATGTGGAAAGAATCCAAGCAGCACCCCACGGACGCCCCGGCGCCAACCAGGCGGAAACAACGGCGGCACGCAACGCGTTTGGTTTGGCGGATGGATTCGCGGATGGTTTTGCGGGTCATCGTTCACCATATATGGCCGAAGCGCCGGACGCCGACGATTTGGTCGACGCGGCCGCACGCAGCGGTTATGTGCATTGGTTATTTCGCCCCGTGATGGGTGGTGTCTGGCCGGCGACATTGGACGACGTCACGTTGGAAAGCGGCGGTTATCGCAATCCGTCTTGCCCACAGGTCAGTAAACCAATTATTGATGCTCGTGACCGCCGCACGGCGCTCCGCGAAGTATATCCACTTGGCAAATCGGGCAAATTTTTACATTGAATGCAGCAACAGCAAAACCGGCGTTTTTACTGGAGAACACAATGAACAGCATCACCATCGGCAACCCATCGCAGCGCGTAATCAATAGCAGCTGGCAGCAAGGTTATGAAGTTGGCGTCGAATCCGAAGCCGCACAACGCACGCAGCTTGCCATCCGTTGGGCGACCGTGGGATTCTTTACCGCTATTGGCATGGCATTTGTCATCGCCATCCTTGCCGGAACATTGGCATAATAAACTCGCTGCATTCGCCACCCGTACCGGTGGCGTTGTATGAATAGCATCAACGTGTGACAGCCGAAAGTATTAATTCCGCAGCCATGATGTCGGCGCGCACATCGGCGAGTGATACCGGCTCCATTCGATCGTCGATCTCGACGACCACCAGATAACCCCGGTCTTTGCCGTCGCGGGCGAAGGCTTTGACGAGCGACAACTGATCACTGAACAACAGACGCCCTTCTTCTGGCGTCCACGTTTCCATCGCCACCATACAGCCCGCCGACGGCGTGCCGGGGAAATACGATTGACCCAGGTAATAGTTGGAATTGATGGTGGTGCCGTGAAGCAGCATTTCATCGCGCCCGGCGCGACCGGCCAAATACGCCTCCGTAAAAGGCGTGTATCCACGCCACGTTTCAGGCAAAAATGCCGCGTAATCGGCGTCTGTCCACGAGTTTATCAATACGTCCGCATCTACATGGGCAAACTCGGCACGGGTTGCTTCAACCGGCACTTTTGATTCGAGGTACGGCGTCGGTCCGATCCATTGGCTGGTGGCGGTACCCGCACCGACAATGGTAAACAAACCCTGCGGCGTATTGCCATTGGTGATGGTGCCCGGCAAATTAGTCAACGCATGGGCGAGGTGGGCGACATGAAACAGGCTGCCGTCGGCATGACGCACAAATCTTCCGTCCGCCGCACGCACCACCGCCAAACCAAAACGCTGCCGGTCGAGGCGCTGAAAGCTAAACACCACCGGTTTGCCGACACCAATCGGATGCGCCAATAGATCGATCAGTGGCGGTCGATTGCGAATGACCGTTCGCAAATTGTGGGTCAACACATAGTTGAGTCGTTGCAATCGCGGCTCTTGCGGCAATTGTTGTTGCCATCCAACAAAACGATTGTTCATGGTGGCGCGAATGAATTCTCGCTGACCAATTGAATCATCCACTTTTAAAAGTGTGTACGCGGCAATGGCGAATTCACGTGGTGTTGATAAGTGGCTGAGTAAGGTGGCCAGAAATGGCGCAGTCTCGCGCGGATACAAAGCATAGGCGGCCGATAAAATGCCACGTTGATATTCCGCCTGTTTGTCCGCCAAGGTAGGCAGTGCTGCCTGCACCAGTTGTAAACCAGCCGGACGCTCGGCATTTAAAAAACCGACATTCCACAACGCCCTTGGCACAATCGCAGCCGGATCAAATCCGGGCGGTAAGGCGAGCGCATCACGAATGGTTTGCACGGCTGCCTCACGCGCGCGCTGCTCGCCTTCAATCGACGCCACTTCGGCGACAAAATCACTCGGCTGGTAGGCGGCGATTTCGGCTGGTGAATGGCGCTTTTCGGTTGGGACAATCGCGCAACCGGAAACCAATAATAGTAGGCCGACGACACTCACGCCTACCTTGGAAAAATTATCTTTCATTTTTGCTCAATCCCCATTGCCGCTGCCACCTGCTGCCGAAAATAACCACTTTGTAGATACGGATACAAAGACTTTCCCGGACAGCTGGTATCGGCGGAAAAGTCCTTATGGCCGGCAATCTTATCCGGCGAAATCTTGAATTGTTTGGCCAGCATTGCCATGGTCGAAACCACGGCATCGAGTTGCGCTTGGTTGACCTCGACTTCTTCAAAATTTCCCAGCACCACGATCAATGCGTGTCCCGTCGGGTCGTAGTTGGTATTGGTATCACCGGCAATGGCAATATCACGACCTTCGTAGACACGACCATCGAGGTCAATCAGGTAGTGATAGGGAATGTCGCTCCATTTACGGGTGCCACGCGACCATGACTGCAAATTACGCAGGTATTGTTGAGGATCTTTATCGCGCAAAAATGCCACGCCACCATGGTGCAGCGTGATTTGGGCGGGCCGGTGTTTTTTTCCGATGGACGGGTCACTGCGGGTGCCACCCCATTGCTCAACGGCAACAATAACGGGTGCGGTGAACGGGGATGTGCTTGCGGATTGACCAGCGCTGCAGCCAGCCAAAAACATGAACAGAAAAATCCAAAGTACTTTTATGATGCCCGACTCTGAAGTGTGCAGTTTGCAGCCATTGGCCCGACGCATCAGGTTAGGCGCATTCATTGGTCGATTGCCAGCAACGTGCGTTGTGATTGAAAGGTCCGTCGCTCACCCGAAATCGGATCGGTAAAAGAAATGGCTTGCGCCAGCAATTGCAGCGGTTTGGTCAGATCTTGATCGTTACGCTCAAGGTGCTCAGGATAGATCTGGTCGTTCAAGATCGGTAACCCTAGCCCCGCCATTTGTACCCGCAGTTGATGTTTACGACCGGTCAGGGGTGTCAGTCGGTACCAGCCATATTTTGAACCATGCGCCAACAATTCAATGTTTGTTTCGGCGTTCGGCTCGCCGTCACACTCCATCATGCTCATAAAGTGGGCGCTTTCGACGATCCGGCTGCGGATGATTTTGGGAAACTGCAAATTTTCCCGCCAGGGTGCCACCGCCAAATATTGTTTATCCACCTGCCGATTCTGAAATAGCATTTGATACGCGCCGCGCGTTTCCGGACGTTTGGTGAACAACACCACACCGGCCGTTTCGCGATCAATTCGATGCATCGGCGCAATGGTGTCAATGCCGAGTTTATTTTTCAACCTGACCAATACCGTCTCCTGCACAAATCGCCCGGCCGGGGCAATCGGCAGAAAGTGCGGTTTGTCCACCGCCAGCAATAACTCATCTTCGAACAAAATTTGTTCTGTAAACGGAATGGACGGTTCGTTCAACACTGTCCGATAGTAATAGAGTTTTTGTTGACCAAGGTACGGCGTGGCGGGCGATATCGGTTGGCCGAGATCGTTGCTGATGTCGCCATTAACAAGACGCGCTTCAATTTGCGCCCTGGTCAGCGAGGCAAAACGCACCACCAAAAAATCCAAGATGGTCGGCCATTGACCGTTGTCATTTGGTGGCAGCACCACACAACTGGGACCGACGCCGTTTTTTGTGGGCGGCGGCGGTTTGGCGTGTTGATGAATGTTAGGCGGCCTCATCCAGCCGCTTCGCCCGTGCCAAACGCCATTCCCCATCGGGCTCGTCGTTATACACATCTTCGAGTGTGGTGTCGGTTTCTTCGAGTTTGGTATTGAGGGCAATACGGTTGTCAAAAACAAAACACTCGCCCTGCCAATCCTTTTCGGCATCCGGCATGGCTTTGAAATAATTCAAAATGCCCCCTTCAAGCTGATAGACCGGAATATTCATATCACGCATCCACGCACTGGTTTTTTCGCAGCGAATACCACCGGTGCAATACATGGCGATGCGTTTTCCGTCCTTTTTCCATTCGTCCAAATGTTCGCTCACGTACCTGGGAAAGTCGCGAAAGTTGCTGACTTTGGGATCAATGGCATTTTGAAAATGACCAAGGCGGAATTCAAAACTGTTGCGATTGTCCAGCAGCACGACATCATCTTGTTTGATCAGCTCGCGCCATTCAGCCGGGCTCAGATCGATGCCGGTTTTGGTGGCATCGACACCGGCAATGCCCAGCGGCACAATTTCGGCTTTGACGTGGACTTTCAACTTTCGAAATGGCACTGTTTTGCAGGGGCTGCGTTTGAATACCATGCCGGCAAAGATGCCATCGGCAAGGTCCGCACCGGTCAATGCCGCTTCAATGGCGGAAATTTGTGCCGCGGTGCCGGCCAACATGCCGTTGATGCCTTCCTCTGCGACCAGAATGCTGCCGAGCAGATCCCGACACAGATGGCGCAGCGACACGGCGACCGACTCGGGATCGGCTACGCGGGCAAATTTGTAAAATGCGGTGTGTATTGTTTCAATTTTAGTTGCGGACACGGTTAAAATCCAAAAAAAATACCTGAAAACCATTTTCCCATGAACAGGTGCTATTGCACTCAGCGCCACTCAAAAATGACTAAAAAATGAGCATGCTCAGCAAATAGGCAATTGCCGCAACCAATGCGCTGGCCGGAATGGTGAAAATCCATGCCCAGACTATATTACCCGCCACTCCCCAACGCACCGCGCTCATGCGCCGTGTGGAGCCCACACCAACAATGGCACCGGCAATGGTATGGGTGGTGGAAACCGGGATGCCCATTCCGGTGGCGAGAAACAAAGTGATGGCCCCGCCCGTTTCGGCACAAAAGCCACCAACTGGTTTTAATTTGGTAATTTTTTGGCCCATGGTTTTGACAATCCGCCAGCCACCAAACATCGTGCCGAGCGCGATCGCCGCGTAACAAGACACAATCACCCACATCGGTGGGGCCGCATCACCCGCGGAGATATAGCCGGTGGCGATCAACAACATCCAGACAATACCAATGGTTTTTTGCGCGTCGTTGCCACCGTGGCCAAGACTGTAAGCGCCTGCGGAAACAATCTGCAGGCGTCGAAACCAGCGATCGACTTTAATCGGCGTGGAACGTCGACAAACCCACGAAACGATCAACATCATCAACGAGCCCAATAGATAACCGAGCACCGGTGAAACAAAAATGAATGCAACCGTTTTTATGACGCCGGCAGATATCAATGCCCCCGGCCCTGCTTTGACAATAACCGCGCCGACAATACCGCCGATCAAGGCATGTGAGGAGCTGCTGGGAATGCCGTAATACCAGGTGATCAGGTTCCAGGTGATGGCACCGACCAAGGCGCCAAAAACAACATGGGTATCCACCACCCCCGCATCAACAATGCCCTTGCCAACCGTTGCGGCCACACTCAGGTGAAAAACAAATATGGCGATGAAATTAAAAAAAGCCGCGAACAGGACGGCATAACCGGGCTTTAATACGCCGGTGGATACCACGGTGGCGATGGAATTGGCGGCATCGTGGAAGCCATTCATAAAATCGAACGCCAGCGCCAACAACACCAACAGAATCACCACCCACAGGGCAACTTGTGCACTTTCAGCCATTTTTCGTCTAGGAATTTTCGAGGACGATGCCCTCGATCAAGTTGGCACAATCTTCACACTTGTCGGTGATGGTTTCCAACAGTTGATACATTTCCTTGAGCTTTAAAACTTCGCGCACGTCTTCTTCCTCGCGAAACAATCGGGTCATGGCCGCGCGCATTACCCGGTCGGCATCCGACTCCAGCTGATCAATTTCTTCACAAGTCCGCAATGCGGCATCAGCGATATCGGCCTTGGCCATTCCGCTGATCAAGGACACACAATGGCGCAGGCGCTCACAGCATTTCACCGCCAAATCGGTCAAACGCACCATGTCGTCTGTCATGTGACGCACGTCATAAAGCGACATGGTCTCTGCGCTGTCCTGAAACAGATCGGCAACATCGTCCATGGTATTGATTAGAGAAAAAATATGCTCGCGATCAATCGGCGTGATAAATGTTTTGTGCAAATGGTGGTTTACCTCGCGGGTGACCCGATCTGCCGCATGTTCGGCGTCGTTCACCTCTTTGGTGTACTGTTCCCGCAACGTCAAATCACCATAGTTGGCAACGAGTTTGGCAAACGAGCGTGCCGCGTCGGTCGTATGTCCGGCGTGCTGGTTAAACATTTCAAAAAAATTGGCTTCGCGCGGTAACAACTTGGCAAATATCATGTGCCCTCCCATGGGCGCGGATGTGATTTTATCGGGCCGCAGATTTATTGGATATTTTATACGGGGCAGCCAGAAGTCTACACGCGGTCAGCACCGCTCGGGTGTGTTGTCACCTATTACGCCACATTTTATTTTTCTCGCCGGACTGTTTAGTCCATTTTCGCCAAGTGACCACTGCCAGAAGCGAACCAGTGTTGCCGGACGAAACACAAGCAGCGGATGGCCCCAACTCGTCCGGCAGAGTGAACAGCGCGAACCAACCTGCACATTGCGTTCGAGGGTGGGTCGATGGGCGTGCGATTTTTCGTTCGACTGACCACGTCATAGCCGGTCGTGTTTGGAAAATGAGCGCGGGAAGAGAACGCAAAAGCGTTTGTTCAGCGGCATGTTATCGGGCGCAAAGGCGCCATGTTCGATCAAAACCAAATTGGATGACAAAGTGCAATAAAACTTAACGGGCCAGTCTCCAAGCCGAGTGCGGCCGAGCCGTGAAATATGCAGGCTAACTACCCACCACACCAAAAAGTAAAATCGGCGCGACTCTGCAAAAGGCGCGCCGATTAAAAGGCAAAGGCCTGGTTTGGAAAACCAGACCTGGGGATGGTTTTAGGGGCGAAACAGGTCGGACGATTGTGACGAATCGGGTTTTGCCAGCGGCACAAATATCCACAATAGGATATACATGAGCAAGCCCAAGCCATGCAACAAGGCGGTGAGCACGAATAAAATTCGCCACGCCCAAGCTGGAATTCCAGTCGATACGGACAAGCCACCACAGACGCCGCCAATCCAGCGATCGTCTTGAGAGCGGGTCATGGTATTAAAAATAGTCGGCGCCCCGGCTGCCGGCGGGCTCGACCGCGGTGACTCTCTTTGGGCATAGTAGGTGGCATCTTCTTTGATGATGCGCTGCTTGGCAGCCTGAAACTCGTCGTCGGTCAGGGTACCTTGATCACGCAAGGTTTGTAATTTTTGCAATTCGTCGGCCATGGTCATGATGTCGTCTCCAAAAAATAGTGTGGTTGCTTGTTCGCGTCGTTGGCAAGAAAACGACCGGATCGATTGATTGCCACCGATTGGTTGCCAACATCTGGCGCGTGGATCAGGTTTGAATATAAACCCATATACAAACAACATGAACCATTAATCGACCAATTGCAGAATACGCCGCACCAAATGCACCATCAGGATGTGACCGCCCGTTGCACACAATCCAGGCCATCCTGCTTACCGGCATACATTGCCGCATCCGCCAATTTAAGCAAACTGGCACCATCCATACCATCGGTCGGTGCGATCGCATACCCAACGGTCGCACCCACTTGGCACACATGGGTCTCCAACGCAAACGGCGCGGCAATGGCCGCGACCAACTTGGTGCCCAACTCCTTGGCCTGCTGCTCATCCTGCAAGCCAGTCGCCATCACCACAAACTCATCACCGCCGAAGCGCGCGACAATATCCGCGCCGCGAACGGTACTGCGCAGGCGACTCGCCACCAGGATCAGCAACTGATCACCGACATCGTGTCCATAACGGTCATTCACCGGCTTAAAACGGTCCAAATCCATGATAAAAATCACCAGCAATTTATCGCCGGACATATTTTTCAAGTTTTTATCCAGAATTTCGTTCAAGCCGCGACGATTGAGCAGTCCTGTTAACGAATCGGTATGCGCCAGCGAAATCAGATTTTCACGCTCAATATTTGCCCGCCGCGCGGCCACATGCACCACTGCTGAACGTAATACCGCGATGCGCAAAAACACCAGCATATCGAGTGTTGCACCAATCTGAAACGAATGCATAGTCCAAAAATTCACGCCGATATAACCTTTGACGACGCCGACCATGATGGCGCTGGCAACAAAATAGCCGATCCAGGCGATGAAAAAATAGGTGCCGATTACGTCGCCGCGATGAATGCGGGTGATGGCACCCGGCACGCCAATCAGCGCCGGTAACAAACCGAGTGTGCCCATCAACACACCGACCTGCCGGATATTAATGAAGTCCAGCGCGTGCGCCAAAGCTGACAATGCCAACACTGCGGCCACACCGCGCAATACCAGCCTGAGCCTGCGGGTGTAGTCAACACCGAGCACATCATCAATAAACAAGGCGGTGGCACACGCCGCCATCAGCGAAGTGATGCCGGCCAGATGTTTTTGCAACCAGTCGTTATCGGTCCACAAATACAGCTCACCAATGCCAAAAAAATGCACCGAAAACAACATGCTGGAAAAAACCAACAGTGCGTACTTAATGTACATGGACTCGCGCAGGCTGACCCATTGCAGCAGGCTAAACAAAATCAAAGAAACTGCCAGACTGGTGAGAAAACCCTGCAACATCTGTTCGTTGATCGCCATGCGATGAAATGTCGACAGCTTATAAAACGAGATCGGCAAAATTTTCGCGCCGATGGTATCGACCCGCATATACATTACATACTGCGCACCCGGTACCAGATAAATTTTTTCCGCCAAAGAACGACTGGCGATACCCCGCGCCGATGCGGCCTGGTCGTTGCCCAAATGAAGGGCTTTGTACAATTCGCCGTCACGCAGAAAAAAAACATCCACCCGATTCAACAAGGCGTAATCAATATCCAGAATCCAATCACCGTCTGAATCGGCGGCGACCGCAAACGGCAACCGCAACCACTCGACACCTTCTTTAAAACCCAACGTTGCATAGGCCGATTTTGGAACGGTAAACTCGCTTGATCGTTTGACGACAGTTTCCAGAGTAAATTGACCCTTTAAATCGACCAGCGTTGTGATCGACGGCCACGGATCAACCCGCCCGGCGCTATCCATCAATAACAATTGCTGCTGCGCAGAGGCAGACCAGCCGGCGATGGACGTTGCGGCCATCAACAGCAACTGAATAAACAATCGGCGCAATTGTGTGGCCGAAAAATTTTCTGAAAAGATCAAGTAAATGTACGGTTAAGTGGTTTTATTTTCACTGCCCCAACCATTTTTGGTGGTCAGCAGTCCTTCAAATTTATTCAACCACGCGGGTGCCGATCGGTCACGGCCCCAACGATTCAGCATCACGTCCATATCACTCGACAGATGCTCGGGTACCCGCAACGGCCGGGTTTGATCCATCATCAAACGGGTGATGAGTTGATACCCGAGTACCCGGGTAATAAATCTGCACATAGAAAACTGTGGTGAAAATTTACGCACCGTGTGGTCAATCAATCGCGCCACCAACATGATGGCGTAGAACAGGGATTTAGACGCCCACGAAACCGCGCCGTTTAACCCCAAGTCCTTTGACGACGCCGAGCCACATAAATAGCGTGTCATCAACACCGGAAATGGTTTGGCGATTTTGAATGGAATAACGGTCGACATCGCGTTCATCAAGGCGCTACCGAGCTTCGGCCGCGGATCAGGTAAAACCGGTTGCACCGTTTGCCCCTTGCGACCGCGCGCCTGCATGTCGTCAAACATGCGTTTCGCCTCTTCCATGGTGTTGGCCATCAACGAGTGCTGAATGCCAAGAAAGTGCCCGCAAAGATTCCATGCGTGTAAATAAGCTTCTTCATCGTCCTTGGGCAACCCAACACCAAGTGAACGCAACCCCTGCAAAAAAACATAACTGAACGTCAGCAGGGTGTAGGCCAGCTCTTCTTGATTACAGGGCAACCCGCGCGCCTCGGTATCCCAGCCATTGACGAATAACGTGTGATGCATGGTGTCATTCGGCGACAAGACATCCAGTGGGGCAACCAGGCCGGCTTCACCCCTGCCTTCTGCCCCACCCAGCGTTTTTGCCGTATCCATTTTTGCCATCAACAATTGCGGACTTTGGCGCAGGATCAGATGACGGATGGTGGCATGGATCAGGCGCACTTTAAATGTTTGCGCCAGCCCCGCGCCAAACCCATCGGTCAGCCCACCCTTCATCATCACCGGAAAAATCATGGCGCCGGTTGAACGCACCCGGTATTCGGTGTGTTCTTCCAATTTTCCGGTCACTTGCAAAACGGCCGACAAATCCGGCACCACATAACACTGTGGCAGGCTGGCG
The DNA here is from genome assembly GCA_947085425.1 of uncultured Burkholderiales bacterium. Lineage (GTDB taxonomy): Bacteria > Pseudomonadota > Gammaproteobacteria > Burkholderiales > Usitatibacteraceae > UKL13-2. Next base: position 134,098 of record CAMTWK010000021.1, on the reverse strand, counting down.
CAGAACAGCAAGGTCACGGATAACGCGCCATGCTCGACAAACAAGGTTTCCGCTCTGGCAATTTTTTCGGGATCAACCCAATCCGGCATTTGTTTTGCCGCCTGCACGTAATTTTCGATGGCAGCGGCAACGTCTGTCTGCAGGTCGGAGCCTGCCGCGCGCCAATTCTGCAATGCGCTGTTGCTCGTCCAAGCCGAAAATACCCGATTGACTGCGGCAAGTTTTTGCCATTGCGGACGCCAATGGTCTTCAATTTGTGCCTCTGCCGCTTTGTTATTGGTTATTGATGGCTCGTCCCAATGACCCAGAATGGTGGCGATGGTTTGATCGGCCCAGGGGTCGGCTTGAAAGCGCATGGTGTCGAGCGGAACGGCAACAGGCGTTGCCGACGGTGGCGTGGTGTTCGTGACCATTCAATACAATCCCGTTTGATGATGGTGCGAATAAAGCGTTGAATTATAAAGACAACGGCCGCGCAGGCCATGGAAAAAACGGAGTCCAGCAACACCCGTTTCAAACGTCGTAAATATTAAAAGTCATTGTCAGACGGACATTTTCAGGAAAAAAGTTCTGAATAAGACCGGTAGGCAACGAGTTTTGCAATAGGTCGCCAGTCTAACTGCAATCGCGCGGATTGACATCTTTTATTACCAATAATCGACGGGGTCCTGCAGGTCGGCATGGCCGACCGGAATGGGAGATTAACCCTTGGCTGCCGATCGTGATTTGGTTGGCGAGGTCTTGCAGAACTCGTTATACAAAACTTGCATAACGGCCATCGCCTCGGGGCTGGCGACCGAATAATAGATGCGCTTGCCATCGCGTCTGGTTTCAACCAGCCCTTCATCGCGCAATACTCCGAGTTGTTGGGACAGGGTCGGTTGATGAATGCCCAGCGCCTCCTCCAGTTCGCCGACGCTACATTCACCTTGGGCAATTCTACAAAGCAGCAACAGCCGATCCGGATTGGATAAGGTCTTGAGCATGCTGCAACCACGCTCGGCAGCCGCGCGCATACTATGTAAATCGACTCCGGTTATATCGATCGCCATGGTGGTTCCTCGCTGTGAATAGTGGTGCGATAGTGTACGTCGGTCGCAATAAATCACGATCGATGGTCAAAACAATTTCCATCATTATATTGACATCAATATAATTGTCAATATAATGTAATTAAGTATATTGTTTATGTTGTCGGGATTACAACGTTCCCGTCTCCATATAAACCGATCGTGTAAATCATCAGGCTGGAGCACAACATGGCGCATCACCCCAAACCCACCACACACAACCAACAGACAATGGTATTGCGCGCATTTCTAATCATGATTGTGACCTCAATCGCCACAGTTGCAGTTGCCAGCACCGCAGCCACCCCCGCTGGCGCGTCACTGCCAACCGTAATCGCAGAAAGTAACGGCGGCAAACAGTCGGTCAGTGTTGATGGTCTGGTCGAGGCAGTGCGGCAAACCGTGATCGCGGCACAAGTTTCCGGGGCGATTGTTGAACTCAGCGTCAAACCTGGCGATCGCGTCAAGCGCGGTGATATTTTGCTGCGTCTGGATGCACGCGCTGCCGAACAAACCGCCGTCGCCGGCCAAGCCCAAGTGGCGGCCGCACGTGCCACGCTGAATGTGGCCAGCCGGGATTTTGCGCGTCAAAAGCAACTTTTTGAACAACGCTTCATCAGTCAGGCGTCGCTGGATCAGGCCGAGGCCGTTTTTAAATCAACCGAAGCACAACTCAACAGTCAGATCTCGCAAGCGGCGGCCACCCGTAGCCAAGCTGATTTTGCAGTGATTCGTGCGCCCTATGCCGGGGTTGTTGCCGAGGTGCCGATCGTAATGGGCGACATGGCGCTTCCCGGCCGGCCATTGCTGATACTTTATGATCCTACCGCGCTGCGGGTGACGGCAACCGCCCCGCCCTCTACCAACCTCACCGGCCTGTCGCCAGAACAAATTTATATTGATATTCCGGCCTTGCCGAGCAATGCAAAATCAATCAAACCGATCCGATCAGAGCTGTTGCCGATCGCCGATGCCAGCACCCAAACCTTACAACTGCGGCTGGATCTACCGGCGGGCATCAAACTGGCCATGCCGGGAATGTTTGCCCGGGTTTGGCTGCCGGTGACGGCCACCACCAGCGGCACCGGTTTGGCCGCAGCATCTGGCACGGTGCACGGCCCGGTGTCTGGCCCTGTGTATATCCCATCAAAAGCGGTGGTTCGGCGCGCCGAAATGACCGGTGTTTATGTGATGACTGCCGACGGCAAACCGATATTGCGACAAGTGCGCCTGGGTCAGATGGACCGCAACAGGGTTGAAATCCTGTCGGGTCTATCGGCTGGTGAGCGGATCGTGTCCGAACCACAATTGGCGGCGGCGTTAACCACAACGGCAAAGGCCGGCAAGTGAGTACTCCTGACACAAAACTCGGCTGGTCCGGACGCATTGCGCAAACGTTTTTGCGCGAACAAATTACCCCGCTGATAGCATTGTCATTGTTACTGATCGGTGGTTTCGCGGTATTGATCACACCACGCGAAGAGGAACCACAAATCAATGTGACCATGGCCAACGTTATCATTCCGTTTCCCGGCGCGGCGGTGCGCGACGTCGAACAAAAGGTGGCCATACCGGCCGAACAGGTGCTGTCACAAATCGCCGGCACCGAACACGTCATGTCTGTTTCGCGGCCCGGCGTGGCGATCTTAACCGTGCAATTTAAAGTTGGTGTGCCACGCATCGAAGCGCTGGTGCTGTTGCACGATACCCTGGCCGCCAATCGTGGCTGGCTGCCAACCTCGCTTGGTGTGCTTGAGCCGCTGGTCATACCCAAGGGCATTGATGATGTGCCGATTGTCGCACTGACATTACATGGCCGCGATGTCGGCGCATATGATCTGGAGCGGGTTGCGCATAGTATTGAAGCCGATCTAAAGAGAGTTCCCGGTACGCGTGAAGTACGCACCATTGGCGGGCCGGGTCGCGCCATCATGATCGAGATTGACCCCGCCAAACTCGCCACCTCATCCATCACCATCGGTGATATTCAGCAGACCATGATCTCGGCGAATCACGGTTTACCGGTGGGTGAGTTATTGAGTGGTAATCACGCCATTGCCATAGATGCCGGACCCTTTCTGGAATCCGCCAGGGACGTCGGTGAATTAATCGTTGCGGTTCGCAACCGTCGGCCGGTTTTTTTGCGTGATGTCGCCACTATTCGCGACGGCCCGCCGCCGGCACAACATTATGTTTCTCACGGCACCTCAGGATCGTCTGCGCAGCTCTATCCGGCAGTGACTATATCTGTCACCAAAAAACCGGGCGAGAACGCAATTGATGTTGCCGACGCCGTCATTCAGCGGGTGGCGTTGCTGCGTAACACCGTGATTCCCGACGCCATAGAAGTCACACAGACCAGAAACTACGGCGTGACCGCCGACGACAAGGCCAAGAAGTTAATCCAGAAATTATTGTTTGCCACCGCTGCCGTAATTGCCTTGATTTTTGTTGCACTCGGCCGGCGCGAAGCAGCAATTGTCGGTGTCGCCGTTATTCTCACACTCGCCGCCACATTGTTTGCGTCGTGGGCGTGGGGATTCACGTTGAACCGGGTCTCGCTGTTTGCGCTGATTTTTTCGATAGGAATATTGGTTGATGATGCCATCGTCGTGGTAGAAAACATTCACCGCCATCAAGCCCTGTTTCCACACAAGACTTTGGCCGAGTTGATCCCACACGCGGTTGATGAAGTCGGCGGGCCGACCATATTGGCAACCTTTGCAGTGATCGCCGCCCTGTTGCCGATGGCATTTGTGAGTGGCTTGATGGGCCCCTACATGAGTCCGATCCCGATCAACGCGAGTATCGGTATGCTGATTTCGCTGGCGGTCGCATTTGTCATCACACCGTGGTTGGCCAGAATTTGGCTGCGGCATGTACCACACGATAGTGATGTCGCCGCGGGTGGTGGATTGACCAAAAAACTGACCCCGCTGTTTCAGCGCATTTTCGTGCCGTTGTTGGATGAAACACGCGGCTCGCGTGCACGCCGCCGCCTTGGACTCGGCGTGCTGATATTAATTGCGTTTTCACTGCTGCTGCCCGCGATTGGTCTGGTGCAATTAAAAATGCTGCCGTTTGATGACAAATCCGAATTTCAAGTATTGGTGGACATGCCGGCCGGCAGCCCGCTGGAAAAAACCAACGCAGTTTTGATTGAGTTGGGTGCACACCTTGCCACTGTCGCCGAAGTCACCCACTACCAAACCTATGCCGGCACCGCTGCACCGATCAACTTTAATGGCCTTGTGCGCCAATACTATTTGCGGAGCGGCGGTGAAGTCGGCGACATACAGGTCAACCTGGTGGATAAAAAACATCGCGACGATAAAAGTCATGTGATTGCCATGCGGGTACGTCCGGCGCTACAGGAAATCGGCAAACGTTATGGTGCCAATGTAAAAATTATTGAAGTTCCACCCGGTCCGCCGGTGCTGGCACCGATTGTTGCCGAAGTGTACGGCCCGGAAGCAGAGGGCCGCCGCGCACTCGCCAAAAAAATTCGCGCGGTATTTGAGTCAACAACCGGTGTGGTCGATGTAGATGACAGCAGCATTGTCGACGCGCCGCGGCAAGTCCTGCTGGTGGATCGAAAAAAGGCGGCGTTGTCAGGTGTATCGCAACGCGACATTGTCAACACATTGCGCGCCGGACTGGCCGGCACCAGCATCGGTTATTTACACGACGGCAGCAAATATCCAGTGGGTGCGATGATTCAGTTGCCCGCCGAGATGCAAGGAGATTTAAATGCGTTATTGCAATTACCGGTTCGCACTGATTCAGGCAAAACCATGCCCGTTCGTGAATTGGTCACCGTCAGTGACACGCTGCGTGAGCAGCCGATATATCACAAGGATTTGCATCCGGTGAACTACGTGGTGGGCGACATGGCCGGCAAGGTCGACAGCCCGTTGTATGGCATGTTTGCCATGCGCAAATCGATCAATGCGCTGGTCACGGCCAGTGGCAAACCGCCGCAGGAGTATTTCATCAAGCAACCCGACGATGCGTATCGTGATTACGCCGTCAAATGGGACGGAGAATGGCAGATTACCTATGAGACCTTTCGCGATATGGGCGCGGCGTATGCGGTCGGTCTCGTTCTGATATATCTGTTGGTGGTCGCGCAATTTGGCTCCTACCTGACCCCGCTCATCATCATGGCGCCGATTCCACTCACCATCGTTGGCGTGATGCCGGGTCACGCATTGCTCGGCGCGCAATATACCGCGACCAGCATGATCGGCATGATCGCCCTGGCCGGCATTATCGTCCGCAATTCCATCTTGTTGGTCGATTTTATTCGTCTGCAACTTGCAGCCGGTGTTGCACTCAAAGAAGCAGTGCTGCAATCCGCCATTACCCGCGCACAACCCATCCTGCTCACCGGTTTCGCAGCGATGATCGGCGCGTTTTTTATTCTCGATGATCCGATCTTTAATGGCCTGGCGATTTCGCTGATTTTTGGAATATTTGTATCGACATTGCTGACCTTGGTGATCATTCCGCTGTTGTATTTCATGGCCTACCGCAAACAATGGCCGACCGAACCACCACCTGCGCCCCCAAGCGCTGATCCACAACCAGAAGGAGTAGCATCATGAGTAGTTGGCAAATTGTTCGTGTCGTAGCAGGGCTGTTTATTTTGTTGTCACTGGCACTCGGCGTGTCGGGCAGCCCGATTTTTATCAGCCAATGGTGGCTGGCGTTCACCGCTTTTGTCGGTGTCAACCTGCTGCAAAGCGGGTTGACCCAATGGTGTCTGATGGAAAGCATCCTCGGCAAATTCGGTGTCAGGCGCGGCGCGTGATCAAACCGGCGCCGATGCGATCACACTCCAACGACTGCGGAGAAACACCACTCGACCCACCCACTGAAAGGCACCGAATGATTTTTCTGACCGAGCCCAACCCTTCCACACCCGATCCCGGGTGTCGCTTGTTTTCAAAGGAGTTTTATCCATGTCCATAGCCATTTCTTCGTCTCCACCAACGCGTGTGATCAAGCCATTTTGGCCACCGTTGGCCGCCGGGCTCGCCCTTGGCTTGGTGCTGTTACTGACATTTGTGTTGACCGGCCACGGCCTCGGTGCCACGGGTGCCTCCACCCGTGCGACCGCTTGGCTGGGCCTGACGCTGGCACCAGTCGCCACCCAGGCCAATGCCTACTTTGGACCCATGGTAGAAGGTGGAAATCCGCTGAACTCCTGGATCACATGGCAAGTGATCGGGGTGGCCATCGGTGCCTTTGTTGCCGCGTTCTTGGCCGGGCGTTTTCGCCTGCAATTTGACGGGTCGCGCAGTATCGGCACACCCCGCCGCTTAACCACCGCGCTACTGGGTGGCTTGCTGGCCGGATTTGGTGCGCGGGTTGCGGCCGGTTGCACCAGTGGGCTGGGCCTGTCCGGCGCCGCCACACTCGGCATTGCCGCATTTGTATTTTTAGCAACCTTTTTTGCTGTGGGGCTGATTGCCAGCCGCATGGTTCGGGGAGTATGAGATGTTTCCATTCAGCGATGCCGGCATAATCTCCGGCCTGATTTGTGGTTTTTTGTTTGGCTATGTCCTGGAAAACGCCGGATTTGGCAGTCCCGCCAAACTGACGGCGCAATTTAAACTTTCAGATTGGTCGGTTTTCAAAGTTATGTTTACCGCCATCGTTGTGGCGGCCGGCGGTCTTTATCTACTGCGTGTCGTCGGCCTCATGCCGGCCGATGCGGTATTTGTCCCCACTTCCCTGCTGATGGCGGCAGCCATCGGTGGCGCGCTGATCGGCGCCGGATTTGCCGTGGGTGGATATTGTCCGGGTACGTCGGTGGTGGGTATGTTCTCAGGGCGCATGGACGCCATGGTATTTATCATTGGCTTGATGTTGGGGACCTTTGTTTTTGCCGGTCTGTACGGTCCGGCCATTGAAACGGTGATGGCGTTGGCCGAAATTCAAGGCGGCGATACCTTCACCGATGCATGGGGAATTCCCGAGCTGGTCCTGCTGGCGATTATGGGCGCGGCGCTGGTTGCGATATTTTATTTTGGCGGGCGCCTCGAGCGCGCCTCCAAAGGTCCGGTGACGGCCGAAGAAGCTGTCGCGGGTGCCGGTGATCGACCACCCGTCTAAATAGCGGACTGCAGCACAATTATTTTTTTTCATTGCAGCAATTTTAAACGAGGAGTTTTTATGACATCACGCACCCCAACCCGCCGTCAATTGGTCGATACCCTGTCCGCGCTGTTGCTGACCACGGCACTACTCGCCCCGGCAACAACAATACTGGCCGCCGACACCGCTGCACCACCCGTCGCCAAAGCGGATAAAGAAAAGGCCAAGGTGAAGGACAGTGAAAAAGACAAGGATAACGAAAAAAACAAAAAACCAGCCACAAAAAAAGCCACGGCAGCCAATCCCTGCGGCCCGTCCAATCCCTGCGCCCCGACCAAAAGGAAAAAGAGAAAATCGGACAACCCGTGCGCGCCAAAGTAGCCATGAATGAAACCGGACTGGTGAACGAGGCCGGGCTGTTGGACGCGGCCGCGCTGGTGACACGCATCCAATTGCGCTACGCGCAACAGGGGATCAGTATTGCGCGCGCGGCGCTGGCGGGCGCGACCACACACGAGGCCCTGCGCCACTACCCGCGCCACGATGTGGTGGATCGGACAGCCGGTACGCGCTTTTATTACCACGCCCATCCCTCACAACGTCGCCCGAAAGATGAACACGGCCATTTTCATTTGTTCGTTTATGAAGCAAAGGTACCCGCCCGTTTTTACCATTTGGCCGGGCTGTCCATCGATGCCAGGGGTCAACCATTGCGCTGGTTCACCACCAATCGCTGGGTTACCGGCGAACGGTGGCAGAGTGCTACGCGTATCGAACGCGACTTGCCGCACTTTCGAATTCGCAGCCGTGGACGCATGGCACCAGTGGCCGACTGGCTGACCGGAATGGTGCGGCTATTTTCACCGCAACTTTCGACTTTGGTGCGGCGCCGCGACGCAGTGATGACCCGTCGCTTCACCAAACGCGATCGTGAAACAACTTTTGAGGACCGTTGCCTGGATGTTGTAACCGAATGCACGGCATCCTTGCCACAACGAATCATGCAACTGGGCCACTTACCTGCGCCCGCCAACCTGGAGTAATTTATGAAAAAACAATTTATTCAATTCACCGCCACCGTGGCTCTGGCATGCAGCATGCTGGCAGCACAGGCAAACACCCTGCCGGGGCCTCTGGTGGACAGCAAATGGCTGTCGGCCAATCTCGATAAAGTACAAGTGGTGGAAATTCGTCGCAACGTGAAGTCATTCACCACCAAGCCGGAGATATCAACGGATGCCAAAACCGGCAAAAAAACGATTGAGGAAATCGGCGGTCACATTCCCGGCTCTCGCCTGCTGGAGTCAAAATTTGTACGTGTCGATCGCAAAATCGGTGAGCTGAATCTGAAATTTATGATTCCCGAGCGGGCCGATTTTGAAAAAATTGTGCAAAACGCGGGGATTGATGCGGCAAAGCCAATTGTGATTGTTCCCATCGGCCTGGACGTATCTGACCTGAACGACGCGATGCGCATGTACTGGCAGTTCAAAGTTTATGGCGAGACCAATATTTCCTTCCTTGACGGCGGCATGGCGGCATGGCTGCTGGATGGTTTGGCTTATGCCACCGACACCCCTGCCAGCAAAACGGGCAATTGGAAGTCCACCTCGGATCAGTCCGCACGGTACCTTGCCGACTCACAGGACGTTGCCGACATCCAGAAAAAAAAGCACGCCACGTTGATCGATGGCCGTGAACTTCCGCAATTTTTTGGTCTGGTGAAGCGTGACACGGTGCAAGGCTTTGGCCACCTCGATGGGGCCAAGTCGTTGTCGCCCGACACCACCTTCCGCATGGCCGGTGGTGCGCTGAAAATGCTCTCGGCCAACACCTACAAGGCCGTGCTGTCTGCGCAGGGAATCGACTCCGCGGTGCCGGCGGTGGTGTATTGCAACACCGGCTCGCAGTCCGGTCTGCCATGGTTCATTCTGTCCGAGGTACTGGGCAACCAAAGTGTCAGGCAATATGACGGCTCGTTGCATCAGTGGACCATGGAAAAACGCCCGCTGGTGGGTGCGGTGCCTTTGCAGTAAAACCATGCGCGACTGTTCGTCATTCCCGCTGCAAGGGAACGACGACGGTCAGGCCGCACCAGTAGGACGCAAGACCAATCCGGAAATAAAATTTTCATAAAGGATGTCTCGTACCATGGCCACACGACCCAAAACACTTGAATCGAAAATCGCCCCCATACGGGGTGCACGACCCGACGCATTTCAACTTTCGTTCTTCGGCGGCACCGGCACCGTCACCGGCTCAAAGTACCTGATCAGCACACGCCAATCAAAAGTGCTGGTTGACTGTGGATTGTTTCAAGGATTCAAACAACTGCGTTTGCGCAATTGGGCCCCGCCGCCTTTCAACGTGGCGCAACTTTCCGCTGTGGTGCTCACCCATGCACATATCGACCATAGCGGTTATCTGCCATTGTTGGCCAAACATGGTTTTACCGGCCCGGTCTATTGCAGCAAGGGTACGGCCGAGTTATGCCAGATCATGCTTCCGGATGCGGGCCATTTGCAGGAGGAGGAAGCAAATTACGCCAATCGACATGCATTTTCAAAACACAAACCTGCGCTGCCGCTGTACACGCTCGCCGATGCAAAACAGGCATTGAAGTTATTGCACCCGTTGTCGTTTGGTGAAATGCATCCTGTTGCCGACGACATTTCCGTGCGACTGGATCGCAACGGCCATATTATCGGCTCGGCTGCGCTGACATTTGATATCGACGGTCGCAAATTGGTATTTTCCGGAGACCTCGGCCGACCCAACGACCATATGATGCGTGCGCCAGAACTGCTTACCGATGCGGATTATCTGGTGGTCGAATCGACCTATGGTAATCGCACACATGCCAAGGTCGATGCAGCGGACGAAATTTGCGAGATTGTTGATCGCACGTTGCGCCGCAACGGTGTGGTGGTGATTCCGGCATTCGCGGTTGGTCGTGCGCAGTCGATACTCAATCATGTTTATCAACTGCGCAAGGCCGGGCGCATTCCCCATGTGCCGATTTATCTCAACAGCCCGATGTCCGTCGATGCCACCCGCTTATTCGCCCGCCACCAGGATGAACACAAATTGTCGCGTGCCGAATACGAAGAACTATGTCGTGCGATCACCATTGTCAACACTGCCCAGGACTCACGTCACCTTAATACGCTCGACATACCGATGGTGATTGTGTCGGCCAGCGGCATGGCGACCGGCGGTCGTGTCTTGCATCATATTGCCCGCTATGCACCTGACCCAAAAAACACCATCCTGTTTGCCGGCTTTCAAGCGGCGGGCACCCGTGGCGCAAAATTGGTGGAAGGTGCCACCGAGATCAAAATATTCGGCAGTTACGTGCCGATTAGAGCCGAGGTGGCGAGCCTTGACAGCCTCTCGTCCCACGCCGATTATTTAGAAATTCTCGATTGGCTCAAAGCGTTACGCAAACCGCCAAAAATGACGTTTATTACGCACGGCGAACCATCCGCCGCTGATGCGATGCGCGTTCACATCGAAGAGCAACTGGATTGGCCCTGCCACATTCCAGACTATATGGAAACGGTGACATTAAAATAGCCGCCGCGGTCGGCTGCTGCACAACTTAAAAAAACGCGCTCGCCGCGTTGGCTTTTGGTGTGCCGGTGGACTACCTTGTATTTCGTGAAAGAAAATCAGCAATCGCCCGACGCGAATCAGCTTCGTTCAAAGTCGGCGCATGACCCCGGCCGCTGATCGTCACATTGGTCACATGCGGTAACCGCCGCGCCATCTCACTCTGGGTTTCTGCAGACAAAATATCCGAAAATTCGCCACGAATGACCAACATCGGTTTGGGTGGGATTTTTTCAAACAGCGGCCAAAAATTGGTGGTAATGACCCCACCGGCAATGCTTTGCGCAATGGCCGGATCGTAATCCAAAACAACTTTGCCGTCCTGCTCGACAAAAATATTGCGCGCCATTGCGAGCCAATCAGCCGCCGCATAATCCGGAAAAGCAACGCCGTTGATCTGTTCGGTTTGCGCCGCTGCCGCCGCCCAGCTATCCACGGCTGCGGTTTTGCCGACATATCCGGCAATACGCTTGAGTCCGCGCAAATCAACCTCTGCCCCCATGTCGTTCAGCACCACGGCGCTGACGCGGGCAGGATGGGTCGCCATCAGGATCATGGCCATCATGCCACCGAGGGAGGTACCGATCACTACTGTGCTTTGGATACCCTGGCTATCGAGCAAAGAAATCATGTCCTGCGTATAACGATCTGGACGATAGTTGCCTGGATCACCATCCCGGGCCGATCGACCACGGCCGCGCTGATCCGGACATAACACCCGGTAGTGCGCGCTTAATGACTCTGCCAGTTCGGCAAAATCTTTGCTGTTGCGTGTTAATCCGGGCAAACAAAAGACAACCGGCGCGTCTGTAACCGGGCCTGCGTAATCACGCGCATAGAGACGCAAGCCATCTTCGCTTTGATAAAACACATCGACAAAATTCATAACAGTACCTTAAAGGATTTACAATTAAGCGTAATCACGGAAACCGGCGGATGGAAACAACACCGACGCCAAAATAATCCAGAACCATCTTAAGTGCTGACGAATCATGAAAAAAACCATAGACGACGGACAGGCTGAAAAAAGCCGCGTAAGCGATTCGTCCGGCGGACAGACTGCCAAGTTGCCCAAGCGCAAACGCGCAACGGTTGGCCGGCCGCGCAAGATCAACGGCGGCGTGGATGCGGCCGATCGCATTCTGGATGCGGCCGAAGATTTGTTTTCGAAACACGGTTTTGACGGCGTCACCATGCGCGCCGTGGCGGAGCTGGCCGGACTGGATGCGGCCCTCGCCCATTATTATTTTGCAACCAAGCAGGGGCTGTTTGATGCCGTCCTGGAGCGACGCGCCGAGCAGGTATTTTCCGAGCGCATGGAGGCGTTCGACAAATACGAAATTTCCAGCCGGGATCATCCCACAGTCGAAGGAGCGGTCGCCGCCTTCATCACACCACTGTTGGAGCGGGCGCGCAATGGTGATGACGGTTGGAAAAACTACTTTCGTTTGATTGCGTTGGTCAATAATGATGCGTCCCATGTCGCGTTGTCGATCATGTCGTATTTTGATCCGCTGGTGCATCGATTGATTGCCGATGTAAAACGTGCGTTGCCAGAAGCACCGGAAGAGGAGTTGTTCTGGAGTTTTCATTTCCTGACCGGCTCACTCACGCTTGCCCTTTCGCGCACCGGCCGTCTCGACCGCGTCAGTGGCGGACGATGCCGTTCCGATGATCTCGCATCAATCGAACCACGAATGGTTGAGTATTGTGCGGCCGGCTTCCGCAGCCTGTGTGGCCACGGAAGCTGAACGCTCGCAAATTAAACCAGCGGCGCCAAACCGGCCGCCGCCTGAATTAGAACTTCAGCGTTACCGTTGCTTTAACGGTACGCGGGTCACCATAAAACGCGGCAATCGTATTAAAGAATCCTGCAAACGGATATCCGGCAACTTTGTAACGTTTGTCGGTCAGATTGCGTCCATTCAAAGCAACTTGAACATTGCGATCCGAACTGGTCCAGACCAGGCCGGCATCCCACAAGGTATAGCCCGGCTGTGAAAGGATGATGTTTTGCGCCACGTTTGCATCCACCGAAGCCACACCGGACAGGCGTACAAATTCAGCCTGATAAACCGTGTCTTTGTATGAGAAGCTGTTTGAAAACGCAAACTTGCCCGGGCGGCCAAACATTGCCATCGGCCACTCGTATGTTGCCGTCAGGTTGGCGGCTTTTTTCGGCGTGTTCTGGAACTCGGCGTTCGCCGCAACGTTGACCAGCGAGGTGCCACTTGCCACCATCCACTCGGTGTACTTCGCGTCGATAAAGCTGACCATGCCACTCACCCGGAATGAATCGGTGAGTCGTGCCACGGCTTCGAGTTCAAGACCTTTGATTTCCGCCTTGCCGGCGTTGGTCAATGAGCCGGCAAATCCGGTGACCGCACCCGCGGCATTCAACGTTGGAATGGAGCCTGGAATTTGTACGTTTTTGTAGTCGGTAAAAAACACCGCGGCGTTGGTCTGGACGCGACCGCCGTTAAATGCCGACTTCATGCCAAATTCAAACGTGCTGACTTCTTCAGGTTTGACACCTTGACGTTTAACCAGCGACAGTGGACTGGTTGGCAATGCACCCAAATCCATACGTGGATCAAACATGCCGCCTTTAAATCCTTCGGCATACGAACCATACACATTGTGATCCGGTGCAGCTTTCCAGCCAAAACCGATTTTAGGTGTGAACTTGGTGTCGGTACGGCTCAGATCAGACTTGCTCATATCGGTATTGACGGCAAGACCAACAGCAGCCGGATTACCCAGTGTCGGCGATCCGGTCAACCCCAGATAGGTGCGCTTATAAATGGCGGCTTCACGGTGGTCATTGGTCTGACGTCCACCGATATTGATGTTGAAGGTATTGGAGAAGTTGTAGCTGACATCTGCAAACGCGGCCCAGGTGCGGGTATCGATATCGTCGCGTGTGTAAAGGGACAGTCCACCGGCGGCGTTAAACAACACGTCGAATTCGTTAAACGCATTGGCCTTCATGAAATACAAACCAGCCACGCCCTGCCACTTGGAGTCGGTATAGGTAAATTGAAACTCCTGGCTGGTCTGTTTGTCGGTGTAAATGGCCGGCGCTTCAAACAATGGTGTGTTGAGCGAGTCAAAATCAATCGGCGCATACGACTTGGATCCCCGCGATGCCGTGATCGACTTGAATGACAGGTTTGAATTGATGGTCCAATCCACCGTCAACGATTCGCCACGGGTAATCACCTCTTGCGAATTGCCCAATACCTTGTACAAGTTGGCGCGGGTGTCGTAAAAACCACCCAGCACCGGCTCGTTGGTTGGGGCCGGACCGGCGGTTAAACGATAACCTTGTTTAGGAAGGGAATCGTCAACCGTGCGGTCGGCGGAAAAACGAATAAAAAGGGAATTTGTTGGCGCAAACTCAGCGGTGACCCGCGCTGCCAAGACTTCCTTATTGTAATTATCAAGACCGTTCACCACGTTTTTGCCAAAACCATCGCGCTTCAACGAGGCAATGGTTCCACCAATACTAAACGTGTCGGACAGAGGCGTACTACCTTTTACGACTAATTCCTGTGCACCATAGTTACCGAGACCCATTCTGAGATTCATTTCGGGTTTGGCGGCTATTTTTTTGGTGACGTATTTGACGGCACCACCAATGGTATTACGACCATACAAGGTACCCTGTGGACCACGCAGCACCTCAATACGATCCAGATCATAAATATCTGTCAGCGCACCCTGCGGACGTGCCATATAAATATCATCAAGATAAATACCCACACCCTGCTCGAAACCTGCCACCGGATCTTGCTGACCGATTCCACGAATAAACGCGGTCAAGGTGGAGTTGGTCGCCCGTGAAGGCTTGAGAGTGGTGTTGGGAATCAAATCAGCCAAACCGGTAATGTTTGGAATACCGGCCTTTTCAAGATCGGCACCAGAAAAAACACTGACCGCACCCGGTACGTCCTGCAACAACTCTTCGCGTCGTCGCGCCGTGACCGTAATGGTTTCAATTTTTTCCTCAGCAGCGGGTTTATCAGCTGCTTTTGGTGCTGCTGGTGATTGCTGCGCGTACGCGGTGGTACCAACAACCGCAAATAATGCGGCAATAGCAACACTCAATGACTTTGCTTTCATGGACTCTTTCTCCTCTGGTTTAATTCGATTGAACTCGTTGGTAACTCGCGTGCACCGGATTGCTGCTTGCGTAAATAATCAGATTGCGGCTAAAATTCATTAACTGTTGAATTAATGCTAGCAAAGGCAAATCCGTTCTGCAAGCAATCTGTTACTGCGTTGCTTATTCGTTGCGTTTTAACCACAAACCCACTGCAACAACCCGCAAAGCGCACACGATCACGCTCAGACTTGCTGAAACTCGTTACCAGGCGTGCACTTTCAACCATTTTGCAAAGAATCCCCATAGATGAATACGCGAATTTCGATTGCCGTTGTCGCGCTGGTTCTGACCATTGCCGCTGCCATGTTCATCGAGCGGGAACCGTCCGTCGCGGAAACAAAAGACATTCGTATTGGCCTCATTTTTGATAAAACCGGCCCCCTGGAAGCGTATTTCAAACAAACCCAGATCGGTTTTTTGATGGGTCTCGACTACGCAACTGACGGCACCATGATGGTAGCCGGCCGAAAAATTAAGGTAATCCAGCGCGACAGTCACGGCAAAGCCGATATCGCCAAAGCCGAATTGGCGGCGGCCTACGCCGATGATCGGGTTGATCTTGCCGTCGGCGCAGCCGCATCCGGTCCGTCTCTGTCGATGCTGCCGGTGGCGGAAGAATATAAAAAAATCCTGATTATTGAGCCGGCGGTGGCCGACTCGATCACCGGTCGCAAGTGGAACAGATATATATTTCGCACCGGTCGCAACAGTTCGCAAGACGCGATCTCAAACGCGGTTGCGCAAGATAAACCGGGCGTCAGCATTGTCACCCTCGCCCAAGACAATGCTTTTGGCCGGGAAGGTATTCACGCATTTAAGAATGCCCTGAAAAACGCGACATTAGTCCACGAAGAATACTTACCGCCATCGACCAACGATTTCACCGCCGGCGCACAGCGGCTCATTGATCGGCTCAAAAACCAAACCGGGCGAAAAGTTATATTTATCTCCTGGGCGGGTGCGGGCAATCCTTTCAAAATTGCTGATCTGGACTTAAAACGTTACGGCATTGAAATCGCAACCGGTGGCAATATTTTGCCGGCCATGTCGATCTATAAGAATTTTCCGGGTATGGAAGGTGCGGCCTATTACTATTACGGCATCCCCAAAAATCCGATTAATGATGAAATGGTCAAACGCCATTTGGCGAAGTTTAATAAGCCGCCGGATTTTTTTACCGCGGGTGGATTTGCGGCGGCCATGGCGATTGTCACGGCGCTGAAAAAAACCAACGGCGACACCAAAACCGAGACGCTCATTACCACCATGCGTGGTATGCAATTCGAAACCCCAAAGGGACCGATGACTTTTCGGGCGGAAGATCACCAAGCGATGCAAAGCATGTATCACTTCAAACTAAGAGTCGATCCAGAGGTGGCATGGGCGATTCCAGAACTGGTTCGCGAGATCAAACCTGAAGATATGAATGTCCCCATTCGTAATATGTCGCCATCAATGAAATAAATACGTCACCCCTGACGATGTAGCGACATATGGAGACGATTGCGCCACACCAAGGAAAAACCATGAAAATTTCAAATCTTTACGCCGACTGTGCCACCGTTGCCGCCATGCTGGTGGCGTCGTTTACGGCACAGGCAACGCCATTACCATCGCTGAAAATAGATGCCGCACAGACGAGCGTATCCGGCATATCCTCAGGTGGTTATATGGCAGTGCAATTACACGTCGCCTATTCAGGCACCTTCAAACAAGGGGCCGGCGTGATCGCCGGCGGCCCGTTTAACTGTGCAGAAAACGGATTACTCAATGTCTTGGTCCGATGTCTGGGACGGACTGCTATTCCGGTGGCTGATTTGGTAAAAATCACCAATGATTGGGCAAAAAACGGCACCATCGATCCGACATCCAATCTGACCTCCTCCAGGGTCTATATTTTTGCCGGTGCCAAGGACAGTGCGGTGGGTGTCTCTACCAGCACCGACCTTGAAGCCTATTACAAACATTTTTTGCCACCCGCCAACATCGTCCTCAACAAAGATATCGTGGTGGAACATGCCATGGTGACGGATGATTTTGGCCCGCCGTGTTTGACCATGGCCACACCGTTTATCAATAACTGCAACTTCGATTTGGCCGGCGCAATATTGCAGCAGCTCTACGGTACGCTTGCGCCTCGAACCATCGGCAAGCTGAGTGGAACCATTACCGAATTTTCGCAGGCGGCGTTTGTGACCGGTAACGGCATGGCAACCACCGGTTGGCTTTACGTCCCGGCTGCATGCTCCGCCGGCGCACAATGTCGTGTGCATGTCGCATTACACGGCTGCAAACAAAATGCCGCCGATGTGGGCCAGGAATTTGTGCGCAATGCCGGATATAACCGCTGGGCGGATGCCAACAATATCGTTATGCTGTATCCACAAACCAGTCAACAGGCAACCAATAGCTGTTGGGATTGGTGGGGATATAACAGTGCCGACTATGCCAAAAAATCCGCACCACAAATGAAAGCCATTGTTGACATGATCGGCCGGTTATCACGCGCTCCGTCGGCAACTGCTGGCGCAGGCAACGCGAGCCGCTAAGTCCGCACCCGAAAAACTCCAACCAAAAATCATGGGCACTCTCACCACCACCGACCTGACCATCCGCTTTGGCGGACATATTGCGGTCAACGCCGTTAGTTGCACGTTTTTACCCGGCACCTTGACGGCGATTGTCGGCCCCAACGGGGCGGGCAAGACCACTTATTTCAATTTGATCTCCGGTCAATTGCCCGCCAGCAATGGCAGCGTCAGCTTAAATGGCCAACGTCTATCCGGACTGTCGCCGTCGGCACGCACCCGTGCCGGCATTGGCCGTGCGTTTCAATTGACCAACCTTTTTCCCAACTTGACCGTTTTGGAAAATGTTCGACTCGCAGTGCAAGCCACCCGCCGCGGCACCCACCGACGCGGCTTGAATTTGTGGAGTATCTGGAGTGACCACAGCGCGCTGATTGCGCGCGCCCATGAAGTCCTCGAATCGGTGACCTTGAGCGACCAGGCGGACAGTCACGTTGCCAATTTATCGCACGGCGATCAACGCAAGTTGGAAGTGGCGATGTTGATCGCCATTGAATCACAAGTATTCATGTTCGACGAACCGACCGCCGGCATGAGTGCCGACGAAATGCCGGCCATTCTTGATTTGATTCGCAAGTTACGCCTGGATAAAACCAAAACCATTTTATTGGTGGAACACAAAATGGATGTGGTGCGCGAATTGGCCGATCGTATTGTCGTTTTGCACAACGGCAAGTTGGTCGCCGATGGTTTGCCGGCCGACGTAATTGCCTCGCCGATCGTGCAACAAGCATATTTGGGCACCGCCCCGGCGGACGTGGAGAATGCAGCATGACGATCCCCCACCTCACCCTGGCTGGGGTGCACACCAGAATTGGCGCATACCACATCCTGCATGGTGTCGATCTGGAAGTGCCACGCGGCCAATTGACCATGTTATTGGGCCGCAACGGTGCCGGCAAAACCACCACGCTCAGAACCATCATGGGTCTGTGGACCGCCAGCGCCGGACGGATTGAATTTGACGGCAAAAACATCACCCAACTGAGTACGCCCGAAATCGCCAACCTGAATATTGCCTACGTTCCGGAAACCATGGGCATATTTGGCGACCTTTCCGTGAAGGAAAATATGTTGCTGGCCGCACGCAATGCACAACGTATTCGCGACATCGACGACACCCGCTTAAAGTGGATTTTTTCTTTGTTCCCCGCGGTCGAAAAATTCTGGCTACACTCCGCCGGCAAACTTTCCGGCGGTCAAAAACAAATGCTGGCGGTCGCGCGGGCGATTATTGAGCCGCGCGAAATGCTGATTATTGATGAGCCGAGCAAAGGGCTGGCACCCGCCATCGTCAACAACATGATCAGCGCCTTTGCAGAACTCAAAGCCAGCGGCGTGACCATTTTGTTGGTTGAACAAAACATCAGCTTCGCCAAACAATTGGGTGACCACGTTGCGGTCATGGACAACGGCAAAGTCGTCCACACCGGCAGCATGCAGGCACTGGTGGAAAACGACAAATTGCAGCGCGATTTATTAGGGTTATCAATATGAACGAGTCCAACAAGCGCATTGATCTCGACTGGGCGCCATTAACACTGGTGCCGCTGCTGGCCATTGCCATGCTGCCTGCCATTGGATCAGGATCAACCTGGCTCACCCTAACCGTTGCCGGGTTGGCGATGGGCATGATCATATTCATCATCGCCTCCGGATTGACGCTGGTATTCGGCCTGATGGATGTTCTGAATTTTGGTCACGGCGTATTTATTGCGCTGGGCGCTTTTGTCGCCACCAGCGTGCTCGGCGCCATGGGCGACTGGACCGGATCACAACAACTATGGCGCAATCTGCTGGCGGTGTTTCCGGCGATGGTCATCGCCATGCTGGTGGCCGGTGCCGTCGGCATCGTGTTTGAGCGATTTTTTGTGCGGCCGGTTTATGGGCAGCATCTCAAACAAATTTTGATCACCATGGGCGGCATGATTATTGGTGAAGAACTGATCAAGGTCATTTGGGGACCGCAACAAATTCCACTACCCATGCCAGAGGGCATGCGAGGCGCCATTTTGTTTGGTGATGCCGCCATTGAAAAATTTCGCCTGCTTGCGGTGGTGATTGGCCTGGCGGGTTTTGCCGCCCTGACATGGACGCTCACCCGCACTAAAATCGGCCTGTTGGTTCGTGCCGGTGTGCAAGACCGGGAAATGGTGGAGTCTCTTGGTTATCGTGTCAAGCGATTATTTGTCGGTGTATTTGTGGTCGGCAGCGCGTTGGCTGGTTTGGGTGGCGTCATGTGGGGCATGTATCAACAAAGCGTAATCCCACAAATGGGCGCGCAGGTGAACGTGCTGATCTTTATTGTCATCATCATCGGCGGTTTGGGCTCAACCGGTGGCGCGTTAATCGGCGCACTGTTGGTTGGACTGATGGCCAATTACACCGGTTTTCTTGCCCCCAAGGTGGCGCTGTTTTCCAATATCGCCCTGATGGCAGCCATATTGTTGTGGCGCCCCCAAGGCTTATACCCCATCGGCAATCGCTAAGGAGACATGATGATAAACCGACTCCTTTCGAATGATCTTCCCCGCAGCCGTTTGCTCGCCATTATTTTGATTGGTTTGTTTTTGGCATTGTTGTTTGCGCCATTCCTGTTTCCCGGCGTCAAGGCACTCAGCATCGCCGCCAAGGTTTTGATATTTTTAGTGCTGGTGGCCAGTTTTGATTTGTTGCTGGGATACACCGGCATTGTCAGCTTTGCACACACCATGTTTTTTGGAATTGGTGCCTACGGCATCGCCATTGCCTGCAGCCGCCTCGGCCCGACCTGGCAGGCGGTCGCCATCGGCACGGTCTGCGCCCTCGCCTTATCGATGTTGCTGGCACTGGTGATCAGCCTATTTTCATTGCGTGTACGGGCGATTTTTTTCGCCATGATCACCCTCGCCGTGGCCACGGCATTTCAAACATTGGCGTCACAACTTTCATCCATCACCGGTGGCGAAGACGGCCTCAACTTTAAAATTCCGGATGTATTTTCCGGCGGCTATCTCTTGATGGACGAACCGTTTCTCGGCGTGATGTTGAGTGGCCGGCTGATTTGTTATTACCTGTTGTTTTTTACCGCATTGACATTGTTGCTGCTGATGTTGCGCATCGTTAATTCACCATTTGGCCGGGTTTTACAAGCGATTCGTGAAAATGAATTTCGTGCCGAAGCGATTGGTTATCGGGTGGTGATCTATCGCACGGTATCGAGTGTGTTGTCGGCGGCATTTGCGACCCTCGCCGGGGTGATGCTGGCCTTTTGGTTGCGTTACAACGGCCCGGACACATCACTGTCCTTTGAAATCATGCTGGATGTATTGCTGATCGTGGTGATTGGTGGCATGGGCACCATTTATGGCGCAGCAATCGGCTCCGCCTTGTTTGTGGTGGCGCAAGGGTATTTGCAGTATCTGTTGCAAATTGCCAGCGGCGCGGCTTCCGGTCTGCCATGGTTGGCCGCGCTGCTGTCACCGGACCGCTGGTTGTTGTGGCTGGGTGTGTTATTTGTTTTGTCTGTGTATTACTTTCCGACCGGCATTGTTGGCAGACTGCGGACGCGATAACCGCTGCCATTTCAAAAAACCCACATCGCCGGAGCGGGATGGATGAGTGGATGAATTGTTGGCTGGGCACATTCCCAGTTTGGCCGCCTCGACGGCGAAGATCTTGAGTCACTGATTGTTGACGACTCTCTACTGTCCGGATTCAAGCGTGGTGTGCAATTTCGTGTGCGTAGCCAGGTTAACCTGCCCATGGTCCGGCGCGACACCATGCCGTTTGTAGGGCCGCAACATGTCTGGCAAGTCGCACTACAACTGACCGGATGCAAAATTGGCGGCCCGACGTATTGCCTCGTTGGGCATCACCCAATCTCGGTTGAAGTGCGCGTCGCCGCCGCTGGTCACGATGGCGATTGTGATGGCGTTTGATCAGGATCAATACCGCGCCGATTGCGGCGGGTAACGTGGAGTCTGCAATTCCTTTGGAGATGCAGGATGACTATCGCGCGTGCACTCGTTTTATCGGTCAATCGGTTAAGCGTATTGTCGGCGACTATTTTCGCCGGAACGTGTATTCGGCATGCAGACTAATCGCCCATGGTTGCAATTTTACGGCGGGGTGCCGCCCACCCTGCCTTACCCTGCGCTGACGTTGTACGAAATGCTTTGCAAAACTGCAGCACGCGTCCCGGATTCAATCGCCTGGGACTTTTTCGACACCACCCGCACCTACCGGCAATTTGTCAACGACATCGACACCTGTGCGGACGCGCTGGCATCAGTCGGACTCAAGGCCGGTGACCGGCTGCTGATTTCCATGCCGACGTCACCGCAGGGTGTCATCGCGTTTTATGCCGCCAATAAACTCGGCGCATTGCCGGCGCTGATCCATCCGCTTTCTACGGCGCCTGAAATCGAACACTATCTGAACATCAGCCGGGCCCGGGTGGTGCTCACGCTCGACGCGTTTTATCCGGTGTTTGCCGAGGTTAAGCCGAAGCTGCCGATTGACACCCTCATCCTCGCAAAAATTGGCGAGATGTTATCGCCGCTGAAACGAATCGGCTTTTGGCTGAGCAAAGGCCGGAAAATAGCCCGCGTGCCATACGACCGCCGCGTCAGATGGTGGGCGGCACTGATGGCCGCACCCCACCCGCCGGCCATAGTGACCACCGCCGCAGCGGACGATGCCGCCGCCATCTTATTTTCCGGCGGCACCACCGGTACACCGAAGGGTATTTTGTTGTCACATCAAAATTTCATTTGTGAAGGAATGGGTGTCGCTGCTTGGGGCGGGATCAAAGAAGGCGATGCCATTCTGGCAATCTTGCCGATATTTCACGGCTTTGGATTGGGCGTATGTATCAATGCGGCCTTCATGGCAGGGGGTAAATCCATTTTGGTGCCGACCTTCACCGCCGCCAGTGTCGCCGCATTGATTCGGCGCAAACGACCCAACCTGTTGGTGGGTGTGCCGACGCTGTTTGATGCACTCACCCGGGAAGCGTCATTACACTCCGCCGATCTATCATGTTTACGCGCGGCGTTTTCAGGTGCCGACACGCTGCCGCGTCCGGTGAAAGAGCGATTTGAAAAATTGGTCGCAGCCGGCAACGGTCACGTGCAATTGCTCGAAGGATATGGCCTCACCGAGGCGGTCAGCGGCATCATGGCCGCACCCATCGGCGTGTATCGTGAGGGGTCGATCGGTTTGCCGTTACCCGACATGTTGGCGGCCATTTGCAGCGTTGGCGGTATCGACGAATTACCCCCTGGCGAAGAAGGTGAAATTTGTATTTCCGGACCGGCAGTCATGATCGGTTATCTGGATGATCCGACAGCAACCAACGAGTCATTGCGGACCCATGCCGATGGCCGCATCTGGCTGCATACCGGCGATTTGGGTCGCATGGATCGCGATGGTTTTTTTTATTTTTCGGCACGCCTCAAACGCATGATCAAGTCGTCGGGTTTCAACGTTTATCCCGCGCAGGTTGAAGCGGTGTTGGTTCAGCATCCACTGGTGGCGGAGGCATGTGTGATAGGTGTTCCCGACCCGGAACAGGTGGAACGGGTGAAAGCCGTGGTGGTTTTAAAAGATGCCTCACTGGCGAATACAAGCACCGAACAGGCCTTGATCAGTGCCTGCCGCGCCAGCCTTATCAAGTGGTCGTGCCCGCGCGAAATTGAATTTCGCGCCGAATTACCCAAAACCCGCATCGGCAAAATTGATTACAAGGTATTGGTCGCCGAACATCAATCCTCACCCGCGTCACCCGCAGCCAGCCGCATCCAAACCACACAACCGGAACAATCATGAAAACCGATCAAGCGAAGTTAACCGGTGGCGACCGGGTCGCCGAAGCCTTGCAGGCGCACGGGGTCAAAACCATCTTCACACTGTGCGGCGGCCATATCTCGCCGATTTTGACGGCTGCAAAGGCACGTGGCATTCGCATTGTTGACGTGCGCGACGAAGCAACGGCGGTATTTGCGGCCGACGCCAGCGCACGACTTTCGGGCACTCCTGGCGTCGCTGCGGTCACCGCCGGGCCCGGCATCACCAACACCATCACCGCGTTAAAAAATGCCCAACTGGCGCAGTCCCCGCTGATTTTGATCGGCGGTGCGGCGCCGACCGCCCTACAGGGGCGCGGCGCATTACAGGATATCGACCAGCGCCCGCTGGTGGAACCGCATGTCAAATTATTCCGCAAAATTTTGCGGGTGCGCGATTTGGGTCCGGCTGTGGATGATGCGTTTGCGATCGCGTCGGCTGGGCTGCCAGGACCAGTGTTCATCGAATGTCCGGTGGACCTGTTGTACGACGAAACAATCATTCGACAGTGGTATGCCGATGCCGCGGGCAAAGGCAAATCCATCACCGACCGCTTGTTGCGGTTATATCTGAACCGCCACGTTGAAAAAATGTTTGACGGCAGCGGCCAAGCAGTCGCAGCGGGGGTCCAGGAAATTTTCGCGCCGGCAGCGTCGGCGGCAAGCATCCGCGCCACCCTTTCGGCGCTGACCCAATCGGAACGGCCGCTGTTGATCATTGGCAGCCAGGCGCTGACCATTGCCGCCGAGTCAGCCGAAATTGCCGACGCTGTTGCCGCGCTGAAGATTCCGGTTTACCTATCCGGGATGGCGCGTGGACTGCTTGGCCGCAATCATCCATTACAAATGCGCCATCAACGCAGGCAGGCATTGCGGGAAGCGGACTGCGTGGTGTTGGCTGGGGTGCCATGTGATTTTCGTCTGGACTATGGCCGTCATATCCGCCGCTCGAGCGCACTGATTGCCGCCAACCGCAGTGCCAAAGAGGCACGCCTGAACCGGCGTCCGGACATTGCCGCGATCGGAGATGCCGGGCGGTTTCTGCAAACACTGGCAACGGAATTTAATGCCACCGCCGCGCCATCCACATGGACCAACTGGACGGCACAACTGCGCGCGCGTGATCAAGTTCGTGAAACTGAAATTGATTTACAAGCGGATATTTCCGGCCAATATGTCAACCCGATTGCATTCTTGCGGGCACTCGAGCGTGAAGCGGGAGAACACGCCGTATTGGTTGCCGACGGCGGCGACTTTGTCGCCACCGCATCCTATGTAATGCATCCGCGCACCCCGCTCAGCTGGCTCGATCCCGGCGTATTTGGCACACTCGGTGTGGGTGCGGGTTTTGCGCTCGGTGCGGCGACCTGCCGACCGGGCAGCGAGGTGTGGATTATTTTTGGCGATGGTGCCTGTGGTTACGGGTTGGCCGAATTTGACACCTTTGTGCGCCACGGCATCGCCGTGATTGCCGTCGTCGGCAACGATGCCGGCTGGACGCAAATCGCGCGTGAACAAATCAAATTGTTACACGACGACGTCGCCACCGTGCTGGCACGCACCGCCTATCACCAAGTCGCGAAAGGTTTCGGTGCCGAGGCAATCTTGGTGCAAAACATGACCGAGGTACCGGTCGCGCTTGCGCGGGCACGCAAGTTGGCCGCAGCTGGCAAATCGGTGTTGATTAATGTCTGGCTGGACAAAACGGAATTTCGTGACGGTTCAATTTCAATGTAATCAAACCGACGGTGCTTCTGCGCAATCGTGACACCGCCTTTATCCTGCTCCTTGCCATTCCATGCCATGACTCCGGCAGAAGGTGGCGGGCTTGACCTTTTACCGGCTCACCAACCAACATCGCCACAAAATTATCAGGAAATTATTTGGCAAGCTATTGATAAACCTCAAATCGCAGGGTCAATTTACAGTTCATATTGAGACCGTTATGCCACCGCGTGACGGCGTGCATTTACAAATACAACCCTGCTGTTGCCGGTTGCTCTTTTATTCTTGAGAAAGGACTTCAACATGACCACGAACCATGTCATCGTCTGGCTCGATCACCGTGAAGCCCATGTCATCGCGTTTAATCATGATGCCGCTGACAAACCGGTCGTCGTAAGATCACCCAATGGCGATGTACAAAGGCATTTACAGGCGCATGTGATCGGTCACGGCAAAGCCGCCGATCACCCGGAATATTTTGAACACATTCTCGACAAAATTCGCAATATTCCAGAGTGGCTGATTGTCGGCCCGGCCAATGCCAAACTGGCGTTTGCAAAACATGTTGGCAAGCACCATGCTAATCTGATGGATCATTTGATCGGTGTCGAAACGGTTGATCATCCAACCGACGGCCAGATTCTCGCTTACGCACGAAAATATTTTCGTGCGGCGGATCGGATGAAAACCTGAACAATGTCCGCCTGACCGGCATCGGAATCAAGGTGGCCGGTTGCAACAACAATTAAAACAACACGCCAAGGCTCGCCATCGGCTCCTGTTTCACTTTTGACTTGAGAAACAACGGCATGATGCGTACAAAATTTATCGACGCAATCGGCTCGGCGGTTGACCAGCTGCTGGCGACCATACCCGGTGAAATTGTTCCGGGTTTGCCACCCGGCATTGGTAAACCCAATCCGTTTGTGAATGCCTTATACCAACGTATCCAAGCCCTCCCGAGCGGCGATTGCGCATCATTACCGCGCTTTCACTGGAAAATCCGGTCGGCAAAAGTGATGTGGTCATACAGGGCATCAACGTTTTAGCTCGGGCGGTGGCGTCGCGCGGCAAGGGTCTTTTGCAGCGTCTGTCATCATCCGGCAATTCCGGCGTGACCTTTGAATTGGTCGAGAATGCCCACGCCGGCGGTCGGCCATTGTTGGTGATTGGCGTGATCAGCTGGTGCGGATGGCAGTCACGAGTTTGTGGAATGGCAAAGATGCGCCGCATGCGTATCTCGAACGTTTGTGCCTGGCGGACACCAAAAGTTTTCGTGACATGTTTATCAGGAAATTATTCGTCTGCTACCTATAGGTAGGTGGCAATCGTTACCACGCCGCAACCGTCAAACTGCAGCGATTACCTCGGCCGCCGGCACATACACCAGCGATTGCTCCTTGGCGACCGGCTCGCAGGTCACCATACCTTGCGCAACATTGAGTCCCGCCGCCAGATGTTCGTCGTCACGTAATGCCTGCTTCCAACCCTTTTCGGCCAGCGCCAGCATAAACGGCAGTGTGACGTTATTCAACGCGAAGGTTGAAGTTCGCGCCACTGCGCCCGGCATATTGGTCACACAGTAATGCACCACACCGTGCTCGACAAAGGTCGGATTGGAATGCGTGGTCGGGCGCGAAGTTTCTGCACAGCCACCTTGATCAATCGAAATATCGACAATCACACTACCCTGCTTCATGCTTTTAACGATGTCACGGGTGATGAGTTTGGGTGCCGCCGCACCGGGAATCAATACCGTGCCGATGAGTAAATCTGCTCTTGCCGCATAGTGGGCAATATTGGCGCTGTTGGAAAACACCGTGCGCACCCGACCACCAAATTCCACGGCAACCCGTTTGAGTACCTCGGCACTGCGATCCAGCACCGTCACGTCGGCACCCATACCCAGCGCAATAATCGCCGCATGGGTTCCGGAAACCCCGCCGCCCAAAATGACCAATTCGGCCGGAGCGACACCCGGCACGCCACCGAGCAACACACCCCGGCCACCGGCTGATGCTTCCAACGCACGCGCACCCACCTGTGGTGCCAATCGCCCGGCCACTTCCGACATCGGCATCAATAGCGGCAACGCGCCGCGCGCGGATGTGACCGTTTCGTAGGCGATACAAATCGCCTTGGACGCAATTAGATCCTGGGTTTGTTCGGCATCAGGCGCCAAGTGCAGGTAAGTGAACAACAATTGATCAGCGCGCAATTTTTTGCGCTCAATCGCCAGCGGTTCTTTCACCTTCACAATCATATCGGCGCGCGCAAAAATTTCATCGGCACAGGCGACAATTTCCGCGCCGGCGGCAAGGTACTCTTCGTCCGTCAAACCCGCGCCCAAACCCGCGCCGCACTCAATCAACACTTGATGACCACGTGAAACCAATTCGTGCACCGCCCCAGGAATCATCCCGACCCGGCGTTCGTTGTCTTTTAGTTCCTTGGGTGTGCCAACAATCATGAGTCTCTCCTGAAGAATGGACTGCGCCATTCTCCAACAAAAAATAACGCGCATGTAGAACAGAAAACTCGTTGATTGGTGGTCGTTACCAGCCTTTTTTGCCTGAAACACCCCGCCAATCGGATACTTTTGCATTCCATGACGTGGTATACATGTCGAAAAATACATGTGCCGCGGTTGCCCATTCCACAAACCTGCGAACCGCAGAAAAAATTGGGTAACATCTACCCATCCAAAAATCACCGGGTTCCACAACCATGATTCGATCACTTGTCGCGTTTGTTTCCGCCACTGTTGTTGTCGCCAGCGCTGTCAGCAGCGTATTGCACGCGCGCAAGGTTTATGCTGCGCCGGTCACCACCGGTGTCGCGCAGGTCAGCCCGGAAAAGCCGACGGCCATTGATATGCGATTTGCCAAACACAGCGAGACGGTGCTCAATGAAATGTGGCGCGAATTTCCCGAACGCGGGGTGCGTGCCGGATATTACAAATACGCCGACCAATTAACCGTTCCGGATTCGGCACAACGCAACCGTAGTTTGCAGTTTTTCAACCGCCAATTAGCGGCATTGGAAAAATTTGATGTCGAAAAATTATCCGTTGCCAATCAGGTTGATCTTGGCCTGATGAAGAATCAGTTTGAATCACGTCGCTGGCATATGGTGACGTTCAAAGACTGGCAGTGGCAGCCTTCGGTGTACAACGTTGGCGGCTCGTTTGGGTTATTACTCACCACCGAATACGCGCCGTTAGACACGCGCCTCAGACACGTCATGGCACGGCTTGCCAAAGTACCGGCCTATTACGCCGCCGCCAAATCAAACATTCAAAATCCCACTCTCGAACACACACAACTGGCGATCATTCAAAATCGCGGCGCACTCAACGTGTTTGGTGACGGCCTGACAATCAAGCTGTCTGATTCCAAGCTCAGCATCGCTGAGAAAAATTTATTCACCGCCCGCCTCACGGCCACCAAAGCGGCCATCAATGATTACCTGACCTACCTGACCGGGCTCGAAAGCAAACTTAAAGCCGGCGCACCGCGCAGCTTCCGTATCGGCAAAGCGCTCTATGACCAAAAATTTGGTTATGACATTCAATCCGGATTCAGCGCCGATCAATTGTATCGTCATGCATTGGCCACCAAAGCCACCCGCCATGAGGCGATGGAAAAGCTCGCCCGAGAATTGTGGCCAAAATACATGGGCACGGCAACACCGCCTGCCGACCGGCTCGACATGATCGGCGCTGTGATTGGTGAGCTCAGCAAACGCCACACCACGCGCGAAGCGTTTGTTGACACCATACGTAAACAGATTCCAGAACTTGAGGCATTTGTCCTGAAACACGATTTGGTCACACTCGACCCGAGCCGGCCATTGGTGGTGCGCGAAACACCGATGTACATGCGTGGTGGCGGCGCCGGTGCCTCGATCAGCGCCCCGGGCCCCTATGATCCGCTGGCCAACACCTATTACAACGTTACGCCGCTTGATCGATTCACACCGGATCAGGCCGAGTCCTATTTACGTGAATACAACGATTGGTTGTTGCAGATTTTGAATATTCACGAAGCGATTCCCGGCCACTACACACAGTTGGTACACGCCAACAAATCCGCCAGCCGCATCAAATCGTTGTTCGGCAATGGCTCGATGATTGAAGGCTGGGCGGTGTTCAGTGAAAAGGTCATGCTCGACGCTGGTTATGGCAATCACGCACCGGAAATGTGGTTGATCTGGATGAAATGGAACTTGCGATCGGTGATCAACACCATCCTTGATTATGAAATTCAGACCGGCGATCTACAACGTGATGCCGCCATCAAACTAATGACATACGAAGGCTTTCAGGAGCAAACCGAGGCCACCGAAAAGTGGCGGCGCGCAACGTTCAGCCAGGTGCAGCTGGCCAGTTACTTTAATGGTTATGCCGAAATCACCGCTCTTCAGGAGCAGCACAAGGCCCGCCTCGGCAAAGACTTTTCTGTAAAAGCATTTAACAATAAATTTTTGTCGTTTGGCAGTGCACCGGTGAAGGATATTGCGCGGCTCATGCAGGGTAAGTTATGACCTTTTTGTTGCGCCCGGCAACGGCCGAAGACCACGCGGCAATTCAACAATTGATCGCCGTATCCGCGCGCGGATTGAGTGCCCACGACTACACCGTCAAACAGATTGAAAGCGCGTTGCGTGGCACCTATGGTTTGGATTCACAACTCATCAAAGACGGAACCTACTTCGTGGTGGAGTTGGATCGGAAAATTGTTGGCTGTGGCGGCTGGAGCCGGCGACACACCGCGTTTGGCGGAGACCAGTTTGGTGCCCGCAATGATGCACTACTCGATCCGGCCTTTGATGCCGCCAAAATTCGCGCATTTTTTGTGCACCCGGATGTCGCCCGGCAGGGAATTGCCAAACTGATATTGCAGCGCTGTGAACACGACGCCATGGCCAATGACTTTCGCCGATTTGAATTGATTGCAACCTTACCTGGATTGCGGTTTTACGCCACGCAAGGCTACACGGCGGGCCTGCCTATTCAGCACCTGCTGGAAGACGGCTTGACGATTGATTTTGTGCCAATGCGCAAGAGCTTTTGACAGGCTGACCAGCCGCCTGTTGTCGAGTGCGCAGGCCATCAACCTTACGAGGTACAGTTTGGATTCGCAGAATTTATAGGTCGCCAAGAATGAAAAACGTATGTAAGGCGGGCCGACCCGTGAAATATGCAGGCTAGGTAAACAAACAAACGATCGGACGAGGTCGGCGGCAAATGTGTAACACCCAAACCCGTCACTGGACCGTCATAGGTAATGACTGTCGTATCACAAGACTGGTCGGACCTGTGCGTTGCCTTACGTTGACTGATTATTTTTTGTCTTATGGCAGGCATCGATGGGGCGGGTGCTTGGGCTGCGATGGGACAGATCGACTCAGATAAAATAGCGATCAGCAGAAAACAATTTAACTCTGCCCCATGGTGTTCATCGGTTCGCGGCGGGCAGTGCGGGATGTGACCAATACACATCCGGAAGGCCAATCTGCTAAATTGGTCAACAATCGTAACATAGCCGCGCAGAGCCTTGCCTAGCCAATGGAACGAGTTCATCATTACGTATCCCTTTCTTTCTGGACCATCTTGACATTAAATGTTTCCACCGCCGCCGCAAATATGGATTTGCCATCTTGGCAGAGCGCCATGGCCTGCCATCTCACCCGCCCGGAGCGCGCCTTCGAGCTGGCGCGCCAAGCGTTCTCTGGCGCGATTGGCCAGGGTGATGCGCACGCAGCGGCATGGTCGCAACTGACCCGTGCCCTGGCGGGTTATCGTTTGATCGGTGCCAATCTCGACACGGTTGAGCTGGATTTTGCGGAAGCGGGCGTGCGTATGGATTCTCTGGGGGATACGCGCGGGTTGCGACTCTGCAGTCTGGCCACGGCGGCGCTCCTGTCTATGCAGGGAAATTGGAAAGAAGCACTTGCGCACTACGAAGAGTTGGTGGGATCGTTTGATCTTGATGCGCTCGATGAAGACAATTTCTATGTGTTTATCGGACTGTCCACTTGCCATGTCTACTGCGGAAATCTTGCTGAAGGGTTGCGATTTGGTTATGCCGGTGTGCAACACGCACAACAGCTTGGCCTCACCGCCCAGGAAGTGATAATGTGCCTGCCGCTAGGTGTGGCCTTGCTGGCTGCACGCGATGTTGAGGAATCAGCCATGTTGTTTGGCACCGCCGAGAGGCTTTGCGAAACTATTGATAGCCCGACCTTGCTGAAAACGGTGCGCATCAATCGCGCCATTGCCTTGCGCCGCCTGCAACGGTTTTCAGAAGCAAGGCAGCTGGTGCAACTGGTGCTCGACGAACCCGCACCACTCATCGGCGGACAACCGTTTGCACATTACACCGCAGCCGAACTCAATATTCAGCTGGGCGAACTGACCGAGGCCGAAAAGCATCTCGACATCGCCCGCACGCTCAACAGCGGGCCTGATGTCGCCCTGCTCGACGTGGCGAAAATGGCCTTTATCAGTGGCCTGCTGGCGAGCCGTAATAACGACGACCAACATGCCATGCAGGAGCTGGGTCGTGCCGCAGAATTGCTTCCCAGTGTGTCGGCATGGCGCTTCTCGGATCGCAACGTGGTCTACGAAGAACTGGCAACGGTGTTTGCCCGTCAGGGACGTTTTCAAGACGCGTATCTTATGCAGCGCCGCTGTGGTGAAGAATATTTGTATAACGTCGACGTATTGAACCGCGTCCGCCATTTTTCAATGCAATTGCGCAACGAAATGAACCGCGTGCAGGCCGAATTAAAACGCACCACGCAGGAGCGGCTGCATCTGCAAAGCGAGCACCGTGATTTGCGTAACGAAATCGACCGTACCGCGCAAGAGGCGGCAAGCTTAAAAGCGGCCGCGACCACCGATGTACTGACCGGCCTGCCAAACCGACGCTACCTCGATGAGGTTTTGCCCAACGTATTACGCCTGCGTCAGCAGACCGCGACACCGCTGGCAATCGCATTTATCGACCTCGATCACTTTAAGGATGTGAATGACCAGTTTGGACATTCGATGGGGGATCAGGTACTGCGCGGCTTTGGCGAACTCGCCATGACCGCGACCCGAAGTGCGGACGTAATCGGACGCTACGGCGGCGAGGAGTTTTGTATCGCGATGGTCGGTTGCGGTCCGGACGCAGCTGCCAAGCGCCTGCAGACACTACTGGATATGTTCAGCCAACTCCAGTTCACATCAGATTCGCAGAGTTTGGACGGCATCACATTTTCAGCCGGCGTTGCCATCTACCCGGAAGACGGTGTCGAGCTCGAACACTTGCTGGCGGCGGCCGATCGGCGCCTCTACAACGCCAAACGCGCCGGTCGGGCGCGCGTGCATGAACGCGATTTTACGAGTGCGGCAACGGCGGATTTGAGTTAGGCTCGGCGGACGGCTGTTTTGCAGCGTAAACGGGGTCGGTGGCATCCGTTCATATCCCATCGCCACTGATCAGTACTGCCAGATGATTCGGCAGTAATAAAACCACGACACTACCGACCAACCCATTGCATGCCGGCCGACTGCGACCCGGCCCGCATATTTCACGGGTCGGCCCCGCTCTGCTTGGGGGATTGCCCGTTAAGTGTTACCGCACTTTGCCATCCAGTTTGGTTTTAATTAAACATCGGGCTTTTGCGCTCGATAGCAGGCCGCTGAACATGCGCTTTTCAGTTCTCTTCCCGCGCTCATTTGCCAAACACGGCTCGCAATGCCGTGGTCAGTCGAACGAAAAATCACACGCCCATCGAGCCACTCTCGAACGCAACCCCGTGAAATATGCAGGCTAGTTCACCTTCACCCAAATCATGCCGAGTATATTGTTCGGCCGGTGCACCACAAAAATATTTTTGCGTGATGCCCAAGGGATGACTTGGGTATGAAGTGGAATGGTGTGCACTTCATCGTGAATGATTTTCATCGATTGGTTGATCATGTTTTGCCGGTCCACCGGATTCATTTCGCCTTCGAGTTTGTCGATCAATGTATCGAGCGCTTCGATCTTGGCATCCCCATAATTTGATTCGCCCGCTCCCTTGCCGTCGCGGCCATGAATCACCGGCTTCAAAATAAAAATGGCGTCACTCGAACCGCCACCCCATCCCGCCAGAAATGCACTGGCATCGCGGTTTTGTACTTTCGGAAAGAAAAGTGATTTGGTCATGGTTTCCACTTTGACCTTGACACCAATCTTTGCCCACATACCGGCAAGCGCCACACAAATCTTTTCATCGTTCAGGTAACGGTCATTCGGGCAGCTCAAGGTGAAACCGAATCCATCGGCATAACCCGCCTCTTTGAGCAATTGTTTCGCCTTGACGACGTCATAAGGGTGGCGAATATTCATCGCCGCAGGCACACCTGCACCGTTGGCATCCGGCAACATCAACCCGGTCGGCATCGATAGGCCGCGCATGACGGCACTTTTTAATGCTTGGACATCGATGGCTTGGTACATGGCCAAACGCACACGACGATCTTTGAATGGGTTTTTGCCTTTGACGTCCGAATACAACAACTCATTACGCGCCTGATCAAAACCGACATAGATGACGCGAATTTCACTGCCTTCCCAGATTTTGATGGTTTTGTCGTTGCGTAGGCTGATGACATCCTGCACCGCCGGATCGAGCACAAAATCGATTTGCCCGGACTTGAGTGCCGCCATACGTGTGGCCGCGTTGGTGATTGGACGGTAATCGATGGTTTCGATATTACTTTCGTACATGCCGGCCTTGATGCCCCACCAATCGGCATTTTTGCGATGGGCGATTTTTACGCCCTGCTCCCACGCCACCAATTTAAATGGCCCGGTGCCCATGGCGTTGCGGGTGGCAAAGGTTTCTTCCTTCTTGGTGTAATCGAGTGGTTTGACAACGTTGTTTTTTTCGCACCACGCCTTGTTCATGATGTAAATGGTGCCGACGGTTTCCAGCATGACCGGATTGGGTTGGGGGGTGGTGAATTCGACCGTGTAGTCGTCAATTTTTCTGGGGACGCCGGATTGGGATGCGTAAAGTTTGAAGGTCACCGCCGATTCGCGCGCCCGGTTAAACGAAAACACCACATCGTCCGCGGTGAAATTGGAACCGTCGTGCCACTTCACACCACGACGAAGTTTGAACACCCACTTGGTGGGTTCCGGATTGGTCCACGACTCGGCCAGGCGCGGTTTCATTTGCATATTTTTGTCGCGATCAACCAAAAACTCATACGCCAAACCGTTGATCATGTTGTTAAAGGTTTCGTTCTGGCTTTGTGGGTCCATGGTCGCGGCATCCCCCTGGGTGGACCAACGAAACGTCTTGGCATGTGTTGGCAATGCCACACTGCCAAGTAGGAATAACGTAACGATTAAAATGGCGCGTTGCAACATAAAACCCCCGCGAGTAAATGAGTGAACGCAGTCTGCCCGATGGGTTGCTAAAAGGCAAACGCGCGGACCAACGCGGGCCAACACGCACAAACCCGCGCATCAACCTTTGAATGCGGGGTCAATCCCATTCAGTTGCGAAGTCGATTCGGGTTGCCACCAAGAAGTCGCGCGGGCAACATCACAATCGATCGCAGCAGCTCGAACACGCCGTCAACGGCAATCCCGAGCAATCGGAACGGCAGGGTCAGGAGCCAGACAACGGGGTATAAAAGTAGCGCCAACAACGCGAGCGGCCAACAGATCACCAGCAACAGCAGCCATAACAAAAATTTCATGTGATTTCCCTTTGCAAAAATTCGTAGTCCGACTCGCCTCCGCGCGGCGTGTTTGCTCGTGAAACGTAGTTTGACTGACGAGAAACCGGTCGGGACGCACAAAATGACGACCCGCAGATGACGGGGTATGAGTAGCATGCAAATTACGATCCAAATAGAAAACACCAATACACTGGCGGCGTTTGCGGCAAAACAACCTGTCAGTTGGCTCCTGTACTAGACTTTTTCAAACTGAATATTGCCGTTTGCAACGCCCGCCGGGCATCTGCGAATGACCATCACGGGCTATAGCGGTACATTCGGCTATAATGCGACCTCGGCTTTGTTCCAGTCCCCTCGCCGAATTCTTATTCCAATCGCCTGATATGTATCGGCAGCTGGTAACCCCTCCCCGCATCTAGACTGGCGCCACTTTTAAAAGCGGCGACAGATTCGGTTTATTCGAAAGTATTTCATGTCATTTTCCGACCTCGGCCTGTCCGAGAAAATTGTACGCGCCGTCACCGAGCACGGTTACACTATTCCAACGCCGATTCAAATGCAGGCGATTCCTGCAGTGTTAAACGGCGGTGATCTTTTGGCCGGCGCACAAACCGGTACCGGCAAAACCGCCGGCTTCACCCTGCCATTGCTGCAGCGATTGATGAATTCGACCGCGGCGCACCCCTCAACCAGCACCCGCCCGCATATTCGCGCACTGGTACTCACCCCCACACGCGAACTCGCCGCACAGGTGGAAGAAAGTGTCATCACCTACGGAAAATACACCGGCCTCAAGTCAATGGTGATGTTTGGTGGTGTCAGCATCAATCCACAAATCGGCGCATTGCGTCGTGGTGTGGATATTTTGGTCGCCACACCGGGTCGTTTGCTTGATCATCATCAGCAGCGCACGGTTGATCTTTCCAAGGTGGAAATTTTGGTATTGGACGAAGCCGATCGGATGCTCGACATGGGTTTTATCCATGACATCAAACGGGTACTCGCCGTATTGCCGAAGAAACGCCAGAACCTGTTGTTCTCGGCGACCTTCTCGGACGACATCAAACGCCTCGCCGACAACCTGCTGGATAACCCGGCATTGATCGAAGTCGCACGGCGTAATTCGACCGTTGAAATCATCCAACAAAAAGTGCATCCGGTTGATCGCGATAAAAAAACCCAGTTGCTGACGCATCTGATCAAACAAAACGACTGGCATCAGGTGTTGGTTTTCACACGCACCAAACACGGTGCCAACAAACTCGCCGAGCAACTCAACAAATCAAACATTACCGCGCTGGCGATTCACGGCAACAAGAGCCAAAGCGCGCGCACCAAAGCGTTGGCGGAATTTAAGTCCGGTGATCTGGCCGTATTGGTCGCCACCGACATCGCCGCGCGTGGAATCGATATTGATCAATTGCCACACGTGGTGAATTACGATATTCC
The DNA here is from genome assembly GCA_947085425.1 of uncultured Burkholderiales bacterium. GTDB lineage: Bacteria > Pseudomonadota > Gammaproteobacteria > Burkholderiales > Usitatibacteraceae > UKL13-2. The sequence continues at coordinate 97,826 of CAMTWK010000021.1, read as the reverse complement.
ACACGTGGCAGAAGATTATGTGCACCGCATCGGTCGTACCGGCCGCGCGGGTGCCACCGGTGAAGCGGTGTCGTTGGTGTGTGTCGACGAGAAAAAAATGTTCGCCGACATCGAGCGCTTGATCAAACGTGACGTGGATGCGGTGGTGATTCCAGGATTCGAACCTGATTTGTCGATCAAACCGCAGCCGATTCAATTACGCTCGACCGGACATCAACCTGGTCGTGGCGGCGGTGGCGGGCGCAATACACGTGGCACACCTGGTAACGGTCGTGGTCGCCAGCCCACCGCCCGGTCGGGTGGTGGTAGCGGTGGTGGCGGCAGAGCGCCTTCGGCACGCGGGCCATCTGGTAACACCGGCCCATCCGGTCGCGCTGGTGGCCCTGGTGGCAGCAAACCGCGCTCTAGCGGCTCGCGTTAAATTCAAATTAAGAAATTGGCACCAAGCAGGCACGAAACAATCGTGTCGCGCTTGGCGCAAGATATCGATCGATGGTTGCTGGTGTTTCTGCAAGGGCGCGCGCCGATCTGCCCGGGACGCTGTCTCTACCCATGAACGCTATCCTTGTATGGTCGTCGGCAAATCAAACCAGAAGCGGGCACCGCCACCGACTACACCATCACCACGAATACTGCCGCCGTGTTTGACCAATATGCGCCTGACGGTAGCCAGCCCGACGCCCGAGCCGTGAAACTCCCGTTCACTGTGTAAACGCCGGAACGGCATAAATAATTGTTTGGCATGGGCGTTATCAAAGCCGGCGCCGTTGTCATTGATTAAGAATTCGACCCGGTTGCCGCTGCGCGAGACCTCACTGAACGAGATCACCGTCCGCTCGGTTTTGGCGGTGTATTTCCACGCGTTGCCCAAAAGGTTTTCCAGCGCAATACGAATCAAGCCGGGATCTCCCACCGCCCGCATGCCCATACCAATTTGCCATTGCACTTTTCGCTCCGGCGCGGTGTGTTCCAATTCAAACGTGACCTCATTGGCCAGCTTGGTCAAATCAATGTCCCTTTGTGCCAACGGTGTCCTGGCCACCTTTGCCAACGAAAGCAAATCATCGATGATGCCGCGCATCCGGTCACTCGCCGTCAAAATCCGATCCAGATACTGGCTGGCTTTTTCGTCCGCTGCCGTTGATGTCCGTTCCTTCAATAATGTGGCAAATCCCTGCACTGCATTTAACGGCGCACGCAAATCGTGCGAAACACTATAGGAATACGACTCCAAGTCGGCATTGGCCGTGGCCAATTCGGCGGTTCTGGCCTCGACTCGCGCTTCCAGTTGCTCATTCAGTGCGCACAATTGATTCTCGGCCTCGCGGCGGCTGGCGAGTTCTGCGTCGGCCTCGTCCAGCGCTTTGCGCTGCTGGCGCAACACCAACAAAACCGGCGTCACCACCATGACCAGCTGGCCTAAAAACGCCACCAAAAAAGAGGCTTGTGCATGCGGGAAAATCACCGGCAAGCCGATCTGATGTGCCAGCCCTGACGCGGTGACGGCGAGCACGGCCAAACCACCGAACGCCGCAGTCAGACCCCAACGTGTTCCGCCAACAATCACCGTATGCAAAACCGCGCCGAAATACCATGTGGCGCCACGTACCGGCACCGACACCAACATCACCGCCGACACCAACAAATATACCGGCAGACAGGCAGAGATCGCCGCGGCCGTAAGACGTCCCTGCCGATTTAACCACCACGCCAAGCCGGTGGTACTGGCCCAGATTAAACAGGCAATTAATGTCGGCCATGGCCGATCTGAAAAAATCGGCACCGCAATAGAGCCCAACAAAATCGTAAAGGCGTGGGTGAGGATCACCACATGGATGACCTCGGCACGACGGGTCAATGATCGTTCTGTGAATCGCGGCGCGGCCAACCAACGCTGCAAACTGGCAATCAACTTATGCATAAAAATTAGAGTGATTGTTTTTGTAAATACGGAAATATTAAAAAATGAACGCGGGCAAATACTGGCAAATTGTTATGAAAAAATTGTCGTCCAATCCTGATCCAGATCATGGCCAACAATCAAAAACACGTCCGCCAAATCGATCCAGTGACGCGAAGGATCACCGCCGCAATGAATCCACTTTAAATTCTTCAGCACAGCTGTCCGGCAGTGGTTCCCCCCCCCCATTTATCGACACAATCATATCGAAACCAAGCCGGATTTCCGACAATATTTCGACCAGCCCGACCGGCTCGCATGCATTACGTCCCATTTGAGTGAAGGCTGGCAGCGTTAACAATTGCATATTCGCACACTCCGCCGGATTCAACCAGACAATCAGCCCCCTCATTTTTGAACAATTGTTACAAAGCGGTTGAACACCGTCAAGATGACAGCCCCATGGTCGGCCTGACGCGCATAGCCTTGCATATACCAGTAGGGGCTTGCGAACTTTAATGACGTGGCAACCGTCGCTCAGGTTTGCCCCGAACGAGTCGATATGAAAAAGGAGGGCCAACCCTGTCAACACGAGCTCGGGACAGCTTAGTCCGCCGTCATCTCTTGGAAAATCAATGATTCACTCAATCAAATATCAATTACTGGGACTGGCACTGGTCATTGTCATCGCGCTGTCAAGTTTGATCGCCAGCGGCCTCTGGCAACTGTCGTTTCTGGAAAAATCGCAGGAAAAGATTTCTCATGGTTATGCCCTGCCACTCAACGCCACCAAAAATTTGGAATCCATCGCCAAGGACGTACGCTACGGTCTCGCGGGCGTGTTGCTCGACCAAATACCGACCAACAGTGCCCAGGAACACCTCAAAAACACCGCAACGGAAGTCGACCCGTTATGGGCAGCCCTGAAAAAGAACTACGTGGCGACGGATCCCGACAGCAAAGCCACCATGTCTGAAATTGAAGCGGGGTTGGCTGAATTCACCAAATTCAGCAAGAAACTCAACAACGCCTACACCATTGCGGACAACACAGAACTGCGCGAAATGTTGGAATATGATTGGCCGCGCGTGAATCAAAAACTCATCAAGCCGATCGAAAAGCTCGGGCCGCAGCTGTTGACCGGCATGAATTTGGAAGAAAAAGCACAAAGTGAACTTTCAAAAATGATGAGAATCGCCGCGTTTGTTATAGGCATTCTGTCAATCATCGCAGTGCTGGTTCCTGTTTTTTTGCTGTTTCGGCGTCTGATCCGCGAACTGTCGGATACGGACAAATTGCTGCGTGGTGTTGCAGCAGGAGACTTATCGCGGCGTGCACCGGGTAACGGATTGGTTGAACTGCGCTTAATCACCAATTCCGTCAATACCATGTTGACCCAGTTTTCCATTGCAGTTGCCGAGGTGCGGGCCGGTGTCGAAAATGTCTCAATGGCGTCTTTGAATATCACCCAGAGCAGCGCCGACCTGAGTATCCGAACTGAAAAACAGGCGTCGAGTTTGCAAAGTACCGCAGCGGCGATCGAACAACTCAACAGCACGGTCAAACAAAGTTCCGACACCGCAAAAATGGCGTCCAACTTGGCACATAACGCGTCATCGGTGGCCAAACAAGGCGGGAAAGTGGTCGGCCGCGTTGTCGCCACCATGACAGACATTCAATCCGCCTCCACCCAGATCACGGAAATTATCAGTGTGATTGACGGTATTGCCTTTCAAACCAACATTCTTGCCCTCAATGCCGCGGTTGAAGCTGCACGTGCGGGTGAACATGGACTTGGTTTTGCGGTGGTGGCCAGCGAAGTACGGACCCTTGCCCAACGCAGCGCCAATGCGGCCAGAGAAATCAAAGTGCTGATCGAACGGACCGTCGAGCAGGTTGATCACGGCGCTTTGCTGGTCAAAACGGCCGGCAACACCATGACGGACATCGTTTCACAAGCTCAGCGGGTGAGTGAGCTGATCAGCGAAATTTCGGCGGCATCCATCGAACAATCAGGTGGTATTGATCTGGTCAATCAGGCCGTTGTTGATCTCGATGAAATGACCCAGCAAAACGCCAATATGGTTGAGCAAAGCGCCACGGCGGCGAACAATCTGCGCAATCAAGCCAAATATTTGACCTCGTCGGTGGGTATATTTAAATTAGCGGCGTGAGGGCGGCGGTGACGATGATGCGGCATCCTGTTCGACGCCAAGACGTTGACGAACACGTCGTACCGCCAGCCAAATCGCCAGGACGACAAATGGGATCGAGCCACCTGTGACCAGTTCGGGGGATAACGGCAAACCGCCTTCCTTTAATGCCTTTGCCGCATACCCGACCAGCCCAACCACGTAGTAGCTGATAGCTGCAATTGACAGCCCCTCAACCGTTTGCTGCAACCTGAGCTGCATGCGTCCACGATGGTTCATCGATGCCAGTAGCGCCTGATTCTGGCGCTCTCGTACGATGTCGACACGGGTTCGCAACAGGTCACTGGCGCGCGCCACCCGCTCGGACAAATCGAGCAGACGTTTTTCTACCGAGGTACAGGTCGCCATAGCCGGCGCGAGACGCCGATCCAAAAATTCACCAATCGTTTGAATGCCCACCAATCGTTCTTCGCGCAGCTCACTGATGCGACGTTTGACCAATTCGTAATAGGCGGCCGACGCCCCAAAACGGAAAAGATTCGCCGCCACTTCACTTTCAACCGAAGCCGCCAGTTGGGTCAGCCGCACCAATAACGCCGGCTCGTCTTGACTGGCATCTTGCGCCATCAACAACGTGACCGCCGCCAAGTCCGATTCCAAGTTGCCGAGCAACGCCGCTGTTTTACGTGCCACCGGCAATCCCAGCAGCGCCATCATCCGATAGGTTTCAATTTCCAACAGACGTTGCACGGTGCGGCCGCATTGACGTTGACCGAGATGCAGATCAATCACCAACATGCGGCCAAACTCATCACCATGCAGTTTCAAATCGGTCAGCACCAAACCATTGCCACCTGCTACCTTTGCACCGATCAGGACATTGCCGTCAAATTCATCTGCCGCGCCCGTCAGCTCCGGTCGACTGGATTGAATTTTTTGCACCGCCAAATGAATGGCAACAATCAGGTGTCCGGTGATTTGTGTCATCCACCCCGTATCAACAGACGAAATCACCGGCATTTCAAACGGGCGGTGAAACTCAGCCCTATCGGAAAAGGTATAGGTTGCGAATTCGGTATGGCGCTCCCATTTCAGCCACACATCGCCATGTGAGGTTTCAAAATGCGTCACATCTTCCACCGGCGCAGCCGTGGCCAGGATGGCACACAGGCGCCGCAGGTCTGCCAACGCTGCACCGGCGTGTTCGACACCATACTGAATGGCGATATACGACAATCGCTCCGGCGCGACAATTTCAGGCGGCGGTCTGACGTGAATTTCGTTACTCAAGCTATAGCGTTGCGGATGATTTGGCGGCAGGTGCATCATCGTTCCATATGAATTATTTTTTTAACCAATCGACTATTTTCCGCGCCACCTTCGGCGAACCCAACAATGCCAGATGATTGGTTTCATAAGCGATCCATTGGTTTGTCTTGGCAAACAACAGGCGGTAGCGCGGCTCTGCGTGTTCACCCAACGCGCTGTGCAACGGGACCAATCCATCACCGATGAGATGATCGGCGAGCACATGACGCTTATCGGCGATGGTGGCGGCGATGGTAAAACACGCCACAGCGGGTGGCAGCGGTACCGGCTGTCGTGGCTGCTGGGTATGCGTCTGGCCGTCCACATCACCATCATTTTGCCAATGTTCATCGAGAATATCGCCCAAGCGCAAATCGGTTATGCCTGCGCTGCGTAATTGCGCCAGCTTGGCGAACGGTGCGCTATAAACGGTGCTGCCCAATATTTGGTCAAGCCAATTACCGGCCTGCTCGAGCGGCGCGCCGTGATGGGGAGTCCCCAAAAAAATAATATTTTTCAATCGCGCCGGCCAAAACATTTTTGCAGCGGCGGCGTGTGCGACCGCACTGCGAATCAATAACCCGCCCATGCTGTGGGCAACCACACTCAGCTCTGCTGTTGATTGTGATCGGCTCGTCACCCACTGCTCCAATTTTGCGGCCAGCTCGCGGCCATTATGCGAGATATGTTTACCGGTGTTGTAACGCAAATAAACGGGCGCGGCATCCAGCGCGGTTGCGGCCACTTCACCAAGATTGAAGGGTTGCCCGTCATGGCTGGTTTGCCACTGCAGGTCGTTCATGCACAGGCCGTGAATCATCAGCAAAATTTTTTGCCTGGCGGGCCGCTCCGTCTGCCCCTGCCCGGTCAGGGTCGGCAGCGGCATGGTTTCGGGAGTGATGTCCCGCCCCTGAAATCGTAATACCATCGCAGTGCCCAGCGGGTTGTTGCTTTCAGCAAGATAGTCGCCAATCACGCCGTTTAATGCGGCCAGCACCGCCTCGCGCTGCGGCGAATTGGCTGCCTCATGTTCAATCGACATAAATAACGGCTGCAACGCAGACAACGCCGAATCGACTCCTTTACCGACGAATTTACCCACGTCACGAATACTCTGGTAAATCAGCCCGGCAAGACCACCCGCCTGCGTGGCGGTTTTGCCGCTCGACAGTCCCAGCGTGCCACGCACCGACTGGTGCACACTCTCGGCAATCAGCGTCGCGTTGTGTGTTGCATCGGTCGCCAGTTTGGCGATACCGATCATGTCAGAGGTACGCAAATGTTTGAGTGGATTTTTTGAAACTTGATTGGTCATGGAATTTTTGCGGTTCGATTTATGCGCGTATCAAGGGACGAATGATGCGTCACCCACAGTAACCGTTGCCAGCGGCAATTGCAACCAATCGACCGCCTAAAACGAAGCCTCACTCTTTATCAAAAATTGCACAGGCTTGATACCCGGCGCGCGATTGAGCGGCATGGCAAGATCAAGGTGCAACATGTTGGCGAAAGCGGTCCGGTCCAGGGCAATACGCAAACCGATGCCAATGTCGGACAGCTGCCCGCCATTGACGGCATTCTGATTCTGCCCACCCCAGGCACGACCGCTGTCAAAAAACACTGCCCCACCAACGCGCAACAACCGCCATGGATACCAGTCCGTAAATACCCGTCGCTCAATCGTGAATAACCAACGTTGCTCGCCGGACTGATAACGGGACGGATATCCGCGCAATCCGAAGTTGCCGCCGATGAGCAATTGATCCGTGATGCCCCCACCGTGCACCTGGTCCCAGGCGATTGATGCGTAGACCAGTGAGCGTGCGGCGAGCGGAAAATAAAATTTGGCACGGGCACCAACCTGTGCAATCGGCAGACCGAATTCGCCATGGCGGCGCTCGACCGCACCGGTGAGCTGCATAATTTGCCCGCCAGAAGAGCGGAATCCTTTGCCAACCTCCGCCACATACAAGGGCTGCGAATGCGTCGACCCGGCGGCGGTAACCGGCATCGTCAGTTGCAGGCGTCCGTTAAAGCCAAGTGACAGGTACTCCGGGCGCTCGATGCGGTTATAGTTTTTTACTTTTACAAAACGGTCTTCCAGCAAATCAAATCTTAAAAAAAGCGCCCGCATATTATGGTCAACCGGCAGGGTCGCGGGTGCCTGTCGTCCACTCACCCCGCTAAACTCCTGATCGAGAACGTTTGCCCCGGCCGTAAACCGTTGCACCCAACTGTTGCGCATCCCCGGCGACCAGCCGCCGGACACTTCGACAAACCGCACACGACGACGAAATTCACTTATGGTGTTTCCGGAATTAAAGATCGAATCAATGCGTGACTCGTCGCGCCACGCAAGCCGCCCTGACCGGCGGGTATCCAAGGCATAAAACGGACGATCAATTGTCACAGCGGTACGCTTGCCGTCAATAAATCGACCGCGCAAAAAGTCGACCGTGGTCCAGGCATCAAATGCATGGGCAACCGACAATTCAAACTCCGAACCACTCCTGTCCACATCAGCCGTACGGCTATAAGCAATCGCCACGTCACCACCAAACAAATTCTGTTCAGCGATACCAAAGCTGCTCTTGTTGTCCCCGCCTGAGCGCGAAAAACTTCCAGTAAGATTAAAAGTCCAAGTGTCGCGGGTTGATACCTCGATATCCACCACCCCGTTTTGGAATGCGACCGGTCGAATATTGACTTCATAACGGGTGCTTGATCGTCGCAACAACCGCTCGGTTTCATCAATTTTTTGTGCCGATACCGTTTCACCGCTCTGGAAAAGCAACAATCGTTCGATCACCTCCGCCTTGGTCTTGACGTGCAAGCGATTGGCCCACTGGAAAAGCGCCCGATTCTCCTGCTCGTCGTCCAGGTCAAAAATATTCTGTGGGTTGACAATGATTTTGCCAATGATGGCACCGGACGACTCAAGCTCGGCAAAATTCGGGATGGTCTTGGCCGTGGCCGATGCAGCCGCGAACAACAGCGCGAACAGCATCAGACCAATCAGCCGTCGGCAAGTTATTGACCGACAATTTCCTGCCAGAGCGGCAAAAACTTGCCTGCTAAAATTGGCCGTGCATGGTGTCAAAGGAGTCATATTAAGAGCATAGCCGATATCGACCTATTTGGACACGCTGTGCGGCTCCACCCACGCCATACCGGCGCCGAACAACGAACTCCGTGGATGAATTAATGCGACATGAGCACCGGCACGGTCATGGTGTCCAGCAGTGTTTTGGTCACGCCACCCAGAAAAAATTCAACCGACCGGGGGCGTCCATAACCACCCATCACAATCAGATCGGATTCAAGCTCAGCAGCCAATGACAGCATTTGATTGCCAACATCCACGTCCTTCGATGTCTGTTGACGGAAATTCACCTTCAGGTCATGCCTGGCCATCCATCGGCCCACGTCCAATTCAAACCCGGTATCCGCATCGCCATTTTTGGCGTTGTTAAAAGAAACCAGATGCACAACACGGGCATTTTGCATGAGCGGTATTGCGTCTGACAGCGCACGTGCCGACTCACGGGTCGCGCTCCAACCAACCAATACGGACTCACCACAGGTCGCAAAATCGCCCGCAAAAGGAACAATAAGCAGTGGGCGGCCGGCATTCAGCAAAACATTCGCCACATGTGAAGGGGCAAACATAAAGCGCGGCGATGGATCCTCTTGGGTCATTACAATCAGATCGGCGCTGCGCGCGCGCTGTACAAAGCCATTTAAAACATCATCGGTCAGCGCATCCCAGGCAATCGGCCGATTTTCCCGGCTTTCAACGGCCTGCACCAGCAATTTGGTCTTTTCCTTCAATTGACGATCGTAATCCATTGCCAATCGCATTGCGGCAACCGCCGCAGGATCCAACGCCCCCGCCATTGGTGATGCTGCCTGATCAGGCGCAAAAATCGCCGTCAAATGGCTGTCAAATCGACGCGCAATATTGCAGGCAATTGCCAAGGTTTGCACATCGCGTGCATGGCCTTTCAAGTGTACCAATATGCTTTTGTATGCCACGGCGAATCCTTTCGATTTGGTTTTTTTGAAAAACTTTATGGCCGCAGCATCAATCTACCGAGGCATCACGCGGCCATTTTTAGCTGGCCGCGCGACACACACAAAACCAACCCGTCAATTAATGAACGGCGATACGTTTCGACGCCACGCCCTGCTTTTTGGGCATCACCAGATTCAGCACGCCATTTTCATAAGTTGCTGTGGTGTTGACTGCGTCAATATCCTGTGCAAGCGAAAATGAGCGCTGCACGCGGCCGTAATAACATTCAGAACGCAACCACTTTTCATTGCGCTCTTCCGACTCGTGCTTAGTCTCGGCGCTGATCGACACAACATTGCCATCAATGGCAATATCGATGTCATCTTTTTTCAGCCCGGGCATTTCCGCCTTCAGCTTAAATTCTTTATCTGTTTCGCGAACGTCCACTTTAAAATCAAATTGTTGCTCATGATTGCGCAGCTGACGCCCCCATGGACGGAACGCCTCTGGAAAAACGTCTACAAAAGGATCAAAACGAATCAGGTCATTCATGATGGCTCTCCAAAAGAAGCGAATTTGGAAACGGCGCACTCGCATTCGCGCCGGCACAATGCGGTCAGAATCGGCGGGGGTTTTCGTCGACCCGCATGACACTTTTCAGCATGCGCCCCGACTAAAAACGCATATTGACGAACATCAAATACTTGTCAATTAACTGCGCGCGCCAACGACGATCAGGCTCGCTTGGCGGCGGCTCTTTTTGCTTTTTTCTTCGGCGATCGGTAAACCATCACTGGAATAGACGACAACGACAGCACCTTGGTGGTCACGCCGCCCAAAAATATCTGCACGAGGTTTGAGCGGCCATGCGAACCTATAAAAATTAAATCGCAGCCATGTTTTTCTGCTGCTTCGATGATGGCCGGCGCAATCTTGTCGCTGGAAACTTGCGCCGCCGTAAACACAATGCCGCGCGCCTCGGCCATCGTTTGGATTTCACCAAGATAGGTTTTACTGCTGCGTTTAACGGCCCTGTTGAAGTCCACCTCTGACAACGTACCTGGCGCAAAGGCGGCGTCTTCAATCACCCGCATCTTGTAAACAGGTGTGACCACAAATGCGACGATTTCAGCACCAAGATTGCGCGCCAGCGACACGGCGGCGATGGCCGACTCTTTGGATAATTTCGAACCATCAATAGGAACCAGGATTCGCGTGAACATCGGACACCCTTTCATTTGATAAATCGGACGATATGGCAAAAACAAATCTACCATCACCTTTTTCAGTATAGAGTCATGGCGTTTGGTCCATTTTGATATGCGTCAAACAAACGACCGCTCATTGTTGCCGGCGCCCCCTGCGGTCGGCGCGACCCACATCAATTGATCGGCAGCATCTTCTTTAATTCACCACTATTGATCAGGCGAATCGTATCGTCTGCGCCGCCGATCAGTACACCGTTGACAAATACCATCGGGAAAGTCGGCCATCCGCACCACATTTTGAGCGCATTGCGTCGTCGCCATTGATTGAAATAATTTCCGTAGTCAAGGTCGTGGTGTTGAATCCCTGCCGCATCCAATGCCTTGCGTGCTTTTTTGGGCATAGGATTCTGGGTCATGCCCACCACCACCACGGGATAGGCGGCAATGGCGGCACACACCTCGGCAACAATTTCATGATGATGGGTGGCAACTTTATTTTGAATGGCCGGATGAATTTTAGCTTCGTCGAGGATGGGTCGGGACATGGCACTCTTTTCGTATGAATGGAAATTAACGGTGATGGAAGCCGGTGGCATTGCATAAATGACAGCGGCGGACGTCGGGGTAACCCTACCAGTTACCGGACCACCTTGGTCGATGACCGCCCCAAGTGGTACCGGTCAAGCGCCGGCGACACGCCGAAGTGCAAGACAGCGGTGGCTACAAAACCGATGCCGGCGGCAAAGGCGTAAGCGACGGCTGCACCAAATGATTGCCACAACCAGCCCAGCGTCAATCCAGCCGGAATCGAGGCAAATCCAACCAGCGCATAATACCAACCGAATAAAGTTCCACGCGCTTTTTCATCGGCAAAATCACCGATGACCGCACGCTCCACACCCTCGCTGGTTGACATGGCCGCGCCAAAAAACAGCGCAGCAACCCATAAACCACCAAGATCGGTCACAAAACAAAATCCGAGCATCGCGGCACTGTGCAACAGCCAGCCGGGTGCCAACATCGAAAACCGACCATAACGATCTGACCACACACCCGCCGCGTAGTTACCAAATATTTTTACAAAATGCATTGCCGCCCAAAGCAGCAATACGTGCACGGTTGAAGCGCCCAGCTCATGGGCGCGCAACACAATAAAAAGTTCCGCCGTTCTGGCGAAGGTAAACATCATCACCGTCAGCAAGTACGGTCGGATGTGATTGGGCACGTCCACCCAGCGCAACGAAAAAGTAAATGGTGCGGGCGGTTGTGCCGGGGCGGGCTTGATGACTTCACGCACACCAAACGCAAACAGCGCCACACACAAAAGCCCCGGAATGGCTGAAATCAGCAGCACCACACCCAAGTCGGTGGTCAACGTGGCGATGATCAACGCACCGAGCAAGGCGCCACCCACCGCACCAAAGTTGTCAAACGCGCGATGGATGCCAAATGCCCGCGAGCGCATTTTGACCGGCGCGATGTCCACGATCAGGGCGTCACGTGGTGCATTACGAATACCTTTGCCGACCCGATCCATGGCACGAATCAACACCACATGCCACCACGCCGCAGCCAATCCGAACATTGGCCGCACCACATTGGAGACCAGATACCCCGTGACCGCCAACGGTTTGCGCCGGCCACCCCGCGCGTCAGAAAAACGTCCGGCAAAAATTTGCACCGCGCAGGCGACCGCGTTGGCCAGCCCCTCCACCAACCCCAATATCACCGGCCCGCTGTGCAATACGGTGGCCAGCAGAATGGGAATCATCGGCGTCACCATTTCGGTGGCAATATCATTGAGCATGCTGACTGCACCAATGACATAAATGGTGCGCGGCATGCGCGATCTGCCGGCAGTGCTGGTGGTGGCGGGTGGCGGATTGAGGTCGGGCGACCCCAATTCAGGCAACTTATTCATGCAGCCAGTCTAATCGCAATGTGCCGATGGCAAACTTGAATGCGTCGTTTATTTGCGCGAGTTTGATCGACGTCAAAACCTGTCCGCCAAATTCAGTTACGCTCACCCGTGTACCATGCATTTTCAACTTGAATGGAGGCCACATGTTCAAAAATATTCTTTTCCCGACCGACGGCAGCAAAACTTCGATGAAAGCACTCGACACTGCACTGCTGATGGCGCGGGCACACGACGCCGGATTATGTGTCCTCACGGTGTCACCACCGTACCCGCCGGTATATGCGGGGGATGGTTATGTGTTTGATCCGATTTCAACCAAAGAGTGGAAAGCGATCAACGACAAACGCGCCTCTGCGGTGCGGGACGACATCGCCAAACTCACCGGCAAAAAGAAGGGCGGCGCGCAATATCCGGTCACCATCAAATATGTCACGACCGCCAATGTGCAGCCCTACAAGGCCATTATTGATACGGCCAAAAAACGCAAGTGTGACCTGATCGTGATGGCCTCTCATGGGCGCAGTGGCATCGCGGCACTGTTACTCGGTAGTGAGACCACCAAGGTGCTGACCCACTCAAAAATTCCCGTGTTGGTCTGCCGCTAAAAATTCATGCCACGCGCCCGGTGATCCGGGCGCCGCCTGTTATTTGACCAGCAACACCGGCACCATCGACTCGGCCAGCGTGCGCATGGAAACCGATCCCATCACCAGATTGCCTAGCGCCGTGCGCCCGTGGGTACCCATCACAATCATTTGAAAACCATCATTCGCGGCCTTGGCAATTTCCTGGCCGGGATCACCAACAACTTTCAGAACCTTGGCAGTCTTTCCCGCCATTTTCAAGTGCGCCAAGGCACCTGCCAACGCCGCATCAGACTCATCTGAATAATATTGATCAACAATTTCTTTGCCGATAAGAGCCTTGGCCCGCTGCGACGGCACCGGCAGATGCACGGCAATTAATGTGATGTCTGGCGTCACGCCAAAAACTTCGCCATGTTTGGTCACGTATTGGATCGCCCGCAGGCTGGAAGGTGAACCGTCGATGGCCACTAATACTTTCATTGTTTTTTCTCCAGATAATAGTCAAGGCTATGCTGCCACAACCCCGCCACAGGGTTTTGATTTAGATCAATTTCAACACATCCAATGGTGCGATCAATCAATTATATAGACATCGCGAAGTGGCACCGCCGGAAAGCACCCGGTGACCAGCACATTGCCGCACAATGACCCGACACCCGCCACGTGCGTTGGCCGGATCGCAGCGGCGCACCATCCCGTTTTTGCGCATAATGAACCACTCCCCCTACAAGGAATCCATTATGCCGACCCGCCGTGACATGCTTGGACTGGGTGCCACCCTGATTGTCGCGAATGGCCTGCCGGCATTTTCGCAGACCAACCCAGCCGCCAGTCCAAGCACACCCAATTCCGACAGGGTGAATACGGGCGGCAAAACAGTCGCCCAGCCGCTGAGCATTTTAATATTGGGTGGCACCGGCTTTATTGGCCCCCATCAAGTTCGTTATGCGTTAAGTCGCGGCCACAAAGTGACGCTATTTAATCGTGGAAGGCGACCACACGACTGGCCGACCGGTGTCGAGGAACTCAGCGGCGATCGCGACAGCAACGATTACGCGGCCTTGAAGGGGCGTAAATGGGATGTCTGTATTGATAACCCAACAACCCTGCCACATTGGGTGCGTGACGCCGCCGCCGTGCTCAAAGGCAACATCAAGCACTATGTTTTTATTTCGACCATTTCGGTTTACGCCGAGACCAACAAAGTCGGCAGCGACGAAACCGCACGCCGCGAAAAATACTCTGGTAAAGACGCCTTGGCAGAAAACAGCGCAACACTAAAAGAAAACATGCGCCTGTATGGCCCGCTTAAAGCCGCCAGCGAAGACGAGGCACACAAACAATATTCCGGGCACACCACCGTGATCCGGCCAGGATTGATTGTCGGACCGGGCGACGAAACCGATCGGTTTACGTATTGGCCGGTCCGGCTGGCGCGCGGTGGTGATGTGTTGGTGCCGCCACTCGCCGACCCGGTACAATTTATCGACGCACGTGATTTGGCCGAGTGGACCATCCGTATGGCGGAGACAAAATCATTGGGTGATTTTAATGGCCATGGTCCCGACTATCGCCTTTCAATGGGCGGCTTGTTGTACGGTATACGCGCGGTCACCACCAGTGGTGCACGACTGCGCGAAGCGTCGGCAGAATTTATCAGCGAACATAAGGTAAGCATGTGGCGCGATTTGCCCGTCTGGGTTCCGGGCAGTGGCGACACCGCTGGTTTTCTTCAGCGCAGCAATCAAAAAGCGCGCAATGCCGGGCTGACCTTTCGGCCTCTGGCCGTCACTGCCACCGACACATTGGGCTGGTGGAGCACACAGCCCGCCGAACGCAAAAAAAACATGCGCGCCGGACTTTCCAGCGAACGTGAAACCGAGCTGCTGAAATTAATGCCGACCCCGCCATCAGGGTCATAATGCGGCGGCGCATACTGGCACAGTTCCTTCACCGATCAATCGGATGGGACTCCCCACCAAAACCCGTTCGGAATGACAAGTTAAAGTTGGACGTGATATAGCGCGTTGTTATATAGCGCTTGATTTTTTAATCGAATAAAACCACACAGCCACCACCATGACCCCACCTCAATTTGACGTCATTGTTTTTGGCGCAACCAGTTTTGTCGGCGAAATTTTATGCCGGTATATGTTGCAAGAATTTGGCAGCGCCCCCGCCCCCGGAGCGAGAAAACTATCGTGGGCGATTGCCGGGCGGTCGCGCAGCAAACTTGATAAATTGCGCGCAGCATTGGGCAAAGATGCCACCGATCTTGCCATGATCGTTGCCGACGCCGCCGATGAAGCCGCACTGGCCGCCATGTGTCGGCAAACACGGGTGGTGGTGTCAACAGTCGGCCCCTACGCCTTGTATGGGGAGCCGCTCATCAAAGTGTGCAGCGAACTTGGCACCGACTATTGCGACCTGACCGGTGAACCCCAGTGGATGCGTCGCATGATCAACCGTTACAGTGGGGCGGCTGAAAAAAATGGTGCGCGCATCGTGCATTGCTGTGGCTTTGATTCCATTCCGTCAGACATCGGCGTTTGGTACTTGCAACAACAGGCGATCAAACATTACGGCGAGCCGTGTGTAAAAGTAAAAATGCGCGTCAAGGCAATGCGTGGTGCAGCCTCGGGGGGCACCGTCGCCAGCATGATCAATATTGTTAAAGAAGCGGCACACGATCCGCAATTGCGCCGCGAGTTATCCAATCCGTATTCACTTTGCCCTGCCAACACGCCCGCAGCAATCACCAAGGCGCGCCAAACCCATATCAAAAATGCGCTGTTCGACATCGACTTTGCGGCATGGTCCGCGCCATTTGTGATGCAAGCGATTAACGTGCGGGTGGTATTGCGCAGCAACGCCCTTATGGGCCAATCCAACAGTGGGCACCCGACGGTGCCTGGTTTTTGTTACGACGAAGCCATGTTAGTTGGCAAAGGTTTTGCCGGGCGGGCAAAGGCTTGGAGCGTAACAGCCGGTCTGACGGCGTTTGTTGCCGGTGTCGCGCTGCCGCCGATTCGCTGGGGCTTGGAAAAATTCATGTTACCGGCACCGGGTGAGGGCCCCAGCCCGGCGGCGCAGGCCGGCGGATTTTATGACTTAAGATTTGTAGGACGCACCAGCGACGGCCGTCAACTATGGGTGAAAGTGACCGGTGATCGTGATCCGGGTTACGGCTCAACCGGCAAAATGCTTGGTGAAGCGGCCGCCTGTCTGGCACTCGACATCGGCAAAGACTCCCTTGCCGGCGGTTTTTGGACACCCGCCACCGCCATGGGCGATCTCTTGTTAAAACGACTCGAAACCCATGCCGGCTTAAAGTTTGTACTACTGGAGAATTAGCCTTCGCGATTGCGCATCCAGTCGGCGGTATTGGCAAACGAGGCCGCCAAATGCGCACGCATGCCGGCTTCAACACCAATCTTTTCCATGGCGCGGTTCATACAGTCGAGCCATTGATCCCGCTCCGACTCACCTATTGAGAACGGCATGTGGCGCGCCCGCAGACGCGGGTGTCCGAATTCGTTGACGTACAAAGCAGGACCGCCCAGCCAACCGGACAAAAACATGAATAATTTGTCGCGCGAGCCGGTCAGTGATGGCGGGTGCAATTTGCGGATTCCAAAAAAATCCGGGTCGGCGTCCATTTGATCGTAGAAGGCATCGACCAGTGATCGCACCACCGGCTCGCCGCCCATCAGGGCGTAGGGGGTTTTGTCGGGATTGGGCGCGGGTTCATTAATGTCCATAGACAAATTTTAGGGCCAGCACCTCTATAATTTGCCCACAATGAAAAAATATTTAGCGCTCAAAGTGGACGTGGACACCCTGAAGGGAACCAAACTAGGTGTGCCACACTTAATTGATCTGTTCAAGAAACATCAAGTCGGTGCCACCTTTTTATTTAGCCTGGGGCCGGATCACACCGGCCGCGCCATCAAGCGGGCGTTTCGCAAGGGATTTTTTACCAAGGTGAAACGCACCTCGGTGGTGGCGCACTACGGCTTGCCAACACTGTTGTATGGCACCCTGCTACCCGGCCCGGACATTGGTAAACGCTGCGGCGATATCCTGCGTCGGACCAAGGGCGAAGGCTTTGAAGCCGGCATCCATAGCTGGGACCATGTGCGCTGGCAGGATGGGGTGCAAACTGCCAATGCCAAGTGGACCCGTGCGGAAATGGAACGGGCACAGAACCGCTTTTGTGACATTTTCAAAACACCCGCCTTCACCCATGGTGCCGCCGGTTGGCAAATGAATACCCATGCCTTGCGCCTCACCCAGTCGATGGGCTTTCATTATTGTTCCGATGGTCGCGCCCAACTTGACGAAGGCCTGCCGCACTTTCCCGTGGTCAATGGCGAAATCATCGATTGTCCGCAGTTGCCCACCACCCTGCCGACACTCGACGAATTGATTGGCCTAAACGGCGTCACCGAAACAAACGTGCACGAGACCCTGCTTGCCATTACAGCCAAAAACGACTGGAAAGGCGCATCAGTTCTTGGGTTTGAAACTCCACCCCATGTCTTTACGTTACATGCGGAGTTAGAGGGCTTGCGCTTTCTGGCGGTGATGGAAAAACTCATCATCGGCTGGCAGGAGCAGGGTTATACGCTGGTGGCGACGGAAACGATTGCCGGACAACTCGCGCGCGAAAAACTTCCCTACTTTGTGGCCAAACAAGGCACCATCGACGGGCGATCAGGAACGTTGCTGTTACAAGGCCAGCCGTATCTGCCGGGACAAACCATACCAGCAAGCAAATAATCCACCCTGCTTGCGCCGCGCCGTGCTAAAACATGATTGCAGCGCGACTTGCCAAGGAAAATAATCATAAATGAAAACCATCATTGCCGATTTTGAGTTGGCCGCCACCGGTCAACAGCGTTTTGCTTCCGCCGCGTTTAAAGGCCACCCTTACATTTTGTATTTTTACCCGCGCGACGATACCCCCGGCTGCACTTTGGAAGGGGAACAGTTCCGCGATTTACACCGCGATTTTATCGGCGCAGGTTATATGATTTTTGGCGTATCGCGTGACACGGTGAAGAGCCACGAAAAATTCAAGACAAAAATGAATTTTCCGTTTGACCTTTTGGCCGACCCGGACGAAATTGCCTGCAAAGCGTTTGACGTCATGAAACAAAAAAACATGTATGGCAAACAGGTTCGGGGTATTGAGCGCTCGACCTTCATCATGGGTAAACGCGGTGAAATCGTCCGCGAATGGCGCAGTGTCAAGGTCGATGGCCACGCCGCCGACGTGTTGGCTGCGATCAAAATGCCAAGCTAAATTCCGCCAAATTAAACCCTGCAATTTCTGTGATAGTCTGGCAATAACGGATCACGCCCAACCCAGACAAGAGCCCCGCCAGAATTGAACCCACCGAATTTTTTGTTACCTGTGTTGCACCGTCGCCCTCTTTTGCAGACCGCATCAGGGGGCGCTTCACTTCTGAAGTTGTCAACTGGTTGTGAATTTGCACTTGCAGTCGCGCATTTGGAATATTTCTGTCGTTTCGACCCACCCTGAGAGAGGCAACCACTTTGGCTCCCAAACCCGGCAACGCAAAGCGAGTAACCGCGGTGAACCGCAGTGCCACCAAAATATTTGTGCTTGACACCAATGTGTTGATGCACGATCCGACCTCCCTGTTTCGATTTCAGGAACATGATGTCTATTTGCCGATGGTCACTCTCGAAGAACTCGACAACAACAAGAAGGGCATGACCGAAGTGGCGCGTAATGCCCGCCAAGCCACGCGTTTTCTGGATCTGATTGTTTCCGGGCAGGAAGGCGACATTGATCTGGGCATCAGTCTGGCGGAACACCGCAGTGGTGAAGCGACCGGAAGATTAATGTTGCAGACCCGTCCGGTCACGCTCGATTTCCCATCCGTCCTGCCGGACAGTGGCAAAGCCGATAACCAAATCATTGCCGTCGCCCTGGATCTGCAACACCACAATCCGAAACGCAATGTGGTACTGGTGTCCAAAGACATCAATATGCGCATCAAGGCGCGCGCCATTGGTGTGGCATCGGAAGATTATTTCAACGACAAGGTGCTCGAAGACACCGATCTGCTCTACACCGGCATGCGTGAATTGCCGGCTGATTTTTGGGACAAACACGGCAAAGATATGGAGTCATGGCAGGAACATGGCCGCACGCTATATCGCATCAAGGGGCCGATGGTCGGTGCCATGATACTCAACGAGTTTGTTTACCAGGATGCCGACAAACCGTTTTACGCCATGGTGCAGGCGGTTGAAGGAAAAACCTGCGTACTACGCACCCTCAAGGATTACACCCATCAGAAAAACGGTGTGTGGGGAATTGTCGCGCGTAATCGTGAACAAAATTTTGCGTTGAACGCATTGATGGATCCGGAGATTGATTTTGTCACTTTGCTTGGCCAAGCCGGCACCGGCAAAACCTTGATGACCCTCGCCGCGAGTTTGATGCAAACACTCGAATCAAAAACCTACTCGGAAATTATCATCACCCGTGTCACGGTTCCGGTGGGCGAAGACATCGGCTTTTTGCCCGGCACCGAAGAAGAAAAAATGAACCCGTGGATGGGCGCACTCGAGGACAATCTGGATGTGTTGAATTCGTCGGACGAGGAATCCGGTGATTGGGGGCGTGCCGCCACCCGTGATTTGATCCGCAGCCGGATTAAAGTGAAGTCACTCAACTTTATGCGTGGTCGCACTTTCCTCAATAAGTTTTTGATTATTGATGAAGCGCAAAATCTCACCCCAAAACAGATGAAAACGCTGATCACCCGTGCCGGCCCCGGCACCAAGGTGGTTTGTCTGGGCAATATTGCGCAGATTGATACCCCTTATCTCACCGAAGGCTCGTCCGGATTGACCTACGTGGTTGATCGATTCAAAGGCTGGACACACTCCGGCCATATCACCTTGCAACGCGGCGAACGCTCGCGCCTTGCCGACCACGCGGCCGAAGTGCTGTGAACCATGTCGATCCGCAGTTGTTTTGTCACCGGTCGCTTGACCATACCGTCCACCCTTGAACGGGCGGCGGTGCTGGTCGCCACAGCGGTCACAGCGACGCTGATTGCGGTACCGATGCTTGCAGGCGCTGCACCGCTACCGGATGCCGAACTCGACGGCGCAGCAGCCAGATTGATTAAGTCAGTACCAAAAGAAATTTTGCACGCACCCAAGGCAAAACGATTTTCACACGCCGCCCGGCAGGAAGAAGACGAAGCCGCCGCACGCTACGTCGAAGAAATTCGTGTGTTTGGAGATCGCGATCCGGAAGACGTTATCAGCCCAAGACGCCCGCCGATGCTGGCCTTTCGCGACCGACTTGAACGGGAAAAAACTCTGACGCCCAAGGACATCACCATGATGGGCCTGTGTTTTATCGGCCTATGTGGTGCCAACTATGGTCCCGATGGCGCGCCGGTTGAGGATCGCGCCTACACCCGCGCGGAAAAAGGCACCAACAAATCTTCACTGGAATTGTCACGGCAATTTCGAGGCACCTACCAATAACGCCAAGTGAATTGCCGCACCGCAACAACTGCAACATAACGGCATACGCCCCGCCGCTCAGGTAACATCTACCCCTGTCCGTTGCGCTTGCTGAATAAGCGCCGCCGCGATGACAATCAATGACCAATCCACAGAATATTTTGATGCAATGCATTTACCGAACTGACGCTGTCCGATGAAAAAAGGCTTTTACACAATCATGGCGGCGCAGTTTTTTAGCTCGCTGGCGGACAACGCACTTTTCATCGCTTCGATTGCCCTTATCCTGCTGCTTGAAGGCCCGGCATGGATGACACCGATGGTCAAGTGGGGCTTTGCAGTTTCGTATGTGGTACTGGCGGCATTTGTGGGCGCGTTTGCGGATTCCATGCCCAAGGGCCGCGTCATGTTTGTCACCAACCTGATCAAAATTATCGGTTGTTTTGTTATTTTCTTTTATGACTACATCGACTTTCAAGGCAACGGCGAATTTTGGGTGGTGTTTTACGGCTACATGATTGTCGGCGTTGGTGCAGCCATGTATTCGCCCGCCAAATACGGCATTCTCACCGAGTTACTGCCGCCGGAACAATTGGTCAAAGGCAACGGCTGGATCGAGGGCCTGACGGTGGTCTCAATCATTCTCGGCACCGTACTCGGCGGCGCACTCATCAGCCCTAAAGTTTCAGCACTGCTATTGAGCTTTGATATCCCTTACGTCCATACCGGCGTGGACTCCGCTCCTGAGGCGGCTATTTTGGTGATTTCTATTTTTTACACCATCGCCGCGATTTTTAATTTGAACATCCCCGACACCGGCGCACGTTACCCAAAACAAGAACGTCACCCGATCAAACTCATCACCGATTTTTGGCACTGCGTCTATACGCTGTGGCGTGACAAACTCGGCCAAATTTCACTTGCCGTCACCACCCTGTTCTGGGGGGCGGGTGCCACCCTGCAATTGATTGTGCTCGAATGGGGCCGGCAACAACTCGGCTTGCGGCTCGATCAGGCATCGATCCTCATGGGGGTGGCAGCGGTCGGCACCGTCGTGGGTGCTGTCATCGCCGGTCGTTACATGACGCTCAAAAACGCTCTCAAGGTATTACCTTACGGCGTCGCCATGGGCTTCGCGGTGATGATCATGCCATTTACGTTTTCCAAACCGGCGGTGTATTCTGTGCTGATATTTGTTGGTGGTCTCGGTGGCTTTTTTGTGGTGCCGATGAATGCCCTGTTACAACATCGTGGACACGTGCTGTTGTCAGCCGGTCATTCCATCGCCGTGCAAAACTTTAACGAGCAACTGAATATTTTGCTGATGGTCGCCGCTTATTCGGTGATGTTATCGTTTGGCTGGCACATCAATACCATCATTGTGATATTCGGCTCCATCGTTGCCGGACTCATGATCGTCATCATGCATTGGAACCACGTTAATCATCGCAACAATCCCACGCTCGACGACATCATCGGCATGGAAAAACACGAGACGCCGGATGAATTTTTGGAGCGACCGAAAGTTTAGAGGAGGGCTGTCCAGTTTTCAACGCGAGTGCCAACTCAGATTCACATTTCACGGAGTGATTAATCAAACCTCTTTAAACGTTACTTCAATGCCACCCAGCTTCGCTGCAACAATGTTGTAAAGCCACGCCGCGAACCAGGCAAATAAAAAGCCAAACACGCCATACAGAATCGGCATGACGAATAGCACAAAGATGGGTGGCTCAGGCTGAGGAGAAAATGCCATCGGCACCATGATCAGCAACACTAACGGGCATGACAAAAGAAAAAACATCACTGCCAACACCTTGGCGGATTGCATGACTGAAATATTGATGAGTTGCTTTTTCATTGCGCCCTCCCCTTGTAAAAAATTACCGGATTGATTTCTTGCATCAACAGCAAAAAAAACGCCCAGAATGTCGACCGTTCTGGGCGTTGGTTGTGGCTTGATGCCTAAGCCGCTTGGCGAATTCTAATTTCTTTGACGCCCTTTGTTGGGTTTTGAAACTCGACCAGCAATTCATCCCAACGTTTTTTGGCATCAACATAGTGCGTATGTTTGACGTGACCAAATCCACGGATGTGTTCTGGAATTGACGCCAGATCCACCGCAACCTCGTAGTTCTCGGCATTGGTATTTGCGAGAAGCATCGCTATGAGTGCCTCGTAGTCGGCGATCAACTTGCGCTCCATTTTGCGCTCGACTGAATAACCAAAAATATCCAGCGCCGTGCCGCGTAAACCCTTGAATTTCGCCAATACGGAAAAGACCGACATCATCCACGCGCCAAATATTTTTTTGCTCGGTTCACCGGTGGTGGCATCCAAGTCCGTCATGATCGGCGGGGCGAGATGGAAGGTTAATTTGTAATCCCCTTCAAACTGTTCGGCGATCTTTTTCTTGAAGCCCATGTCGGCATACAGTCGTGCGACTTCGTATTCATCCTTGTACGCCAACACTTTGAAGTAATAACGCGCCACGGCGGCGGTCAGCGATTTTTTGCCGGGGAAATTTTTGCCTTCAAAATCTGCCACGCGTTTGACCAATGCCGCATACCGATCAGCGTAGGCGGAATTTTGATAACCGGTCAGGAACTGTTGACGGCGTGTCACCATTTCTTCAACGGTTTCCGACATTTTGTAGAGCCCGCTGATAGGCGGGGTTGGGAACGCCATTTTTTTGACGGCGGCCATATCCACCGCTGCACGACGGCCCCAATCAAACGCCTGTTTGTTGCGCTCAACAGCGGTGCCGTTTAATTCAATGGCGCGCACAATCGACGCCGAAGCCAGTGGAATCAAGCCGAGCTGATAACCATACCCCATTACAAACGGGTTGGTGAAAATGGCGTCACCCATTAACGCCGTGGTCAATTGGGTGGCGTCGACAAACGCGACTTCGGCCATGGTGTCCTGCAAGGTCGCCTCCAGGTCGCCGATGGGAATATGCAAATCTGTTTTTTTGGTGAATTCACCGGTGGTCGAGACATCGGCATTGACCACACCACGCGTGAGTGACTTTTGCATTTTGGCGATGGCTTCGTCGGAGGTCGAGACAATCATGTCGCAGCCGAGCAAGGCATGGGCCTCGCCGGCGGCGATACGCACCGCGTGAATATCATCCGGCTGTTTGGCGATACGGACGTGGGTATAAACACTGCCGCCCTTTTGCGCGAGGCCGGTCATGTCGAGTACCGCCACGCCTTTGTTTTCCAGGTGTGCGGCCATGCCCAACAATGCACCTATGGTCACCACCCCGGTTCCACCCACACCGGTAATCAAAATACCCCAAGGCTGATCGAGTGTGGGTAAGGTTGGCTCCGGCAAGGCCGCCAGCACTGCTTGCACCACTGGTTTTTGCTTGCGTAACGTGCCGCCTTCGACAGTCACAAACGACGGGCAAAAACCCTTCACACAGGAAAAATCTTTGTTGCATGACGATTGATCAATGGCGCGTTTACGACCAAGTTCGGTCTCGAGTGGCATGATCGACAGGCAATTGGATTTTTTGCCACAGTCCCCGCAACCCTCACACACCAGATCATTAATCACCACACGTTTTTGTGGGTCCGGGTAGGTGCCGCGTTTACGGCGGCGGCGTTTTTCTGCCGCGCAGGTTTGATCGTAAATCAAAATGGTCGTGCCGGGCAATTCACGCAACTCACGCTGAATGGCGTCGAGCTGATCACGGTGATGCACGGTTACACCCGGCGCAAAATTCGTTCCCTCCGGATATTTATCCGGCTCATCGGTGACCACCACAATTTTGCCGACCGACTCGGCGTGCACCTGGCGGGTGATTTGTGCGACATCGAGCGGGCCGTCCACCGGCTGACCGCCGGTCATGGCGACCGCATCGTTATACAAAATCTTATAGGTAATGTTGACCTTGGCACCAACCGCGGCACGAATCGCCAATAGGCCTGAATGAAAGTAGGTGCCGTCACCCAAATTGGCAAACACGTGTTTGGTATTGGTGAATGGCGCAATACCCGCCCATGGCACACCCTCGCCCCCCATTTGGGTAAAGGTCATGGTCGCCTCGGGGCGGATCCACGTCGCCATATAGTGGCAGCCAATACCCGCCAACGCTTTCGAGCCCTCCGGCACACGCGTACTGGTGTTGTGTGGGCAGCCTGAACAATAATAAGGAATACGCGCCACCTTGGCACGTGGCTGTGCCAACGCCGCTTCTTTGTCTTCAATAAATTTCAGGCGCGCCTGGACAATGTTTGAGGTATAAAACTTGCTGATGCGATTTGCAATCACACGTGCAATCATCGCCGGGGTGAGTTCACCCGAGGCCGGCAGCAGCCACTCCGGCCGCGACACTTCCCATTCACCGTGTTCATCGTATTTGCCAATCACACGTGGCCGCACATCATCACGCCAGTTGTAAAGTTGTTCTTTGAGCTGATATTCGATGAGCTGGCGTTTTTCTTCCACCACCAAAATCTCATCCAGACCACTGGAAAATTCACGTACCGAGGTGGGCTCCAGCGGCCATGGCATGCCGACCTTCATCACGCGTAAGCCAATTTCCCCTGCGTGGCGGGCATCAATCCCCAAATCTTCCAGCGCCTGCATGGTGTCGAGGTAACTCTTGCCGGAAGCGATAATGCCGAGGCGTGCTGGTTTACCGGAGTTTTCCGCGCCGATGGTGACACGATTGAGTTTATTCACCCGTGCGTACGCCAAGGCCGCATAAATTTTGTCGTGTTGTAATCGCTGCTCTTGATCGAGTGGTGAATCCGGCCAGCGAATATGCAAGCCACCTGCTGGCATTTGAAAATCTTCCGGCAAAATTATCTTTGGCGCATCGACATCAAGGTTGACCGAGGCCGAGGCATCAACGGTGTCCGACACACACTTAAAAGCAACGTAACAACCCGAATAACGCGACATGGCAAAACCGTGCAAGCCCAGCTCGATCAAATCGGCCAC
The DNA here is from genome assembly GCA_947085425.1 of uncultured Burkholderiales bacterium. Lineage (GTDB taxonomy): Bacteria > Pseudomonadota > Gammaproteobacteria > Burkholderiales > Usitatibacteraceae > UKL13-2. The sequence continues at coordinate 72,257 of CAMTWK010000021.1, read as the reverse complement.
ACCGGTTGGGTACAACACCGGAATCATCGCTGCATCGAAGGCGTGTTCGGATTGATGCGGTAAGGTCGAAGATTTACAAGCGTGATCGTCACCCGCCACCAACAATACGCCACCATGTTTGGACGTGCCAAAGGCGTTTGCGTGTTTAAACACGTCCCCGCTGCGATCAACACCCGGACCCTTGCCGTACCAAATGCCAAATACACCGTCGTATTTGGCACCATCAAATAATCCGACCTGCTGTGAGCCCCAAACGGCGGTGGCGGCGAGTTCTTCATTCACGCCCGGCGTGAAAAATATATGTTTTTGCTTGAGGAAGGATTTGGCTTTCCACAACGCTTGGTCGTATGCGCCCAATGGTGAGCCACGGTAACCGGAAATGAATCCGGCGGTGTTGAGTCCTGCGGCCAGATCACGTTGGCGCTGAATCATCGGCAGGCGCACCAGCGCCTGGGTGCCGGTTAAATAGACCCGACCATGATCGAGTAGGTACTTGTCATCCAGCGTAATCGCGGCATCGGCCGTGGCAGGCGAGATGGGCGAGGTGGATAGGGCGGAATTTTGGGTGGCACCAGCAACAACAGACATCGACGAACTCCTCAAATTTTGTTTTCGGTATTTCTAACCCAATGCGATGGGCCAAAACGTCGTTTCAATTTGTAATCTGCGCCGATTGGGCAACAAAACGTACAAATGAAGCCGATCCTTTAAGAACGATTGTGTCACTCTCAAAACGGCGGGTAAATTTTACCGGAAACCCCCTGCTCCAAGGGAATCCGACAAATCAGCACCGGCTATACTGGTACTACATTGGTTTTCTGCTGACTTTTTTTGTATTCCGATCGCTTCTCTACCCCACCCTCTGCCATGACACTCTTGAATCATTGTTTTGTTGCTGCCTGCCTTGTTTTGCTTGCCTCCGGTTGCGCCATCGTCGACCCACAACGTATTTTGTCGCGCACCAACACACCGTTACTCACCCCGGACGTGCCGGTGCCCTCGCCCAATGAAAATTGGCGGCGCGACGCCCTGGATTTTGTCTGGGCGACCGTCAATGAGCGTTATTACGACCCTAAATTGAATGGTGTTGATTGGCTGGCAGTGCGTAAACAGTACGAGCCACGCATTTTGGCGACCAAAACGGACGACGAATACTGGGAATTGCTCGACAAAATGACCGGTGAATTAAAAGACTCGCATACAAGGGTGCACTCACCCAAGCTGGTACAACAACAAAAGAACAACGAATCACATAGCTTGGGTATGAATTTTGCCGAAATTGATCAAGCGTTGGTGGTCACCTCGGTGCACCCACAATCCGACGGATTTTGGGCGGGCGTCCGACCCGGCATGACCATCGAGTCGATTAACGGCGAACCCGCACTCGCCTTGTATCGACGCCTCGCGACCGAAGCACGCGACACCTCCACGCCGTGGTCACGCAGCAGAGGCGCGGCGCGAAAAATCAACTCCGGTGACATCGACTCGACAGTGTCAATGGTGTTTACGCGCGACGACCAGAGCGAAATCAGCGCAACACTAAAACGACGCAAATTTCCTGCGCTGCCGGAATTCACGGCGCGTTTATTGCCGTCTGGATTCGCCTACCTGCGATTTTCCGGATTTGTCGGTGGTTTGGAGGCCGGCATTTTGGCTGAAATCGAGCGCATGAAAGATGCGCCGGGCATGATTATTGATTTACGTAATAACGGTGGCGGCTCGGCGATGATGGCAAGCAATTTGCTGAATCGTTTTTTTAAAGGAGAAGTCAAGGGCGTCACCCTACTCACCCGCTCCGGCAAACCGCACAAATTATTTTTTATCGACACCATGAAAATGCAGCCGACCCTCAAGGGCAGCAAGGACCTGGCCTATACCAAACCAGTGGTGATCCTGACCAACGAAAGTTCAGCGTCGGCCTCGGAAGTGTTTGCGGTGGTGATGAAGGAATCCGGCCGCGCCACCCTCATCGGCACCCGCACCTGCGGCTGTTTATTGGGCTATCTTGGACTCGCCGACGTACCCGGTGGCGCACAAATGGCTTACAGTGAAATTGGCTTTGTCACCAAAAACGGCAGCCGGGTCGAGGGAACGGGGGTCATTCCCGGCATTGAAGTCAGATTGACCCGTCAAGACTATCTTGTGAATCGCGACCGCATGCTGGAGCGGGCGGTGGAACATTTGTCCGGGTTACAAAAGGACGCGGTCGCAATCACGTCGGCTGTGACGAAACCGTAATCAATCGCCAGCCAAACTAAAACACCGGCGAATAGGCGGGGGCCGGTGTATTCGGCTGAAAGTTGGCGGGTGCCGTACCGGCATTGATGGTGACGGTGGGCACAAATGTCCCGTTCATTTTCCACAGCGTCAATTGGCCACTCGGCTGCCGCCAAACAATATCCGCGCGACCGTCGGCATCCAAATCTTCGGCCGCGTAAAATTTCCATGTTGGGTCGGTGTTGGGTAAATTGCTGATGGTGTTGGTGATGGTCGTGGTGGTGGCGGTGCAATTGGCATCCTGATCATCAGGGTTCGCTGTAAACGGCGGCAACACTACACTGGTTGCATCCAGCGCCATGAGACGCACTTCACCGCTGGTGTTATTGCGCAACAGAATTTCCGCGCGACCATTGGCGGCAAAATCGGCAAGACGCAGCGCGCTAAAACCCGTTGGAATCGTGCCGGCGGCAAAATTGGCACAGGTGCGTTGGGCGGTGGCCATCAGCACCCGCACTTGATTGGCCGGGCTGATATAGACCATATCCGCCGCACCATCACCATTCAGATCGGCTGCTCCCAGCAATTGCCAATCCAGCGGCGCGCCGCCACGTTTGCGGACGGCGGGTTGACCACCACCTGCGTTGGAAAACCAAATATAGGACACACCGGTGTCACCCGGCCGCTCCGGCGTGAATCCCAAATAACGCCAGACCATGTCGCCTATGCCGTCACCATCCAAATCACCCACCGCTTGCACATCCCAAACGCGTTTGACGGTGCGCATCAGCAGCTTGGTAGCGGGCACCAATTCGTTGACCGTAAATACTTCGCCAAATTCACCTTGGGTGACATCCTGAATGGCCAAATCGGTGCGGCCATTGTTACCAAAATCAACCAGTCCGACGTAGCGGAAATTCACGCCGGGATCGGTGGTCGGTGTGAAATCAAATTGGCCGGTGGTGGCATTCAGGCGACCGATGCTACTACTACCGGTCGAATTGCGCAGCACAATTTGTCCACGGTTGTTGCCGTCAATATCCACGCCGCCGCGTTTGCTCAAGCCCATAAAAGTGGTGGTGACTTGTTGCGTCACTTGCTGTGCGGCATTAAAGGTGCTGTTGCCGATTTGATTGGCACCAATGGTGCACAGGCCGACGGCGGTGCCAACCAGTTTTGAACCGCTGATCAAGCAGGGGCCGGAATTCACCACGTACGTGACCGGCAATGCGGAGGAGGCCGTGGCAGTCAGTGGGACACCTATGCCGTTCCATGCAAACGAATTAATGGCCGGGAAGGTGATGGTTTGATTTTGCAAAACCGGACCGCTGACCTGACTGACGATGTAAGCAACAATATCTGCCTTTTGTTGCGCGGAAAAAAAATTACCGCGCATAAACATCATTTGATTGACGCTGTTAAGGGCATTGTTCAGCTGCGTGACGTTGGTAATGACACTTGGACTACCAAATTTCGGTGCGCCATGGCAAATGAGACAATTATTGTTATAAATCGTTTCCCCAGCGGCTACATTGCCAGTCTGCGCCTGCGCCGGATTGATAAGCGCCACTACCAGCATAAGCGTGGCCAGCAAATACAGCGGCGCTTTTTGTTTGGCGACGCACATGAATGGGGATTTGAATTTCATAGTCGAGCTCGGTTTCCGGATTCGTAAAGTTGACGACGATTAGTTTTCCTCCGCCACACGATGGCGAGAGAATTTCCGCTCAATTATGCGGACAATCCACCCTTTCTTTATCCGCCAAATTGTTTCGGATTGTAATTTTTTGACTGTTGCGTCGTCAATTAGTGACATACACCACATTGCCATCCATCGCATGAACCGAAGTACGATCACACGGCTGGATTGGATGCAGCCTGATTACCAACTGCCGGTATTGGCCATGGATACCCACGGCTCGGCGGGCTCCAGCGCGGTGCCGGCCTGTAACAGCTCAATGGAAATATTGTCAGGTGACAACACAAATGCCATACGACCGTCCCGCGGCGGGCGGTTGATGACCACCCCTTTGTCCATGAGCCGCTGGCAAGTCTCATAAATATTGTCGACCGCATAGGCGATGTGGCCGAAATTGCGCGCATTGCCCAAAACCTCGGCAGGTTTACCCTCCTCCGGCCAATTGTAAGTGAGCTCAATGGCGGCGGACTCGTCATTGGGCGCACATACAAACGCCAGCGTGAAACGGCCCTTGGGGTATTCATTGCGGCGCATCAGCACCATGCCCAATTTGTCGCAGAAAAAATCGAGGGATGCTTCGAGATCGGTGACCCGGATCATGGTGTGTAGATATTTCATTGGCGGCTATCCTAGAAAAATTGTGCGAGAGAGATATTTTAAGGCGTAGTTGTGAGCGCAGCATACTGGTTAGTTGACCCAAGGCAATCAACACGATGGTTAATGCAGACCAGTCTTCGTCGCATAATAGCGACATGAAAATACTCTTTCTTGGCGCGGGTGGAACGGGCGGATATTTTGGTGGCAGGCTGGCAGAAGCCGGTGCCGATGTGACCTTTTTGCTGCGCGAAAAACGCGCGGCACAACTGGCTGCTGAGGGGTTAGTTATCGAAACCACGCAAGCGCGATTGGTGATTCCGGTAAAAACCACCCTCGCCGCAACGGTCAAGCCTGAATACGACGCAATCTTTTTGTCATGTAAGGCCTACGACCTGGGGTCGGCCATGGCAGCCATTCGCCCGGCCATGCACGCTCAAACAATGATCGTGCCTTTATTAAACGGCATGGCGCATCTGGATGTGCTCGATCAAACATTTGGCCGCGAACGGGTCATGGGAGGCAGTTGCCAGATCGCCGCCACCCTGACGAATGAGGGAGTGGTCAAAAATTTGGCGGATATACACGGCATTTTGTGGGGTGCACGCGACCAGAATCCAAAACAAATTGAAGTGGCCAAACAACTCAGCGGCGCATTTGCCAACACCCCGGTGGATTGGCGGGTATCTGACAACGTCATTCAGGACATGTGGGAAAAGTTGGTGTTTTTGTCGACCCTTGCGGGCATGACCTGCCTGATGCGCGCCTCAATTGGCGAAATTCTGGCAACCAACAACGGCAAGGCCCATACCCAGCGTTATTTGGACAGTTGTATCGCCATTGCCATCAAGGAAGGTTTTACACCTCGCGCGCCGGTGATGGCGCGATTCAGCAGTGTCATGAATTCGGCGGGCTCCACCCTGACCGCGTCCATGCTGCGCGACTTGGAAGCCGGCAATGAAGTGGAAGCGGACCATATTGTTGGCTACATGCTGGATCGCGCGCGCATCCATGGCATTGACGACACCATGCTGAGCATCGCTTACGCGCACTTGCAGGCCTATGCCCAGCGCCGAACAGCCGGACGCCTGTAAAACAAACAGTCGGGGACTTCGGAAATGCCCTTGACGCTCGGTTAATATCGGTCGATGCAAACCGATATCGATATCGCCCCACCCTCAGGACACGCTGCCCTCAACCCCGGCGTCGGCAAACGCGAGGTGTTTGGCTGGGCGATGTATGATTTCGCCAACTCCGGTTACACCACGGTGATCTTAACCGCGGTGTTCAATGCCTATTTTGTTTCGATCATCGCCCAAGGTGCGGCATGGGCGACCTTCGCCTGGACCGCCACGCTCGCCGTTTCCTATATCGCCGTGATGATATTGGGCCCGGTGATTGGTGCCTATGCGGATGCCCACGGGGCTAAAAAACGCATCCTGTTTGGTGTCACCACCGGCTGTGTCGCAGCCACGGCAGGTTTGTATTTTGCCCACGAAGGCTCAATCGCGCTGGCGGTGGTGTTGATCATCATCTCCAACTTTTGTTACGCCATCGGCGAAAACATTGCAGCGGCGTTTTTGCCCGAGCTGGCCAGACCCGACTCAATGGGCAGAGTATCTGGCTGGGGCTGGAGCCTGGGCTATGTCGGCGGGTTGCTGGCGTTGGGCCTGAGCCTCGCCTGGATCATGTCAGCCGAAACGCGTGGCATCCAAACCAGTGACGCGGTACCAATGACGGCGGTGATTACTGCCACCGTCTACATGCTGGGTGCGTTGATGACCTTTTTATGGCTCAAGGAGCGGGCACCGGCGCAAGGTGTGCAAGCCGAAAGTGCCTGGTCACGGCTGCTGGCGACCGCCAGAGACGCAAAACGCTACCAAGATTTACAGGCAATGTTTATTTGTGGTGCGCTTTATCAAGCGGGTGTGGCCACCATTATCACGCTGGCCGCTATTTACGCCCAAGAGGTAATGGGTTTCACCACCAAGGACACCCTCATGCTGGTGCTGGTGGTCAATGTCACGGCCAGCGTGGGAGCGTTTGGTTTTGGTTACGTGCAAGACATGATCGGCAAAAAGAAGGCACTGATGGTGGCACTGTTAATCTGGGTGGCCATGGTTGGTTTTGCCTGGTTCGCCACCACTCCAACACTGTTTTGGGTGTCGGCCAATTTGGCGGGTATCGCCATGGGCTCCAGCCAATCCGCCGGGCGCGCCATGGTGGCGTATTTTTCTCCGGCCAATCGTGCCGCCGAATTTTTTGGACTATGGGGCGTGGCGACCCGTTTTGCCGCAGTCATGGGCCCGCTGACCTATGGCGGCGTATCCTGGGCATCGGGTGGCAATCACCGTTTGGCGATGCTCATTACCGGGGTATTTTTTGTCGCGGCCATGCTGGCCCTGATGCGTGTCGACGAAGCACGCGGACGACTGGCGGCGACCGCAGCAAATTAATTGACAAACTCAAGCATTGGCGCGTTGTTTCAGTCATTTTTGTCCATAAAATGGCTCTCTGCTTAGACTTTCATTTTCTACCATTCGGTTGATTAAGCGCATCGCAATTTGTCACAGCCCCACGTTACAGGCGAAAATAGACGCCGGCTGCTCCCTACGATTTCATGAAAATGTCCAACGATGTCCAACGAACGAACGCCCCTTTCCGCAACCACAAACACTTCCCACGCGACCAACTTTATCCGCAACATCATCGATACGGACTTGGCCGCCCACACCTTTGCCAGTCGCAAATGGGCGGGGGCACCCGCCACTGCTGTCGAGTTGGCCAACGCTCCTGCCGATCCGGCAAAAATCCGCACGCGTTTTCCCCCTGAGCCGAATGGTTATTTGCATTTTGGCCACGCCAAATCCGTTCTGCTCAATTTTGGTTTGGCGAAAGATTACGGTGGTGTTTGTCACTTACGCTTGGACGACACCAATCCGGAAAAGGAAGAACAGGAATATGTCGATGGCATTATTGATGCCGTGCGTTGGCTGGGCGGAGAGGTTGATTACGACAAAGCGTCGGCACCGATTTATTTCGCCAGCGATTATTTTGACTGGATGTTTCGCTTCGCCGAACACCTGATTGAACACGGCGACGCTTATGTCGACTCCCAATCCGCGGACGCCATGCGCAACAGCCGCGGCACCCTCACCGAGCCGGGTATCAATTCGCCATTCCGCGATCGCAGCGTGACGGAAAATCTGCGATTGTTTCGCGAAATGCGCGACGGCCTGCACGCCGAAGGCTCACATGTGGTGCGCGCAAAAATTGATATGGCGTCACCCAACATCAACCTGCGCGATCCGGCGATTTACCGCATCAAACACGCACACCATCATCGCCAAGGCGACAAATGGCATATTTTTCCGTTGTATGCCTATGCGCATCCGATTGAAGACGCGTTGGAAAACATTACCCACTCCATTTGTACGCTCGAATTTGCCGATCAACGGCCATGGTATGACTGGCTGCTGGACAAGTTGGCGGTGGTGGGCGAATTATTGCGTCCGCTGCCCAAACAGATCGAATTCTCACGCCTCAATATGACCTATATCATCACCAGCAAGCGTTATCTCAAACAGCTGGTTGATCAAAACCATGTCAGCGGCTGGGATGATCCTCGCATGCCGACAATTGTCGGCGCACGCCGCCGCGGATTTACGCCGGAGGGTTTTCAACTTTTTGCCGAGCGCATCGGTGTTTCCAAATCAGACTCGTGGATTGATATGAGCGTGTTTGAAGACTGTCAGCGGGAAGTGATGAATGAGGCCTGCCTGCGCCGGGTTGCGGTGTTAAACCCGCTCAAATTGGAAATTACCAACTACCCGCACGATCACGTTGAAAATTGTTTGGCACCCAATCATCCGCTCAAACCCGAACTGGGCAAACGCGACATACCCCTCACCCGTGAGTTGTGGATCGAGCACGAAGACTTTACAGAAACACCCGCCAAAGGATTCTTTCGTTTGTTCCCGGGAAATATGGTGCGACTGCGTTATGGATTTGTCGTCAAGTGCACCGGCTGCGAAAAAGACGCGGCCGGCAACGTGGTGAAAGTGCTGGCCGAATATTTACCTGAAACCAAGTCGGGCACAACGGGCGCAGACAGTGTCAAGGTCAAGGGTAATATTCACTGGCTGTCTGTATCCCACTCGCATTCGGCCGAAGTGCGTTTGTTTGACCGTTTGTTCAGGACCCCCCATCCCGGTCGCGCCACGGAAAATTTTTTGGATGACCTTAATCCGCAATCAAAAAAAATCATTACTGCACAATTGGAATCTGCTCTGTTACAAGCCCAACCTGAGGATCGATTTCAGTTTGAACGCCACGGATATTTTGTCGCGGATCGGGTGGATTCAACCGCCGGCACAAACATTTGGAACCGCGCCGTCACACTCAAGGATTCCTGGGCTGATCGCCCCTGACAACAACGTGCCTTACTCGCCCGCACATTTTGAGGAAACACGCATCGAGGTGCTGCATCAAATGATGCGCGACCACCGGCTGGCCGCGCTGGTGCGCCCGACCACCAATGGATTGGATGCGGATCACATTCCCCTGCTGATTGATCCCGCGCGCGGCACCCACGGCACCCTCTTGGGCCACGTGGCGCGCGCCAATCCGATTTGGCAGGACGCGGCGGACCAGGAAATGCTGGTGATTTTCCAGGGGCCACAAGCGTATATTTCGCCGTCCTGGTACGTCAGCAAACAGCAACACGGCAAGGTGGTGCCGACCTGGAACTACGCAGTGGTGCATGCCCACGGCACACTTCGCGCCATCGATGACCAAAAATGGCTGCGGGCACATGTCGCCACCATGACCGATGCCAATGAGCGCGGCCGCGCGGCACCATGGCGGGTCAGTGATGCCCCGGCGGAATACATCAACACCATGCTGGCCGCAATTGTTGGCATTGAAATCGACATCACCCGCATTTCCGGCAAATGGAAAGTCAGCCAAAATCGCGCGGCGGAAGATCGCGCCGGCGTGGTGGCCGGCCTGACCAGTGAACAAGCAAACGCCATGGCCGCCCTGGTCAGGCGGGACAACCACTAACCATGCGCAATGGCCGCGATTTGCGGCACCCTCCGCAGAGAAGGGTTCGTTTTTGGATAAGCAGTACAACAAATGAAACCCCTCCCCGGAGAAGCCCAGCCTCATCGGGCGCACGTCCGGGGCCTAATTTTGTTCAGTTGATGATGATGGGTTTTAACGCACCACCAACTTGGACCCCGGACAGGCGCTTGGCAAATGCGGCCAAGCTTTTCCGGGGAAGGTGCCTGTAATGAATATGCTGCAACGGCATTTTAGAATCCGTTCAATATTCGAAACCCCTCCCTGGAGAAGCCCAGCTTCATCGGGCGCACGTCCGGGGGCCAATTTGGTGTTTGTTGAGGAGCCAATATGCCATTTGTCTACATCCTGACCAACAAACCATTTGGCACGCTTTATACCGGTTTCACCAATCAACTGAGTGCACGTATTGAGCAGCACAAAAACAAGTTGGTCGATGGTTTTACCAAAGAGCACCGCCTCCACTTGCTGGTTTGGTATGAGCTGCATGAGAGCGTGATTGAGGCGCGCAGCCGCGAACGTGCCATCAAAAAATGGCGGCGTGATTGGAAGATTAATTTGATCCAACAGGTGAATCCGGATTGGCGGGATTTGTCTGGCGAGTTGTGATCGCTCACCAAACTTAGGCCCCGGACATACGCTAGGCAATTGCGCCAGGCTTTTCCGGGGAAGGTGTCGTTATGGATACGCAGCAGCAAATCAAAACCCCTCCCCGGAGAAGCCCAGCTTCATCGGGCGCGCGTCCGGGGTCCAATTTTTGTCAGATTGTGATGTATGGTTTTAAAGCGCCACCAACTTGATGCCCAGACCCACGCTTGGCGCAGGCCCCAACCGTTGAGATCAAAATCAAGTCGCATTAAAAGCAAAACACCACACCCGCGCCATCCCGCAATCGCGCGATGGCAAAGCCGCCAAACCGCGCGCGGTGTGCTGGCGCACGGCGAACAATCGTCCGATAATGAGTCAACAAAAACAATTATTCTGTGCGCATCAAACCCCGGCCATTATCCAAGGAGTCTGCCATGACATCTTTTCCATTGCCCCGAGTAAAACCACTGTTTATGCCCACGCTGCTTGCCTGCGGCGTGCTCACCACACCAAATTTCGCGGGCGCACAAACCAAGGCCCCCGTTCAAGTTGTCAAGCCGCCGATCGCCTTCGCCTACATCGACGTCGCCACCAATGGCAGTGATATGCCCGGCGGGGCGATGATGGCTGGTGCGGCGAAGGGGGGGCAATCCGGTGGATTTTTTGGTGCGCTCGGCGGCATGGCCAAGGGCGCGATGGGTGGCGTCAGTGATCGCGGCAATTCATTCGGCAACACCCGCTCGATGGGGTTTGGCAGCGGTCGTTATGTCGACGTCTCGGTGTACAGCAACAAAAACCGCGCGCTGGCGGATGCCATCCAAGGCATTCCAACCGTGATGAACCTGGGCGAGTCACTGAAATTGGTTGCCCCGGTACCGGACAAACCCATAGTGCACGAACCGGTTGACGAAAAAGTGATCGAGCCGACCTACGAAAAACCCAAAGGCAAAATGTCGGTGTATTGGGGCTGTGGCGAAACCATCCGCCCCGGTCAGCCACGCACACTTGATGTTGCCAAGGCGTCCATTGAAGACTACGGAAAATTTTTTATTTCCCGCGGCAGCACCACCCGGGGCGCACGCTCCCAGCCCGGCCACCCGGCCTGGCCAAACAAGGAAGACGACCGCAAAGTACCCGACAACGCCTCACTGGTTGGTGCGCACACTTTCACCGGCAATGGCATTCCGGAATCGTTCAAGGTCAGCCTCGGCGCGCCGCAGGATCTGATGCCGGCCATTGATCTCAACCAGCAGAATAAGGACGGGGCGGTGCTGCTGGACTGGAAAACCATCCCCCACACGCGCGGTTATTTCATCACCGCCATGGGTGCCAAAGCCGACGGCAAAGGCAGCCGCGACGAATTTGAAATGGTTATTTGGACATCGAGTGAATTGGTCGACATGGGCTTTGGTTTGGTGGACTATCAGTCCAACAGCAACGTCGACAAATGGCTGAAAGAAAAAGTCATCCTGCCGGCCAACGCCACCAGTTGTGCGGTTCCAAAAGGAATTTTTGGTGCGGACGGCGGCGGCATGTTGCGCATGATCGCCTATGGCTCGGAAGCATTTTTTGCCCACCCGCCGCGTCCGACCGATCCCAAGATTGCCTGGGAGCCGGACTGGCAAACCAAGGTGCGGGTGAAGTCCACGTTTAATTCCATGCTTGGTGGTTTTGGCGGCAAAGCCGACGAACAAAAAAATCAGCCCAAGGAAGAAAAGAAAATCCAACCCACCGACATCCTCAAAGGGCTATTCGGCAGGTGAAGGCACCAACCTGAGCGGTGTTTCAGCCATAAATGCCTGGAACACCGCCCTGTTAAATGTTCTTTTACGTCGCGTTTTGTCCCAATTCACCCATGTGCCGTCATGTCTCGTCAAGCCAAGCCTCAAGCCAATCCAAGCGTTGTTTGCGCACGGCCAACTAATAGCAGGAAATGCAAATTGCCCGCGCCTGTTGAATGGCAGGTGAAACCGACCGGCATCGTCAATGTTGATTTGGCAAAAAATGAAACACGCCTGTTCGCTGACCTTTTTAACCGCAGCCGACGCTGCCTCGTAGAACAGCACACATTCACATTGTGGTCGTTACAAGAAAAAAGTAGGGCTGGTGTTGCCTGTTCCCCGCTGCGATGGACAAAATGAATCTGGACTATCGGCGGGCACAACCAGACGACGCGCCGACTTGTGTTGTGCTGCGCGGCAAAACGCGCGAAAACGCCGTCTCGGTGGAACGCCTCGGCAGCATCGGCATTACCGCAGAATCGTGGGCAAATGATATTCAGTCGGGCGCGTTACCGGGACACATTTGTACCGTTGACGGCACCATGATCGGCTACTGCTTTGGCGCACCGGCAAGCGGTGAAATCGTGGTGCTCGCCCTGCTGCCGGAATATGAAAGTCGTGGCGTCGGTCGTGAGCTGCTGGCGCGCATGGTGCGGCAACTGTTGGCGTCAGGACATCAGCGCTTATTTCTCGGCTGCTCCGCCGACCCGACCAGCCGCTCCCATGGCTTTTATCGCCACCTTGGTTGGGTATCAACCGGCAAAATTGACAAACATGGTGACGAAATACTCGAATACATTACGTCCACAACATCATTGCCCGCTGTGGCGCAGGCCGATCACTGCGCTTGATTCGGCCGCTTCGGCAAGGCTGTTTTCATCTATATAACTATCCGTCGGTGGCCTGGCACAAACCAGATTCCGGTAGGTATAAACAAAATCGCCCCTCCCCGCCCGCCGAGGTATCCGATCGCCCGACCGCGTGCCATCACCTGCCAACAGCCGAATTTAACAGTTGCAACCTTTTACCAGCCGTGCAATATTGTGCGGCCAGCCCAAAATCGCTTGCCCTCGCTTGCCCTCGGTTGCCTTCGCTTGGACGACAGATGCAATTTCTGCAGACAAAATTGGCCGCGCATTCAAAATTTTTCGTCCAACCAAACCAACTACGACATGATGAACCAAAGCCCACCACGCTGCGCACATCTTTTATTCATAGCACTGGTCATGGTCATTTTTTTTGCAGGCCCCGCACATGGCACAGAACCAAAGGACGCTGAAAAATCAAAAACACCCGCCGCCAAGATTGAGCATATTGAGGTGCAAGGCTCGGTTGATCAGGATCGCTTGAGCAGCACCGACTCCCGACAGGTGGTGACACGTCAGGATCTGCTCAAATTCGGCGACAGCACCATTGCCGGTGCGCTGTCACGGGTGTTGGGTGTGTCGGTGGTGACGACCCCCGGCCAAAGTGCGGAGGTGCGCATACGCGGGCTGGGTGCCGGCTATACCCAAATCACCATCAACGGCGACCCGGCACCACCGGGCTTTTCGCTGGATTCATTGTCGCCTGCCCAGGTCGAGCGCATCGAGGTGATTCGCTCGCCGCGCGCCGATACCGCCAGCCAGGCGATTGGTGGTGTCATCAATATCGTTTTGCGCAAAGCGGCGGCGGCACAAAAAGACGCGCATGAATTGCGCGTCAATGTCCGCGCCACCGACGGCAAGGTGGTGGGTGGGGCATCGGCTCAACATTCGTCCCGTCGTGAGCAATTGGCCTATTCCATCACCGCATCGACCGATCTTGCCGACACCACCAGCCGCTGGACCGATCTGACCGACGAAAAACAAAACAACACGCCGTTGTTTGCCCGGCTGAGCACGGTTGTTGCCAAAAACAAGGTGCAGACTTTTGCGCTGGCACCCAAGGCCTCGCTGGATTTGTCGGCAAATACCAAATTCCAGTTTGACGCCCTTGGCCAACACCAGCGTCGGTCCTTCACGGCTTTTGAGGCGCGGACTGTCCTGTTTGGCGTGCCGCCGCCGTACCCGCAAACCAATTCGTATGCGGACCTGGTGACCAATGATTTGCGCGCGACCCTGGGCGCCAACCACACCTCACCCGGTGGCGCGCAGTGGGAAACCAAGTTGGTAGCCAACAATCTTGATGTCCGGTCAAACGCAAAATTGGATGGTTTTGCCACCGACCAGCGCCGGCTGCTGGATCGCACCATTGATTCAAAACTGCGCGACAGCTCAATCACTTCGACCGGCCGGGTGTCAACGCAACTGGGCGACAAACATGCCTTCGCCAGCGGCTGGAGTGTGCAGTTGACCAGACGCGACGAAGACCGCATCCAGCGCGAGACGGTTTATATCACGCCGACCGCCGACAATCTGGATGAAGGATATGAGGCCAAAATTACCCGGCTGTCATTCTATATTCAGGACGAATGGAAAGTCTCGTCGCGCCTTTCCGGCTACCTCGGTGTGCGTTGGGAGCAACTCAAAACCGACACGGTGAGCACCGGCAACACTGCCAACACTACCAACACTGCCAACACTAACAACACCGCACAAGTCACCCAATCCTCGGCGCACCTCAGCCCCACCACGCAACTCCTGTGGAAAATACCGGGCAGCGACAATCATCTGGCCAAACTGTCGCTCGGCCGGGCCTATAAAGCCCCCACCCCGCGCGAACTCATTCCGCGCCGCTGGGTAACCAATGACAACACCGCCACCTCTCCCAACTTTCAGGGCAACCCCGGTCTCAAGCCCGAGCTTTCATGGAATGTCGATGCCAGTGTCGAATCCAAACTGCCCGAACAACAAAGCCATAGTGTCACGCTTTATCATCGCCGCATCAACAATATTATTTTGCCACTGGTCTCGCAGGATTCCCTTGGTAGGTGGATTGAGCAGCCTGTCAACCTCGGCTCTGCGCTGTTGGTGGGGCTCGAGGCGCAAGGCCGTTATCGCCTGCAGGCTTGGGACAAGTCTCTGCCAAATATTGAGGTGCGGCCGGCACTCACTCTGAATCGATCCAAACTCAGCGCCATTACCGGGCCCGACAACCGCATCAACCAACAACCCAAACTGGTGTTTTCAGTAGCGGCGGATTACCGGCTGAAAGACAGACCGATTGCCATGGGTGCCAATTTTCGTATTGAGCAGATCGGTGTCACCCGCAGCGAGCCGAATCAATCCTACCAACTAAACACCAGGCAATTTCTCGATACCTATCTGTCGTACGGGCCGGTCAAGGGTATCACCCTTCGCCTGTCCGGACAAAACCTGCTGGTGCCCAAACACGATCTGATTCGTATCCACACGGCCGGTACGTTGACACAAACCAAAAACCAGTCGCTGTGGTCACAACGCACCTTCAGAATTGAATTGTCGATGCCGTTGTAAGTCTCCGGTCATGTCGGTGTGACCAAAACAATGGCCGCACACAGGCGCGAATAACGGTGTCGCAATGCATTCCGCCCAGCATCGAGCTGTATACAAAAACACCAAACGCGGCGCGCGTTTTCAAGCTTTTTCTGCTTAAAACGCTCGCGCTTATTAGACTTTCTATTCCGCGGCCTGCGCCAGACTCTCATCCGCCATATAACTTTCCATCGGTGGACAGGCACAAACCAGATTGCGGTCGCCATATACGTTGTCGACCCGCGCCACCGTCGCCCAATATTTGTTTTGTCTCAAACCGGGTACCGGATACGCCGCCAGTTCACGACTGTAGCCGTATGACCAATTGTCAGCCAGACACATTTGCATGGTGTGCGGGGCGTTTTTGAGCGGGTTGTTTTCACGGTCGATTTTGCCCTGCTCAATGGCGGTGATTTCAGCGCGAATTTGGATCATCGCGTCAATGAACCGATCAACTTCATATTTTGGTTCCGACTCGGTCGGCTCGATCATTAACGTGCCCGCCACCGGAAAACTCATGGTCGGCGCGTGAAAGCCGTAATCAATCAATCGTTTGGCAATGTCTTCGTTGCTGATACCGGTGGCTTCCTTAATCGGTCGAATATCGATGATGCATTCGTGCGCAACCAAACCCTCATGTCCGGAATACAGCACCGGATAATGTGGTGCCAATCGTTTGGCGATGTAATTGGCGCTCAGAATCGCGACTTCGGTGGAACGACGTAAACCGGATGCGCCCATCATGGCAATGTAGGCCCATGAGATCGGCAGAATCGACGCCGAGCCAAACGGTGCGGCACTCACCGCGCCGACTGCGTTATCCGACTTCATCGGATGACCCGGCAGAAACGGCGCGAGATGTGCGCGTACACCAATCGGCCCAACACCCGGTCCACCCCCGCCATGGGGAATACAAAATGTTTTATGCAAATTCAGGTGCGACACGTCCGAGCCGAATTTGCCCGGCTGCGCAACGCCCACCAGCGCATTCAGATTGGCACCGTCCATATACACCTGGCCTCCGCGCTCATGAATAATGTCGCAAATTTCTTTAATGGCGTCCTCAAATACACCGTGTGTCGACGGATAGGTCACCATCAACGCAGCGAGGCGGTCTTTGTATTGTTCCGCCTTGGCGCGCAATTCGGCCACATCGACATTGCCTTTGGCATCACAGCTGGTGACGATCACTTCCATGCCGACCATTTGTGCCGACGCTGGATTGGTGCCGTGCGCCGACGAAGGAATCAAACAGACGTTACGATGGCCCTCACCACGCGAGCGGTGATAGGCGCGAATCGCCAGCAAACCGGCGTATTCACCCTGTGCACCCGAGTTGGGCTGCAACGATACCGCGTCGTAGCCGGTGATTTCGCACAATTGTGCCTCGAGGGTTGATGTCAATTCACGATAACCCTCGGTTTGATCCACCGGTGCAAACGGATGCACGCCGTTAAATCCAGCCCAAGTGACCGGAATCATTTCACTGGTGGCATTGAGCTTCATGGTGCACGAGCCCAGCGGAATCATGGCGCGATCCAATGCCAGATCTTTATCCGACAAGCTGCGAATGTAGCGCAGCATTTCGGTTTCGGAGTGATGACGGTTGAAAACCGGATGGGTCAAAAATGCCGAGGTGCGTTGTAATGATTTGGGAATCATGCTGTCGGCTTTGATGTCGGCAAATTTTGGTGCGGTCTGACCGGCAACACCGGCAAAAATACTGAGCAATTGTTCGACATCCGCGATGCAATGGGTCTCATCAAACGACACCCCCACCACTGGAAACTCGGCAAAGTCACGCATATTGATTTCTTGCGCGGTGGCTGCCGCCAACAATGCAGCGCATTTGTCTCCGGCCCGAACCGTAATGGTGTCAAACGCATGTGCCGGCACCACATGGTAGCCAAGCTGTTTGACACCGGCGGCAAAGGTTGCAGCCATGGTATGCACACGACGTGCAATGTTGGTCAACCCGTTGGGACCATGGTACACCGCATACATACTGGCCATCACCGCCAGCAACACCTGCGCCGTACAAATATTCGACGTCGCTTTTTCGCGGCGAATATGTTGCTCACGCGTTTGCATCGCCAAGCGCAATGCCGGATTGCCCTGCGCATCCACCGACACGCCGACCAGCCGTCCGGGCATGGAACGTTTAAACGCGTCACGACAGGCCAGATAGGCGGCGTGGGGGCCACCAAAACCAAACGGCACACCAAAGCGTTGGGATGAGCCGACCACAATATCCGCGCCCCACTCCCCGGGTGGTTTTAAGAGTGTTAAGGCCAACAAATCCACACAGGCAATAAACAGCGCGCCCCTGGCATGCGCGGCCTCTGCATACGCGGCCAAATCGTGAATTTGCCCGGAGGTCGACGGGTATTGCACCGCAACTGCAAAATAATCGCCCTCTTCCATCAGCGCCGGTACAAAACCGACTTTGACATGGATGCCGAGTGGTTCGGCACGGGTTTGGATGAGCGCAATGGATTGCGGATGACAATCACCGGCAACAATAATCGTGTTGCTGGTCGACTTGGCGCTGCGCTTGGCCAAGGTCATGGCTTCGGCTGCGGCGGTGGCTTCATCCAACAACGAGGAGTTGGAAATTTCCATCCCGGTTAAATCACACACCATGGTCTGAAAATTTAACAGCGCCTCCAGGCGACCCTGGGCAATTTCCGGTTGATAGGGTGTGTAGGCCGTATACCAGGCCGGATTTTCCAAAATATTGCGCAAGATCACCGTCGGTGTAAACGTGCCGTAATAACCCTGGCCAATATACGATTTAAAAACTTTGTTTTTATCGGCAATGCGTTTGAGATCGGCCAACACGTCCTGCTCGGTGCGTGGCGGCGCGAGATTGAGTGGGTCGCGCTTGAGAATTCCCATCGGTACGATTTTTTCCATCAAATCGTGCAGCGACCGTGCGCCCACCACGTTCAACATTTCGGCCTGGTCGCCTGCATCCGGGCCAATATGGCGGCCATGAAATTCGCTGCAATCATTCAGTTCGGTCTGGGTCATTAAATTCATCATTCACTCACTCAATATTTTGTCGTTTCCGTCGTTTGCAACCAGCCTGATAAGCTGGCACTCGCCACCGTTTGATAGGCGGTCGCATCCAACAAATTCGCAACGTCAGCTGCGTTGCCTGGTTTCATTTTGAAAATCCAATTTTCGTACGGCGCACCGTTCAAAGACTCCGGTGCCACATCCAACGCCGCATTAAATTCGGTGATTTCTCCGGCCACCGGCGCGTAGATGTCGGACGCCGCTTTGACCGACTCGACCACACCTGCCATATCGCCCGCCGCCAGCGTCTGGCCGACTTTGACATCGCCCACAAACACCAGATCGCCCAACATTTCCTGTGCTGCATCGGTAATGCCAACCGTCAAGGTGCCGTCCGCCTCGGTGCGAATCCACTCGTGTGATTTGGTGTATTTGAGATTGCTAGGGATGTTCATATTCGCTCCGAAATAAAAAAATTGGGAAAGTTGCGGAATTAAAAAACTCAGGAAATCAGCGCTTTGCCATTGCGTACAAACGGCATTTTGACGACCAGTGCCGGCATCAACTTGCCACGGATATCGACCTGCACGGTGTCACCAATTGCAACCGCCTTTGGCACCCGCGCCATGGCGACCGAAAAACCCAGGGTCGGCGAATGGGTACCACTGGTGATTTCACCATCGCCATGTGACGTGATCACTTTCATGTGGGCACGCAACACACCACGCTCAAGAAGTTTCAGACCGACAAACGAATGGCGTTTGCCAGCGCGCTCGAGCGCGCTTCGGCCGATAAAAGTTCGCGGCGATTTCAGGTCCACGGTCCACGCCAAACCGGCGTCTAGTGGCGAAACCGATTCATCCATATCATTGCCGTACAGGTTCATTCCCGCTTCGAGTCGCAAGGTGTCACGCGCCCCCAAACCAGCCGGCGCCACGCCTGCTTCCTTGAGGGCCATCCAAAAACCAGCCGCCCCGGCTGCCGGCAAGACAATTTCAAATCCCTCTTCACCGGTATAACCGGTGCGGGCGATCATCACGTCACCGGCAAGGTGGGCGGAAAACGGCACCAGTGATTCCGTCGCGGCGCGCACCTGCGGCCACACCCGCCATACTGCCGCACACGCCTGTGGTCCTTGTACGGCAATCATGGCCAGATCACGACGGGCGGTAATGTTTAATTCGAACCCGCCGGTGATGGCCGCCGTTTTCATCCAGGCGACATCTTTGTCGGCGGTGCCGGCGTTGACGACGATTCGAAAATGCGACTCACTTATGAAATAGATGATCAGATCGTCGATCACCCCACCCGCCTCGTTGAGCATGCACGAATACAAGGCCTTGCCGGGGGTGGTCAATCTATCGACATTGTTGGCCACCAACAGTCGCAAGAATGCGCGTGACTGATCACCCTTGATATCGACATTAAGCATGTGGGAAACATCAAACATACCGGCGCGTTGGCGGACATGATGATGTTCGTCAACCTGGCTACCGTAGTGAAGTGGCATTTCCCAGCCGCCGAAATCAACCATCTTGGCGCCACAGGCGAGATGGGAATCATAAAGGGGGGTGCGTTGGAGCATGGACAAGACCTTGAAGGATGGGAAAAGCTGACCGTGGCAACGATAGTCCAACTGCCAATCATCAGTGCTTACCCATCTGTCCTCTTTACCTGAGAGTTTCCCGAATCGATTGATTCAGTAGCCCCTTCGGTGAGCCGCATACGCGCCACGGCTTCTCTCCAGAATTTTTACGTTGTGTGGTTCCTGGTACCTGAGCGATTTCGGGTGATTGCGCCTTCGGCGGCTGTTCAACATCAACAGCGCTCTCCCACACAACATTTGTTACACAATACCGGCCAAATTCTACTCGAAACCAGCCATCGTCGCTGCAATTATTATGGTGACTCAGGATGCGCTGAAAAATTTATCGACAACCGCCTTTAATTTTGCGGTGGAAATTGGTTTGACCAAATAATCCAACGCACCTGCCTCCAAGGTCTCGCGGCGCACCAGCGAATCATCAATCGCCGTCAAAAAAATAATTCGCTTGGCCGAATTCGGCGAACGCATGCGCACGTTTTTAAGAAAACTGATGCCTGATAATTTTGGCATGCGCATATCGCAAATGACCAATTCGAAGACCTCTTCTAGGCACATCTCAAGTGCCTCCATTCCGTTCGCGGCAGACTTCACCGTGAAACCCAGCTTGGTCAGCGACATGGACAAAAACATCCGGACGACTGCATCATCGTCAATCACCAGTGCCAAACCGCGCGCCACGGGCTTCTCATTTTGCACATCTGTCATGTACGCACACAATCCAAAAAGTACTCCATCTGTCCGTCCACATCCTGCTCAACCAAACCGTGAATATCGGTTTCAAAACCGGGAAACGTGCGGTTAAACGTGCGCGCAAACTGCAGGTATTGGACAATTGTTTGATTAAATCGCTCGCCCGGGATCAACAACGGAATACCCGGTGGGTAGGGCGTCAACAACATCGCGGTAATCCGCCCTTCCAGTTCATCGATTGGCACCCGGTCAATTTCACGATGCGCCAATTTGGCATAGGCGTCGGCCGGTTTCATGGCCGGCTGCATATCGGACAAATACATTTCGGTGGTCAGTCTGGCCACGTCCCGCTCGCGGTACATATCGTGAATCTGCTGGCACAGGTCGCGCAGACCCAACCGTTCATAGCGTGGCTGGGTGGCGACAAACTCCGGCAATATTTTCCACATCGGCACATTACGATCGTAATCATCCTTGAACTGTTGCAACGCCGTCAACAAGGTATTCCAGCGGCCTTTGGTAATGCCGATGGTAAACATGATGAAGAAAGAATAGAGGCCGGTTTTTTCGACAATCACGCCGTGTTCAGCCAGAAACTTGGTAACGATCGAAGCCGGAATGCCGGTCTTGGCAAATTTCCCGGAGACATCCAATCCCGGCGTGATCACAGTGGACTTGATCGGATCCAACATATTGAAATCCGCAGCAATATTACCAAAGCCATGCCACTTTTCATTGGCTTTTAACAGCCATTGTTCGCGTCGACCAATTCCTACGTCGGCAAGTTTGTCCGGCCCCCAGACCTTGAACCACCAATCCTTGCCAAACTCCGTATCCACTTTGCGCATGGCGCGACGAAAATCCATTGCCTCAGAAATGGACTCCTCCACCAATGCCGTTCCGCCGGGGGGCTCCATCATCGCCGCCGCCACATCACAAGACGCAATAATGGCGTATTGCGGGCTGGTCGAAGTGTGCATCAGGTACGCCTCGTTAAAACGTGTGCGATCGAGTTTGACGGTTTCGGACTCCTGCACCAGAATTTGCGACGCCTGGGAAATGCCGGCCAATAATTTGTGTGTTGAATGGGTGGCGAAGATCATCGCGTCTTTGCAGCGCTTGCGGCCATTGTTAACATCACCGATGGCGTGCATATTTTTGTAAAACGTATGAAATGTTGCGTGAGGCAACCATGCCTCGTCAAAATGCAGCGTCTCCACCCGGCTGCCCAACGACTCCTTGATCATCTCAACGTTGTACATCACACCGTCATAAGTGGACTGGGTAATGGTCAGGATACGTGGCTTGGCTTTTTTATCGGTAATAAACGGGTTGGCATTGATTTTCTTTTGAATGCTGTCTACCGAGAATTCCTCCAGCGGAATCGGCCCTATGATGCCCAAATGATTACGCGTCGGCATCAGAAAAACCGGATTGGCACCCGTCATGATGATAGCGTGCAGGATGGACACGTGGCAGTTTCGATCCACCACCACGGTGTCACCCGGCGCCACATTGGCGTGCCACACCATCTTGTTGGAGGTGGAGGTGCCGTTGGTGACAAAAAAGCAATGGTCCGCGCTAAAAATGCGTGCGGCGTTGCGCTCGGAGGCGGCAACGGGGCCGGTGTGATCAAGTAATTGCCCCAGCTCTTCGACGGCATTACAGACGTCGGCACGCAACATGTTTTCACCAAAAAACTGATGAAACATTTGCCCGATGGGTGACTTCAAAAACGCCACGCCGCCTGAGTGACCCGGGCAATGCCATGAGTACG
The DNA here is from genome assembly GCA_947085425.1 of uncultured Burkholderiales bacterium. Taxonomy (GTDB): domain Bacteria; phylum Pseudomonadota; class Gammaproteobacteria; order Burkholderiales; family Usitatibacteraceae; genus UKL13-2. The sequence continues at coordinate 49,768 of CAMTWK010000021.1, read as the reverse complement.
AACCATCCTGGGCGTAATGCACCAGCGCACGGAAAAATGGCGGTGCCAACCCATCCAGATAAGCTTTTGCCTCACGAATAATATGGCGCGCGACAAACTCCGGCGTGTCTTCAAACATGTGAATAAAACCGTGCAGCTCACGCAGAATGTCATTGGGCAAATGCTGCGATGTTTTGGTTTCACCATAAAGGTAAATCGGAATATCGGCATTCTTGAAGCGAATCTCTTCGATGAACGCACGCAGATTCAGCACCGCCGGGTCAAGTTCTGGCCCTGGCGTGAACTCTTCATCGTCAATCGACAAAATAAACGCGGACGCACGGCTTTGCTGTTGTGCAAATTGTGACAAATCACCATAACTGGTCACGCCGAGTATTTCCATGCCCTCGGTTTCAATTGCAGCGGCCAACGCACGAATGCCCAGACCCGAGGTATTTTCAGAACGAAAATCTTCGTCGATGATCACGATTGGAAAGCGAAACTTCATTTAAATTCTTTCGGCTGGAACAGCGTCAACATAAGTATTTCAATATGATTGTGTGCAACTGGGCGAATTATAAGCAGTGTTGTTAAAAAATAGTCGATTAAAACGACTCATCACCAGTAAGAAACCGCCATTTGCCAACCGGCAGATCGCCAAGTTTGATCTTGCCAATGCGAATTCGTTTCAGTCCGGTCACTGTCAGTCCGACCGCCTCACACATACGGCGGATTTGGCGTTTTTTACCTTCACGCAAAATAAAATTTAACTGGTCTTCATTCTGCCATTTCACAATGGCTGGTTTCAGCACTTCGCCATCTAACAAAAGGCCGTGATTGAGCAGCTTGAGATCAGCCGCAGAAAGCGTCCCCTCGACCCGCACCAAATACTCTTTGTCGACTTCACTGTTTTCACCAATCAATTGTTTGGCGATCCGACCGTCTTGGGTCAGAATCAACAGCCCGGTCGAATCGATATCGAGTCGTCCAGCCGGCGCCAGTCCGCGCCGATGCTCCGGATGAAATCGCACTTCGTCCGTTTCGAGCTGATTTTCCGCCACCGCCAACACACTGGCCGGTTGATAGCCATCTTCGGCCTGACCAGAGACATAACCGACCGGCTTATTGATCAAAATGGTCATGCGCATTTCCTGCATCGCCGCCGCTTCTTGATCCAGACTCAATTTGGCCGTCGGCAAGACGCGGGTGCCCAATTCACTCACGCGTACGCCATCGGCCAATACCCAGCCGCGCGCAATATAACTATCGGCCTCACGACGTGAACATAACCCCTGTTCAGAAAGCAGTTTGGAAACACGAATCATCCCGTCCGGTTCGCGCGGTGGCGACGTCGGCACCACCGGCTTGCTGTCATCACGAACGCGTTGATCGCGCATTTTGCCTCCGCGCCGCGGCTCGGTGGAACGGCGACCATCGGATTGGCTTTGCAATTTGCTTCTGGCATCTGCCGGCCGCCCGGTTCGTTGGCCTGCGCCGGGTTCTGTCGAACGCCGGCGGCGCACCACGCCGTCACCACGCTCATCGGTCGCAGCCGGCGCCTCGGGGGCGGGTTCAAATAACGTGCGCCCATCGCGGCGCGCGGCCTCTTTGGCACGGGTCGAAAACACACGTTCAACAAACGGTTTTTTCGACGTGGCGGAGCCGACCGAGGGTTTGCGGCGCAACGTAATGGTTGGCTTGGCTGGATTTCTGAGTTTGATGGATTTTTGTTTGACGTCTGACGACACGGAAGCTCACTAACAAGGCAGTAAATTGCCATTATCGCGCGAATATGCTTAAATTCGCCCCTCACCGAAGTTGGGCGGTTAACTCAGCGGTAGAGTGCCACCTTCACACGGTGGAAGCCACTGGTTCGATCCCAGTACCGCCCACCAGTATCACCAGTCAAAACGTTCATCATCAATGACCGCTGCTTGATATGGCCAAGTTTTATGGTGACTCCTCCAGTCGTTGATCCGTAATGACTTTTTTTGCCCGTGCCAGACGCTTCACCAGCGCCGGGCCCCGCGCAACCGCCACACCGACCGACAACACGTCAATCATCATCAGATGCACCAAACGTGAAGTCATCGGCACGTATACGTCTAAATCCTCGGGAACGTCCGCATACAATGCCACACTCGACAATTGCGCCAACGGCGACCCGCTGGCGGTAATGGTGATGACGGCGGCACCCGCTTCGCGTGCAATTTCAACACTTCGAATCAGCTCTCGTGTGCGACCGGTGCCGGAAATGGCAACAACCACATCGCCCGCCGCCAACAGGGATGCCGACATGGCATGCACATGCGGGTCTGAATAAGCCACCGCAGGTGCCCCCAGTCGAAAGAATTTATGTTGGGCATCCATCGCCACCACACCAGAAATTCCCTGGCCGTAAAACTCGATCCGTTTTGCCGTGGCGAGCAGACCGGTGGCACGTTCCAGCGCGTCCGGGTCAAGGTGATTGCGAACCGTCACCAAGGCGGCAATGCCACGATCAAACACCTTGGCACCAATGTCCGCCATTGCATCCTGGCTGCCGACATCATGGTGCACAAACGGCACGCCATGGGCGAGACTTTGTGCCAACCGCAACTTAAAATCACGATAGCCGCTAAACCCGGCGGCAAGACAAAACCGCGCCACCGTCGGCTGGCTGACACCGGTACGCGCGGCAATATCCGGAAACGATAATCCGATGACCAGATTGGGATGGCGCAGCACAAAACGTCCCACCGTTTGCTCGGAAGGACGCATATGCTCAATGAGCGCCTCAATCCGGTCCAACAAGGTCATGGGTCTGACATCCTTTTCCACAGCGGGCGCGTTTCCACCCCCAGCACCAACCTTGGAAGCACTCCGGGGACCACCCACAACTTGACCCCGCCCAGCCGTTGCTTTTGATTTTTCCAAGGATGAAGCGGAAACTCGCGGAGGACGATTAACGGCCATAGACTCAATGTGGTGACAAAAAAATACCCAGCTACGCAGCTAAATTGGGTGTCTTGCTTGCGTCAATATTCGATCAAATTATGTAGATTGTCAACACACCAAGACAAAGTCATCCGCTTGGCGACCATACCGCCATTCAAATTTACTATACAAACCAAAAATTTACGCCATCTTCAGCAATGATCACCATTGACTAATTCCTGTTGATTTTCTACAATGGCTCGTCAATCGGCATTCGACGGCAACATTTAAGGAGTTCGTATGGCAGCGCATCCGACAGTGGAAAAAATTACCGAGAGCGTGCGCCAACGCAGTGCACCGACCCGTTCGGCGTATTTGCGCCGCGTCGACCAAGCGCTGGGAACCGGCGCCACCCGCGGACGCATATCCTGCACCAATCTTGCCCATGCAATTGCCGCGGAAGCCCCGCCGGACAAGTTGCGACTGCGTGAAATACGCGCGCCCAATATTGGCATTGTCTCGGCGTATAACGACATGTTGTCGGCGCACCAACCGCTGGCAAGATTTCCGGAGATCATCAAACACAGCGCGCGTGCGGCAGGGGCAACCGCGCAATATGCGGGCGGGGTGCCGGCGATGTGTGATGGTGTCACCCAAGGGCAGCCGGGCATGGAACTGTCCTTGTTTTCGCGTGATGTCATCGCGCAGGCAACCGCGATCGCACTATCGCACAACGTTTTTGACGCGGTGTTGTGCTTGGGCGTGTGCGACAAAATTGTCCCCGGCCTGTTAATCGGCGCACTGCAGTTCGGCCATTTGCCCACCATCTTTGTCCCCGCCGGCCCGATGACCAGCGGGTTGTCGAACGATGAAAAAGCTAAAATACGTCAGCAATTTGCCGAAGGCAAAATAAATCGTGCGGCGCTACTTGAGGCTGAAAGTCGTGCTTACCACGGTCCCGGTACCTGCACGTTTTACGGCACTGCAAACAGCAATCAATTACTGATGGAAGTGATGGGGTTGCATTTGCCGGGTGCCGCGTTCATCACTCCCAATACACCGTTGCGTGACGCACTGACCGCCGCCGCCGCGAAAAGGGCCGCAGCAATCAGCCATCTTGGCAACGAATACACGCCACTTGGCAAAATGATTGACGAACGCGCCATCATCAATGCGATTGTCGGCCTGCTCGCGACTGGGGGCTCCACCAATCACACCATTCATCTCATCGCGATCGCGCGTGCGGCCGGCATCATCATCAATTGGGATGACTTTGATCAACTTTCGGCGGTGGTGCCATTGTTGGCTCGCATTTACCCAAATGGCAGCGCCGATATCAACCACTTCCACGCGGCCGGTGGCACCGGTTTTGTGATTCGTGAGTTGTTGTCGGTGGGTCTGCTTCACAATGACGTCATGACAGTTGTTGGCAAATCTCTTTCCCGCTACACCGAGGAGCCAAAACTTGTTCAAAACGATGGTGACAAAATCGTCTGGCAGATCGCACCCGCCCAATCGGGCGACGAAGAGGTGTTGCGCCCGGCAACCAAGCCATTTAGCTCCGATGGCGGCTTGCGGCTGCTGTGCGGCAATTTGGGCCGCGCCGTTATCAAGGTATCCGCGGTCAAACCTGAACATCGCATCGTTGAAGCGCCGGCATTGGTATTTGACGATCAGGACGACGTATTGGCCAGTTTTAAGCGCGGCGAATTACAACGACACTTTGTCGCCGTGGTGCGGTTCCAAGGCCCTCGCGCCAATGGCATGCCGGAATTACACAAACTGACACCGGCACTTGGCTCATTACAGGATGCCGGCTTCCACGTCGCGCTCGTCACCGACGGCAGAATGTCGGGCGCGTCTGGCAAGGTACCGGCGGCCATTCATGTCTCGCCCGAATGCCTCGCCGGTGGGCCGTTGGCGAAAGTTCGCGATGGCGACATGATCCGCCTGGACGCCAATGCAGGCACGTTGGCCGCACTGGTGAGTGCGGAAGAGTGGACGGACCGCACGCTTTCCACGGCTGATCTTTCGCGCAATCAATTTGGCATGGGTCGGGAATTATTTCAGTCCGCGCGTGCGGTTGCCTTAATCGCCGAGCAAGGTGCGGGCACGTTCGGCACCACTATTGAACCTGTAAACGTATCGCCGATTGAACCGGCGATGATTAGGGCGCAGCCATGATGTCCGTTCGTGAAATTCTCGCGCTGAGCCCGGTGATGCCGGTGATTGTGCTCGATTGTGTTGACGATGCGGTGCCGTTGGCGACGGCACTGGTCGGTGGTGGCATTCGCGTGCTGGAAGTAACCATGCGGACGCCTGCGGCGCTCGATTGCGTAAGAGCAATGATTTCAGCAGTACCCAACGCCATTGTTGGTGTCGGTACGATTGTCAGCATTGCCGACATGGATGCCGCACAAGCAGCCGGCGCAATATTCGGGGTGAGCCCCGGCGCGACGCCGGAACTACTTGCCCACTCGATTTCGTCCGGTTTTCCATTCCTGCCGGGAACCATGACCCCATCCGATGTGATGCGTGCACTTGATGCTGGATTTACTGCCATGAAATTATTTCCGGCAAAACAAGCTGGCGGAGTGGAGATGCTCAAAGCAATGGGGGGCCCGCTGCCGCAGGCACTTTTTTGTCCCACGGGTGGCATTGACGCCGTTTCGGCCCCGTCTTACCTCGCACTACCTAATGTTGCCTGTGTCGGCGGGTCATGGTTATCCCCAGCCTCGCTGATTGCCGACAAAGATTGGACCGAAATTCAACGCCGCGCAGCCGAGGCGGCGAAACTTTCCAAATGCCGCGCGACACAACAATCAACCACGACCAGTTAAATAAAAACTCAGAAAGCCAAATGACTACAAAAAACATCCCTCCAGATTGTCGTGCGATGGTGCTGTTTGGTGCTACCGGCGATCTGGCCAAACGCATGCTTTGGCCATCACTTTATGCCCTCGACAAAGACGGCCTGTTGCCGTCGCAATTTCAATTGATTGGTGCCGCCACATCCAATCTGTCAAATGATGCGTTTATTGACAAGATCAGGGACGCCGTCAAGGCATCCGCAAATGCGGCGCTGTATGACGATGCCTTTTTTGCCACCTTTGCCAAACGAATCAGCTATGTGATGGTCGACATTCAAGTGCCGGGCGGATTAGATTCAATCAAACAGGCACTCATTGCGGGTGACGGTGGCGTGATGTTTTATTTGTCTACCGGACCACAATTATTCGGGCCGATCTGTCTGGCTCTGCGTGACGCCGGCTTGGTCGATAAACTTTCGCGGATCACCATTGAAAAACCGATCGGCACCAATACCGAAACTGCACGCAAGGTGAATGAGGACATCGGTGCCGCATTTGATGAAAATCAGGTGTTCCGGATTGACCATTATCTCGGCAAAGAGGCCGTGCAGAATTTACTGGCACTGCGATTTGCCAATGCCATTTTTGAACCGCTGTGGAACGCCAATGCCATCGAGCAGGTGCAGATTACCGTCGCCGAAACGGTGGGCGTTGGCGGTCGCTGGGGATTTTACGACGGCACCGGCGCGATGCGAGACATGGTGCAAAACCATATGCTGCAATTGTTGTGTCTGGTTGCAATGGAACCACCGGCGAGTTTCACGCCCTCCGCGGTACGCAACGAAAAGGTCAAGGTGCTGTGGTCCCTTCGACCGATTACCGGCACGGATGTCGCCACACACACGGTACGCGGTCAATATACGGCCGGATTCAGCGGCGGCGAGACGGTACCCGGCTATCTTGAGGAAACGGGCGCAACCGGCAACAGTAATACCGAATCATTTGTCGCCATCAAGGTGGAGGTCGACAATTGGCGTTGGGCGGGTGTTCCATTTTATTTGCGCACTGGCAAACGATTGCAAAAACGTTCCAGTGAAATCATGATCCAGTTCAAACCGGCGCCGTACAACATCTTTGCCGGTATTGGTGCCACCCTCGCTCCGAATACGCTGCTGATTAAATTGCAACCGGAAGAAATGATTACGCTCACCCTGATGCACAAGAAGCCGGGCATGAACGACGTGACCCTTGCTCAGGTACCGCTGAATCTGTCGGTCGGCGACGCATTCGGACAGTCACGCCGACGCATCGCTTATGAACGCATGTTGCTCGATGTGCTGAAAAACAATTCGGCGTTGTTCGTGCGTCGCGACGAAGTCGAAGCCGCCTGGCAATGGATTGACGGCATTATCGACGGCTGGCGCACAACCGACCAGCAGGCCAAACCCTACTCGGCGGGGAGCTGGGGTCCCAGCGCCTCAATCGCATTAACCGAACGCAACGGGCATTCATGGCATGAATAATTCACCACAGCAGTGCTCGGCTTATGCCTGCATCACCCACTATTTCTTAGGCCGGCTGCCAACCCATTAATCGTCAAGTGAATTGCCCTTTTGGTTTTTTCATCCGTCTGCCCGGCGCGATAACGTTTCAACAGATCAACCTGCAAATGATTCAGTGGATCCAAATAAGGGAAACGATTGCGAATGCTGCGTTCGAGCGCTGGATTGCCTTCTAGAAATGCACTGGCGCCAGTAATGGCACGCAAGATATCGACCGTTAACTGCCATTCACTCTTGATGGTATTGAACACGCGATCTGCCAACTCGCGGTCTGCTACCAACTCCGCGTACCGCGCCGCAATCACCAAATCGGTCTTGGCCAGCACCATATCCATATTAGATAACACCGTTTGAAAGAATGGCCAATCTTTGTACATCCCGCGCAGTATCACCAGCCCGGAATCGCGCCCGCCTGGAATTGAATCGAGCCACGCTTGTATGGCGCTGCCAAATCCATACCAGCCGGGAATGGACAACCTGCATTGACTCCAACTAAACACCCACGGAATGGCGCGCAGATCGGCAATCGATTGTGAAGACTTGCGTGAAGCCGGCCGGCTGCCGATGTTGAGCCCGGCGATTTCTCCCACCGGCGTTGCGCCATGAAAGAAATCAACGAATCCAGGCGTTTCATAGACCAATTTTCGGTAAACCTGACACGCACTTGTGGAAAGTTGATTCAAAACCTCTTGCCATTGCGGCCGGTCATGGTGGGTGGTGTCAGAAAAATTCGCCAACAACGCGGCCGAAATCAAGGTTTCAAAATTTCGACGGCCCAGAACCGTATCAGAATATTTGGCGGCGATGACTTCACCCTGCTCGGTCATGCGCAAACCAGCCGCACAACAACCGTCCGGCTGGGCAAGAATAGCCTCAAAAGTCGGCCCACCGCCACGACCAACCGTACCACCGCGCCCGTGAAACATGCGCAATTTAACCTTTGCTTCGCGACCCAAGTCGACCAGCCCCTTTTGTGCACAATAAAGCTGCCAATTTGCCGTCAGGTAACCACCGTCCTTGTTGCTGTCCGAATAACCCAGCATGATTTCCTGCAAGCCGCCCCGACTTTCCAACAGTTCCCGATAAAAAGACAACTGAAATGCGGCACGCATAATGACGGTGGCACCCTGCAAATCGGTAATGGTTTCGAACAACGGGACAATGCCGATTTTGAGTTGTGCACGACCATCGCGAACAACCAGCGAACCTGTTTCCTTCAACAATAAGCCGACCTCGAGCAAATCACTGACGGATTGCGCCTTGGAAATAATCGCGTTCGGAATAGCGTCCGAACCCAAGCGGTTGTTGATATCTGCAGCCTCTTGAAAAACAGCCAATTCGCCGATGGCCACTTCGCCATACTGTACCGACGGAATCCGCAGCAAGCGGGGGTTGGCCAATTCCTGCAACAACACCGCGACTCGGCCCGCCTCGTCTAATTCAAGATAGTTTTTTGACACCCCCGCCTTGGCCAGCAATTCCGCCACCACCACCTCGTGCACGTCAGCGTTTTGCCGCAAATCAACCGACGCCAAATGGAAACCAAAGATATCGACCGCGTAACGTAACTGTGCCAATCGACCGACCGTAAAGACTGCCTCACTGTGGGTCGCCAATGAAGTCGCAATCACGTCCAAGTCGGCGGCAAACTCGTGTGTGCCGGCATAGGCCGTCAGTTCAACGCCAGGCTTGCGAATCGGTGAAACACCCGCCAGTTCCACCATGGTCGCTGCCAGGCGTCCGTACACGCCAATCAAGGCCTGTCGATAAGGTTCATCTTGACGATGAATGGATGTGTCGTCTGATTTCTCCGCCAAGGCCATCAGCGCCGCAGTCGGCGACACCAATCGATTCGACATCGACAACTCGGCACCAAGCCGATGCACCTCAAATAAATAGTGTTCAAAAGCAACCGTGGTTTGCCGCCGCATCGCCCCAACAAGTGAATCGACCGTAACAAACGGATTGCCATCGCGATCCCCACCGATCCACGAGCCCATTCGAAAAAATGTGGGCAAACGACCATCACCGACACGTGTTGGCCGCGTTTGGTCTGCAAGCGCGTGCTCCAAGTCACAATAAACCTTCGGCAACTCCGACAGAAATGTATAACGAAAAAAACTCAAACCGTTTTCAATTTCATCAATGACCCGAAGGCGCGACAATCGCAACATTGCCGTTTGCCAAAGCTGATGAATAAGTCTCTTCAGACTTTCTTCGGTCTCCAGTCGCTCGTCTGGCAGCAAGTCGGCGCGTTCCTGATGCGCCATCAAGCGGGCAATTTCGCGTTCACAATCCAGCACGGTTTTGCGCTGAACCTCCGTTGGATGCGCCGTCAACACCGGACAAATCAACGCGCCGGCAAGCCAGCCGCGAATATCCTGCTCCGAGGTGTTTTTTTCTTGAAGAGTATTCAGTGCATTGTGCAGACTGCCAAGCTGCGGCGCGGATCCGGCCATGCGATGGGCGCGTCGGCGGCGATTCTGATGCCGATCTTCGGCAATATTTGCCAGTAGCGAAAAATGACTAAATGCTCTGACCACATTTAAAGTCTGCTCGATACTCAGCCCATTCAAATCCTGATGAAGTTGCACCCTGAGCACGGCAATATCCGCATCCGTTTGCGCTCCCTCCCGACGCCGCAATGACACTGCCAATTGCCGAATATGTTCAATTCGATTAAATATTTCCTCTCCGTTGGCGGCACGGATCACCTCGCCAAGGATGCGGCCCAGAAACTGGATTTCCTGTCCTAGGCGGGTGTCTTTTTCGTGATTAACCAAAGCAAATTGACTCCTAAATTGCCAAATAAAAGTAGAAACCGGCGAAGCGCATTCAAAAACCCATGCGCATCATGCCCTAACATCAAGACTGAATAATTCCTTACAAAGGAATCATCACTCTTGGCTATGAGAAACCATCCGGGCCAATCGATTGTTGGTTGCGGCCCTGCCTTCGTCCTGCTTTTCACCCGGTAACGCAATCATTTTTTCATGGGCGCCGGTTCTCATGGCAACGCCCACGGCAAGAATGTCGATCACCAGCAAGTACAACACTCTGCTGATCATGGGTACCTGTGTAGCAACGTCTTCTATATGGTCCACGGCAATCGTGACGGTGGCGCGTTTTGCCAACGGTGATTGACTGGCGGTGATCGCAATCACTTTTGCCGACCGGGCAAGCGCAGCCTCCACGGCTTGATTCAGCTCGGTTGATCGCCCGGTGCTCGACACAACCACAACCACGTCGTCTGCCGTTAAAACGTTGGCTGCCATCAATTGCAAACGCGGTTCTGTATATGCGCTGGTGGGAAGGCCAAATCGCAGAAATTTATACTGGGCATCGTCGGCAACCACCCCGTAGTTTCCAACAGCAAAAAACTCTATCCGCCTGGCCTTGATCAACGCGTCGATGGCTTTGTCAATCGTGGTCCGATTGATTTGATCGCGCATTTGCAGAATGGCGCTGGCCGTATTGCCGAGCACCTTGTCACCCAACTCAAGTGATGAATCATCGTTTGTGACCTGGATATGCGTGACCGGAATTGTGCCGGTCAAACTTGATGCCAATCGCAACTTAAAGTCAGACAAACCGTCACAGCCGAGCGAACGACAAAAGCGCACTACCGTGGGTTGACTGACGTCGGCGGCACGCGCGATTTCGACAATCGGGTCATTCAGAATCGAGCGCGGGCGGGCTAACACCAAATTGGCTACCCGACGTTCCGCAGGCGGCAAGGCGGATTGTGATTGGCGGATCTGTTCAAGAAGTGATGATCCGGCACCACGTTTGCGCAATTGCGCATCCAATATAGCCGCGACCCCAACAAAAGTCGCGTTATCAGCGGTGATAACAAACGTTGGAATGTGCGCCACATAATCCGAGAATCGTCCCTTATCCTCAAATCGCCGTCTAAACGACGAGGCATCAAAATAGGTACCAAGCCGTGGAACAATCGAACCACCAATATAAATCCCGCCAAATGCCCCCAACGTGACCGCCAGGTTACCCGCGGCACTGCCAAGAATGCCGCAGAATAACGCCAACGTCTCGGCACATTCACGGCACTGTCCGTTCAATCCACGATTGGTAATTTCCGTTGCGGCCAGAGACTCGGGCTTCTTGCCGGCAAGATGATTGATCGCGCGATAAATTAATTCAATACCACTACCGGATATCAATCGTTCGGCTGACACGTGTGGGAATTGGGCCCATGCGAACTCAAGGATCAGTGTTTCACGTTTGTCCGCCGGCGAAAAACTCACGTGTCCGCCTTGTGAGCCCAAGGAAATCCAGCCGTCATCGGTGGGAATCAATCCGGATACACCGAGACCGGTACCCGCACCCAGCAAGCCTATTACGCTGCGCGCCTTTGCCTGTCCGGGGCCTACTTGCCGCCGCTGATCATCAGCCAAATGCGGCAGACCGGCCGCCAATGCCGTGTAATCATTGACAACCAGCAAGGTATCCAGATCACACTCGACGCGGGTATTTTCTATAGAAAATTGCCAGTGATAGTTGGTCATCTGCACCAAATCACCTTCGACTGGATTTGATATCGCCACCGCAGCATGGCGCACACTCATGTCCTTTACCAAATCCAGATAAGCGCGCAGTGCACTGCCAAAATCAGCGTAATCCGCGCACTTGACGGTGCTGAGATGGTCGAACTTGCCACGCTCGTTTTCCAGTGCAAAACGGGCATAGGTGCTGCCAATATCGGCGAGTAGTCTCGGACCGTCACTAAAGGGCATAGGAAAACCTTCGGAAAATTACGATTCAAAGAACACGCAACAATATTGGCGCGCGAATAAGGTAGTTTAACTACACTTGACAATGTTCGCTAGCGCCGATGGTTTGGCAAATTTGTGAATAATGTAGGTGAACTACAACAACGAAGTCAACCAAGGCGATTTTTGTTGGATGCACCAGCGCAGCCATCAAACTGATTTTTAAGTTAATTTCAGCGTGATACGACAAAAATTGTCAGCAGGATGATGCTTGGTTTACTTAATCTTGTAGTTTTGCTACATTATCGAACAATTGACTTATTATTACAGGTACAGGCATGCAAGGCCAAAGAAAGTCGTACGAGTTAATCTTCCGCCTTTATTGTTTATTTGTGAGTGGCGACCAATGATCCGCTCCAATTTGCATGCTTTTGGAAAAAAATGAGAATAGCAGTGAATTCATTACGCGAAAACCGGCATTTTTGTTCATGATATGAACCTGACCCCGTCCGCCCCGAATGCCACCGTGAATCGCGATGCGCCAAGGATTAATCGATTTTCCAATTGCCAAGCCCTGGCTGACGCGATCGCGCTGCGGGTGGCGTCGGCTGTTGCGCAGGGCATCACCCGGCACGGCCGCGCTAGTCTGATTTTTTCCGGCGGAACCACGCCGGAAATGTTCCTTCCGCATTTGGCGACCCAACCGTTGCAGTGGGAGAAAGTGAATGTTTTGCTCAGCGACGAACGCTGGGTCGATGAAGATTCGCCACATTCAAATGCGGCCATGCTACGGCGGATTTTTTTGACCCACCCCGGCGCGGCTGCAGCACGATTTATCCCTCTAAAAAATACGGCGACAACAGCCGCCGACGGATTGGCACTTACCCGTCAAAATCTGCCGCCGCTCGATCAACCCTATGATTTGGTTCTACTCGGCATGGGTGAAGACGGCCATATCGCGTCCTTGTTTCCGGGCGATCCACACCTCGAATCTGCATTGGCGGCCGCAAATAGTGCGCGAGTGGTTGCGGTACCGGCACCAACCACCGCACAACCATCAGTAGAACGTGTGTCCCTCACGCTGGCAGAATTAAAACGCAGTCTGCAAATGGTATTGGTGTTAAAAGGACCGGCCAAATTGGCCGCACTGCAACAGGCCTGGCGGGTTGCAAACCCGCTGCTGATGCCCGTGTATGCCCTGGGTGCCATCGACGTGATGTGGTGTCCGTAATGGCCGGGCCATCTTTTCCGTTGCTGGTTGCGGACATCGGCGGTACCCATGCCCGTTTTGGCTGGGTTCGCGATGCCGGTGCGTCGCTGTCCGACGTGCAGACTTTGCTTTGTGTCGACTACGACCGCCCGCATGATGCGGCCATCCATTATTTAAGCCACTTTCATTCTGGTGCCAGCCCAAGTCGGGTTGTCATCGCCATTGCCAGCGCAATTTCAAGCGGCCCTATTAAAGTTACCAACAGTGCGTGGACGCTCGATAGGGTTGAATTCGCCACACACACCGGTGTGGCAAACATTGAGGTATTTAATGATTTTGAAGCGATCGCCCTGATCCTGCCGCACATGGCGGCGACCGACTACCAACTGATCGGCCCGAGTGTGCCCAACCCAAACTTCGCCATGGCCGTTATTGGTCCCGGCACCGGGCTGGGTGTGGCGGGAATCATTCCTGTCAGTCAACGACCGGGCACTTGGCAAACTGTGTGTGGTGAAGGTGGTCATGTCACACTCTGCGCCGCATCGACCTATCAGAGTGATTTATTGCGGGTGGCTGGTCGCGCGCATACGCATATTTCGGCGGAACGACTCGTTTCAGGTTTAGGCCTGCCGGCATTAAGGCGCGCAGTCGCAGAAGTCGAAGGACTACCGATCGAACAGGAAATGGATGCCGAACAAATTGGCACGCTGGGCAGCACTCGCAGTGATGTGTTGTGTGAACACACCATGGAGGCGTTTTGTTCGTTGCTTGGACTGATTGCCGGCAACCTCGCGCTGACCCTTGGCGCTCGCGGCGGCATATTTATTGCCGGTGGCATTGTGCCCAAGCTTGGCGCGTTTTTTGGCCAGTCCGGGTTTCGGACGCAATTTGAAGCCAAGGGCAGGTATATCAACTATCAGCGTGAAATTTGTACAGCCGTCATCACGACGCCCTATCCGGGATTACGCGGCTTGGTAAGCCACGTCATGCGGGACTCTGCTCAGGACTGAGTGAACGGATTCAGTTCTCTGGGATCGCGAAAGGCAACGCACCTCTGACTGGCTCGTCACGGCACAACAAATACCACCGCACTACGAGCAGGAATAATAAACTCACCGGTCGGGGCGTTGAAACGCGCATGACGGGCCACCCGCTTGTCCGCAGCATTTTTGTCGCGATGAACAGGGTGCAGCGTAAAGTCCTTGCCCACCATCTCGCCGATTCTTATCGATTGCGGCGTCTTGTCAACATTGATCAGATAGATGAGCGCGTTAAAACCGGCGGCCTGGAGCCCTTCACCATTCAGGTGACCGACTAACACCGTTGGAATTTGGCCGGCACCTACGTTATGAAAGGTTAAACGCGAATTGATCTGGTCAGCACTCGGCAAACGAAATAATACGCTGCTGGCACGAATCCGCAGCAGATCCTGGAAAGCACGGTTGGTCCAGCCGATCTCGGTCGCCGTTGGTTTGATATTCGCATTGGCGAGCAAGGGTTTGATCAAATGGTAATCACCACCGTTATCCGGCTTCGGCGGCGCACCTATGCCAAAAAAATTATTCCTGCCCAGCCAATCGATTTGATTGAACCAGTCCCCCGAATCGTAACTATTTCGATCCAATGATTTGCTGCGCAACATTTCGCCGCCCGCGTGAAAATAAGCGATCCCCTGACTGAATGTATTAATCGCAAGCGCCAATATTTGTACACGCGCGCGATCCTCTCGACTGGTCGTAGTCGGCAGCTTGTAGACATTGATGTCAAACAGCGTCTGATTATCGTGATTCTCGACGTAGTTCACGACCTCGCCGGGTTCGCTTACATAACCGGCCGGTTGGCCGGCGTATTGAATTTTATAAAGTGGCGTGATCTTACCGCGATGGTTGTTGAGCTGAAAATTGCGAATCGACCCGGCCAGCCCAACGCGCACCTGGTCGGCAATTTGCAAAAGCTCGCCGCCTTGCTGTTCGCCTGCGGTTAAGACATTCGGATCGTAGCCCAAGCCATTGATATAACCTTGGCGCCGGATCATGGCTTCGCGGCTATCCGTTGCGCCCCCACCGCGAACCGCATCCCGGCCGCGATCACTGAACGTGCCAATTCCGGAGCCATTGAGTGACAGCTGCGATGCCTGAATGAATCGCGCCCCATCGACCACTTCGCCAAAATTCCAGCCTTCACCAATCAAATTAATATGCCTGCCGGTAGCCGTTTGCAAATGTTTTTGCATCGCCTCCATCACAACCCGCGGTTGATGGCCCATCAGGTCAAAACGAAACGAGTCAATTTTGTAATCGCGCGCCCAGACCACAACGGAATCAAGCATGAGCTTGGCCATCATCATGTTTTCTGTCGCCGTGTTGTCACAACAGGTCGATCTTTCAACCTGACCGACGGCATTCAGACGGTGGTAGTAACCGGGAACAATACGATCCAACACCGATCTTTCATTCTGTCCGGACGCAGACGTGTGATTGTAAACAACGTCCATGCCGACCCGCAGGCCAATCTGATTCAGGGCCGCCACCATTTGCCTGAATTCGATAATTCGGCGTGCGCCATCCTCCGCATCGGTGGCGTAGCTGCCTTCCGGTGCGGTGAAATGCAGTGGATCGTATCCCCAATTAAAACAATCGCGCTCTTTGCCCGCGACCACCATCGCTTGTTGCGACTCGCCATCCGGCAACATTTTCGGACCGTGCAGACGAGGTGTCGCACATCCGCCCTCCGGCACGGTTGCAAAATCAAAGACCGGCAACAGATGAACGTCGGTCATGCCGGCATCGGACAATGCCCGCAGATGTTTCATGCCGTTAGATTTGGCATGCATAAACGCCGTATATTTTCCGCGGTGTGTACGCGGGACAGACCCGTCACCTATTGAAAAATCACGCACATGTAACTCGTAAATCACCATGTCGGTCGGCAACCTCACACGCGTCAAAGCCTTCACCACAGACACACTATTCCACCCGGCCGGCTTAAGACTTGCATCGTTCAGATCAACGATGTAGCTGCGCCGTGAGTCGGTTGTCAGACTTATCGAATAAGGATCGGTTACACGATTGCGCACGACCCCTACGCCGTGCACATAGACATCAACAACATAGGTGTAATACCGGCCGGAAAGGTTGGCAGGAATGTTGAGCATCCATGCGCCATTCGCAGCTTGCCAATTCATCGGTACAACAAAACGCGCACGGGATTTTCCGCTGTCGAATACACATACCCAAACTTGCCGAGCGGTCGGTGCCCAAAGGTTGAATCGTGTTTTTGATTTACGAACGAACACACCCAGATCGGCAATGCGCTCGGCGTCGGCAAACTGATCATCAAGCGCGCCCGCGATCTGCAGCGTGGTTGCGTGCAGGACATTGCCATCGGCATCGGCATTAACCAAAACCAACTGTTGCTTATGCCAATCAGACCATTGCGCCATGTCGTTTTCACGCACGGACAGCACCACGCCGTCCGCCACATACTTGAACCGGCTGACCACGTCCGGTGCAACATCAGCATTGAAGACATCAAGCGAAAACCGACCGTCCGCACCTGATACGGGCGCGCCTAACCGCGCGACAATTTGTCCGTTCGCGGAGTGAATCAGCCAAAAATTACCGCTCCCGCCGACGCCGGGCCATTTTATGAGTCGGCGATTTAACCAGACTGCCTGTGCTTTTCCGTGGTGATGGCCGGCAGATTCTGAAAACAGAACTTCCTGAAAGCCATCACGGTCACATGCCTCGCGCATCGCGATGGCATTCGCTGGCGGTGACGATGCATTGGCTATACCGATTCCCGGCAGCCATAGTCCAATCATCATCACCGCCAAACGAAAAAATTTTCCGCGATTCATTGCCGTCCAATCAAATTTGGTTCAGGTTGGAATTACCTATTATCGAAAATCCGGCCGCCCACACCCGCAGTACCGTCAGCGGTCAATCTTGCAAACCTAATAAATTGAATTGACCGCGACCACTCGCGGCTGTTATGACGCCAAGCACCCGCGCCGGCTCGGTGCCGACCATGTCCCACTGAAAGCGCCAACTCCAATTGCCATCACCCGTACCGGGTGTGTTCATCCGGTGGCGACCGTCGAGACCCAACACATCCTGCAATGGAAACACCGCCAAATTTGCCACGGAATTACACGCGGCACGAATAAGCGCCCAATGAAAATCCTCCGTATTGGCGGCCAGGTAACTACCCGCAAATGCACGTTCACGCGTGCTGGCACTGTCCCACCATCCGCGTGCGGTATCGTTGTCATGGGTTCCGGAGTAAACAACGGTATTGGCAACATAGTTATGCGGCAAGAACTCATGCGACCCGTCGCCGCCAAATGCGAACTGCAGGATGCGCATGCCCGGCAGTCCAAACCCGTCGCGTAACTGGATCACATCCGGCGTAATCAAACCCAAATCTTCGGCAACAATCGGCAATTTTCCGAGGGCGCTTTCAATCGCCGAAAAAAGCGCCTGACCCGGCGCAGGTACCCACCTCCCGTTGGTGGCATCCTGGCTGCTCGCCGGAATTTCATAATAGCCGGCGAAGCCGCGAAAGTGATCAATGCGAATGATGTCCGACTGCAATAACGCGCGTCGGATGCGTGCAACCCACCAGGAAAAATTTTCCGCCGCCATCCGATCCCAGCGATAAAGTGGGTTGCCCCAGCGCTGGCCCAAGGTCGACATTGAATCGGGCGGTACGCCGGCCACAACAGTGACATCAAATTTCTCATCCAGAAAATACAGGTCGGGTCTTGACCAACAATCCGCGCTGTCATGCGCGACAAAAATGGGCAGGTCGCCCATGATCGACACCCCCCTTTCATTGGCATAGTTCTTGAGCTCGATGACTTGCATATCGAAGTTCCATTGCACAAACTGCCAGAATAAAATTTCAGCAACATAATCGACGCGCGCCGCCGCCAGCGCCGCCGGCTGTCTACTCGCCAGTGGGGCCGGCCAGTCCCACCATGGTTGACCATTGCGCGGCGAGCGAATCGCCATAAACAGCGCGTAGTCGTCCAGCCAGTTCGTTTGGTTGATACGCCATTGATCAAAGGCGTTTCGGTCGGCCTTTGAGCCACGTGAAAAAAAACCGGTGGCAGCAGCCCGCAATTGCGTCTCTCGCCACGGCAACACGCGCCGATAATCAACCGCGTGGGCATTAAACCCATCATCAGGCACCTGCGGTTTTTCAAGCCATCCACGCGCAATGAGCGGCTCAAGCGCAACCATCCATTGACTGCCTGCAAATGCCGACACGCCCTGATAAGGTGAATTCGCTGGACCAATCGGCGTCGTAGGCAATACCTGCCAAATTCTCTGACCAGCCGCGACCAACCAGTCGACAAAATGACGTGACTCCGGTCCAAAATCGCCGATACCGTATGCACCTGGCAAGGACGTAATGTGCAACAAAATACCTGCGCTGCGCTCATGAAGGGAAGTCATACACCACTCTATTTGTTAACAATAAGAAAATCAGCCGGCCGCAACACCACCAGCGATTGTGGCGGAACGGTTACGCTATCGAAACACAGGTAGCCCGCATCTTGCGGAAGTTCATCGCTGGTGTCGAGCACAATCTGCCAATCATTGGTCGGCAGCGTAAAAACTGTTGGCTGCCGCTCGGGATTAAAACAAATGATCAGTCGTTCGTCCGGAATGTTGGCAGCAGCGGTGGCACCAATCAAGCGGCAGCCGAACGCATGACTCTTATCATCACGCCAATCATGCAATTGCAATTCGCGCCCTTGTGGCGCGTGCCAGGTCAGACTGGCGCGGGATTCACCGGTACGCTGCGATTCAAACCAGTCATCATGGCGCAATAGTGGTGTCTGGCACCTGAGCAAAATCACCTTGCAAATAAATCGGCTGAATCCTTCATCCGCATTTGCCCAGTCAATCCAACCCGTCGGGTTATCTTGACAATAGGAATTATTGTTTCCCTGCTGGCTGTTGCCAATTTCATCGCCCGCACAAAACATCGGCGTGCCCTGCGCAAGCAACAATGTCGCCGCCATCGCCCGCCGCACACGCTCCCTGAGGGCGTTAATTGACGTATCCAAGGTGGGCCCCTCGATTCCAAAATTAGCGCACAACTCGTTGTCGCGACCATCGCGGTTTTCTTCGCCGTTGGCATGATTATGTTTTTTGCTGTAGCCGACCACATCGGCAAGCGTGAAACCGTCGTGCGCCGTCACAAAATTGACGGATGCCGTAGGTTTTTTTTGTGCATGATGAAACAGATCGCTCGATGCCGAAAACCGGCGGGCAAATTCACCGCGGGTGACGCCGTTGGTTAGCCAGTAACCGCGAACCGCATCCCGGAATTTGTCGTTCCATTCGATAAATCGGCCGGGAAATTGGCCGAGTTGGTAGCCATTTTCACCTGCATCCCACGGTTCGGCAATCAGGTGCACATCGGCCAGAATCGGATCTTGCCGGAGCGCGACAAAAAATGCCGCGCGGGGATCAAAGCCGCGACATTCGCGTCCCAGCACTGCCGCCAGATCAAATCGAAATCCATCCACACCCATTTCATCGACCCAGAAACGCAAAGAATCAAGAATAAATTGGGCCACGCGAGGATGTTCTACATTAAGGGTATTTCCGCAACCAGTGAGGTTTGCCGCACGACTCCTGTCGCCCGCTTCATGACGGTACCAAGATGCGTTGTCGAGCCCACGAAAACTCAACGTCGGACCAAACTCATTACCTTCCGGCGTATGGTTATAAACAACATCCATCACGACTTCGAAACCATGCGCATGTAATGTGGCAACCATTTGCCTGAACTCTTCGGCAACCGCTGTCGGATCGTCCGCCGCCGAAAGGCGCGGATCCGGACTAAAAAACCCCAGCGTGTTGTAGCCCCAATAATTATTTGTTCCGCGGCCAGCCAGCGACGGCTCATCCAGACAGGTTTGGACGGGCAACAAAGAAAGCGTCGTCACACCCATGTTTTTGAAATGTGCGATCGAGGCCGGATGAGACAAGGCTGAAAAGGTGCCACGGATCGCCTCGGGAATTTCCGGGTGCAACATGGAAAACCCTTTGACATGGACTTCATACAGGATCACATTCTTTAGTGGGTGGCGCGGGGCATTCCGGCGCGCAATTGAGGTTTTGCCAGGCGCGGCAACACGGGACTTTAACGCGTGCACCCCATTGTCACGCTCATCAAAAGTGCGTGTTCCGTCCGCATGTCCAATCACATAACCATGATGTTCTGCACGCCAGGTGAATCGACCGACTATTTCCCGGGCGTACGGATCAAGCAATAATTTATTGGGGTTAAACCGATGACCGGCTTCGGGCAGATAGGGGCCGTAGGCACGAAAACCATAAACCAGACCTGCCCCCTCACCCGGCAAAAAGCCGGAAAACACACCATCATCCGGCCCATTCAGCAGGAAGCGTTTTAATTCGCATTGCCCGCCGGCATCAAACACGCAAAGTTCAATTTTTTCCGCGTGCTGAGAAAACACCGCGACGTTAATGCCACCATCTCGTACCTGCGCCCCCATGGGTGCGTTGCGTCCCGCGTCAAGACGGCTGGGTAGCTTGATGTTGATTGGGGTGGGCGGGTGCTGGTTCATGATCGGCATATTCATTGACTATTAGGCCGGTGCCAAAAACAAGGTTGCCAACGGCGGCAAGGTTAACAACACCGATTGCCCATGGCCATGGGCGCATACCGGTTCGACCGGCAACGGGTCGGTGCCATTGCCAACACTGCTGCCACCATATTCTTTACCATCGGTATTCAGCCGTTGCACCCATTTTTTTGTACCCGCCGGTACCCCGATTCGATAATCGACACGACTGACCGGCGTGAAATTACAGACCACCATCATTTGTCCGCCATCACTGCCGCGACGCAGCCATGCCAACACGGACTGTCCGGCATCGGTCGATACCAACCATTCAAAACCAGCGGAATCACAGTCCAATTGGTGCAATGCCGGACACGACCGGTAAAGCGTATTCAAATCCCGCACCAAATATTGCACGCCGGCATGCGACCAATCGTTCAGCAGCGCCCATGGCAAATGGCCGTCGTGGTTCCACTCGTCCGGCTGGGCAAATTCCTGCCCCATAAACAGCAATTTTTTACCGGGATGACCCCACATGAATCCATAGTAGGCGCGCAAGTTTGCAAATTTTTGCCCGCGATCGCCGGGCATTTTTGACAATAACGAGCGTTTGCCATGAACCACCTCATCGTGCGACAACGGCAACACGAAGTTTTCAGTGAACGCGTAGACCAATCCAAAGGTCATTTTTTCATGGTGAAAGCGCCGATGCACCGGGTCCTGCGCCATGTAATGCAGTGTGTCATTCATCCAACCCATATTCCATTTGTAATGAAAACCCAATCCACCGGCGTAGGTAGGCGCTGACACGCCCGGAAAGGCGGTTGACTCTTCCGCAATAGTGATCGCACCAGGGCATGCACCACCGACAATTTCATTGATGCGCTTAAACAGCGAGATCGCTTCCAAATTCTCCTTGCCGCCATGAATATTAGGCAACCACTCCCCGGTCGGTCGACTGTAATCACGATATAACATCGACGCGACCGCATCGACCCGCAGCCCATCAATGCCAAATCGCTCAATCCAATAGAGTGCACTACCCGCTAAAAAATTGCGCACTTCATTGCGGCCAAAGTTATATATCAATGTGTCCCAGTCCCGATGAACGCCCTCACGTGGATCCGCATACTCATACAGTGGCGTCCCGTCGAATTCAGCCAGCCCATGCGCGTCAGCCGGAAAGTGCGCCGGCACCCAATCAACCAATACACCGAGTCCGCGCTTGTGACAGGCTTCGATCAACCGCAAAAATCCCTGTGCTGGTCCAAAACGAGCGGTCGGCGCGAATAACCCCAGCGTCTGATAACCCCATGATCCATCAAACGGATATTCACTGACCGGCATGAATTCCACGTGGGTAAAGCCCAAATCGGCAACGTAGTCAGGCAATGAATCAACCAACTCATCCCATGTTGGCAAGCCATGTTCACCCTTGCGCCACGACCCCAGATGCACCTCATAAATCGATACCGGGGCCACCCGCGCATTGGCGGCCGCGCGCGCGACAGACAATACATGCCGCGGCGGAAGTGCCGCCACAATACTGGCGGTATCCGGCCGCAACTGCGCAGAACGCGCATAAGGATCGGCTTTTAAAGGCAACAACAAACCGTTGGCGCTGATTAACTCAAATTTGTATAGGTCGTTTATTTCGGCATGCGGCACAAAAATTTCCCAAATACCCGATGTGCCGCGTAACCGCATCGGATGGCGGCGACCGTCCCAATTGTTGAAATTTCCAACCACACTGACGCGTTTCGAGTTGGGTGCCCAAACCGCAAAGCGGACGCCGTCAACGGCTAGGCGACCATTGCCGACTGTTATCGCATGGGCGCCGAAAATTTCGAATGGACGCAAATGCACACCGTCGCGAAGGTCGCTCAAATCCTGCTCGCCAATAAGCGTTGCAAAACTAAATGTGTCTGCGTAGACTCCGTCGCTTCCATCCTGCCAAGTTACCTGGAGGCGATAGACGAATCGCTTGCGACGACGTGGAATCACACCCTCAAATAGTCCGGCGGCATGTCGCATCTTTAATGGTGCAAGGATGCGGCCGCTCGCTGCGTCGAGCGCACTCACGGCCACTGCGCCCGGTAACATCACGCGAACCCAAAATGCGCCGCGCTCGTCTGCGTGCATGCCCAGCAACGCAAACGCATCGGAGCAATGGCCGCCGACTATGGCAGCCACCGCATCTTCAGACAACATGGACTGCGGCCGCAAGTGAATTGCGCTCGTGTTCACCGCTGCCCCAACGCCTAATGCCAAATTTTGTCCACATATTCACCAATCGTCCGGTCGCTGGAAAACCATCCCATGGCTGCCACGTTGCGCAGCGCCATTTGCGCCCACTGCTCTGGTTGATTAAATAATGCATCGACCCGTGCCTGGGTGGCCATGTAATCCGCAAAATCGGCCATCAGCATATAGGTATCGCTATTGAGCAGATTATCAGTCAGCCCGCGATACCGGCTGGTTTCCCCGGGAGAAAATTCACCCGTTGCAATTGCGTCAAGGACCCCTTTGAGTTGCCGATTCTGCTCCACATATAGGCGCGGGTCATATGCCAACGCCTTCATCTCCGCCACCTGATCCGCGAGTCGGCCAAATACAAACATATTTTCTTTGCCCATCGCCTCGGCCATTTCGATGTTGGCACCGTCCCAAGTGCCGATGGTCAGCGCGCCGTTTAAAGCAAATTTCATATTCCCGGTTCCGGACGCCTCGGTTCCGGCAGTGGAAATTTGTTCCGACAAATCGGCCGCAGGAATAATTTTTTCCGCCAAAGATACGCCGTAGTTGGGCAGGAATACAACCTTCAGCCGTCCGCCGAGACGTGCGTCGCTGTTGACGACTCTTGCCACGTCATGGATCAACTGAATGATGAGTTTGGCGTTGTGATAAGCCGAAGCCGCTTTGCCGGCAAAAATGACCGTCCGTGGTGTCCAGTCAGCATTTGGATCGGCCACCATTGCCTGATAACGGGCGACCACATGCAATACGTTGAGCAACTGCCGTTTGTACTCGTGAATACGCTTGACCTGCGCGTCAAACATGCTGGCAGGATCAATGCTGATGCCGAGTTCGCTGCGCACATAGCCTGCCAACCGGGTCTTGTTGGCAAGTTTGGCGGCAAGAAACGCCTGACAAAGCGGTGGTTGCGCCGCCATCCCCGCCAGCGCACCAAGTTTTGTCAAATCAGTACGCCAGCCATCACCAATTTGCTCATCAATCAAGGTGGACAAGATCGGGTTGGCCTGAATCAACCAACGACGCGGCGTGACCCCATTGGTGACGTTTAGAAAACGCTCCGGCCACAGCGCCGCGTATTCGGCAAAAATTGTTTGCACCATCAACTTCGAGTGCAATGCGGAAACGCCGTTTACTTTGCTGGATGCCACAATCGCCAATGCAGCCATACGCACACGGCGTTCACCGGCCTCATCAATCAACGAAATACGCGAGATGAATTCATCGTTGTCTGGAAAACGCCCCCGCGCTTCGGACAAAAATCGGCGGTTAATTTCATAAATAATTTCGAGATGCCGTGGCAACAAGCTTTGAAACATTTGTACGGACCATGTTTCCAGCGCTTCGGGCATCAAGGTATGGTTGGTGTAGCTGATCGCCTCGCGGGTGATCGCCCAAGCCTCATCCCAACCAAGGCCATACTCATCAAGCAACAAGCGCATCAATTCCGCCGGTGTCAACGCCGGGTGGGTGTCGTTCAGGTGAACTGCATTCCATTTGCCAAAAGTATGGGTCTCCTTATTTTCGGCCAGATGGCGCGCCAGCATGTCCTGGAGAGAAGCACTGACCAGAAAAAATTCCTGTTTTAGTCGTAGTTCACGCCCGGCGCTGGTGCTGTCGTCAGGATACAAAACCCAGTTCACCACTTCCGCAGCCTGACAGTGCGCCGCGCTTGCCGCATGTTCGCCACGACCAAACCGGGCCAGGTCAATCGGCTGTGCGGCGTGCGCCTGCCACTGGCGCAAGGTCGATACCCGTTCCGTGCCATGACCGGGTACAACAAAATCAAATGCCTGCGCAATCAAATGTTCAGCCGGATTCCAGCGCCGCGCGCCGCCCTCGCTGGTGACAGTGCCGCCAAATCCGACCGGAAAACGCAATTCGCTGCGGCGGTATTCCCACGCATTGCCGTTGGTGAGCCACGCGTCCGGCACCTCAATTTGCCGACCGTCCTGAATCCTTTGCGCAAACATGCCAAATTCATAACGCAGGCCATAACCAAACGAGGGCAATCCCAAGGTTGCGAATGAATCCAGGAAACATGCCGCCAAACGACCCAATCCACCGTTGCCAAGCGCCGCATCAACTTCATTTTCGAGCACGGCGGTGAGCTCTGCGTCTGAAGATGACAGGGAAGCGACAAATTCTGGCCGCAGCGACAGTGCTGCAAGCGCATTCGACAACGCCCGCCCCATCAAAAACTCCATCGACAGGTAGTGAATCCGCCGCCCGGCAGAGCGTCCCGCGTCCTGATTCTGTGTTTGCGCCCAGCGATCGGCCAGCAAACTCTGGCA
This sequence comes from uncultured Burkholderiales bacterium, assembly GCA_947085425.1. GTDB lineage: Bacteria > Pseudomonadota > Gammaproteobacteria > Burkholderiales > Usitatibacteraceae > UKL13-2. Next base: position 24,405 of record CAMTWK010000021.1, on the reverse strand, counting down.
AGCTTCAGCCAACGCATGGGTACGCGCGATCGACGAGCCCTGATCTGTTCGCTGCGCCAGTGCGCGTTGGTACGTTTCTGCGAAACGATCCTCAAAACGATTGTGGCCGGTGATGCCAACTTTATGCAACGCACCTACAACTTTAGACTTGAACGAAATGGACATGCTATCTTCCTTCCTTCATGGTGACTATCCGGATAAGCATCCGTGTGCGCCCTGAAAAATCCCAGATGACGCTGATTGGTGAAGCTGCTGGGTATGCGCAACAACTCGCTTTCGAACCCACTGCACCATTCTGAATTTTATCTCAGTTTGCATCAAATCATGTAGTTATCCTACATTTAAATAATGAGAAATAACATTATGATGTTGTTTTCTAAAGATTTATTACAAATTTTATAATTTAAAAACCGTTGAAGCAAATACATTTTTATTGTATATTTATTACGTAGTTGGCGATATTTTGTTCGCCCACTGGTGTCGCAAACAAAATATTAGGCCGCCTGTTTCGGCGCCTTGGAGGAACAATATGGCAGACGTACGACTGATTGACGTACAGAAGTCATTCGCAGGCACAAAGGTACTTCGGGATATATATCTCGATGTGCGCGATGGGGAATTCATGGTTTTTGTTGGCCCCTCCGGGTGTGGAAAATCAACACTGCTTCGGATCATCGCCGGCCTCGAAGATATTTCTGGCGGATCGTTGTCAATCGGCGGACGCGTAGTCAATGATGTACCGCCATCCGAGCGCGGCATTGCGATGGTTTTTCAATCGTACGCGTTATACCCGCACATGACTTTGTACGACAACATGGCGTTTGGATTGAAGCTGGGCAAAATGTCACAGCGCGAAATTGATTCCGCGGTTATGAATGCCGCCCGCATTCTTCATATCGAACATTTGCTGGCCCGCAAACCCAAGGACTTATCGGGTGGCCAACGCCAGCGTGTGGCCATCGGCCGGGCCATTGTTCGTAAACCCGATGTTTTTCTATTCGACGAACCCTTGTCCAACTTGGATGCGGCGCTTCGCGTTCGCATGCGTTATGAATTTGCCAAGCTGCACGAGGATTTAAAAACAACAATGATTTACGTCACCCACGATCAGGTTGAGGCAATGACCCTGGCGGACCGAATCGTGGTGCTGTCGGCCGGTGCCATTGAACAAGTTGGCACGCCGCTGGAGCTTTACGAAAATCCGGACAACCTGTTTGTCGCCGGGTTTATCGGCTCACCAAGGATGAATTTCATCGGGGCGGAAGTGATTGAAGGCAGGTTGGATACCGCGACCATTCGACTCGGCGGTGGCGAAACCATTCGCTGTTTTGTCAATGCCGCCACTGCCAAACCCGGTGACAAAGTCACTCTGGGGGTGCGGCCGGAGCACATTGTCCCCAACGCCGACGACAACGCCATCGAAGCTGCGGTCACGTTTGTTGAGCTGCTAGGCAGCACCACACACGCCTACTGCGCATTCCCGACGGCGGATGATGGGCTGACCTGCACATTGGACGGGCGCATCCGTGTGCGGCCTGGCGAGCGACTCAAGCTGTCTTTGCCCGCCGCGTCGTGTTATTTGTTCGATGCTGCAGGTCGCGCCTTCTCGCGCAACCTCGCGGCCAGCAATCAGCTCTCCGCGTGAAACATACCATTGCTGCGCTCACGCTTGGGGCATTCGGCTCGTTGTGTGCCGCACCAACATTTGCCGGAGACCCACTCAAATTGCTCATCTGGATTAATGGTGACAAGGGGTATAACGGTCTGCAAAAAGTCGGCGATGCCTTTAGCAAAGTTTCCGGTGTGACGGTAGTGGTCCAACATCCGGAAGGGGCAACCGATAAATTTCAGGCCGCTGCAGGCGCAGGCAAAGGACCGGATATTTTCTGTTGGCCCCATGACCGCGTTGGCGAATGGGCGAAGTCAGGATTGATCGTGCCAATCAAAACCAGCAAACGTATACGCGACGAAATCGAGCCTTCCGCCTGGTCGGCCTTTACTTACAAGGGACAGGTCTGGGGTTACCCGCTCGCCATTGAAGCCATCGGTCTCATTTACAACAAAGCATTGGTGAAGACGCCACCGTCCAGCTTTGAAGAGGTGATGGCGCTCGACAAAGCGTTTGCGTCGCAGGGTATAAAAGCCATCCTCTGGGACTACAACAAATCATTTTTTACCTGGCCGATGCTGGCCGGACCAGGTGGATATATTTTTGCGCGCACACCACAGGGTGAGCTGGATCCAAAAAATGTCGGCGTCAATACGCCGGGCGCAATTCAGGGGGCGGAAATGCTCGCCAAATTGATTCGTGATAAACACATGCCGGTTGGTGCGCGTTACGCTGAGATGGAAAGCCAATTTAATCGCGGCCAACTCGCAATGATGATTTCCGGCCCGTGGTCGTGGGACAACGCCCGTAAAAGTAATATTGATTTTGGCGTGGCACCCTATCCAAGTGTTGGCGGTACGCCTTCCAAGCCATTTGTCGGCGTGCTCGGCTGTATGATTTCCGCGCCGAGTAAAGTCAAAGACATTGCCCGCGAGTTTATTGAAAACCACCTGCTGCGTATTGATAGTTTAAAGACGATCTCCGCCGACGTTGCGCTGGGCACACCCGCCAATAAAGCCTATTTCAACGAACTTTCCGCCGACCCGAGTATCCGCGCCACCATGGCCAACGCACTTGCAGGCGAACCAATCCCGAATATTCCTGAAATGGGTCGGTTCTTTCCGGCGATGGACGCCGCACTTGAGGCAATCACCAATGGCCGCCAGTCGGTGAAGGATGCATTGAACGGTGCTGCGGCCCGTATGCAGGTGAAATGACATGATGACATTCAAGCGCGTATGCCCACCCTGGCAGTTGTGGCTCAACCGGCTGATAGCGCTGGGGGTTGGCATCCTGCTTATGTGGTTGGTGATCGGTCTTTATAGCGAGGGCCGGGCGGCGTGGGCGGTCGCGATTCTGGCATTGGGTAGCCTGTCAATTTATATCTACTCCTCGGCAAAAACGCTCGCCTGGCGCTATTTGTTTCCGGGCGTCGCTGGAATGATTGTGTTTGTCGCCTTTCCCCTGCTCTATACCGTACAAATTGGTTTCACCAATTATTCGGCAAGCAACTTATTGAGCGAGGAACGTGCGCGCGCGTATTTGCTCGATCAGTCAACCGTGGATGAAAATAGCGCCTATTTTTTTACTCTGCATCGCGAAAAGACAACCTTGCGAATTCTGCTGACACCACCGACCGACAGCCATGAGACGACTCGGTTTATTTCATCCGCAATCAAACTCGATCGCGACCATGCATCTGACGCACCGATCGAAATGCAAACACTGACAACGACCATTAACTCTTTGGGTGCTCCCATGTCGTTGCGCGAAGTGTTGGTCTATCGCGACGTGTTGATGGCGGTGCGACTCAAATTACCGGACAATAGAACGCTGCAATATGTGGGGGTGCGTGAGTTCGGATCGATTGTGCCGTCATGGAATGCCACGGCCGATGGCGCGCTCGTGCAACAATCAACCGGCGAGATTTATGTCCCCAATGCGGTCACGGGGTTTTTCGAAACCGCCCAGGGTGCACGTATGCAGCCTGGATTCAAAGTCGGCATCGGCTTTGCCAATTACACCCGCATGATGTTTGATGCGGATATTCGTGGTCCGTTTTTATCCATTTTTGTTTGGACAATTGTTTTTGCCGGGTTAACGGTGCTGTTTTCCACCATTCTGGGAATGTCGTTGGCGATGGTCCTCAACTGGGAGGCACTACGCTATCGCACTGTATACCGCACGTTGTTATTTTTACCGTATGCCGTGCCTGGTTTTATTTCCATTCTCATTTTCAAAGGATTGTTTAATCAAAACTTTGGCGAAATCAACGCCATTCTCAACGCGCTGTTTGGCATCCGTCCCGCATGGTTTGCCGATCCGCTACTTGCCAAAACCATGCTGCTCATTGTCAATACCTGGCTGGGTTACCCTTACATCATGGTGCTGTGCACCGGCCTCATAAAATCCATCCCGGCGGATCTGTACGAGGCATCGGCCATCGCCGGTGCCAAACCATTAACCAACGCCGTCAGAATCACAATCCCGTTACTCATCAAACCGTTAACGCCGTTACTGATCGCTGCATTCGCATTTAATTTCAATAATTTTGTATTGATTTCCTTGCTGACGGACGGCCGACCGGACTACCTGAACACGAAGCTGCCTGCCGGCACCACCGATATTCTGGTTTCATACACCTACCGCATTGCCTTCACCGATGCCGGCACAAATTTTGGTCTGGCGGCCGCCATCTCCACGCTGATATTTTTCATGGTTGCTTTATTGTCACTCGCCAATTTGAAGCTGGCGCGGGTAAACGAAAAGAAGGGATAGATCCATGCCAATCGTCACTGGAAAAAGTCAACACTGGCGCATATGGGCCGCCCACGCCGGGCTGTGCATTTTAATTGCCATCACCCTATTCCCTTTGCTGGCGGTGATTTCCATTTCTTTTCGGCCGGGAAATTTTTCAACCGGCTCGTTGATTCCGACCGAAATCAGTTTGGAGCACTGGAAACTCGCACTGGGAATTGGCATTACGCTGCCCGACGGCACACGTATGGAGCCGCCGTTTCCAGTACTGCTGTGGCTGTGGAACTCAATTAAAATCGCCGGCATATCAGCGATGCTGATTGTGGCCATTTCCACCACTGCCGCCTATGCATTCGCACGATTACAATTTGCCCACAAGAATTCAATTCTGAACAGCATGTTACTGCTGCAAATGTTTCCGGTCGCCGTGGCTCTGGTGGCCATCTACGCCATTTTTGACAGCGTCGGCAACGTCGTGCCGTGGCTCGGCATTGAGACCCACGCCGGACTGATTGTGGCCTACATGGGCGGCGTTGCCATACACATCTGGACCATCAAAGCATACTTCGAAACGATTCCGGTCGAGATCGAGGAAAACGCCAAGGTGGATGGCGCTTCGCATTGGCAAACGTTTCGATTCGTTCTGTTGCCAATGGCGGTGCCGATTTTAATGGTGGTATTTGTGCTGGCGTTTATCGGTACGATAATCGAATACCCGGTTGCCTCTATCCTATTACGCGAAGAACCCAACCTGACACTTGCGGTCGGTTCCAAATTTTATCTGTACGAACAAAAATATTTGTGGGGTGATTTTGCCGCGGCCGCAGTCTTGTCCGGACTGCCGATCACACTGGTGTTTTTGGCCGCCCAACGTTGGATCGTTTCCGGCCTGACCTCCGGCGGCGTTAAGGGATAAAAATTCAAGGACGCATCGTGCCGCCGCTCACGCCCATTTATCGCCGATCAAAAAATCGCCACCCCGCACATTTTTGCCTGCGGGCGCTGGTCACACTGCGTGCCGCCGTGTCCGTCGGACTGCTGGCAGCCTCCACTTTAACGCTCGCTAATTCAACCCCCGCCACGGAGCCTGGCTGTGTCGCCAATCCACTGGGCACACGCGACCTTTACCTGCGCGGCAGCTTCAACGCATGGACGACGATTGATAACAATCGATTCACCTATGTGTGTAATCGATTCGAATTAATCACGAAAATCAGCGGCATTCACACGTTTAAAATTGCTGACAACGAATGGTCAGAAGACGCCAACTTTGGTGCTCGCACCACCAATTCTTTACAACCCAACGATAATGCGCCCGCAATATGGCCGCTTGCAGCCAAGGGGGCGGACCTTCGTTTCGCCTTTCAAGGCACCCACAGGATCGTACTGGATATGTCACAGCCAAAAAATCCCATCCTCAGTATCGCCAGTTGCCCGGCCGCCCCACCGTCCGATGTCACGCTATTCGTGCGCGGCACGATGAACAATTGGACTGCCTCGGATGACTATGCATTTACCCACAGTTGCGATGCCTATTACCTCAACGTCAAATTGCAGGGCCGCCAGGAATTCAAGATCGCCGATGCGGCGTGGGGAATAAATTTAGTTTTCGGCGGAAATGAGGGGCGACCAGCCTCACCAATCCTTAATCAACCGCTCAGCTTGGGTAAAGGCAGCACCTCCAACGCTGTCGGCAATATAAGTTTTAATTTTGACGGGGAACAAACACTGAGAATGGATGTGATCGGCGACCGCCGGACTCTGACCATCGGCGCCAAATCGTTCGCCGACCCAAAGCATCAAGCGATTACCAATTTGATCGCATTGAGTGTTCGCCACGATTCTCAGCAGCTGGCCGATAAATCACCCTATGGCGCGGTGCCCGCCGGCACGCCGGTCAAGTTTGCCATTAATGCCAACAAAGGCATCAAGAAAATTACGCTGGTAATCGAAAAACGCCAACTCGATGGCAATCAGGAAATTCTAAAGTACACGGAAATTGCCCGCCTACCGATGGCCGAGGTGGTTGCGAATGGCGCAGCCCGTTGGACGGCGGTGTATTCTTTTAATGAGGTCAGCATCTATGGCTATTATTTTGAAGTCGACCTTGGCGACGTAACATTTATTTATCAAAATAATCGCAACGCGATTTACTGGACCCGCGAAACCGGCACCAATGGCAAGGGCCTGATTGAAGAGGTCCCATACGCGAAAAAGGCGATCCGACGCTTCCGGCATACGGTATTTGCACGTGACTTCACCGTCCCGGATTGGACGAAAGACGTGGTTTATTACCATATTTTTCCAGACCGGTTTCGCAATGGCGACGCCACCAATGACCATCGGGTCGGTGTCGACACTTATCACGATAAAGCGGTTGAGGTGCACAAAAACTGGCTGGACAAGCCGTTTAAACCGGGCAGCGGCGACGGCTCAGATGACGCGTTTAACAACGATTTTTTTGGCGGCGATATTGCCGGCATCATTGAAAAGCTCGACTACATCGCCGAACTGGGCGCGAACACGCTTTATATCACGCCCCTGTTCCGTGCATCGAGTAATCACAAATACGACACCGCCGACTTCACGAATATTGATCCCCATTTTGGAACAAACGCCGATTTTGAAAAGCTGACGCGAGAAGCAGCAAAACGCAAAATTCGTGTTATTCCAGACACATCGTTGAATCACGTCGGCAGCGATTCCATATATTTTGACCGGTTTGAGAAGTACAAGAGTGGCGGTGCCTTTGAAGGCGCAAAGGTGCGTGAGTCATCCCCGTACTCGAGCTGGTTTGTATTCGATAAAACACAGTCCATTCCGGACAGACAATACAAGGGTTGGGTGGATGTGACCGACCTACCGGAACTGAACAAATCTTCTGCGAATTATCGCAATTTTGCCTATGGTGCAACCGACTCGGTCATGAAACTCTGGCTCGATCGCGGCGCGGCAGGCTGGCGCATGGACGTTGTACCATGGGTGCCGGATGACTTTTGGCGTGAATGGCGGCGCGCGATCAAACAACATCGGCCCGATGCACTGACCGTCGCCGAGACCTGGTTTGATGCGTCCAAATATTTTCTGGGCGACACCTTTGATTCGAGCATGAATTATATTTTTCGCAACACGGTGCTTGACTACGCCGTTGGTGGCAATGCGACAAAACTATATTCAATCCTCGAGTTCATTCGTGAGGTCTACCCTGTGCAGACGTTTTATTCGATGATGAATTTATTATCTTCCCATGATGTGGCACGCAGCATGCATGTCTTCGGTCATACAGGAGATAAAACATCAAAAGAAACCATTGAATTAGCCAAACAACGATTACGCTTGGCGGTGTTTTTTCAAATGACCTACCCCGGTGCCCCGACCATTTATTACGGTGACGAAGTCGGCGTGACCGGTGGCGACGACCCTTACAATCGCGCAACCTATCCCTGGGCAGACAAAGGTGGCCAGCCCGACACAGCCCTGCTCGCCGATTTTAAAGCGCTTGTAAAAATACGCAACGACCACCCGGTACTGCGTCGGGGCAGTCTTGATGCGCCGATTTTTATCGACGCCAACGTTGTTGTGCTGGCGCGCAATCTCGACAACCAGTGGGCCATCACTGCGACCAACAATAGTCCGGTCGAAAAAAACATCACCATTACTCTACCCAACCCGGTTATGACGGCCACATTCATGGATGTGCGTACTGGAAAAAAAATCAACAGCATCAGCGGCACCTTGCAATGGATCGTGCCATCCATGTTTGGCACGGTGTTGGTGACGACCAACTAAACAAACAACAAACCCTAGCCTGCATATTTCACGGGTTGGCCCCACTCCGCTTGGGGACTGGTCCGTTGAGTTTTATTGCGCTTTGTCATCCAAGTTGGTTTTTATTGAACACGGGACCATTGCGTTCGATAACATGCCGCCGAACATGCGCTTCTGCGTTCTCTTCCCATGCTCATTTGCCAAACACGGCCCGCTATGCCGTGATCAGTCGGACGAACAATCACACGCCCATCGACCCACTTTCGAACGCAACCCCGTGAAATATACAGGCTAGATTTGACCCGTCCATCCACGGTCATGCCTTTTAAAGGCATCACAAACATCCTCAACCCACGCGGGCGGCAGTTTGCCGTGCCCTGCCCAGCGGATATTTTCAATTAAGTGCGCCGGATTAGCCGTGCCAATTATGGCGCTGGAAACCATTGGCATCGACAGCGCAAATCGAATGGCGAATTCCCCCCGCTCGAGACCGTGCGCCGATACGCTCATCGCGTGCCACCGACGCCAATATTCTTCGCAGTAGTCGCCGACTGGCAGGGTTGGAAATCGCCAGGGATGATTGGCCGAAGGGCGCTTGGCAATAAATCCTTTGCCACCGATGTACGGAAGGACATCTATGAGCACACGTTGATCACAAATGTTCAGCGACGCCATAAAACCGTCAAACCGCCCGGTTGAAACTGCATAGACGAGATCGTCATTTTCACCAGAGTAAGCAATGGCGCGAATTTTCCCTTCCCGTTTTGCACGCTCGAGCGCATCAATGACATCCGTTTCGGCAAGAACATGTTGTGGACACGAATGCAGATGAGCAATATCAAGCCGGTCGGTATGCATGACCCGCAGCGCCTGTTCTACGCCTGCAGTAATACACGCGCCGGTCCAGTCTTCCACACCGGATACGCCATAACCCAGCTTGGTTGACAACACAAAGTCAGCACGCCTGCTGCGCAGGTAACGGCCAATGCGCGCTTCCGACAATCCATAACCGGGCGCAGTATCGATTAAGGTCACGCCATAGTCGAGTGCATCATTGAGTAATTTATTGATTGCCGCCTCGGATAGTTTTGCGTCACCAATTTGTCCGGCTCCCAGCCCAAGCGCCGACACATACAATCCGCTGTTGCCGTATGGCCGTTTATCTATGGTCATCGGAGCGCTCGCGGAGTCGTTCGTCTGCGTGCCGCCCCATCGAAGGCGTATCCTGTCAGGGCCTTATATTCGTTCTGATGAATGGACGACGTCCAATTTCCAGCCATCACGACGCCGCTTTGCTGCAGGTATAGAAACCATTAAGAGTCAAGCGCCCTTTTTCCGGATCGGCACTGAGTTTTTCCGGCGAACGAATGTCGGGCGTATGAAACAAACTGCCCTCATAAAAAATCATCCGATTCCATCGTGCCGGAATGGTGCACACTCGTTCAAAATGATCATTTGATTCTGTTAGATAGCCCGGTAAGACGCCTGTTTGAGCGGCAAATTCTTCAGGCATGGCGGTCGCAGCAAAAGCCATCAACGCTTCAGTCTTTTCAGGCGACCTTTTCGGCATAAAAAAACTGGTGCCACCGAGGCTTTCGTCTTTGAATAAATATAATACCGAGGCGGCAGCACATTGATTCGGCGGCACGTTCATGCGATCGCGATGGCAAAGCCATTGGATGGGGAGCAGTTTTTCCGGTGGCAGCGTAACCATCGACAAACGACTGTACATTTGCAAGGTGCGTCGCGCCCCCAACAGACGACGGACATGGCAACGAAACAAATCATCCAACTGCACCGACAACTGCTGTGGCAAATAAAATTCCAAGCCGGGATAAGCATTAAATGGTGCCATGGTGAAAGCATCGCGCCTGGCAATTGCGTAATTGACCAATTGGTCGGGTTCCATCACCGCGTCATCAATAACATAGCAGCGGTGTCCATCGGCGATGGTGACCACGTCAATGTTTGGATGCGGATTAAACACCACCGCTATTTCGCGCGAAACACACTCTGCGGCGACTGACAATGCTCATTCACGAATGCAACATGTGTCGGCATCGCCTCAACACATCGCTTCATTGTGCCTTCCACACCGCGCATGAATTCAACTATTTTTTGTTTGTCGAGGGCATCAACCAGCGGATGATAACTGCGTGGATTAATGTGCTGGCCAAGCATCACTTCCACCCAGCTTATTTCCGAGAACATCTCGCTGGCCTCGCGAAAAACCCGGCCGTTGCTGGCAAACAGGTCAATCTTGTTTTGCAATGTGTCGGGGATCGACATCGTCCGGCAATAATTCCAAAATTCAGAGTCGTCGCGTGCCGTGGCTTTGTAATGAAGGATCAGAAAATCGCGAATGCGCTCAAATTCAAAATCCGCCTGGCGATTGAATTCATCGATGTCAGCGGGATTAAACGACTGATCCGGAAAAAATGTTGCCAGGCGCGCAATGGTTGACTGAATCAAATGAATGCTGGTTGACTCCAGCGGCTCCATAAAACCACTGGCCAGACCGATGGCCACACAATTTTTATTCCAGAATTTTTTGCGCTTGCCGGTTACAAAACGTAGTGGACGGGGATCCGCCAACGCTTTGCCGTCCAGATTGCCCATCAACACGTCTGATGCGTCCTGATCTGACATGAATTTACTACTGTAAACATGGCCGTTACCAGTCCGATGTTGAAGTGGAATTCGCCACTGCCAGCCCGCAGAATGCGCGGTGGCGCGGGTATATGGCGTGAGCGGCTCGACCGACTCACACGGCACGGCGAGCGCACGATCACAAGGCAGCCAATGTGACCAATCGTCGTAACCCGTCTTTAGTGTTTGTTCGATCAGCAGCCCGCGAAATCCCGAACAATCAATAAATAAATCGCCTTCAATTCGCCGCCCATTTTCCAACACGACCGCGTCGATAAATCCGTTGTCCGGCCGGGTGGTGGCACCGGCAATTTTGCCTTCGATGCGGCGCACATTGCGCGCTTCGGCATATCGGCGCAAATAGGCGGCATACATGGAAGCGTCAAAGTGATAAGCATGGGCAATTTCAGCCAGAGGGGAATTGCCCATATCTTTGCGTGCGCGCATGAATTTGTTGCTTTTGGCCGCCAGAATATTAATCGAGTAATTTTCGAGCGCGGCGGCCTCATTTGTTTCCCGTAACTTTAGCCAGTACTGGTGAAATTTGGTAATACCAATGTCCGGACCAAGCGGCCCGAATCCATGAATGTAAGCGTCCCCCTTGCGGCCCCAGTTGACAAATTCAATGCCAAGCTTAAACGTCGCATTGGTCTCACGCATGAATTCGTCTTCGTCAATCTCCAATGCGTTGTTATAGATATTGATGAGTGGAATGGTGGCTTCCCCCACACCCACAATGCCGATTTCTTCGGATTCAACCAAAACAATATTCCACAGGCCGGACAACACTTTGGATAATGCCGCCGCAGTCATCCAACCGGCGGTTCCGCCGCCAACAATCACAACGTTCTTGATATGCGGCGTACTCATGCACTCGACCCATTCAGTATGAATTTTTTCATGACGGCTATTTTGACACGGCAATGACAGACGAACGCGCAAAAAAACCCCCTGCCGGCTTGCACCGTCAGGGGACGCATGACCAACTCCGCAAACTTAAAATTTGTAATTCAGGCCGAACAGTAATGTCTTGCCGTATTTGTCGGATTTTGTAATGTTGTCAGGTGAGCCCTGGTACTCCTGATACTTGGCATTTTTTGCGTTATTCATCTGCACCAACAATGACAAGCCTTTCAGATAGCCGGCCGGAAACTCGTAACCAAGTTGCAAGTCAACAATCGCCTCACCTTTGATATAAGTGTAGGCACGATTGGCACCAAAGCCCTCGATCTCGCCGACAAAATCGGAACGCGAGCGACGTGCCACCCGTGCTGAGAAACCGTACTTCTCATAGTAGGCGGTAACGGTCGACACCTGTTTGGACAATCCGGGCAACGGCCGGGTATCGGCATCACCAAATGGCTTGATGGCACTGGATGTATCCGAATAACTACCAACAACACCGAAGCCGTCGAGCTCTTTTAATACGAGGTTGAGTGGCACCGAGACAGACAACTCAACACCACTGATTCGTCCGCCCTGACCATTACGCGGCTGCGTGTAACGACCGATTGCTGATGTTGGAGTCACGCCACTGCCGCGCAGATCTGGTAATCCGCCAAAATTAAAGCTTGTGTCGGTGAAGTCAAAAATATAACTCTTCAGGTCCTTGTAGAAAAACGCCGCTGACACGTAACCTTTGGTTCCAAAGTATTTTTCATAAGAAACGTCGAGTGCATTGGCGCGGAACGGGTCGAGCAGAGGGTTGCCGCCGCTACCATTCCATCGTCCTTGGTCAATCGACGTACGCTGAAAGGCGCTCAGTTGATCCATACGGGCACGCGCCATGACACGGGCAACACCCAAACGCAGCGTTTGACTATCCCCCAAGTCCATCACAAGATTAACGCTTGGCAGCAGATCGGTGTATTTTTTGCCGCGCGTCACCAGCGAAAATGAAGAGTCGGCGTTATTTATTGACGGCGCCTTCGAGCTCTGGTCGGTATTGATCGCCTGCATGCCAAGGTTGCCGCGCAAAGGCATTCCCATCCAATCGGCATCAATATCAAGCTTGGCGAAGGCGGTATTGGCCTTCTCATTCACTTCCCAGCCTTTTTGCAGCACATCGGCATAGACGTTTGGACTCAGTCGATATGCCCCCGGGAAAACGGACGATGGGCTAAACGACAGCGCTCTAAATGCCGTGCCACCTACCGACACGGACCCGGCGCCGGCCGGAAGCGCGCCACCGGATGACGTGCCTGCTGGCAAACGCAGGAAAAATTCGGATGCGCCCTTGGTCTTTTTGCGATCGGAGCTATTCACGCCAAACTCCACCCGCCGGAAGAATCCGTCGAGCTCGCGTTGGCCGGTCAAACGGAACGCATTAATCTTGTCATCCGTGGTGATGACCTTGTCGTAACCATTCTGGCCCCACGACTCAGGATCAGTCAGGCGCATGATCGCTGGATTGCCAAAGTCATATTGCAATGCGGTTATTTGATTGTAGTTTCCGACGGTAACGGTCCCCGGCAACGGCCGGCCGTTGACCAAGTCGTACGCTCCGGCTTCGATTTCCGTAATACGCTCGGTCCGTTTCGCCGAGGACGCATTCACGTCAAAAATACCGCTCCAGCGATCGTCGATCTTGAATTTAGAGTTCCAGCCGATGGACGTCAGCTCGTCTTTTCTCGGCTCCCAAATATGCCGGGACAACGGATTCACATTTTGCCAGGTACCGCTGATTAACCGACCGCCGGTTACAACCGCACCAGGCGCGAGCGCGGGGGCTTGGTAGGCCAGATTGCTACAGCAGCTTTTCCAGCTATCGTTGACTTGTATTTCCAATCCGCGGCGAACCAGGTCTTTGTCGAACTTGGAGTAATACAGGTCAACAATCGATGAAAAATCAGCGTTCGGCTTGAATTCCAACACCCCCATGGTGCCTTCACGGGTCTGGGTGGTGTTGTCGTTGAACAGCTTGAATCCGTTATTAACTTTAATATTCGCGCCGTTATAGGTGAAATCCGACGTCGTGTCGTACGCCTCACTGCGGGTCGAGCCGGTATCGGATTTCAATCGTGCATAACCGATGGCAATACCAATGGTGCGATCGGCAAATTGGTCAATGTACGAGACATTAATCCGATCGCCCTTTCCGGTGAACGGCGTGTCAATCCCGTCCTTTTGTTTACGCGCATTGACCGTGACCGTGCGCTTTGAATAGTTTAGGGGCCGCACCGTCTGCAAATCTACGGTACCGGAAAGCCCCTGACCAATCAGTAAGCCATCTGGCGTTTTGTAAACCACCACGCCGTTGAGCAACTCCGATGGATATTGATCAAATTCGACGCCGCGGTTATCACCCGTACTAACCTGTTCACGTCCGTTGAGCAGAGCGGTTGAAAAATCTGGTGACATGCCACGAATATTGATCCCAGATGCACGGCCTGCCACGCGCTGGGCCGTCAACCCAGGCAAACGAGCAATCGATTCGGCAATACTGGCATCAGGCAATTTTCCGATGTCCTCGGCGGAAATGACTTCGACGATTGAGTTTGAATCCTGCTTAATTGAAATGGCCGCCTCAATACTGCGACGGATACCCGTGACAACGATCTCTTCTACTTTTGGCGCATCCTTTACAGCGGCTTTTTTGGCCGCTTCCTTTTTTGCCGCTTCTTGTTGGGCGGCTTCCGTCTTAGGCGCATCTAATTTGGCAGTGTCAGGAGATTGCTGCTGCGCATGTGCGCTGACCGCAAACAAAGCCATTGCGCAAGCGGCAGCCAATGGGCTGAGCTTGAAGTCAAATTTGTTGGTGCCGGTCTTTGGGGCAATAGCCTTCATCAATGGTCTCCTGAATTGAATTGGTTAAACAACGGTCAATCTTGACCGCACAAGCGGTTGACTCTACGAAAGCGTTTATAGCAACCCCGTCTTACCGCCTTACTTTACTCAGCCGCGAGTTTGTAATAAAACTATATTCATGTCAACGTCGAAAACCGGATATCAATTCAAGAAATTTTGTTGCGTTGCAGCATATTTATCCCCTTTAATGTTTGCAAACAATACGTTAATGAATCCTGCGGCGCACTCCTAGCAAAACCTATATGTAGTTATCCTACAACAATCTTCTAAATGTTTTGTTGGCGGCATCGCTAAATCAAATTTCAAGCAAGGTGCACGCCATAACCATAGCCACAAGGCTTGCCGTCATATTCCATTACGAGTTAGGCAAATCACAAGCCAGGTAGTTTTCTTACAGAGCGCACCCGCCAACCTCGATGGGTCGAATTGCTGAGTCGCAACAATCTTCAACGAGACACTCATGAACATCTGATTTTCTGGACTCAATCATACCGTGGGCGACAAAAAATGCACCTACTCCACCAATACATTGACACAAAATAGATGTAGTAAAGTTACCGATCAAGCGCAATCGCTCAACTTGCAATGTTGGAAAATTTGATGAATATCAGACCCATGAAGGATGTTGCACACCTTGACATCCCCGCCATCATTCATTTTGGTGAACCGTGACTCAGACAGTCGTCAACAACAACACATGAAAACCGCGCATCTACTCTGTGTCCTTTGGGCGGCGATGACCGCCCTGCCATTGGCTACTCATGCTGCGAAGATTCACGCGCCGTCAACCGGTGCCGCCCCTGCAAGTCCATCCGTGGCGCCAGCCGGCCCGCTTAAATTGCACGTGCCCTCACCCCATTGGCGCGATCAAATTATTTACTTTGTGGTGACCGACCGTTTCAACGATGGCGACGCAGGCAATAACGACTTTGCGACCGGCGAATACGATCCCACCAGCAACGCCAAATATAATGGTGGTGATCTGGCCGGCGTGATGCAAAAACTGGATTACATTCGTAATCTTGGCGCGACGGCAATTTGGCTGACCCCGCCGGTTGCCAACCAATGGTGGGATCCGACCGCGCAATTCAGTGGCTTTCATGGCTATTGGGCGGAAAACTTCATGAAAGTTGACCGTCACCTCGGCACGCTTGAAGACTACAAACGCCTTTCCCACGCAATTCACTCGGCCGGTATGTATTTGGTGCAGGACATTGTTGTTAATCACACCGGGAATTTCTTTAGTTACGACGGGGCGTGGAATAATCCGGACCCTGCCGGCAACTTCAAAATAAATACCGAGTCGCGCCCCGCCACCGCCCCCAGCCAGTGGCCATTTAGCCTCAACGATGCGCGTGATCCAAAGCATCGTCGCGCCCACATCTACCACTGGACCCCCAACGTTTCGGATTTCACCAATCCAACACAGGAAAAAAACTTTCAAATGTCAGGGTTGGACGACCTCAACACAGAGAACAAGGCGGTACGCAATGCGCTGAAGGAAAGCCACGGCTATTGGATCAAAGAAGTCGGTGTTGATGCCTTCAGAATCGATACGGCGTTTTACGTGCCGACGGATTTTTATACCGACTTCTTGTATTCACAGGATGCAAAACATCCTGGTATTTTTCTTGTCGCACAACAGACCGGACGAAAAAATTTTCACGTGTTTGGCGAGGGGTTTGCCATCGATAAGCCGTTTGATAACAAACAGACAAAAAAAATCGAACGATATATGAATGCACCCAACGGTCACGTGTTAATGCCAGGCATGTTGAATTTCCCTCTTTACGGGACAATGGGCGATATTTTTGCGCGCGGGAGGCCCACCGCCGAACTTGCTTATCGCATCAGCAGCATGATGAAAGATTACCGTCGTCCACACCTGATGCCGACGTTTATCGACAATCATGATGTTGATCGGTTTTTGGTCGGTGGCACGCTGCCCGGACTACGCCAGAGTCTGTTGATGATCATGACCTTGCCGGGCATTCCAGTGATCTACTACGGCACCGAGCAGGCGTTCACCGAGCAACGCGGTGCAATGTTTAAGGCCGGATTTCAATCCGGCGGCCGCGACCGTTTTGACACCGAAGCACCAATGTATCGATTCATCGCTGAGGTGAGCACACTGCGCCGGGCCAATAAATTATTTTCCCGGGGCATTCCGAAAATATTGAAAGCAAATCCGGCCGGCCCCGGCGCGATCGTTTATCAAATGTCCTCAGGCAAGGACGCCGCGATTGTGGCTTTTAATTCATCCGCAGCCGATGTGTTGGTGGACAACATCAACACGGGTCTTCCCGCAGGGGCGGTATTAAAGGCCATGTTCGGCATCGACGGTCTGCCTCGAGATTTGGTGATTGGTGTCAATGGACGCATTTCGTTCCGACTCGCCGCCCACGCCGGTCTGGTGTGGAAAGTAACCAAAAACAAAACCACCGTGCCAACCATGACCGGTGCCATCACCCTCAATCCATTGCCCGATAACATCGTGCGCGGCGATTTGCGATTATCCGGAACGGCGCAGGGTATTGACACATTCAAGTTGCTGGTCGACGGCAACTTGAGCACCGCGCAGGTGATTAAACCGCAGCGGAACGGCCTTTGGAACGCAACGATAAACACCGACAATATGCTTGATCCTGCCGTGCGCCATAACGTCGTCGCATGGGCAGAAGGATCCGCGTTGGGGCGTGACCTCCTTTCCACGTCACAAAATTTCCGCGTGACGCGTAACTGGGTCAAACTCGCCGCCGTTAAGGACCCGGCCAACGATGACCACGGCCCCCGTGGACAATACCTTTACCCGACGAATCAAACATGGCGGGGCAAGCGGCAAATGGACATTCAGCAAGTGAGGGTTTCCACCACGGGCGGCTCGCTCAGAATTGGCATCACCATGAACAAGGTCACCACCAGTTGGAATCCACCGAATGGTTTTGACCATGTCGCATTTACGCTTTTTATAGGCATACCCGATCGTGATGGTGGCACCACCGTCATGCCACTACAAAACGCCACCCTGCCGTCAGGAATGCGTTGGCATTACCGTTTGCGTGCCAATGGTTGGTCCAATTCACTTTTTTCTGCCGATGGTGCCTCATCAACCAATGAGGGCACACCAGTTGGACCCGCGGCGGATATCGACGTCGACCAGAAAAAGAATTGGGTGACCTTTACACTTCGGGCAAATGCATTCGGCAAATTGTCTTCCCTTTCCGGGGTCAAATTGTATTTAACGACTTGGGACTATGACAGTGGCTATCGCGCACTGACGCCCACCGCGACCGACAGCACAATTGGCGGTGGCAACCACGCCACAGACCCGCTTGTTATGGACGATACCGTGGTCATCACCCTGCCTTAAGTGACCATACAAACAGATAGGCAGGCTGTCGCGCCGCCGCGCTTGTTAGACATCGCCTGGCCGATATTTCTGGAGTTGTGTCTGAGCATCGGGGTCGGCATCATTGGCACCCTGCTGGCAGCACAAATCAGCGACCAGGCAGGTGCCGCGTTTGCACTTGCCAACCAGATTGCGGCGATGCTGTTTATTTTGTTCCGGGTGGTCGGTGCCGGGGTGAGTGTGGTAGTCGCACAAAGTTTGGGCAGCAGTCGACGCCATGTGGCGGATGCTGTTGCCCGCGCCGTTCTCGGTGCCAGCACCTGGGTAGGCACCGTCACTGCGCTATTGGCGATTGTTTTTTCGTATCCGTTAATGGCAATGATGAACGCGCCGGTTGACGTCCTGCCACTGGCTGCGCCTTTTTTGCAGGCGCTCGCCCCTGCCATGTTGGTGGACGCATGGAACGCATCCATGGCCGGTGTGATGCGTGCACATCTACGCGTGCGCGATGCGATGGCGGTGATTGTATGCATGCAAATCGTCCAATTACTATTGGCTGCGCTGCTGATGCCTATCTATGGATTGATCGGCTTTGCCATCGCGCTGTCCATCAGCCGGGCGTTGGGCCTGTCTCTTCATTTGTTCCTCTGGCGGGTGCGCCTGGGGTTGGTGCCTCGCATGGCAGACTGGTGGCGACTACCCAAGCGCGAGTTGGCGTCCGTGCTGCGCATCGGCCTGCCGGGTGCGGCCGAAAACATCGCCTACCGCCTCGCCTTTATGGTGAGTGTGGCGGTAGCCGGCCAATTGGGAACACTGGCGTTGGCGACCCAGGCCTATGCACTGCAGATCAGCTACGCCGCACTACTATTTGGATTGTCGATGGGACTGGCCGTTGAAATTGTCGTCGGCCATATGATCGGTGCCGGCCATTTACGGGAAGCAAGCCGACTGGTCCGCCGCACCCTCCTGTGGGGCCTTGCCGTCAGTGTGGTGGGTGCAACCGCTGCCGCCGTTGCCGGACCGTGGTTACTGCAGCAATTTACCGGCGACGCCAGAATTATCGCCGTCGGTTCGGTGTTGCTGTGGTGGACGGTTTTGCTGGAGCCCGGTCGTACCTTTAACCTTGTTGTCATTAATGCGTTGCGCGCTGCGGGCGACGCGCGTTATCCAGTTATTGCCGGCGCGGCCTCGATGGTATTGGTGCTTGGTGGCGGCAGTTGGTTATTGGGAATTTATTTTGATCTCGGGCTGGTTGGCGTGTGGATTGCCTACACGGCGGACGAGTGGATTCGCGGACTGGTGATGTGGCGCCGCTGGACTAATCACGGTTGGTTGCCACATGCGCGCGCGACCCATCGGCATTTGCGTGGCCAGCCCCGCTCGTGAGGTGATCAGCACGCTGCAATTTGGGCGAGACGACCGGCACGGTTAACATCGTGCTGCCCACCGCCATTAATAACAAAGCCGTAAACGCATCACTGCTGATCAAGCCCTTGTCCAGCAGGATGTTGGCGAAAATAATCATGATGAGCGCCTTGGTTTGTAATAACCAGCCAACGATGGATGCTTCACCCTTGGGCCAATTGAGGATTTTGCCCGCCAGATGAACCCCCGCCAACTTGCCGGCCACAGACGCGATCAGCAGTATGCCTGCGGCCGCAAACACAGCACCACCACCAACCGACCAGTTGGTTCTTAATCCGGTACTGAGAAAAAAAACCGGCATGACCACCAGCAAAATGTTTTGCCGCAACTGATCCATCTCAGCTTGATCAAACCAATCGCTGTCCATGACGGCACCGGCGAGGAACGCGCCCACCATAAAGTGTAAACCCGCCCAATCGGCACCCAAGGAACAAAACGCCAGCCAAATTAAACCCACGTACCAGCGATCGCGTGCCGGTAGCCAGCGCATCAAACGGCGCAAAGCAAAACTGGCCACGGCGAATCCAATCAAAAAACCCAGCTGCATGACCACCCGCTGCCAGTCGAGCAGGATGAATGCCAAAACCGCCCAAACCGCGATATCGTCAATACTCGCATAGCGCAAAATTCGTTGCCCAATCGGCTGACGGAGTATGGCAAGTTTTTCCATCAGCAAAATCAGAATCGGCAATGCGGTCACGGCACACGCCATGCCCACCCCCATCACAAACTGCCAATGTGTGCCGCGTGGACCGAGCCAGCCGTCGGTCATCAGCAAGCCAACCGCTGCCAGCGCGCCCAGTAACAATGGCACGCCCAATGCGAGTCCCGCCGTAATCGCACTTTCGCGACGATGAATCCAGACCTCTTTCAAATCCAGCTCGATTCCGGCGATCCAGACAAACAACATCACCGCCCACCAGGCAATGCCATTCAGCGCTTGAACCACCACTGGATCAAAAACAAACGCGTAGTACGACGGGAAAACACTGCCCAGAATACCCGGGCCCAACAATATTCCAGTGACAATCTGCACCACCACCAAGGGCGCGTAATACTCCGTTTTTCCCAATCGCCAAATCAAATAAGGGACGGTAAAAATAATTCCCATGGCAATCAAAAATATTTCAGCGGTGTTCATGCGTTGGCTTTCTGTAATGGCGAAATTTTTTCTTCTTTGATCGACAGATTCGTTACAGCAGCCAATGCCGCCATGACAATGGCAATCCACATCACGCTGTCATTACCGAGTTCGGTGATCTCCAGCCCACCCAGCCAGATCAAGCCGGGACCGGCAGCAAACAGATAAAACGTCAGCTCTGTTTTTGGCGCCAACAGGTAGACGCTGATCAGCCACGCGCGTGACGCATGCATCCAGAAAAAAATGATTGCGGCAATGCGCAATCCGGTGGTGGTGTTCAGGGGCGAAACAAACAATCCCCTCGATTGGCGCGCGCCCATGGTCACAATACGCACGCAAGCAGCCACCAGGGGCAGCAGCCAATACGATGCTGGCGCTATATTGTTGGATGCCCCCATGGGTTATTTCTACACTATGGCTGCGTTCAACAATGTCTTGGGCACTGCTTTCACCAGCGGCACAAGGCGCTGCAAAAAGCCGGCCAATGATGATGAACGACGCCACAACATGGCCACCCGCCGGTGTGGAACCGGCTGCGCAAATGGCACCAGTCGAACGCCGTCGGCGCGGTGTGCCGGCGCATGCACGGCCAGTGCCGGCAGCAGTGTGATGCCAACTTTGGCCGCCACCATATGACGCAGAGTCTCCAGACTGGTTGCTCGAAAGCCGGACCGTTCCGAGGCACCGGCCAATTGGCATACTTCCAATGCCTGATCACGCAAACAGTGGCCATCCTCAAGCAGCAGTATTTGTTCGTCGATGAGATCAGACAATTTTGCCGACTTCTTTTTTGCCAATGGATGGGTATCCGGCACCGCCAGAATAAAATCCTCTTCGAACAAATACTCGACATGCAAATTGTCGTCATGAACCGGCAACGCCAATATCGCGCAATCAAGATCACCATCGTGTAATTTCTTCAGCAACACTTCGGTTTTTTCTTCAACCAGAATCAACTCCAGATTCGGGAAGCGTTTAATGATCGGTGGAATGATATGCGGCAGCAAATAAGGGCCGATAGTCGGAAAAATGCCGACTTTGACCATTCCCGACTCCGGATCCTTTGATCGTCGTGCAATTTTTTTAATTTCCTCCGCTTCGCGCAATATCGCCCGCGCCCGCGCCACCACTGCTTCGCCTACCGGCGTCAGCATCACGTTGCGCGGGTTACGTTCAATCAGCGACACTCCCAACTCGCTTTCAAATTTCATCAGCTGAGTGGATAGTGTCGGTTGCGAGACAAAACACGCCTCCGCCGCGCGGCCAAAGTGCTTGATGTCCGCCAAGGCCACCAAATATTTCAAATCACGCAGATTCATGTTTGTTAGTCTGTCAATTTATTGATTGACCAATACTATCATTGATGGACATTCGATTTGGCTATCAAAATCAACGCAAGCAGCACGATCGCATCATGGGACCGGCAGTGTTCAAGACCATCAATATCCAGCCAACGCGTTGTATAGTCGAGTCATGCAAAAATTCGGCTTTAAAATTCTGACCAAGTCTGGCACTGCTGTCGACAACCTGATGGTGCATGCAACCGATCAGACGCACGCCGAGTTGAAATTACGGCAGATGTACCACCAATGCACCATTGTCGAAGTCAAAATCATTGACGAATTGGCGCGGGGCGAAGGCACCGATTTGGAAGGTGCGATCGGACTCATTGTTGGGCAGGACCATAAACGCTAGGCGAGCGACGCCTCTTTGATCGGCAGATTCGTTACCGCGGCCAATGCCGCCAAGACAACGACGATCAAGACCACGAAGTAATTACCGAGTTCTTTGAACACCTCTGCCTAGGCAAAAACCGAGGCGCGGCGCACTTTTTCAGGCAAAAATGCCTGAAACGGCAATACGGAATGCGACTTTTCAACTTCGTCATCGTGGTTTACAACTGCGCCTGATAACAACTCGTCGTACAGCGCTTGATAATCCCTGGCCCCCCTGCTGGCCGGCGCATGCGCAAAGATATCTTTTTCGACAAACGGGCTTTCCGCGAGTGAGACACTTTCCGCGATGCGTGTCTCACAAACCTCGTCGCCAAATTTTTCTCGGAATGTTCGATCAATTTCCCACGACATCTTGCGGCGCCCATCAAATCGGGTGATCACATATCGACGGGCAATGCGTTTTTTGAGAACCGGACCCAACGCGTTTAATGTTTTTTCAACTTGGATCGCACCTTTTACCGCAAGGTAATCAGCTGATACCGGCACCAATACCGTATCTGCGGCAAAGATTGCCGACAACGACAACACGCCCAACAACGGACAACAATCAATAATGACCGGGCGCGCACCGTTTAATTGTTCGCGAACGAGCGCGAATTTCAACTTATTCAGAATATTGGGACCTTTACCAAACTGTGTATCGACCTTTGCCAGTTCCAAGTGCGC
The DNA here is from genome assembly GCA_947085425.1 of uncultured Burkholderiales bacterium. GTDB lineage: Bacteria > Pseudomonadota > Gammaproteobacteria > Burkholderiales > Usitatibacteraceae > UKL13-2. The sequence continues at coordinate 1,498 of CAMTWK010000021.1, read as the reverse complement.
CGGCAACATCATCCAGCCACGACCGGTTTCGCGAATAATTTCGGCCAGCGGTTTGTTGTCGCGATAGTGCGCGTACAAGCTGTGCTCGGCGCCACCAATGCTGACTCCGGACAAAGCAGTTAGATGTCCCTGCGGATCCAAATCGATCGCCAATGGACATGCGCCGGCACGCGCCAGTGCGGCGGTTAAATTTAACGCCGTGGTGGTTTTACCTACGCCACCTTTTTGATTAAAAACCGTGATCCGAGCCATGTGCAGGCCTTCAAAATCAACCGCAGGATTAATTTTTTAACACAAAATCAAGACCTTGCCAAGTTAATTTAAAGAAAAACAGTCAATGAATTTTATAACTTCGGCCACTTTTTCTCGAATTGCATAATTCAACCCATTGCCCCGCTGGCCGCGCCAACGATTGGCCATGCCCATTTTCGAGCCTGGAAAACGCACTAAGCAGGCGCGACGCAGCGCGTGGTTGATCATGCATGGCCGTAACGACCACTCGTCGCCATGAATGTCCCGATTGTCCGATCAGATTCACGCGCGCGACAATTTTTTAAGAAAAGTCGTGCCAAGCCGAAATAGAGGGAAACCCTCTGTGCCGTAGCAATTTATTTACGGCCGCGAACAAGGCTCTGGTCATGATTCATTTCTTCACATCCGTTTTGTTAACGCCATATACAACCTCCACAACGGCAATTGTCTGTGGCACCGGTATTTCGACGGCACAGTGAAATGAATTTTTTTACCCCTTTCCGTCGCGCTTCCAATGTGTCGGCCGCCCCGGTGTCAGCGTCGATCGCCGCAATGATCACCATAACACTGACCGGCTGCGCCGTCATGGAAACGCCGCAACCTCAGTACTACATCAAACCCATGAGTGCCGCGCTGGAGACCACCACCAACGAAGCGAAATTCACGGTGATCTGGTCAAACCAATCCGAACTTTTGCAGTACTGCGGAAAAAACGTGCGCGGTTGCGTCAAAAACATGGGTGGCGGATTCTGGGTGATGTACACACGCAAACCAACCGATTGGCAGGACATTACCGCGATGGTGGTAATCGGCCATGAAGTCATGCATGTCTTGGGTGCCACCCATGAATGAACGACCCCCAGAACAAGAAATGGAACTGTAATGCTTTTGCTTTATTAATCGACCGGGAGAAAAACATGAATAGCATGACCTTCGGCAATATCACCCACAATGTCCCCAACCCCAGTTGGCAGGATGGATACGAAAAAGGCGCGAAAGCTGAGGCCGCTCACAGCACACAAAAGGCGCTTCGCTGGGCTACGGCAGGATTTTTTACCGCCCTGCTGATGGCGCTGCTGATTGCCACCGTCGCAATGGTGCTGAGCTAGCCTGCATATTTCACGGGTCGGCCCCGCTCTGCTTGGGGGCTTGCCCGTTAAGTGTTACCGCACTTTGCCATCCAGTTTGGTTTTAATTAAACATCGGGCTTTTGCGCTCGATAGCAGGCCGCTGAACATGCGCTTTT